>CAXTBR010000005.1:86863-97355 GCA_964242785.1 uncultured Lichenihabitans sp. | reverse complement strand
CTTGACCGTGCCCTTGAACACGAAGGCGCAGTCCGCGGCCGCGATGCCGTCGAGCGCCTCGTAGTTGATCTCCACCTGACCGGGGCCGTGCTCGACGTTGTAGGTGATGATGTCGATGCCCTGGGCCTGGAGCACCTTGATCAGCTCGTCGATGGCCGGGACCTGATGGGTGCGGGCGGTGGCGAAGATCGGTTGCCCGCCGAAGATCGGCTGCCGCGTGGCGGCGTCCACCACGTAGAACTCGTATTCGTGGCCCATCCGGGCCACGTAGCCGAGCGACTCGGCGATCGACAGCATCGCCTTCAGCAGCAGGCGGGGCGAGGCCATCTGCGGGCGCCCGTCGTACCACATCGTGTCGCAGACCACCCGGCCCGTCCGGGGGATCCAGGGCACGGGCGAGAGGGTCTCGGGATCCGCCACCAGGACGCAATCCTGGTAGTTCATCTCCTCGTTGTAGCCCGAGTTGCGCACGGGGATCGAAAAGGTGTCGAGCGCGACCGTGCCGCCGTAGAGGTTGAGCCCTTTGCGCAGGTAGCCGGCGACGTGAGCGATCGGGACCGTCTTGCCCCGGCTGAGCCCGGCCATGTCGGGCAGCTCGAAGCGCAGGTAGTCGTAGCCCGCCGCCTTCATCCGCTCGACGAAGGCGTCCGCCTCCTCGCGGCTCGCGAGGGCGACCGGGGGGGCGTGCTTGGCGTAGGAGGGTTCGTCGAGGGCCTTCATCTGCTGGGCTCCGGGCTCTGGATGTCGGATCGCCGACGCGCGCCGCGGCGCTACGCCAGGATGGCCATGAGATTGTCGTTCAGCCGCCGCGCGGCGCGGCGGAACTCCGGGAGCCGGGGCTCCACGGCCGAGGCCAAGCGGGCGGCCTCGTCCCGCCCCAGCGCCTGCTCCAGGCTCGCGCGATAGGCCGGGATGGCCTCCCAGTCGCCCACGGTCGAGGCCGTGATCTCGCAATGGTACTGGAACCCGTAGGCGTGGCGCCCGCAGCGGAACGCCTGGACGGGGCAGGCCGCGTTGGAGGCCAGGACCTCGGCGCCCTCCGGCAGCCGCGACACCTCGGCCCCGTGCCACTGGAAGGTCTCGACCCGCGGCGCGAAGCCCCCGAGGAGCGGGTCGGCCCGCCCCGCGGGGCTCAGCTCCACCTCGGCCAACCCGACCTCCGGCCGCGCCATGGGGGTCACGGCGCCCCCGAGCGCCTCGGCCAGCAACTGGTGGCCGAGGCACACGCCGAGGAAGGGCCGGCCGAGCTCTGCCACCCAGTGCCGGATGGCCGCCTTCTCGGCGCGGAGCCAGGGATGGAGGTCCTCCTGCCACACGTCCATCGGTCCGCCCATCACCACCAGCAGGTCGAAGCCGTCGGCCGCCGGGATGGGCTCGCCGGCATCGAGCTCGACCGCCACCCACTCGTGCCCGCCCTCCGCCCAGAACTCCCGGAACACCCCCGGATGCTCGACGTCGACGTGTTGGAAGACCAGGATGCGCATCGTTGTCCCTGTTGTCGGGCCTGAAAGCTGTCATTTGGACGGGGTCCCTCACAGGCGTGCCCCGCTCGCGGCGTCGAACCCCACCATGTGGTCGGCCGCGACGTCCAGGCCCAGCGTGTCGCCGACCCGCAGGGTGCGGACGGCGGGCAGGTCCACCACGGTGCGGATCTCCTCGGCGTCGTTGCGCACCGTCAAGGCCGACTTCAGCCCCAGCGGTTCGATGTCGACGAGCGTTCCTCGCAAGCTCGCCGCGGCGGGGTCGGCGAGGGTGACGTGCTCCGGGCGCAGGCCCGCCTCGAAGTCGGGGCCGGAGGCCGACAGCGCGGCGGCGAGGCGCTGCGGCAACCGCACCGCGCCGCCCGCGAGCCGGGCCATCCCGGCCGGCG
The DNA here is from genome assembly GCA_964242785.1 of uncultured Lichenihabitans sp. Taxonomy (GTDB): domain Bacteria; phylum Pseudomonadota; class Alphaproteobacteria; order Rhizobiales; family Beijerinckiaceae; genus Lichenihabitans. Next base: position 95,485 of record CAXTBR010000005.1, on the reverse strand, counting down.
CGTCCCGCAGGGTGGCGCGCAGGAGGTTGATCTCCGGCGCCCCCACGAAGCGCGCGACCTCGCGGTCCGCCGGGGCGTCGTAGAGCGACTGGGCGTCCGACACCTGCACCACGCGCCCGGCCCGCAGCATCACCACCACGTCGGCCACCGCCATGGCCTCGGCGAAATCCGGCGTCGCCAGGAGGAAGGTGCGGCCCGACTCGCGCTGGACCCGCTTCAGCTCGGCGCGCAGCTCGATCCTGAGCATCGCGTCCAGGCTGGACAGCGGCTCGTCGAGCAGGAACACGCCGGGCTCGCGGACGAGCGCCCGCCCGAGCGCCACCCGCTGCCGCTCGCCGCCGCTCATGGTCCGGGGCAGGCGATGGAGGACGTGCGGGATCCGCAGCGTGGCGGCCATCGCGTTCACCCGCTCGACGATCGCGGCGCGGGCCACGCCGCGGACCGCGAGGGGGCTGGCGATGTTGTCGAAGCCGGTGCGGTCGGGGTAGAGCGCCAGGTTGTCGAAGATCATGGCGACGTCGCGGTCCTTGGGCTGCAGCGCCCCCACGTCCTGGCCCCGCATGAGGACGCGGCCCGAATCCGGCCGGTCGAGCCCCGCGATGACGCGCAGGGCCGTGGTCTTGCCGGCGCCCGCCGGGCCGAGCAGCACCGTCAGGCAGCCCTCCGGCACCGTCAGCCCCAGGTCGGAGAGCGCCTGGGTCCGGCCGAAGCGCTTGCTCAGCCCCTCGACCTGGAGGGCCGGCGGGCCGGCCGCGGGGGCTTCGGCCGCGAGGGTCGCCACGCCGCTCCCCATCCTCAGGCCGCGATCCGGCGGCCGGTCTCGCCGCTGAACAGGACGAAGCTCGAAGGGTCCGCCACGAGGCCGACCTCCGCGCCCTCGACGGGGCGGCCGATCGAGGGCGTGACGACCTTGAGCTGCACGGGGCCGCTCCTGACCGTCACCACGGCCTCGGCCCCGCGCGGCTCCACGGCGGTGACGCGCCCGGCGACGCCGCCCGCCGCGGCCGCCGTGATCCGCAGCGACTGCGGGCGGATGCCGAGCGTCACGATGACGTCCGCGCCGCCCTCGGGCAACGGCAGGTCGACCGGCAGCGTGAAGCCGTCCCGGTCGAAGACCGACCCGTCCGGGCCGCCCCGCACGGTGCCGCGCAGGAGGTTCATGGGCGGGGAGCCCAGGAAGCCCGCCACGAAGACCGTGTCGGGGAACTCGCAGATGACGGAGGTCCGCTGCACCTGCTGGATCTTGCCCTGGCTCATCACCGCGATCCGGTCGGCGAGCGACAGCGCCTCGATCTGGTCGTGCGTGACGTAGACGATCGTCAGCCCGACCTCCTTCTGCAGGCGGCGGAGCTCGCGGCGCATGGCGAGGCGCGCGGCCGCCTCGAGGTTCGACAGCGGCTCGTCGAGGAGCAGGATCGACGGCCGCGTCACCAGGGTGCGCCCGATGGCGACCCGCTGGAGTTCGGAGCCGCCGAGCTCCGTGGCCCTGACGTCGAGCCTGTCGCGGATGCCGAGGAGCTCGGCGGCCTCCGCCACCGCGCGCGCCGTCTCGGCCTTGGGCGTGCCGCGCACCGCGAGGCCGAAGGCGAGGTTCTGCCGCACGGTCATGTGGGTGAAGACCGCGTAGTCCTGGAACACGAGCCCGACGCCGCGCCGCCCCGGCGGCACGCCCAGCACCGACCGGCCGTCGATGCGGATGTCGCCCGACGTCGGGGTCTCGAGGCCCACGATCATGTTGAGCGTGGTGGACTTGCCGCAGCCCGACGAGCCCAGCAGCGCCAGGGTCTCGCCGGCCTCGACCGCGAGGTCGATCCCGTCGACGGCCGGCAGGGAGCCGTCGTTGAAGGCCTTGCCGAGGCCCGCCAGTTCGAGCTTGGGCCGGCCGGTCATCGCTTGATGGCTCCGAAGGTCATGCCGCGCGCCAGGTGCGACTGGATCATGAAGCCCCCGATCACGAGCGGCACCATGGCCAGCACCGCCAGCGCGGCCTGCACGCCGTAGAGCGTGCCGGCCGTCGCCGTGACGTATTTGGCGAGCTGCACGGGGATCGTGATCACGTTGGTGTAGGCGAGCACCAGCGCGAACATGAACTCGGACCAGTTCAGGATGAAGACGAACATCACGGTCGCGAAGAGCCCGCCCCGGATCAGCGGGATGGTGACGGCGAGGTGGGCGCCCAGGCGCGACCGGCCGTCGATCATCGCGGCCTCCTCGATCTCGCGCGGCAGGTCGTCGACGAAGCTCTTCAGCATCCAGGTCGAGAAGGGCAGCGTGGCCGCCACGTAGATGGCGATCAGCCCGGTGTAGGTGTCGATCAGGCCCACGTTCGAGAAGATGATGACGATCGGGACCGCGATGGCGGCGGGCGGGAACATGCGGCCCGACAGGATGACGAGCGGCGTCGCCCGCCCGCCGCGGCCGTAGCGCGACAGGCCGATGGCGGCGAAGAGGCCGATCGCCACCGACAGGACCGTGGCGGTCACCGAGGCCAGGATCGACCCGAAGACCGCGCCGGTGGCGGACTGGCTGACGCCGCCCACGCCATATTCCCGCAGCGCGTCGGGGTCGAAGAGCGTGCGGTAGTTGAGGGGCGTCGGCCTGTCCGGAATCCAGATCGCCGGCACCGCGTTCCAGTCGGTCGGCGGCTTGATCGAGGTCATCACGATCCAGAACACGGGGAACAGCGTCACGGCGAGCGCCGCCGCGAGCACGCAGGCGAGGGGCCAGGAGAGGCGGCGGGCCGGCATCAGCTTCGCGCGGCCAGGAGCTGGTCGCGCACGGGCGTGAGCAGCAGGTGGATGAGCAGCAGGGTCCCGACCAGCACCAGGAAGGCCGCGGCGGCCCCGTAGGCGAGCTGGAAGTCGTTGAAGGCGAGCTTGTAGATGTAGAGGCTGATGGTCTCGGTCGAGGTGCCGGGCCCGCCGCGGGTCAGCATGAAGACCTCGTCGAAGAGCTTCACGATCTCCATGGCGCGGATCACGAAGGCCACGATGATGACGGGCTTCAGCAGGGGCAGCACGATGCGCCAGAAGATCTGGCGCGGGCTCGCGCCGAGGATCACGGCCGCCCGGACGGGGTTTTCCGGGATCGCGTTGAGGCCCGACAGCAGGATGAGGAAGAACAGCGGCGTCCAGTGCCAGACCTCGGTGACGATCACCGCCACCGTCGCCAGATGCGCGCTGCGGAACCACTCGGGCGCGGCCCCGGCGCCGAACAGGAGCGCGATGATCTGGTTCACCGGCCCGTTCGACTGGAACAGCATCCAGAACGTGTAGCCCACCACGACCGGCAGGATCATCATCGGGGTGAGGAAGGCCGAGAACAGGACCGCCTTGCCCCGGAACTCCCGCAGGAACAGGATCGCCAGGCCGAGCCCCAGCGCGAATTCGAGGCTGAGGCAGATGACCGACAGGAGCAGCGTGCGCACCACCGCCTCGATGAAGCGCGTGTCGTAGAGCAGGAGGTCGGCGTAGTTGTCGAAGCCGACGAACTGCGCGGCGAACAGCGATCCGCGGGTCGGCGACCAGTCCGTGAAGCTCATGTAGAGGGCGACGAGCAGCGGCACGACGAGGACGAGGATCGACACCGCCTGGCCCGGCAGGGTCATGAGGCGCCCGAGCCCGAAGGACCGCGGCCGGGACGCCGGGACGGAGGGCCGCGCGGGGACGGGGGCCGGCCCGGCCCCCGTCCGGCCGGCGGCGCTGCCGGTGATGATCGTCATGCTGGTTCCGGTCGGATCACGCGGTGGCGGGCGGTCCCGGCGCGCGGGGCGCCGGGGCCGGCCTGTCGAAGGGGCGCCGACCTCAAGCCCACTTGTCCGCGCCGCTGGCCCTTTTGATCGGCTCGGCGAGGTTCGTGGCGAGCGACAGCCAGGATTTCTTGACCTTGTCCTTGCCCATCCGCCGCGTGATGCGGTCGAACACCCGGGCCGCGTCGTCCAGCGCCTGCTTGGGCTTCTTGTCGCCCGTCATGCAGGAATGGACCTCCTTGTCGAGCGCGTCCTGATACTCGAAGCCGCCCGGCAGGCAGAAGTCCGGCACGGTGTTGACCATGTTCTTGTAGAGCGTCTGCAGGTACTCGGGCGAGTAGGTGTCGATCATGCGCTGGGTCGGCGCCAGCATGTGGTTCACGCGGATCGGATCGGCGTAGCCGCCGAGGTAGGGGATGGCGTCCATCGACACGGTCGGCGAGGTCATCCACTGCGAATAGGCGTAGGCCAGTTCGGGATTGGCCGAATATTTCGAGACCGCGTAGCCGTAGCCCCAGCAGAACATGCCGGCGTAGAGCAGGCTGCCGTCCTTCAGCGTGTCGGCCGGCATGACGGTGGCGGCGATCTTGCCGGTGGTGGCGGGGCCGGTCGAGGGGGCCTTGGCGTATTTGAAGCCCGACGGCCAGACGATGTTCATGAAGCCCTCGCCGCGGCCGAAGGCGTTGTAGTTCGACGACCAGGTGAAGCTGAAGGCGTCGGGGTGGAGGTAGGGGTTGAGCGCCAGCATGTCCTCCAGCGCCGCCACGCCCTCGTCGGAGTTGAAGGTCGGGTTCATGTCGCCGTCGAACCACAGGCGCCCCTTGGAGGCGAGGCGCTGCATGAACATCCACTTCACGTAATAGCGCGACCGGTACTCCAAGCTGCCGAAGAACTTGTTCGCCGGATCGTGCATGAACTGGGCGAGGTTGAAATATTCCTTCCAGGTCTTGGGCACGGCGAGCGCGTAGCCGAACTTGTCCGAGAAGGCCTTCGTCTTGTCGGCGTTCTTGAGGTGGTCGTCGCGGCACAGGAGGGTGATCTGGTCGCCGTCGCAGGCGAGGCCGGCGACGCGGCCGTTGTAGAGCTGCGCGTGGTGGCTGGTGGGGAAGACGATGCCCCATTCCTTGTTGAACAGGTCCGGGCGGTACTTCTCGGTCCAGTCCGTGAGGTCGAAGATCACGCCGGAGTCGATCCAGTCGGGATAGGACATCGCGGTCGGCATCATGACGTCGTAGCGGCCCGTCTTGGCGACCGCCTCCTGCATGCCCTTGGTGTGGACGACCTCGTCCGGCTCCTCGATGAATTCGAGCTGGATGCCGAGCTCGTTCTTCCACTTGTCCACGTAGGGCCTCATGTTGCCGATCGACCCCGTGGGGATCAGCACCGTGAGGGTCTTCTTCGTGGCCTTGGCGGCCGCCTCCTTGGCGAGCGCCCAGGCCCGCTCCTCCGGCCCGGCGATCGTGGCCATCGCCTCGGCGGCCCCGAGCGGCGACTGGAGGACGGCCGTGGCGACGGCGGAGGACACGCCCAGGATCCCGAGCGACTTCAACACGCTCCGGCGGCTCAACTGTCCCGCGTCGTAGCGGACGAGCATGTCGTGGATGGCTTGCTTCTCGGTGCTCATCGTGGGGTGATCCTGCGGGAGGGGCCGTTCGGCGTCGGTGCATGCGAAGGGCGCCGTCCAGTCCGGGCTGGGCATCCCTGCCTCGCGGGCCCCGTCACTGAAGGGCCCGTCGCGAGTGGCGCCATCGGAGTTGACAGCGCCGATCGATCTTCTGGCAGATCCATTTTCCGTTAAACTGAGGGTCCATTCAGAATTCGAAGTAATGGTCGGACGGCTCCTCTGGTCAGTAGATAGGCAGAATGCCCAAAACAGCAGTCACCGGTTCCATCATTGCACTGGAACTGGACAGATCGGCACGGGAGCCGATCCATCGACAGGTCGCCGATCGCCTGCGCGAGGCGATCCAGGACGGCCGGATCCCGGTCGGGGCCAAGCTGCCCTCGACGCGGATCTTCGCCGAGGAGCTCGGCGTGTCGCGCAACACGGTGCTCCAGGTCTTCGAGACCTTGACCCAGGAGGGCTTCCTGTCGGGCCGCGTCGGGGCCGGCACCTTCGTGGCCGCCACCTCGACCGAGGCGGGGGTGGGGGCGCCGGAGGACCGCGGGGAGGGGACGGGCTACCCGTTCCGCACGCTGTCGCGCCGCGGGAGCGGCATCCTGTCCTCGGCCGGGGACGAATTCGCCGAGCGGCCGACCACCTTCATGCCCGACGTCCCCGACCTGCGGGAGTTCCCCATCAAGACGTGGCTGCGGCTCCTGAACGAGACGTCGGGGCGCCTGACGGGCGAGATCCTCGCCGACACGTCGAACGCCGGCTACGAGCCGCTGCGCCGCGCGATCGCCCAGCACCTCAGCGCCTCGCGCGGCATGCGCTGCGACTTCTCCCAGGTCATCGTCACGACCGGCTCCCAGCAGAGCCTCGACCTGATCTGCCGCATGATGCTGGATCCGGGCGACCCGGTCTGGCTCGAGGAGCCCGGCTACGTCGGGTCGCGGGCCGTGGTCCGCGCGAACGGCGGCACCATCGACCCGGTCCCGGTGGACGACGACGGGATGTGCATCGCCGAGGCCGCCGCCCGCCATCCGGTCCCCCGCCTGATCGTGGCCAGCCCCTCGCGGCACTACCCCCTCGGACCCGCGCTCTCGCTCGCCCGGCGGCACGCCCTCGTGGGGTTCGCGCGCCAGGGCGGCTCCTGGATCGTCGAGGACGACTACGACAACGAGTTCCGCTACGCGGGCGCCTCGCTGCCGGCCGTCTTCGGCCTCGACGGGGACAGCCGGACGTTCCACATCGGCACGTTCTCGAAGATCCTGCTGCCCTCGTTCAGGCTGGGCTACCTCGTGGTGCCGTCGGACCTGTCCGCCGCCTTCGCCAAGGCGCGGGCCATCCTGGACAGGCATGCGTCCCTGATCGAGCAGATGGTGCTGTCGGAGTTCATGCTGCGGGGCCTGTTCATCTCGCACGTCCGCCGCATGCGGGGCCTGTACCGGGCGCGCCAGTCGCAGATGATCGAGGGGCTCAACGCCCTGTTCGGCCGGGACCTGCCCTTCGCGGCCACCGACACGGGCGTCCACGTCACGCTGCGCCTGTCCGAGCAGGCGGACGACCACCGCCTCGTCCGGGCGGCGGCGGAGCGCGGCGTCGTGATCCGGCCGCTGTCGCCCTACTACGTCGCGCGTCGGCCGCAGCAGGGGTTGCTGCTCGGCTTCTCGGCCTTCAACGCCGGGGAGATCGGCCAGGGGCTGGCCCGGTTGGCCGGGGTCCGGGGCGATATCCTGCCGCATATCGCGGCGACGGCGCTCCCCCCTCCGTCCTCACCGTGAGCCGGCCTTCGGGTGTCGGCCGACGCCGATGTCGCGCCGGCAGAAACCCTCCGGCCAGTCGAGCGCGTCGACTCCCGCATAGGCGCGGGCGCGGGCCTCGGCCGCGTCGGCGCCGAGCCCCGTCAGCGTCAGCACCCGGCCGCCGTCCGCCAGCACGCGGCCGCCCTCGGCCCGCGTGCCGGCGTGGAACAGCGTGACGCCGGGCCGCGCCGCGGCGGCGTCGAGCCCGCGGATCTCGGTCCCCCTCAGGGGCGCGTCGGGGTAGCCCCGCGCCGCCATCACCACCGAGACCCCGACCTCCGCCCGGAACCGCACCGGCCCCGCGGGCAGGCGGCCCCGCGCCACGGCGTCGAGCAGCTCCAGGAGGTCCCCGTCGAGCCGGGGCAGGATCGCCTGGGTCTCGGGATCGCCGAAGCGCACGTTGAACTCGATCAGCTTCGGGCCCTCGGCGGTCAGCATCAGCCCGGCGAAGAGCACGCCCTTGAAGGGCGACCCCCGCTCCGCCATGCCGCGCAGCGTCGGCGCGACGATCTCGGCCATGATGCGGTCTTCGAGCGCCGCGTCGAGCGCCGGGGCGGGCGACACCGCGCCCATGCCGCCCGTGTTGGGGCCGGTGTCGCCCTCGCCCACGCGCTTGTGGTCCTGGGCCGACGCGAAGGCGAGCGCGCGCGTGCCGTCGCAGAGCGCGAAGAAGGACAGCTCCTCGCCCTCCAGGAACTCCTCGATCACCACCGACGCCCCGGCCGCCCCGAAGCCGCCGCCGAACATGAACGCGACCGCGCGCTCCGCCTCGGCGCGGTCGCCCGCGATCACCACGCCCTTGCCGGCCGCGAGCCCGTCGGCCTTGATCACGGCCGGATAGGGGATCGCGGCGAGGTGCGCCTCCGCGGCCGCGCGGTCGTCGAACCGCGCGTAGGCGGCCGTGGGGATGGCGAAGTCGCGCGCGAGGTCCTTGGTGAAGCCCTTGGAGCCTTCGAGCGCCGCCGCGGCGCGCGACGGCCCGAAGACCGCGACCCCGGCGGCCTCCAGCGCGTCCGCGACCCCCGCGACCAGCGGCGCCTCCGGCCCCACCACGACGAGGCCGACGCCCTCGCGGCGCGCGAGCTCCACCACGGCCGCGGGATCCTGGGGATCGAGCGCGACGTCGGTGCCCAGCGCCGCCGTGCCGGGGTTGCCGGGGGCGATCAGCAGCCGCCCCAGCCGCGGGCTGCGGGCGACCGCGGCCGCCAGGGCGTGCTCGCGGCCGCCCGCGCCGAGGATGAGGACGTCGATGCTGTCGGCCACGGCGATGCTGTTTCCCTGACGGAGGCGCGCCCGCGCTTCTGGCACGGATCGGGGCGCCGTTGAAGCGGCCCCGGGCGCGGCTTCCCCCGGGAAACCCGCGATTTTACCGGCCCTTAATTCGCCGCCCTTAACCTCGACGACGTCCGGGCACCGTGGTGGGACGCGAGGCGCGCGCGATGGCGAGGGGTCGGGACAGGGATGAC
>CAXTBR010000005.1:0-86853 GCA_964242785.1 uncultured Lichenihabitans sp. | reverse complement strand
GAGGGCAGCGCCGCGAACCGCGTCTCACCGACAGCCGCGACGGGGCGCTGCGCGCCGACCCGGAAGACCGCGTCGGCGGCCCCCGCGCGGCGCGGCGGACCCCGGCGCGGCCGGCGCGCGACGAGCGCCGCGAGCCGACCTTCGAGCCGGCCGACGGCGAGCGGCGCCCGCGCCGCGGCGAGATCGACGTGAGCCGCGAGGGCCGGGGCGGCGGCGGATCGGGCCGGCGCCCGCCGCGCGGCGGGCGGCGTCGCCGCGGAGTCCTCGGCCGCCTCGTCTACTGGTGCTTCATCCTCGGCATCTGGGCCGGCCTCGGCGGCGCCGGCGTGGTGGCCTATCAGGCGAGCCTGCTGCCGCCCATCGACCAGCTCGCCGTGCCGAAGCGCCCGCCCAACATCGCCATCCAGGGCGACGACGGCACGGTGCTGGCCAACCGGGGCGACACGGGCGGGGCCGCGATCCGGCTCGCCGACCTGCCGCCCTACCTGCCCAAAGCCTTCGTGGCCATCGAGGACCGGCGCTTCTACCTCCACCACGGCATCGACCCCGCGGGCATCGCCCGCGCCCTGATCCAGAACGTGATCCACCGCGGCGCCGGCCTCCAGGGCGGCTCGACGCTGACCCAGCAGCTCGCCAAGAACGTGTTCCTGACCCAGGAGCGCACGCTGTCGCGCAAGGTCCAGGAGGCCATCCTGGCGGTCTGGCTCGAGCACCGATACACCAAGGACCAGATCCTCGAACTCTACCTTAACCGCGTCTACTTCGGCTCGGGCTCCTACGGCGTCGAGGCCGCGGCGCAGCGCTACTTCGGCCACGGCGCCGCCAAGGTGTCGGTGGCCGAGGCCGCCATGCTGGCGGGGCTGATGAAGGCCCCCACCAAGCTCGCCCCCAACCGCAACCCCCAGGGCGCCGTCGAGCGCGCCGCCCAGGTGGTGGCCGCCATGGCGGGCGAGGGCTACGTGTCGGACGGGGTCGCCAGGGACGCGCTCGCCCACCCGGCCCATGCCGTGAAGGAGCGCGGCGGCGGCGCCGTGAACTACGCGGCCGACTACGTCATGGACATGCTCGACGACACGATCGGCGCCGTCGAGGAGGACATCGTCGTCACCACGACGATCAGCCCGCCGCTGGAGGGCGCGGCCGAGCGCGCGCTCGTCGACACGCTGAACAGGGGCGGGACGAAATACGGCGTCAGCCAGGGCGCGCTGGTGTCGCTCGCCCCCGACGGCGGTATCAAGGCGCTGATCGGCGGGCGCGACTACGCCGACAGCCAGTTCGACCGCGCCGTCTCGGCCAAGCGGCAGCCGGGCTCCTCCTTCAAGCCCTTCGTGTACCTGTCGGCGCTGGAGGCCGGCCTCACGCCCGACACGGTGCGGGAGGACGGCCCCATCACCATCAAGGGCTGGCACCCGGAGAACTATTCGCGCCAATATTTCGGCCCCGTGTCGCTCACCAGGGCCCTGTCGCTGTCGCTCAACACGGTGGCGGTGCGGCTCGGCGTCGAGGTCGGGGCCAGGACCGTGGTCAACACCGCGCACCGGCTCGGCATCGCCTCCGACCTCCAGCCCAACGCCTCGATCGCGCTCGGCACGTCGGAAGTGTCGCCCCTCGAACTGACGGCCGCCTACGCGCCCTTCGCCAACGGCGGCATCGCGGTGCAGCCCCACATCATCGCGCGCGTCAGGACGGCGGCCGGCCGGCTGCTCTACCAGCGCCGCAACGCCAGCCTGGGCCGCGCCGTCGACCCCGTGTACGTCGGCATGATGAACGCCATGATGGAGGAGACGCTGCTGACCGGCACGGCCCGCAAGGCCGAGCTGCCGGGCTGGCAGGCGGCCGGCAAGACCGGCACCAGCCAGGACTGGCGCGACGCCTGGTTCGTCGGCTACACGAGCCGCCTCGTCACGGGCGTCTGGTTCGGCAACGACGACGGCACGCCCACCCGCAAGGCCTCGGGCGGCAACCTGCCGGTCGAGGCCTGGAGCCGCTTCATGAAGGTGGCGCTGAAGGGTGCGGCCCCGGCGCCGCTGCCGGGCAACTGGCACGCCCCGGCCCCATCCCCGCCGGAGGACGCGAGCCCGCTGGCCTCGCTGCTGAGCCGCACCCAGGCGCTGCTCGGCGGCGGCGACGCTCCCGAACGCGCCGCGCCCCCGCCCGCCTCGCCGAGCGTCACCGGCTCGATCGCGGCCGCTCCGGCCGGCCGCGAGGCGCTGCGCGCCCCGGCGCCCCCGGCCGACCTGTCGCCCGGCGTCGACGACCCGCGCTACAGCGACGACCCCCTGCCGCCCGCGGTGATCCCGGACGAGGCGCCCCGCGGCCGCGCCGCCTCGCGCGACGACCGCGGCCTGCTCGACAGGCTGTTCGGCGGCTGAGGGTCCCCCGGCGATGGGCGCCGGTTTCCGCGGGGGCCCCGACCGTGCGGCGGTGCGGGGGCTTCCGCCCCGGTCCGCGAACGTGCTCTAAGGGTCGCGCAGTTTCCCCGCACGCGCGGGCCCCCGGGCCGGCGCCGGATCGGACCACCATGCCCGCGGACCCCGCCCCCCTCGACGTCGTCTCGGCCTTCAAGCTCGCCATGCGGCGGCTCGCCGCCACCGTGACCATCGTGACGGCGGGGCGGGAAGGGCGGCGCTTCGGCATGGCCGCGACCGCCGTCACCTCCGTCACGGCCTCGCCCCCGACGCTGCTGATCTGCGTCAACCGCTCGGCCAGCGTGCACGACATCATCGTCGAGTCGGGGCACTATTGCGTCAACATCCTGGGGACGAGCCACGCCGGGCTCGTCGGCCCCTTCGGCGGGGCCTCGGCCGGCGAGGCGCGCTTCGCCCACGGCGCCTGGAGCCACCACGACGACGGCATGCCCTACCTCGACGACGCGCAGGCGAGCCTGTTCTGCGCCGTGCGGCAGGCGGTGCAGCACGGCTCCCATTCCATCCTCATCGGCGAGGTGACGTCCGTGCACCTGTCCGACGACATCGCGCCGCTGCTCTACCAGGACGGCGGCCTCGCGTCCTCGCGCGCCCTCGACCCGTGAGGCGGCCGGCGGGGCCGCGTCACACGGCTTCTATATGATCGATCCTTTCCGCCGCTCCTCCCCGCGCAGGCGGGGAGCCAGCGCAAGAAGCCGGCCGAAGGCCGACAGAGCTCTCACGCGTGCCGTTCATCGCTCGGTGGCAGGAGGAAGACGGCCTTCGGCCGGACATGTCGCGCTGGGTCCCCGCCTGCGCGCATAGGCGCTAAGATTGGAGCAAAAACCTTGTTTTCCCCCACCCTTCCTCATCCTGAGCGAGGGTCCGAAGGACCCGCGTCGAAGGACGCACCAGCGGGACGCTCCCGCGCGGAGGACGCCTGCGTCCTTCGACACGGGCGCTCCGCGCCCTGCTCAGGATGAGGAGGGTGGGGTATTTCTCGCCTCAATGAGCGCCTATGCGCCGCCGCGGGGATGAGCGGGAAGGGGAGGCGATCATCCGGAAACCGTGTGAGGCCGTGCGTCAGGCGGACGGTGCCGCGGCGAAGTAGCCCGCGACGACGCGCCCGTAGACGGCCTGCAGCGCGGCGAGATCCGCCGTGCTCACGCGCTCGTCGACGGCGTGCATGGTCTCCCCGACGAGGCCGAACTCAACCACCGGGCAGTCCCGCACGATGAAGCGGGCGTCCGACGTGCCCCCCGTGGTCGACAGCACCGGCACGAGGCCCGTCTCGGCCTCGACGGCCTCCGCCACCGTGCGGGTGAAGGGTCCGGGTTCGGTCACGAAGGCCAGGGCGTTGCAGGGCGCGAAGGCGAGGCGGTGGGCCCCGACCCCGGCACCCTCGACCCGGCGCCGGATCTCGGCCGCCAGCGTGTCGGGATCCCAGGTGTCGTTGAAACGCACGTTGAAGCGGGCGCGGCACTCGGCCGGGATGACGTTGGCCGAGGGGTTGCCGGTGTCGACCGCCACGACTTCGAGGTTGGAGGGGTCGAAATGCGCCGTGCCGGCGTCGAGCGGCTCGGCCTTCAGGGCCGCGAGCGCCCGCATCAGGCGCGGGATGGGGTTGTCGGCGAGCTGCGGGTAGGCGACGTGGCCCTGGCGGCCCTCGACCGCCAGCTCGCCGGTGAGCGAGCCGCGCCGGCCGATCTTGATCATCTCGCCCATCCGCGCCGGGTTGGTGGGCTCGCCCAGGATGCAGTGGTCGAAGCGGATCCCGCGCTCCCGCGCCCAGTCGAGCAGCTTGGCCGTGCCGTTGACGGCCGGCCCCTCCTCGTCGCCCGTGACCAGGAAGGAGATCGAGCCCGAGGGCGCGCCGTGGCGCGCGAGGTGGTGCAGCACGGCCGCGACCGCGGCCGCGACGCCGCCCTTCATGTCGCAGGCCCCACGGCCCCAGATCATGCCGTCCGCCACCTCGCCCGAGAAGGGCGGGTAGCGCCAGGAGGCCGGGTCGCCGGGCGGCACGACGTCGGTGTGGCCCGCGAAGACGAGGTGCGGCGCCCCCGTGCCGATGCGCGCGTAGAGGTTGTCGACGTCGGGCGTGCCGGGCTCCGAGAAGGTCACGCGCTCGATTCCGAAGCCGGCCGGCGCCAGCAGGCCCTCCAGCACGTCGAGCGCGCCGCCCTCGGCCGGCGTGACGGAGGGGCAGCGCAGGAGGGCGCGCAGCACGTCGAGGGCCGCGGGAGCCTCCGTCACGGCAGCACCCTCCTGGCCTTCACGTCGGTCGTCCCGAAGCCGAGGTCGGCGACGTTCCAGCCCGCGACGACCAGCAGCGCCACCTCGGCGACGGGCCCCGTCCAGTCCGGCACCTCGCCGAAGCTCTGCGGGATGAACCACACCAGCGCGCCGGTGAGGAAGGCCGCGAGCGGCAGCGCCGCGGCCCAGCGGCCGGCGCGGCCGCGGTCGCGGAAGCGCTTGGCCGAGACGTTGTAGTAGCACACGGCCGCGAGGATCAGCCCGAAGCTGTAGAGCGCGAGGTAGAGGTAGGCCGCCAGCGTGGCGCCGTCGATGAAGGGCTGGGTGGCGAGGTCGTGCACCGCGTAGGGCCGCAGAGCCAGCCACCCCGCCGTGGCGAGCGCCATCAGCACGATCAGCGGCAGCACGCCGCGCCACCACGCCGCGCGCGAGATGCGGCCGCGGTCCTCGCGGTACAGGAAGCGGAACCCGCCGTCGGTCAAGGCGAGGTCAATCCCGCAAGAGGTCGTTGATGGCGGTCTTGGAGCGGGTCTGAGCGTCTACCGTCTTGACGATCACCGCGCAGTAGAGCGACGGGCCGGGCGTGCCGTCCGGCAGCGGGCGGCCGGGCAGGTTCCCCGACACCACCACCGAATAGGGCGGCACGTGGCCCGTGTGGACCTGGCCGGTCGCGCGGTCGACGATCTTGGTCGAGGCCGACAGGAACACCCCCATCGACAGGACCGAGCCCTGCCCGACCACCACGCCCTCGACCACCTCCGAGCGCGCGCCGATGAAGCAGTCGTCCTCGATGATGGTGGGGTTGGCCTGGAGCGGCTCCAGCACGCCGCCGATGCCGACGCCGCCCGACAGGTGCACGTTGCGGCCGATCTGCGCGCAGGACCCGACCGTGACCCAGGTGTCCACCATGGTGCCGGCGCCGACATAGGCGCCGAGGTTGACGAAGGACGGCATGAGGATGGCGCCGGGCGCGATATAGGCGGAGCGGCGCACCACGCAGTTCGGCACGGCGCGGAAGCCCGCCGCCGCCCACTGGTTCTCGCCCCAGCCCTCGAACTTCGACGGCACCTTGTCGTACCAGGAGGAGCCGGCCGGGCCGCCGGGGACGACCGTCATGTCGTTGAGGCGGAACGACAGCAGCACGGCCTTCTTCAGCCACTGGTGCACGGTCCAGCTCTCCGGCCCCGTGGCGCCCTCGCGCTTCGTGGCGACGCGCAGCTCGCCCGCGTCGAGCAGCGACAGGGCGCGGTCGACGGCCTCCCGCAGCTCGCCGGTGGTGCCGGGGGTGATGGACGCCCGGTCCTCGAAGGCCCGCTCGATGATGGCCTGAAGCGCGCCGTGATCCACCATGCCGTCCGTCACCCTGTCGTGCGATGCGGCGCGAGGTTTCGGGCGGCGGGGCGGGGATGTCAACCGCGGGGCGGGGCGCCGCCCGGTGAGAGGAGTCTCCCGGCCTGGAATGGGGATCGGACGCCTGATACCCTGCCGTCACGATGCGCTTGGGCCGCGGCGGCCGACTGCGGAGGTCGGACCTCAAACGAAGACGATGATGGCCGACGATCCCCGGAGGCGGGCGCTCCAAGCCTATTCCAGCGGCCGGATGACGGCCCTCGAACTGCGCCGCCGGCTGGGCGATGCGTCTTACGGGGACGTCCTGCGCCTCCTGAGCGAGGAGGATCTGTCGCTGCCGCGTGCGTCGGTGGAGGGCCGCGAGGAGCAGATCGAACGAGCCCGCGCGTGGTTGTTCCCCGACCGTGGCCCGTGATCTCAAGCTCTTCGTGGTCGACACGGGGCCGTTGATCACCTTGGCGGTCGCCCATGCGCTCGACTCCCTCCTCTACGTCGATGCGGATCTCGTGATCCCGGATGCCGTCCTGCACGAAGCGACCGACGAGGCAGCGCGTCTCGGTGCGCAGGACATCATCGACTGGATCAAGGGACATCGGTCACGCATCGAGATCGCGCCGACGAGGGCCTCCGAAATCCTCGATGCCGCGCGTGCCACCATCCCCGGCCTGCGTCAGCCGGATCTGGGCGAGCGGGCCGCCGTCGAAGTGATCGAAGAGCCCGACCGCCTGTTGGAGGGGGAGCGAGGCGTGCTGCTGTGCGAGGAGACGGCCGTGCTGAAACGCGTCACGGTTCGCGACCGCGCGCGGATCGTCGAGCTGAGTACCTTGGACTTCCCCCGCATCCTCGGAGGCGAACGGCGTATCCAATCCGCCGACCGCGTGTTCGATCTCGCCGCCAGGCCGGACGCCAGCCGTCGCGCGTCGACAAGCTCCAGCAACACGATGCCGCGACGCGCGCCGC
Source organism: uncultured Lichenihabitans sp. (assembly GCA_964242785.1). Classification (GTDB taxonomy): domain Bacteria; phylum Pseudomonadota; class Alphaproteobacteria; order Rhizobiales; family Beijerinckiaceae; genus Lichenihabitans. The sequence continues at coordinate 79,885 of CAXTBR010000005.1, read as the reverse complement.
CCCTCATACCAGCCGTCGCTGACGATGACTCGTCAACGACGGGATACGCCGCACGAGCGGCGGCGCGCATTCGCGCTGGCCAGCGGTCAAGAGATTTGACCGCTGGTATCAGTCGCTGCTGAGGCGACGCAATCCGGATCCGAAGCCTTGACGGACGGATGACTCGACGGCGAGATCGCTCACCCCTCCGCGACGCCGCCGATCCAGGTCCGCCGCACCTCCAGCGCTTCCCCCAGCAGCACCAGATCGGCCGCGGTGCCGGCCGCGATCCGCCCCCGCGCGCCGTCGAGCCCCAGCATCTCGGCCGGGTACAGGCTCGCCATGCGCAGCGCCTCGCCGAGGGGCTGGTCGAGCCGGTCCACGGCGAAGCGCAGGGCCGCGTCCATCGTCAGGTCGGCGCCCGCCAGCGTGCCGTCGTCGAAGCTGAGGGCGCCGCCGTGCCGCGTCACGGTGCGGCCGCTGAGCGTGAAGGTGTCGCCCGGCGCGCCCGCGGGCGGCATGGCGTCCGAGATGAGGAACAGGCGCCCCGGCCCGCGCTTGCCGCGCAGCGCCGCCCGCAGCGCCGCGGGGTCGACGTGGACGCCGTCGGCGATGAGGCTGCCCCAGAGGCCGCCATGGTCGAGGGCCGCCCCCACCACGCCGGGCGCGCGGTGGCCGAGCGGGGACATGGCGTTGAAGAGATGCGTCACGCAGCGCGCCCCGGCGTCGGCCGCGGCCATCACGGCGTCGTAGGGCGCGTCGCTGTGGCCGAGGCTGACGATCACGCCGCCGTCCGCGAGGCGCCGGATCTGCGCCGGCGTGACGGTCTCGGCCGCCACCGTCACCAGCAGCGTGGGGATCCCGGCGCCGAGCAGGGCGTCGAGGTCGCGGTCGTCCAGCGGGCGGATCAGGGCGGGATCGTGTGCGCCCTTGCGGGCCACCGACAGGTGCGGGCCTTCGAGGTGGATCCCGAGCACGCCGGGGCGGCGCTCCGCCAGGGCGGCCCGCACCGCCGCCACGGCCTCGGCCTGCCGCTCCGGCCGGTCGGTGATGAAGGTCGGCAGGCAGCCCGTGGTGCCGGTGCGCCGGTGGGCCGCGGCGACGGAAGCCGCGCCCTCGGCCGTCGGCGCGGCGTTGAACAGCACCCCGCCGCCGCCGTTCACCTGGGCGTCGAGGAAGCCCGGCGCGAGCGTGCCGCCGCCGAGGTCCTCGGCCGGCAGGTCCGCCGGCAGCGCCGCCTCGGGCAGGAGATCGGCGATGCGGTCGCCGTCGAGCAGCACGGCGTGGCGTTCGAGGAAACGGTCGCCCGTGAAGACGCGGGCGCCGCGGAGCGCGCGGAGCGGCATCACACCGTCTCCGTCACCTTGCGGAGGTGGCTCGGGCGGTCGGGGTCGTGGCCCCGCGCGCGGGCGAGCGCCTCCGCGAAGCCGTAGAAGGCGAGCAGCATCGGCAGGGGATCGAGCAGCGGATGGCCGGTCGGCGCGGCCGCGAGGCCCCCGGACCCGTCCGCCGTCACGGTGAAGACCCGACCGCCGGCGGCCGCGAGCCGCGCCACGCTGGCCTCCATGGCGGCGCGCGATGCGTCGCCCTGCGCGAAGGCCATCACGGGGAAGCCGGGCTCCAGCAGTTGAAGCGGGCCGTGCATGACTTCCGCGCCCGAGAAGGCTTCGGCGTGGAGCACCGCCGTCTCCTTCAGCTTGAGGGCGGCCTCGGCCGCCACCGGCAGGGCCGGGCCGCGGCCGACGACATAGGCCGAGGCGGCGCCGACGAAAGCCGGCAGGGCCGCTCCCCAGTCCCGCCCGAGCGCCGCGTCGAGCGCCGCCGGCAGCCCGGCGACGGCCGCCCGCAGGGCCGCGTCGTCCCGCCATTCGGCGACGATCGCGGCCAGGGCCGCGGCCGAGGCCACGCAGGTCTTGGTGGCGGCGACGCTGCGCTCGACCCCGGCACCGAGCGGCACCACGGCGTCGGCGCCCTCGGCCAGCGGCGAGCCGTCCTGGTTGACGAGCGCGATGGAAAAGGCGCCGGCGGCGCGCGCCGCGGCCTGGAGCGCCACGATGTCGGGGCTCCGGCCCGACTGCGACACCGACACGACGGCGGCGCCCGCGAGCCGCAGCGGCGCGCCGTAGACCGAGGCCACGGAGGGCCCCACCGAGGCCACCGGCACGCCGAGCAGGATCTCGACCAAGTATTTGAAGAATCCCGCGGCGTGGTCGGACGAGCCGCGCGCGCAGGTCACCACCACGGCGGGGTCGCGCGCCCGCAACGCGCGCCCGAGCGCCGCCAGCGCCGGGCCCTGCTGATCGAGCAGGCGCGCCACGGCGGCCGGCGTGTCGCGGATCTCGGCCGCCATGAAGGTTTCGGCGGCGGGGCTTCGGTCGGGCATCGGTCCTGTCTCGCGTTCGGCTCGGCCGCACTCTACCGAACCGCCGCGTCCTGTCGACGCGGATCCCGCCTCAACGCGTCCCGCGGCCCGTCGAGCGAGGCGCCGGCCGCGAGGCCCAGCGCCAGGGCCGCGTAGACCCCCGCCATGCCGGCCTTGGTGAGCACGAGCTCCCAGCCCGGGGTGAAGCGCTTCGGCGTGGCGCCGTAGTCCACCGCCGCCGCGACCCCCGCCATGATGGCGGCATCGCGCAGCAGCGCCCCGGCGGTTCCGGCCGGGCGACGGCGCTGCCACGCCACGAAGGGCAGCGCCCAGAACAGGCAGGCGGCGTGGTTCGTGGCGAGGCCGACGCCGGTGTGGCGGCGGTCGGCTCCCGCGTGGAGCGCGGCGACGTCGCCGTTGAGCCAGTGGCTGGTGGCGTTGATGGGCCGCAACGGCGCCTTCCCCTCGGCCTCGGCCGCGAGGGCGAGCCCGACGACGCTGGTCAGGGCCGCGACGGACCCCGCCGCCAGCGCGGCCCGCCCGAGGCTCCGGCCCTGCTCCACCGGGGAGGTCATCGCACGAGGAAGAACACGACCACGAGCACGACGACCAGCACGATGGCGCCGATCATCAGCATGATGGGGGCGTTGGTCTTGGGCTCGTCGTTCGCGGTGGCGATGCGGCCGAGCTTCTTCTCCTGCTCGCGCGCCATTGCGACCCGCTCGGGCGTGGGCGGCGTGCCGGCGGCTTCGTCGCAGGTGCCGAGCGCCGCCATGCCGGGATCGGCCGTGGCGTTCTTGTCGCCGGTGCGGCCCGAGTCGATGTCGTCCTTGAGCTGCTGGGTCGTGTTCCCGTCGCCCAGGCGGCGTGCCTGCTCCATGTCGTCCCTCTCGATCCCGTCCGCTGCGGCAACGCCGACCGGCCGCCGAAAGGTGCCGGCCTTGACGCCGCGGCCGGCCGGATCATCTCTCGGTCGAGGCTCATCCGGAGAACGCCATGTATGAATGCTGGGGCTACAAGGACGAGCCGCACGTCCGGCTGGTGGTGAAGTCGGGCGCCATGCTGCCGACGGAGCTGGGCCACAAGGACTGGCAGCTCCTCGGCCCCTGGGAGGCCGCGCCCGACACCGCCCGCGAGGTGGACCATCGCGGCTTCCACTTCTTCAAGACCGACGAGCCCTTCCCCGACGGCACGAAGAACGCGGCCGCCTCGGGCAACTGAGATCCCATGGGGCTTGCCGCGGCGGGACGCCGCTCGATAACCCGGACGCGGCCCGGTCGACCCGGGCCTTCCCGTCCGGAGACCGAGCCATGACCATACAGCCCGACGTGCAGGCGCCCGCCCTGAACCGCCGCAAGGTCGGCGACTACGTCGTCACCTATCTCAGCGACGGCTTCCTCGACGGCTCCTTCGGCTATCTCCAGGGCATCGAGGCGCCCGAGGCCGAGGCGATGCTGAAGGCGGCCCACCGCCCGCCCCTGGCCCACATCTCCATCGCGTCCTACGTGATCCAGGGCGGGGGCCGCACCGTGCTGGTCGACGCCGGCACGGGCGGGTTCAACGGCTGGGGCGGGCGCTTCCCCGTCGCGCTGGCGGCGGCCGGCGTCGAGCCCGGCGACGTCGACACGATCCTGCTGACCCACGCCCACGTCGACCACGTCGGCGGCCTGACCCTGCACGGCAAGCCGATCTTCCCCAGGGCCGAGGTGACGATCAGCGAGGCCGAGGCCCAGTTCTGGCGCGACGACGCCGTCATGGCCTCGGCCGGCGCCGACGCGAAGCCGTTCTTCGAGGCGGCCCGCACGGCGCTCGACGCCTACCGGCCGAACCTCAAGCTCGTGGGCGCCGGCGAGGTGCTGCCCGGCATCACGCTCGTGCCCCTGCCCGGCCACACACCCGGCCATTCGGGCTTCCACATCCAGTCGGGCGCCGATCAGTTGCTGATCTGGGCCGACATCACCCACATGGCCGACATCCAGATCCGCAGGCCCGAGGTGACGATCGGCTTCGACGTCGATCCGGACGGCGCGCGCGCGACCCGCCTGAAGGTGCTGGACCAGGTGGCGAGCGAAAGGCTCGCCGTGGCCGGCATGCATCTCAACCTGCCGGGCTTCCTCACGGTCGAGCGCCAGGGCGCGGGCTACGCCAAGGTGGACCTGCCCTGGACGCCGGCGCTGCTCTGAGCCGGGGCCGGCACGGCACCCGCCCCGCGTCTGAGAGCCTGTTTGAGCGCTGGAGCGGGACTGCGTTGAGCCGCGACGTGCCGGATGACAGGAGGGGAGCGATGCCGAGACCTGTGGTCTCGGCGAGCTCCACGACGCACCGGGCGGCCGTCGCGGCTCAACCCGGAGGGCCGCGCCCTGTTCGGCGCTCGAGGCGTCATCGCGCTCGACCGTGGCGGGGGCCACGCTCTTCACGCGCGTCCTGCCGATCATCCGAACAGGGCTGCGGCGCAGCCCCATTCCAGCACGCAAACAGGCTCTGAGTCGCAGCCCGGGCGGCTTGTCAGGATCTCGGTTCTCCGGCACATCTGATCGACCGAGCAGGATGGAACGCCGTGTCGTCACCGCACCGGACGAACCCGAAGATCGAGGACGTCGCCCCGGCCGATCCCTTCGCCGACTGGTACGCGGCCTGGCGCGCGGGGCGCGACGCCCTGCGCGCGGCGGACGATTCCCATCGGGCGCAGATGCGGGGCGACGTCGCTTGGCTGGTGTATGTCCTGGTCGGCTGGTCGGTGGCGGCCGCCGCGGCCGGCGGCGTCGCGCTGGCGCTCTGGAGCGGCTCCTGAGGGGACGCTTTGACGGCGACCGCGCCCGCCCGGAGGGCATCCCGTGCAGCGGGGGGGCGGCGCCGCGCGCCTCACCGGCCCCAGCGCAGCGCCAACGGCTGCAGGCCCTCGGCGATCTCGAGGAGGCCCGCGCGGGTGGCGGGGTGGAGCGGCTCGAAGGGGTGGCGCACGGCGTCGCTGGCGATGACGCCGCCCGCCATCATCACGGCCTTGGCGGCGCGCAAGCCGCACTGGCGGTTCTCGTAGTTGATGAGCGGCAGCACCCCGGCGTAGAGCGCGGCGGCCCTCGCCCGGTCGCCGGCCGCGTGGGCCGTGACGATGGGCTTGATGAGGTCGGGCAGGAGCGCGCTCGTCATGGTGCCGGTGGCGCCGGCGTCGAGGTCGGCCATCAGCGTGATGGCCTCCTCGCCGTCCCACGGGCCCTCGATGGCCGCCCCCCCGGCCGCGATCAGCGCGCGGAGCTTGGCGGCGGCCTGCGGCACCTCGATCTTGAAGTAGCGCACGAGCGGCACCTCCCGGGCGAGCCGCACCAGGAAGGGCACCGACAGCGGCACGCCCGAGAGCGGCGCGTCCTGCACCATGATGGGCAGCCGGGCCGCCTCCGCGACGCGGGCGAAATGCTCGATCATCCGGTCCTCGTCGGCCCGCAGGCCGGCGCCGTGGTAGGGCGGCATCAGCATCAGCATGGCGCCGCCCGCCGCGGCCGCCCGCCGCCCGCGCTCGGCCGCGACCGCGGTCGCGAAATGCGAACAGGTGACGATCACCGGCACGCGGCCGGCGATCCGCTCCAGGCTGGCGTCGACGAGTTGATCCCGCTCGGCATCCGTGAGGGCGAACTGCTCGGAATAGTTGGCCAGGATGCAGAGCCCGTCGACGCCCTGGTCGACCATGCAGTCCATCACGCGCCGCGCCCCCGGGAGGTCGAGGGCGCCGTCGGCCGTGAAAGGGGTCGGCGCCACCGGGAAGATGCCGGTGAGGGGCTGGGCGATGGCGGTCAAGGTCGCGGCTTCCGGCTGTGGGGGCGGATCGGCGACCCGCGCGGGACCAGGATTAAGGGCATCGGCCGCGGGCGTAAACCGGCCCGCGCGCCGCCATCCCCGGTCCGATGCCTCGCCGATGGGCAAAAGCCCATCGGGTGGACGGCGGGATTGGGCGTCGGTTGTGCAGGGCACGCGGGCTCGCGGCCGGCCACGGGGCGGCGGGCTCGGCCGGCGGGTGGCATGCAGCTTGCGTCATTCGGGACGCCGAATCGCGCTCTCCGGCACTGGACTCCAGGGTGCGCGGCGTCCCGTCGCCGGCCCTTCCCCTCCGCGGGGGCTGCGCCCGCTGCCCCCTTCCCACTGTAGCGGGCGTCACCGCCCGCACGCCACCCCGGCGCGCCCGCACCGCCATCCGGACGCATGAGGTCAGACCCGATGGGCATGGAATTCAATCCGGAGCAGAAGAACTGGCTCGAAGGGTTCGCCTCGGGGCTGGGCGCCATGCGGTCGATCGGCCGCGCGCCGGCGGGCGTGGCGAGCGAGCCGACCGGGCCCGACGCCGACCAGGCGAAGGCCCAGGACGCGCAGGTCGCGGCCGGCAGGAAGCTGGCCGACCAGGAGAAGTGGAAGCGCGCCGAGCACCCGTTCGAGTCCTACGGGCGGCTGAAGACCATCGCGGCCACGGGCGCGCGGCCGAAGCCGGAGGACAATTTCCGCTGGCGCTACCACGGCCTGTTCTACGTGGGCCCCGCGCAGGACAGCTACATGTGCCGCCTGAGGGTCCACAACGGCATCCTCAAGCACTGGCAGTTCGCCGCCATCGCCGACCTCGCCGACCGCGACGGCGGCGGCTACGCCCACGTCACGACGCGCTGCAACCTGCAGGTCCGCGAGATCCCGCCCGAGCGCGGGGCGCCCTTCATCGAGGGGCTGGCCGACATCGGCATCGTGCCGCGCGGCGCCGGCTCGGACAACATCCGCAACGTCACGGGCTCGGCCACGGCCGGCATCGACCCGAACGAGCTGCTCGACACTCGCCCCCATGCCAAGGACTGGCACCACCACATCCTCAACACGCGGGCCATGTACAACCTGCCGCGCAAGTTCAACGTGAGCTTCGACGGCGGCGGCAAGATCGCCACGCTGGAGGACACCAACGACATCGGCTTCCAGGCCGTGGAGGTGATGGCGGGCGCGCCCGTGCCGCCCGGCGTCTACTACCGCCTCGCGCTCGGCGGCATCACGGGCCACAAGGACCTCGCGCGCGACACCGGCGTGGTGCTGCCGCCGGCCGAGTCCATCAGGGTCGCGGACGCCATCGTCCGGGTCTTCGCCGACCACGGCGACCGCACCGACCGCGCCCACGCCCGCATGAAATACGTGCTGGACGCCTGGGGCTTCGACAGGTTCCTGGCGGCCGTCGAGGAGAAGCTCGGCATGGGTCTCCAGCGCTGCGACGCCGCCTTCGTGGCGCCCCGGCCGGCCTACGACCGGCTGGGGCACATCGGCGTGCACCGGCAGAGGCAGCCCGGGCTGAACTACCTCGGCGTGGTGCTGGAGGCCGGCCGCCTGTCGACCGACCAGATGCGCGCGCTGGCCGAGATCGCGCGCCGGCACGGCGACGGCGACATCCGCCTCACCGTCTGGCAGAACCTGCTGATCTCGGGCGTGAGGGACGAGGACGTCGCGGGTGTCGCGGCAAGCGTCAAGGCCATCGGGCTCGACACCGAAGCCTCCACGGTGCGGGCCGGCCTCGTGGCCTGCACGGGCTCCTTCGGCTGCAAGTTCGCCAACGCCGACACCAAGCGCAACGGCAACGAGATCGTGGCCCACATCGAGCCGCGCGTGCCGATGGACCAGCCGATCAACGTCCACCTCACGGGCTGCCCCAACTCCTGCGCGCAGCACTACATCGGCGACATCGGCCTCATCGGCGTCAAGGTGCCGGTCGGCGACGACGACACGGTGCCGGGCTACCACATCCACGTCGGCGGCGGCTTCGGCACGGACGCCTCCATCGCCAAGATGATCTACCCCGACACCAGGGCCGAGGACGCGCCGGCGCGGATCGAGGGGCTGCTCAAGGCCTATCTGGCGCACCGCGCCGAGCCCGGCGAATCCTTCCACGCCTTCGCCAACCGCCACGAGGTCGAGGCCCTGAAGAGCCTCGCCGAAGGGACCGCAGCATGAGCGCAGCCCAGCAGATCACCGTCACGATCCCCGAGTCGGCGCCCTTCTCGCCCGAGCAGCGCTCGTGGCTGTCGGGCTTCTTCTCGGCCTCGATCGCCGCCATGGCGAGCGAGTCGCCCGTCCCCAGCAACGACGCCGGCGCCACGCAGGTCGCCGGCCCCGTGCTGGCCACCAACGACGAGGCCCCCTGGCACGACCCCTCGCTCCCCCCCGAGGAGCGCATGGACATGGCCAAGGAGCGGCCCATCGCGCCGCGCCTGATGGCCGCCATGGCCCAGCAGGACTGCGGCCAGTGCGGCTACAGCTGCGCCGCCTATGCCAACGCCATCTTCCTCAAGGACGAGCAGCGGCTGAACCTCTGCGCGCCCGGCGGCAAGGTGACGGCGCGGCTGCTGAAGGGCCTCGCGGTCGAGTTGAACGACATCAACGGCGACAAGACCGCGGCCGACGAGGGCGCGGCCGAGGGCGGCAAGTCGCGCGCCGTCGCGGGCGCGCAGGCCGAGGTGATCCCCGGCACCTCGCGCGAGGCGCCGGCCACGGCCGTGTTCAGGTCGCGCCGGCGCCTCAACCGGGAGGGCTCGGCCAAGGACACCTGGCACATCGAGTTCGACCTGTCGCGCAGCGGCGTCGACTACGTGGTGGGCGACAGCTTCGGCGTGTTCCCGAAGAACAACCTGGGGCTCGTCGACCAGATCATCGCCATGCTGGGCGCCTCCCCCATGACGGAGGTGAACGGCAAGCCGCTGCGCCGGGCGCTGCGCGAGGACGTCGACATCGGCTTGGCGCCCGACTCGCTGTTCGAGCTGTTCTCCTACATCTCGGGCGGCCCATCGCGCGAGAAGGCCCGGGCGCTGGCCCGGGGCGAGGACCCGGACGGCGACGCCGCCCAGCTCGACGTGCTGGCGGTGCTGCACAAGTTCCCCAACGCCCGCCCCCACCCGGAAGCCTTCGTGGACGCCCTGTCGCCGCTCCAGCCGCGGCTCTACTCGATCTCGTCCTCGCCCAACCTCAACGTCGGCGGGCTGTCGCTGACGGTGGACGCGGTCCGCTACCAGATCAACAAGCGCAAGCGCACCGGCGTCGCCTCCACCTGGCTCGCCGACGCCGTCGAGCCCGGCGAGGAGCTGAAGGTCTACGTCCAGAAGGCGCACGACTTCGCGCTGCCGGAGGACGGGTCGAAGCCCGTCATCATGGTGGGTCCCGGCACGGGCGTGGCGCCGTTCCGCGCCTTCCTGCAGGAGCGCAAGGCGTCGGGCGCGCCCGGCCGGAACTGGCTGTTCTTCGGGCACCAGAGGTCCGCCACCGACTTCTTCTACCAGGACGAGCTCGAAGAGCTGCGCGAGGAGGGCGTGCTGACGCGCCTGTCGCTCGCCTGGTCGCGCGACGCGGGGCAGAAGGTCTACGTCCAGGACCGCATGCGCGAGGTCGGCGCCGACCTGTGGCGCTGGCTCGAGGAGGGCGCCCACGTCTACGTCTGCGGCGACGCCAAGCGCATGGCCAAGGACGTCGAGGCCGCCATGGTGGACATCGCCGCCCGCGAGGGCCGCCAGAGCCCCGACGCGGCCATCGCCTTCGTGAGCCAGCTCAAGAAGGACAGGCGGTTCCAGCTCGACGTCTATTGAGCGCCGTGGGCCCGACCCGAGCCCATGGTGCCCGCGCCCGCCGCGGGCACCATCTCAATGAGCGCTCTCAATGGGCGCCCGCGCCCCCGCCCGCCTGGCCGGGCCGGCTCATCAGCGGCGTCACGGCGACCAGCGCCAGGAACAGCACCGTGAGGGCCAGGAACACGTCGCCGAGCGACATCACCAGGGCCTGCCCCCGCACGATCAGGGCGAGCCGCTTCGTGGCCGCCACGGCCGCGTCCGAGCCGTAGCCCGCGTAGGCCTGAGTGAGGGCCGAGAGCGTGGCCTCGGCCTTCTCGTGGCCCCAGGCCACGCTCTCGTGCAGGCGCTGGAGGTGCAGGTCCCAGCGGTCGTTGATCAGCGTGTTGATGCAGGCGAGGCCGACCGCGCCGCCGAAGTTGCGGGTGAGGTTGTAGAGGCCCGAGGCGTTCTTGAGCCGCGCCGGCGGCAGCGTGCCGAGCGCCACGTTGTTGATCGGCACCATGGCGGTCATCAGCGAGAAGCCGCGCAGCATCTGCGGCACCATCAGCTCCCAGAAGTCCCAGTCCTTGGTGATGCCGGACGCCATCCAGGTGCCGAGCGCGAAGCCCGCGAAGCCGAGCCCGATGAGCAGGCGCGGGTCGACGCGGCGCATCAGCTTGCCGACGATCGGCGCCGCCACGAACATGCACAGGCCCGACACGAACATGGTCTCGCCGATCTGCAGCGAGTTGTAGCCCCGCACCCGCGCCAGGAAGATCGGATACACGTAGGTGAGCCCGTAGAGACCCACCCCCATCACGAAGGAGAAGAGCGAGCCGAAGGCGAAGTTGCGGTCCTTGAAGGCGCTGAGGTCGACGATGGGCTGCCGCGCCGTGAAGGCGCGCCAGAAGAACAGCAGGCCGCCCAGGACCGAGACCACGAAGCAGATCGTGACGAGGTCCTCGTCGAACCAGTTCTTCTGCGGCCCCTCCTCCAGCACGTATTCGAGGCCGCCGAGCAGGCAGGCCATGCCGAGGAGCCCGAACCAGTCGAAGCGCTCCAGGAGCGACAGGTCGGGCTTGTCGAAGTCGATCAGGAACCAGGCCATCAGCGACACGACGATGCCGGGCCCCACGTTGACCAGGAACAGCCAGTGCCAGGAGAAGAGCTCGGTGAGGTAGCCGCCGACCGTCGGGCCGATGGTGGGCGCCAGCGTCGCCACGAGGCCGATCAGCGGCGCCACGATGGGCTGCTTGTCGCGCGGGAAGATGATGTAGGACGAGGCGAAGACCGTCGGGATCATGGCGCCGCCGACGAAGCCCTGCAGCGCGCGGTAGACGATCATCTGGCCGATGGTCGTCGCGGTCGAGCACATGAAGCTCATCAGCGTGAAGCCGGCGCAGCTCGCGAAGAACAGGTAGCGGGTCGAGAAGGCGCGCGACAGGATCCCGGACAGCGGGATCATGATGACCTCGGCGATGAGATAGCTGGTCTGCACCCAGGCGACCTCGTCGGCACTCGCCGACAGGCCGGCCTGGATCTCGGCCAGCGAGGCCGAGACGATCTGGATGTCCAGGATCGCCATGAACATGCCGAACACCATGGCGATGAAGGTGATCAGCCGGCGGGTGTCGGCGGAGCCCTTCGCGGCCGCCGGGGCGGCGCCCGGCGCGGGGAGGGCTTGGGCGGCGCTCATGGCCGGCTCAGCGCTCGGCCGTGTGCCGCGGCTCGGCCTCGGACCCGCCGAGGTGCAGCCGGGCGGCGGCGTCCCGCACCGTGCGGCCGAGCCGGCCCATCAGCGGCTCCAGGGCGCCCGTGATGGTGGGGGCGGGCTCGGAGGCGTCGCGGGTGCGGACCTCGACCACGACCGACAGGCCCGGCCGCAGGATCCCCTCGCGCGCGACCTCGGCCGGCACGGCGATGCGGACGGGCAGGCGCTGGACGACCTTGGTGAAGTTGCCGGTGGCGTTCTCGGGCGGCAGCATGGAGAATTCGGCGCCCGAGGCCGGCGCGATGCTCTCGACCCGGCCCTCGACGGCGCGCTCGCCGTAGGCGTCGGGCGTGATGGTCACGGCCTGGCCGGGCTTCAGGCGGCCGACCTGGGTCTCCTTGAAGTTCGCCTCGACGTAGGCGCTGTCGAGCGGCACCAGGGCCAGCAGCCGGCCGCCCGGCTGCACGTACTGGCCGGGCTGGACCGACTTGTTGCCCACCACGCCGTCGAAGGGCGCCCGCACGGTGGTGAAGGACAGGTCGCGCTCGGCCCGCGCCAGGGTGGTGACGAGCTCGCCGCGGACCTTCTCGGCCTCGACGCCCTGGGCGCGCAGCACGTCGATGGCGGCCTCGGCCGACACCACGGCGGCGGCGGCGTTGGCCACGGCCGCGACCGAGCGGTCGCGGTCGGCGCGGGCCGTGTCGAGCCGCTGCTGCGTGCCGTAGGTGGAGCGCATCAGGCTGTCGGCGCGCTCGAACTCGGAGGCCAGCCGCGTGGCGTCGGCCCTGGCGGAGGTGAGGTTGGCCCGGGCCTGGTCGACCGCCGCGGCGCCGGCCGCGACCTGCCGGCCGATGCGCGCGACCGTGGCGTCCTGCGTGTCGATGCGGGCCTGGGCGGCCTCGACGGCGTTGCGGTAGTCGCCCTCGTCGATGCGGGCCAGAACGTCGCCGCGCTTCACGGCGGCATTGTCGGCCACCGGCACCAGCGTGACGTAACCCGAGACCTTGGCGGCGACGATCGACATGTCGGCCTTGACATAGGCGTCGTCGGTCGAGACCAGGAAGCGGCCCTCGACGAAGTAGCGATAGCCCTCGTAGCCCCCGCCGCCGAGGGCCGCCAGGAGGACCAGCGGCAGGAGCACGCGCTTCTTGCGCCGCCGCGGCATCGCGGGCCCGCCGGCGGGCGGCAGGACCTCGCCGCTGCGCACCGCCGCGGCGGGTGCGCCCGCGGGACGGAGCACCACGGCGCCCTCGTTCGTGGGGGTCGGGGACGAGACCTTCGCGGCCGTCGTCGTCTCCACCGCAGCCATGTCGGCCATCGTTCTCTCCACCGTCCGCACGCTCGACACCGGGTCCCCGCCCCCCCGCTCCGGCCGCAGCGGAGCATAATGACTGAACCGTTCGGTCAACGGTTGACCTAGCGCGAACCTGGCCCTAAATCAAGGGGCGTGGAGCGGTTCGGTCGATGTCCGGCGAGGGGGCGTGCGTGCTCAAGTCATCCGATCTGCTCGCCGACGCTGATGCGGAGCTGGCGGCGGTGCCGCAGCGGGGCGAGGCTTCGCCCGGCGAGGCGCCGCGCGAGGAGGGCGCGAAGCGACGGCAGATCCTCGACGGGGCGCGCCGGGTCTTCCTCGACGACGGCTTCGACGGCGCCAGCATGAACGAGGTGGCGCGCGCCGCGGGCGTGTCGAAGGGCACGCTCTACGTCTACTTCGCCAGCAAGGAGGAGCTGTTCGCGGCGCTGCTGCGCGACGAGAAACGCGGCCAGGCCGAGCAGCTCTGCGGCTTCACCGACGACGACCTCGACCTGCGGGCCACGCTGCACGGCTTCGGAGTGCGGTTCATCGAGCTGATGCTGCGGCCCGATTCGCTGGCGCATCTGCGCACCGTGATGGCGGTGGCGCCGAAATTCCCCGAGATCGGCCGCGCCTATTACGAGGCGGGCCCGGAGACCGGCCGCCGGCGCATCGCCCGCTACCTCGACCGGCAGGTGGCGGACGGGCGGCTCACGATCGCCGACACGCTCGCCGCCTCCATCCTGTTCTTCGAGCTGCTGAAGGCGGGGATCCTGCTGGAGGCCCTCCTCTCCATCGGGCCCCGGCCCACGCCGGCCGACGTCGAGCGCCACGTCGAGCAGGCGGTGGAGCTGTTCATCAAGGCCCATAGCTGAGGGATTGCGACAGGGAGGCGTGATCCGTCGGAAGGTGAGGGAACGGTGTGGGGATCTGCGCTCCCTCGTTTACGGCGTGAGCTTCCCTGTGATCAGCTCGGAACACCCGCTCATCCCCGCGAAGGCGGGGATCCAGCGCAAAATGCTCGGCCGAAGGCCGCCCTCATCCTGACACGGCGCATCGAGCGGCACGCGAGGGAGCCTCGTCGGCCTTCGGCCGTCTCCTGGCGCCGCATCCCCGCCTGCGCGGGGACGAGCGGAGGGGTGGAGCGAGCATCTGGGAATGTCACCCCGCCTTCGCGGCCGCGTCCTCCAGCGCCTGCAGGCGCGGCGCCACGGCGGCCTCGGCCTCCCGCTCGATGGCGCGGTATTCCGCGACGAGCCGCGCCCCCAAACCCGTGAGCGTGGCGCCGCCGCCCCGCCGGCCGCCCATCTGCGCGATCACGAGCGGTGCGGCGAAGCTCGCGTTGAGGTCGGCCACGAGCTGCCAGGCGCGGCGGTAGGACATGTCCATGGCCCGCCCGGCCGCCGAGATGGAGCCGCCCTCGGCGATGCGCTCCAGCAGCATCACCTTGCCGGGGCCGAGCCGCCCGTCGCGGTCGAGGTCGATCCTGATGCTCATCCGCGCCATGTGCTCCTCCTCGGGTCGAGGCAATCCATCAGGCGAGCCGACGGCCGTCCCTACACCGTGCCGTCGTAACGCGCGAGCCGCGCGGCGGCGCCGGACGAGCGGTCGAGCGCCACGCTCTTCACCACCGCGAAGACCGGGACGCCGGGCGCCAGGCCCAACTCGACGAGCGACAGGCGCGTGATGCGGGCCAGGAGCACCGCGCCGTCGCAGTCGAGCCGCAGTTCCGCGCTCGGGCCGCCGTCCTCGGGGAGGCGGACCTCGGCCACCACGGCCGGCAGCACGTTGAGCGCGCTCGTGCCCTCCGGGGCCGCGAGGCTCAGCATCACGTCGCGCGCCGGCACCTGCACGCGCAGCGCCGCGCCGACCGGCAGGTCGAGGCGGGGCACCCGCAGCGCCCCGGCGCGGGTCGAGAGCAGCGTCAGGCCGAAGCCCGCGTCCTGCGCCTCGACCCGCGCGTCGAGCACGGCGCCGGCCTCCCGCGCGCCCGCGAGCGGCGCCACGTCGAGCCGGGCCAGCACGTCGGAGGCCGGGCCGGCCGCCGTGACCCGCCCGGCGTCGAGCACCACCAGCGTGTCGGCGAGCCGCGCCACCTCGGCGACCGAATGCGACACGTAGACGATCGGCACCCCGGCCTCGTCGCGCAGCCGCTCGATGTAGGGCAGGATCTCGGCCTTGCGGGCGTCGTCCAGCGCCGACAGCGGCTCGTCCATGAGGAGGAGGCGCGGCTTCGACAGCAGCGCCCGGCCGATCGCCACGCGCTGCTTCTCGCCGCCCGACAGGCCCGCCGGGCGGCGGCCGAGCAGCGGGCCGATGCCGAGCAGCGCCACCACGGCGTCGAGCTCGGGGCCGGCGTCGCGGCGGGGCGCGAACCAGCGGCCGAAGAGGAGGTTCTGCCGCACGCTGAGGTGGGGGAAGAGCCGCCCCTCCTGGAACACCGTGCCGATGCGGCGCCTGTGGCGGGGCACGGCGATCCCGCGCTCCGTGTCGAGCAGGACGTCCGGCCCCAGCGCCACCCGGCCCCGGCGGGGCCGCAGCAGCCCGCCGATGGCGTCGACCAGCGTGGTCTTGCCCGAGCCCGAGCGGCCGAACAGCGCCGTGACGCCGCCCGGCGCCGCGAAGGCCACGTCGAGGTCGAAGTCGCCCTGCCGGTGCTCCACCGCGACCGACAGGGCGACGCCGGTATCTCTCATGCCGCCAGCCGGCGCGACACGCGCCGCGCCAGCCCCTCCGACAGGACCAGCGCGGCCATCGACACGGCCAGCGACACGAGGGTCAGCTTCAGGGCCTCGACCTCGCCGCCCGGCACCTGGGTGAAGGTGTAGATCGCGGAGGGCAGCGTCTGGGTCTCGCCGGGGATGTTGGCCACGAAGGTGATGGTGGCGCCGAACTCGCCCATGGCGCGGGCGAAGGACAGGATGGCGCCGGCGATGACCCCCGGCAGCACCAAGGGCAGCGTGACCAGCGCGAAGACCGCGGCCGGGCCGGCGCCGAGCGTGCCCGCGGCCGCCTCCAGCTTCGGGTCCACGGCCTCGAAGGACAGGCGCATGGCCCGCACCATCAGCGGGAAGCCCATCACGGCGCAGGCCAGGGCGGCGCCGGTCCAGCGGAAGGCCAGCACGATGCCGAGGTGCTCGGCGAGCCAGGCCCCCGCCGGGCCGCGCCGCCCGAAGGCGATCAGCAGCAGGTAACCGGTGACGACCGGCGGCAGCACCAGCGGCAGGTGCACGAGCATGTCGAGCAGCGCCCGTCCGGGGAAGCGCCCGCGCGCCAGGAGGAAGGCCACGAGGAGGCCCGGCAGCAGGCTCGCGGCCGTCGCGGTGGTGGCGACGAGCAGGCTCAACCGCAGCGCCGCCCAGGCGTCGGGACCGAGCCAGCCGTCCATCGCCGGGCGTCCGCCCTCAGGGCGCGGCGGGTTTCAGCACCGTGAAGCCCTGCTTCTCGAAGGCCGCCTTGGCGGCCGGGCCGCGCAGGAAGTCGAGGAAGGCCTGGGCGTCGGGGCTCCTGGCGTCCCTCGTGACCGCCACCGGGTAGACGATGGGCGGATGGCTGTCGTCCGGGAAGGTGCCCACGACCTTGACCTTGGGCTCGGCGGCGGCGTCGGTCGCGTAGACGATGCCGAGCGGCGCCTCGCCCCGGGCCACGAAGGCCAGCGCGGCCCGCACGCTCTCGGCCTGGGCCACGTGGTCCTTCACGCCGTCCCAGGCGCCGAGCTTCTGCAGCGCCGCCTTGCCGTATTTGCCGGCCGGCACGGCGTCGACGTTGCCCATGGCGAGCCGCCCGCCGTGCAGCGCCCCGGCGAGGTCGAAGCCGGCGCGGATGTCGACCGGGGCGGCGGCATCCGCCGGGGCCACCAGCACGATGGCGTTGGCCAGGAGGTCGACGCGGGTCGCGGGCTGGATGAGGCCGGCCTTCTGCGCGGCCTCCATCCAGTCGAGGTCGGCGGAGAAGAAGAGGTCGGCGGGGGCGCCCTGCTCGATCTGCTTCTCCAGCACGTTCGAGGCCGCGAAGGAGAGCTTGGGCGCCGGGTGGCCCGCGGCGGCCCAGCGCCCGCCGACGTCGTCCATGGCGTTCTTGAGGCTCGCGGCCGCGAAGACGGTGGGGCCCGCCGGCCCCTCGGCCCGCGCCGGCCGGCTCGCGGCCCCGCCGAGGGCGAGACTCGCGGCCAGGGCCGCCCCGAGCCAGGATCGCCGCGTGATCGCCATGCCGTGGACTCCCGAAACGTGAAGCGTGATGCACATCCCGATATAGCGCCGGCCCGGGCGAGTCCATGGCGCCGGCGCGCCGCGGCCGCTATCGTCGGGGCCGCGACGGCGGGGGGCGGGCCATGGTGCGGCGGGACGAGATCAGGCCGGGCGAGGTGGCGGTCCCCATGCCGGCCGCGACCGACGCCGGACTCGTCTTCATCGGCCGCATCCGCACGCCCTGGACGGACCGCCTCGCCTGCCCGCGCCAGGGCCGCCGCGACGGCCCCGTCTGCCGCATCGAGCTCTTCGCGCCCTGGGCCGAGGGGCTCGACGGGCTCGCGCCGTACGCGTCGGTCGAGGTGCTCTACTGGCTCGACCGGTCGCGCCGCGACCTCGTGCGCCAGAGCCCGAAGGGCGACGGCACCACCCGCGGCACCTTCTCGCTGCGCTCGCCCGTGCGGCTGAACCCGATCGGCACGTCGCTGGCCGCCCTGGTGGGCATCGAGGGCGCGACCGTGCTGGTGCGCGGGCTCGACTGCCTCGACGGCACGCCGCTGATCGACCTCAAGCCCGACCGCTGCGCCTTCACGCCCCTGGCCCCCCGCCAGCCCGGCGACGACGAGGTGGGGTGAGGGCTCCCACGGCCATCAGGGCTTCGATCGAGGAGACCGCGCGCCTCTCGGGCCAGCGTCGAGGGCGAAGCCCTCGTGTCCGCGGGGACCCTGCCGGCCCCCTCACGACGCCAGCAGCATCTCG
This sequence comes from uncultured Lichenihabitans sp., assembly GCA_964242785.1. Lineage (GTDB taxonomy): Bacteria > Pseudomonadota > Alphaproteobacteria > Rhizobiales > Beijerinckiaceae > Lichenihabitans. The sequence goes on along the minus strand of CAXTBR010000005.1, from coordinate 62,049 downwards.
ATGTCGTCCTCCGTCATGGCGAGGGTCGGCTCGCCGTCGTGGTCGAAGAGCGAGGCCGCGAGCGCCGCCTTCTTTTCCTTCAGCACCTCCATCTTCTCCTCGATGGTGCCGGCCGCCACGAGCTTGTGGACGAAGACCGGCTTCGTCTGGCCGATGCGGTGGGCGCGGTCGATGGCCTGCTCCTCGACGGCGGGGTTCCACCACGGGTCGTAGAGCACCACCGTGTCGGCCGACACGAGGTTCAGGCCGACGCCGCCGGCCTTGAGGCTGATGAGGAAGACCTGCGCGGCCCCGCTGTCGAAGGCCGCGATGGCGGCCGGCCGGTCGCGCGTGTCGCCGGTCAGCAGCGAATAGGAGATGCCGGCGGCGTCGAGCCGGGGGCGGATCAGGTCGAGCATGGAGGTGAACTGCGAGAAGACGATCACGCGGCGCCCCTCGGCCAGCAGCTCCGCCAGCATCTCCTCCAGCCGCTCCAGCTTGGCCGAGGCCGCCGGGGTGCCCTTCAGTTTCAGCTTCAGGAGCCGCGGGTCGCAGCAGGCCTGCCGGAGCTTGAGGAGCGCGTCGAGCACGATGATGCGGCTCCGCGCCCAGCCCTTCTCGGCGATGGCCTTGCGGATGCGGTCGTGCATGGACAGGCGGATCGACTCGTAGACGTCGCGCTGCGCGGGCTGGAGCTCGATCCGCTCCACCATCTCGGTCTTGGGCGGCAGGTCGCGCGCCACCTCCTCCTTGGTGCGGCGCAGCATGAAGGGGCGCACCCGCCGGGCCAGCAGGCGGCCGCGCTCGGCGTCGCCGTTCTTCTCGATCGGCGTGCGCCAGGTGCTCCCGAAGCGCTTGCGGTCGCCGAGCAGGCCCGGGCAGGCGAAGGAGAACAGCGACCAGAGCTCGGTCAGGTTGTTCTCCATCGGCGTTCCCGTCAGGCAGAAGCGGTGCCGGGCCTCGAGCGACAGGATGAGCTTCGTGGTGGTGGCGTTCGGGTTCTTGATCGTCTGGGCCTCGTCGAGCAGCAGCACGTGCCACTCCCGGGCGGCCAGCACCTCCCGGTCGCGCGCGATCAAGGGATAGGTGGTCAGCACGAGGTCGTGGTCCGGGATGGCGTCGAACAGCGCCTTGCGGGCGAGGCCGTGCAGCGTCAGCACCCTGAGGTTCGGCGCGAAGCGCTCGGCCTCGCGCGCCCAGTTCCCCATCAGGCTCGTCGGCGCCACCACGAGCGCCGGCTGGTCGAGCCGCCCCGCCGCCTTCTCGACCGCCAGGAAGGCCAGGGCCTGCACGGTCTTGCCGAGCCCCATGTCGTCCGCCAGGATGCCGCCGAGCCCCACGTCGCGCAGCAGCGACAGCCACGCCACGCCCTCGGCCTGGTAGGGCCGGAGCGTCGCCCGGAAGTCCGGCGGCAGGGCGACGGGCGGGATGCCGGCGCCGTGGGCGAGCTTGCGGCCGAGGTCGCGGATCGCGTCCCCGCCCTGCCATTTCAGCGCGGCCGCGGAGGTCGCGGCCTCGAACTCGGCGAGCCGGGCCGCGTCCTGCCGCGACAGGCGCAGGGCACCGTCGCCGCGGTCCGTCCCGAAGGCGAGCTCGCGCATGGCCTGGATGATGGGCCGCAGCCGGCCGAGCGGCATGGCCAGCACGCGGCCGTCCGGCAGCGGCAGCAAGAGGGGCTGGTCGTCGTCCTCGGCCAGGCGCTCCAGCATCTCGTCCGTGAAGCCGGGCGCCGAGATCAGGGCCACGATCGGGCCCACGAGGTCGACCCGCTCGCCCTCCACCGTGACGCCGAGGTGGAGTTCGAGCCAGTCGATCCCCGACCCCTCGCGCACCTCCGCGTCGACCTCGCCGTCGGCGCGGAGGAGGCGGTAGGGGAAGTCCGCCGCGACGTCGATCTGCCAGCCCGCGGCCTTGAGCTTCGGCACGGCGCGGTACACGACCTCGAACCAGGCGAGGTCGTCGTCCTCGCCGTCGGGGAGGAAGTCGCGCGCGTGGTCGGGGGGCACGCCGTGGCGCAGGTCGGGCGCGGGGCCGAAACCGTGCGACAGCAGGGAGCGCACCGCCTCGGCCTCGACGGCGAGGTCGCGGTCGAGCGCGACCAGGCGGCCCCGGTGCAGGCGCGTGACCGTGGGCTGGGCCTCGCCGAGCGGGGTCACCACCTCGCCGTAACGGAACGACAGCCGGGCCAGCCCCACGGTTTCCCTCTCGTCGTAGCCGTAACCGAAGCCGTAGTAACGGTGCGTCTGCGCGGGCTCGTCGGGCGGCAGCATGGCGGTGAACAGGCGCAGGCTCGGCACCGGCACCACGCCGCTGACCCGCTCGGCCTCCGGTGCGGGCGGCGCCAGGGCCACGAGGGCGGGGACGCGCTGCGCCATCCTGGCATTGAGGGCCGCGACCGCGACGGCCGCCACCGGAGGGGCGCGGAACAGGGCCGCGGCGATCCTCGGCGGCTGCCCGGTCTCGACCGGGCCGACGAGCCCGGCCGCGGCGTCGACGTAGACCGGCGGGGTCGCGGCGAGCGGCACGCCGCCGCCCTCGACCTCCAGCCGGGGCACCAGCGCGGTCTCGTCGACCTCGACCCAGGCGATCCGGCCCTTCCGCGCGGGGCCCGGCCGGAGCGCCGGGCCATCGAGGGTGAGCCAGCGCGCGCGGCCCGTCTCCAGGATCAGGGCCAGCAGGTCGGCGCCGACGTCCTCGGCGAGAGTGTAGGCCTTGGAGCTGCCGGGATAGGTGCGCGTGAGGTCGCGCATGATGCGGTGGTCGGAGGGGCGGAAGTGCTTCGGCGGGATCTGATTGGCGTAGGGGCCGCCCGCGTAGGGGCGGCTGTTGGCCCCCCAGGTCCCGTCCTTCTTCAGCTTGGCGGTGAAGGGCTGGACGCCGAGCCGCGGCAGCTTGTGGCCTTCCGCGACCGGCGTCAGCGCGTAGATGAGGCGGGTCACGATCTCGGGCGGATAGTCCTCCTCGGCCGACACCGCGGCGCGGCCGAGCTCATCGAGCCAGGCCAGGACGTTGGGGTTGAGATCGGACTCGGACGGGAGCGGCAGCGCCCCGCCCCGATCGTGGGGCCGGCCCGGCGCCGCGATCGCGCCCAGCAGCCGCGCGATCTGCTGCTCGGGGTTCGGGGGGGCGCCGGCCTTCGTCACCGACGCGACCGTGAGGGCGTGCAGCAGCGAGGCCGCGACGTGCTTGCAGTTGAGGTCGACGGGGCAGCTGCAGATCCCCGACAGGGTGGGCCTGCCCTCGGACCCGGAGAGGGTGATGGTCTGCTTGTAGGGCTGGTTCTCGCTGCCCTTGACGCTCGACCGGACCGTGTCGCCGTCGCGCGCGAAGGCCACCACGCGCGCCTGCTTGAAGTAGCGCCGCCCGGCTTCGAGGGCGTTGTGACCGCACCAGCGGCGGATGTCCTGTTCGGTGAAACGCAGCATGCGGCGCGTCCTGTCTTCCGCCGTGCGGTCGCGGGCCTCCCTCGGGTTCCCCGCGCGGCCGGACCGCGGCTGTCCCGGTTTTGCCAGGACGATCAGGGGGATGCAAATTCAGGGATCGGGGACGGCGATGTCGAGAGGGCGCGACGGGGGGGCCTCACCCCCGGCTCCCCACGGAGACGAGTGCTTCGACCTCTACGCTCGCCCGATCGAAGCGCTCACCGCCGTGGGAGCTCCCCGTAGCGCTCCCGGTACCAGGCGACGAAGCGCGGCAGGCCCTCGGCCAGCGTCGTGCGCGGGCGGTAGCCCGTGAGGTCGCGGATGCGGGTGATGTCGGCCCAGGTCTCCGTGACGTCGCCCTGCTGCATGGGCCGCATCACCTTCACGGCCTCCCGGCCGAGCGCCCGCTCCAGGATGGACACGAAGTCGAGCAGTTGTTCCGGCCGGTCGTTGCCGATGTTGAGCAGGCGGTTGACGCCGCGCTCGGGCGGCCGGTCGAGCACGCCCAGGATGCCGTCGACGATGTCGTCGATGTAGGTGAAGTCGCGGCGCATCCGCCCCTCGCCGTAGATCTCGATCGGCTCGCCCGCCATGATGCGCTGCGTGAAGCTGAAATACGCCATGTCGGGCCGGCCCCAGGGCCCGTAGACCGTGAAGAAGCGCAGGCCCGACTGCGGGATGCCGTAGAGGCTCGCGTAGCACTCGCTCATCAGCTCGCCCGAGCGCTTGGTGGCGGCGTAGAGCGAGGCCGGGCGGTCGACGCGGTCGTCCTCGCCGAAGCGCCCGCCCTCGGCGGGCCGGTCGCCGTAGACGGAGCTCGACGAGGCGTAGACGAGGTGCTCGAAGCCCGGCAGGCCGCGGCAGCATTCCAGCACCGACAGGTGGCCGGTGAGGTTGGCGTGGCCGTAGGCGAAGGGCGCGGTGATCGAGTAGCGCACGCCCGCCTGGGCGGCGAGGTGGACCACGCGGGTCACGCCCGCGCCACCCGCCAGGGCGGCGAGCGCGCCGGCGTCGGCGATGTCGAGGTCCCGCACCGGCACGCCGGCCGCGGCGAGGCGGGCGGCGCGGTCGCGCTTGAGGGCGGGCTCGTAATAGGGGTCGAAGCTGTCGACCGCGAGGGGCGGGGTGCCGGCCGCGGCCAGCCGCAGGCACACGGCCTGACCGACGAAGCCCGCGGCTCCCGTCACGAGGATGGCGCTCAAACTCCGAACCTCCCGGCCCGCGCCGCCATGCGGAGGGGAGCGCCGGTCAGGCGCTCTGCCCCACGGACACGTAGGTGAAGCCCCGCGCCTCCATCTCGGCCGGGCGGTAGATGTTGCGCAGGTCGACCAGCACGGGGCTCGTCATCGCGGCCCTGACGCGGTCCCAGTCGAGCGCCCGGAACACGTCCCATTCGGTGATGATCGCCACGGCGTCGGCCCCCTCGACGCAGCCGTAAGGGTCGTCGCAGTAGGTGACGTCCTCGAACAGCGACCTCGCATTGTCCATGCCCTCCGGGTCGTAGACGCGGATCCGGGCGCCGGCGTCCTGGAGCGCCCTGACGATCGCCAGCGAGGGGGCGTCGCGCATGTCATCGGTGTTGGGCTTGAAGGTCAGGCCCAGCAGCGCGAGGGTCCGGCCCCGCACGTCTCCCCCGCAGGCCTGGACGATCTTGCGGCCCATGGCGCGCTTGCGCTGCTCGTTGACCGACACCACCGTCTCGACGATGCGGAGCGGCGCCCCCTGGTCCTGCGCGGTCTTGATCAGCGCCAGCGTGTCCTTGGGGAAGCAGGAGCCGCCGTAGCCGGGCCCCGCGTGCAGGAACTTGGAGCCGATCCGGTTGTCGAGGCCGATGCCGCGCGCCACGTCGCGCACGTCGGCGCCGACCTTCTCGCAGAGGTCGGCGATCTCGTTGATGAAGGAGATCTTCATGGCGAGGAAGGAGTTGCCGGCATATTTGATCAGCTCGGCGGTGCGCCGGCCCGTCACCACGAAGGGCGCCTGGTTGAGGTAGAGGGGCCGGTAGAGTTCCTCGACGACTTTGATGGCGCGCTCCTCCTCGGTGCCGATGACGATCCGGTCGGGCCGCTTGAAGTCGGTGATGGCGGCGCCTTCGCGCAGGAACTCGGGGTTGGACACGACCGCGACATCCGCCGCCGGGTTGGTGTCGCGGATGATGCGCTCCACCTCGTCGCCGGTGCCGACCGGGACGGTCGACTTGGTCACCACGACGGTGAAGCCGTCGAGCATCGGGGCGACCTCGCGGGCCACGCCGTAGACGTAGGAGAGGTCGGCGTGGCCGTCGCCCCGGCGCGACGGCGTGCCGACCGCGATCAGCACGACCTGGGCCGTGGCGGCGTGGCGCTTGAGGTCGTCGTCGAAGCTGAGCCGGCCTTCCCGGACGTTCTTGGCGACGAGTTCCTTCAGTCCCGGCTCGTAGATCGGGATCTCGCCGCGGTCCAGCGCATCGATCTTGCCGCGGTCCTTGTCGATGCAGCAGACGGTGTGGCCGAAGTCCGCGAAGCAGGCCCCCGACACCAGCCCCACGTAACCCGCCCCGATGACAGCGACGCGCATCGAATCACCTCATCCAACGTTCAGTCCCAGTATAGTCTGGATGAGGGGGTTGGGAAAGCTGATCGCGTCAGCGACACCGGACGACGCGCCGGGCCGCGGGCGATCCGGCGAAGCGGACCGTGATACCGACGGCGGCGATCCTTCACCCCCCTCATCCTGAGCAGGCCCGAAGGGCCGTGTCGTCCTTCGACAGGCTCGGGATGAGAGGGGTGGAGGGAAAGAGGTCAGCGAAGACCGCCGCTGGTATGACCTGTCGCCATCGGACCGGAAGACCGGTAGAAGGCGCTCCCACGGGGCCGAGGGGAGTGCGGGCAGTGTCCATGTCGGTGGATGTCGCGAAAGCCGGATCGCCCGACGCCTCGCTTCGCCAGGGGCCCGGACCGGGCCGGTGCGGGCCGGGCGGATCCGTCGCGGTCCTCATCCCCTGCTTCAACGAGGCCGCCACCATCGTCAAGGTCGTCGAGGGCTTCCGGCGCGTCCTCCCGGCCGCGACCGTCTACGTCTACGACAACAATTCGACCGACGGCACCGGCGCGCTCGCGGCCGCCGCCGGCGCCGTCGTCCGGGTCGAGCGCCGCCAGGGCAAGGGCCACGTGGTGAGGCGGATGTTCGCCGACATCGACGCCGACTGCTACCTCATGGTCGACGGCGACGACACCTACGACGCCTCCGTGGCGGGCGAGATCAGCGACATGGTGGTCCGCCAGGGCTACGACTTCGTCAACGTCGCCAGGGCCTCGACCGCGGTCGAGGCCTATCGCCGGGGGCATCGGCTGGGCAACCGGGTGCTGACCGAGATGGTCCGCTCGTTCTTCGGGCGCGACACGTCCGACATGCTGTCGGGCTACAAGGCCCTGTCGCGGCGCTTCGTCAAATCCTTCCCGGCCATGTCCTGGGGTTTCGAGACCGAGACGGAACTCACGGTTCACGCGCTCGAGATGCGCATGCCGATGGGGGAGATCTCCGCCCCCTACAGGGAGCGCCCGGCGGGCTCCGTCAGCAAGCTCCGCACCTACCAGGACGGCGCGCGGATCCTGATGCTGATCTCGCGCCTGATCAAGGACGAGCGCCCGTTCAAGTTCTTCGGCCTCCTGGGGCTCGCGATCGGCGCCCTGGGCGTGCTGCTCGGGCTTCCGGTGGTGTTCACCTTCTTCGAGACCGGCCTCGTCCCGCGCCTGCCGACCGCGGTCCTCAGCGTGGGCCTGGTGCTCATCGCCTGGCTGTCGATCTTCACGGGGGTGATCCTCGACGTCGTCACCAAGGCCCGGCAGGAACTGAAACGGCTGACCTATCTGTCCATCGGACGGCACGCGAGGCCGTGGGATTGACCCGGTCTCGCGGACCGTCGGTGGACTGGGGCGCGGGCCGCCCTCGGGCCGCGGGAGCGCGTCCCGCGGCTTTCGAACCCGCGCGACACCCGCCGGGGCGTTCCTCCACCTAACCGGCCGCCGCCTGCACGGCCCAGCGCGGGGGCGCGGTCAGCACGGCCGCGACCTCGCCGGCCGGGCAGGGGCGCCCGAACAGGTAGCCCTGGCCGACCGCGCAGCCGAGCTGCCGGAGCTGCAGGTACTGGAGCGGCGTCTCGACGCCCTCGGCGATCGTGTCCATGCCGAGGTCGCGGGCGAGGCTCGTGGTGGCCCTGACGATGGCGAGGCAGCCCTCGTCGCGGCCGAGGTCCTCCACGAAGGAGCGGTCGATCTTGATCTTGTTGAACGGGAAGGCCCGCAGGTAGCTCAGCGACGCGAAGCCCGTGCCGAAGTCGTCGAGCGCCACCTGGATGCCGGCGTCGCGGAAGCGGTGCAGCGCCGACAGGTTGGCGTCGTTGTCGATGAGGCGAACGGATTCGGTGATCTCGAGTTCGAGCCGTTCGGGCGGCAGGCCCGAGGCCGCGAGGGCCGCCGCCACCGCCTCGCCGAGGCCGGGGGTGAGGAACTGCACGGGCGACAGGTTCACCGCCACCTTGACGGGCACGGGCCAGGTCATGGCCTCGACGCAGGCGCGGGCCAGCACCCAGGCGCCGAGCGGCACGATGACGCCCGTCTCCTCGGCCAAGGGGATGAAGTCGAGCGGGTTCACCAACCCGCGCTCGGGATGGCGCCAGCGGATCAGGGCCTCGAAGCCCGTCACGGCCTCGCTGGCGAGGTCGACCTGCGGCTGGAAGAACAGCTCGAACTCGTCGCGGGCGAGCGCGCCCCGCAGGTCCTGCTCCAGGGCGCGGCGGCGGCGCACCTCGTCGTCCATGCGGGGCTCGAAGAGCTGGAAGGCGCCGCGGTGGACGGCCTTGGCGTGGCGCAGGGCCAGTTCGGCGTGGCGCAGCAGCGGCTCGGGCTCCGGCGGGATGCCGCCCGGCAGCGCGAGCGCGATGCCGATCGATGCCCCCACCATGAGGGCTTGGCCGGCGACCGCGAAGGGTTGCCGGAAATGGTCGAGCAGGCGCGCGGCGAAATCCGTGGCGTCGGCCGCCGAGGCACACCCCGGCTGCACCACCACGAACTCGTCGGCGCCGAGCCGCGCCACGCCGTCCGCCCCCCGCATCCCGGCGGCCAGGCGCTCGCCCACGGCGCGCAGCAGGCCGTCCCCCGTGGCGTGGCCCAGCGCGTCGTTGAGCACGCGGAAGTCGTCGAGGTCGACCAGGAGCAGCGCCAGACCCTCGGGCTCCGGGTCGGGGCCGCGCAGGATGGCGCCCAGCGTCTCCACGAAGGCGAGGCGGTTCGGCAGCCCCGTGAGGTCGTCGCAGCGCGCCGCGCGGGCGAGCCGGGACTCCATCTCGCGCCGCTCCGTGATGTCGTCGGCGACGCCCAGCACGTAGCGCGGCGGCTCGCCCGGCGGGCCGGCGATCGGCACGTTCCGGGTCTGCATCAGGCGGCTCGTGCCGTCCGGCTGCGGCACGGCATACTCGTAGAGGCACTCGCCCCCCCGCCGCAGCACCTCGGCGTCGCGCTCCCGCAGGAGGGCCGCGAGCGCCGGCGGAAACAGGTCGAGGTCGGTGCGGCCGAGCACGTCGCGGCGGTCGCCGGACGACGGGGAGGCGCCGGCCTTGTTGTAGAGGACGTAGCGGCCGTCGTCCGCCATGTCCTTGGCGAAGACGATCGACGGGATGGTCTGGACGACGCTGTCCAGGAAGGCGCGGGTGCGGTGGAGGTCATCCTGGCCCCGCCGCACATCCGTCACGTCGACGAGGGCCGAGATGATCGCCGGGCGCCCGTCATGGGTGAGGTCGGACGAATAGGGGAGGAGGTCGATCGCGGTCCCGTCGGCCCTGAGGCAGCGCCAGGGCATGCCCTCGGCCAGCCGGGCGGAGCGTCCGGCCGCGCAGAGGTCGCCCACCGTCAGGCGGAGGAAGGCGTCGCGGCCGTAGCCGAACAGCCGCGTGGCCGCGTCGTTGACGGCCAGGATCGAGAAGGCGTCCCGGTCCTGCACGAGGATCGGCACGGGGTGCGCCTCGAACAGGAGGCGGAGCGAGGCCTCGCGCCGCCGGACCTCGGTGACGTCCGTGCCGATCACGACGCGGAGGCCGCCGGGGGTGCGCCGCCCTTCGACCCGGAACCGGCGCCCGTCGTCGAGGTGGTGATCGGCGTCACTGTCCAGCTTCGCGTGGTGGCGGAGGCGGTCCGCGACCCATTCGTCCTCGCGGCCGACCGCTCCGGTGATGCGCCCGCTCTCGGCGAGCCGCCGGATCACCCCCTCGGACGTCAGGCCGGGGCGCAGGAAGCCCGGCGGCTGGGCGCAGAGCTCGTCGTAGCGGCCGTTCCAGAACAGGAGGCCGCCGTCGGCGCCGAAGACCGCGAGAGCCTGGGGCAGCTCGTCGAGCGCCTCGGTCAGGACAGCCTCTCGGGCCGATCGCGCCGCTCCGTCCGACCGGTCGTTCTGCGGCATGGTGGCGCCCTACTGAACCGTGGGAAGGTCCAACCTCGTAAACCTCAGGTTTGTATCACAGGCATTGCGGAAAGGTTGATCCGCGGTGGCCCGGGCGGGGTTCCTCGTGAATCCTTGGCGTGCCGCGGCCCGTGTCGTCCATGTCGTCAGCTCAGGACGCCCGCCACCGGGTGGAGCGGGGGCGGCACGTCCGGATCGCCGATGGCCTGCCGGAGGTCGATCTCGATCGTCCGGGTGATGGCGCTCATCGGCACGTCGTAGACGGAGCGCATGAAGGGGTCTTCGAGGTGCCGGCCGGATTCGTCGAGCGCCAGGAACACGAAGCCGATCACCGCCGAGCCCACCGGCGTGAGGAGGTTGAGGTCGGGCACGAAGCCGAAGGGCAGCATCAGGCAATAGGCCGTGACGAAGGCCCGGCTGAAGGCCGCGTATTGCTGGGGCATCGGCGTGTTGCGGATGCGTTCGAGGCCGCCCTGCGCGTCGGTCAGCGCCGTCAGCGTCACGTTGAGGGCGGCGGCCTCGACGGCGTCGATCCACCCTCCCCGCCGCGCCGCGGCCAGGAGATGCGCCATCTCGCGCTGGATGGCGTAGGGCGGGTTGCCGGCCGCCCTCACCCGCGCCAGCGTCGCGGGGGGCAGGAAGGGGGCGATATCCTCGGCGGGATCCTCGCGGCGCATGAGGCAGCGCAGCGCGTGCGCCCAGGCGATCTGGTGGCGCACGAGGTCGCGCCGCAGGGTCTCGGCCTCGGGCGGCAGGACCAGCAGCGCCAGGGTGCGGGCGCAGGAGCGGGAGTTGTTGACCACCGCCCCCCACAGCGTGCGGGCTTCCCACCAGCGCGCGTAGGCGGTGTTGTTGCGCACCCCGAGGAACACCGCGAGGCCCGTGCCGAGCAGCGGCAGCGGCAGGCCCGCCGGCACGATCCAGGTCCAGCCGAGGCCGAGGTAGGCGACCGTCACGAGGCTGTCGAGCAGGAACAGCGCGGCGAGCGGGCGCCACACCTCCCGCAGCGTGTCGGTGACGCGGAACCGGTCGGCGACGACCATCACATCGCCTCATGGAGCGAGCGGGCGGGGCCGTGCGGCACGGTTCGGGACCTCTCAGAGTTTGTCAATCTATCGAACTTGTGCCTGAATGCCCTCTGAAAAGACTGAGGAATTTCTGCCTGTTTTGGGGCAAATGGGCATTCATTCACAAACTCTCAGCCGGCCGGCTTGCGCTTCAGGCCGAGCTTCTCCTCGAAGGGCACCATCCGGCCCTGGGACACGTCGTGGAGGTGGATGCCGCCGGTCTCGATGTCGTAGACCCAGCCGTGCAGTTCGAGCTTGCCGCCCGCCACGCCCGCCGCCACGGCGGGATGGGTGCTCAGGTGCTGGAGCTGCGTCACGACGTTCTGCTCGACCAGCGCCTGGATCTTGGCGTCGCCGTCGAGTTCGGGATGCAGCACCTCGACCACGCTGCGGGCCGCGTGGGCGTTGCGCAGCCAGGACCGGACGGTGGGCATCCCGTCGAGCTTGGCGGGGTCGCGGATGAGGCCCGCCATGGCGCCGCAGTCGGAATGGCCGCAGACCACGATGTCGGTGACGCCGAGCGCCACGACCGCATATTCCACCACGGCCGACACGCCGCCCATCATCTCGCCGTAGGCCGGCACGATGTTGCCGATGTTGCGGCACACGAAGAGTTCGCCGGGCTCGGTCTGGGTGATCATCTCGGGCACGACGCGGCTGTCCGCGCAGGTGATGAACAGGATGCGCGGGTTCTGGCCCTTGGCGAGCTCCTCGAACTGCTCGCGCCGCTCGGGGAAGACGTTGTCGCGGAACTCGCGAACCCCGTCGAACAGCCGGTCGACGGGGTCCTCCTCCGGGACGGGCGGGAGGGACGCGGGGGAGGAGGACATGGCGGGCTCCGGCGAGGGTTGCGGGGCGTCACCCTCCGCGCTGCACTGCGGCATGACAACGCCGAAAGGCCGGGGTCGGTTCGGGCGAGGACCTCCGCGGACGGCATCCTCATGCCGCGGGGGGGCCCGTGGCGCGGCCGGAGCGCGGTCCCCATCTCACCCTCGCAGGCCGATGACCCGTCGCGCCCGAGCGGGATGACGAGCGATTTGGCCCAGGCCCTGAGATTTCTGATCGCGGAGAGCGAACCGCCGGAGGCCCGCGACGAGCGCCGGGCCGGCACCGGGCGGAGCAGCGGCGAGAGCTTCGCCGACGCGCTCGGCACCCTTGCGCCCGACGCGCGCCTCGACCTCTACCGGCCCGCCGAGCCGGGCGGATTGCCCGATGGGATCGACGCCTACGACGGCGTGTTCCTGGCGGGCTCACCCCTGCACGCCTACCAGGACACTCCGGAGGTGCGGGCCAACGTGGGTTTCATGCGGGCGATCTTCGCGGCCGGCGTGCCGAGCTTCGGCTCCTGCGCGGGGCTGCACCTCGCGGTGGCGGCCTCGGGCGGCGCCGTGCGGCCGAACCCGGACGGGCACGAGGTCGGCTTCGCGCGGCGCATCGCCCTCACGGACGCCGGCCGCCGCCATCCCCTGCTCGACGGGCGGCCCGCCTCCTACGACGCCGCCGCGGTGCACGGCGACGAGGTGGAGCGCCTGCCGGACGGGGTGGGGACGGGCCTCGCCGGCAACGCCGCGAGCAGCGTCCAGGCGGCCGAGATCCGCTGCGGCCCCGGCACCTTCTGGGGCGTGCAATACCATCCCGAGCTGCCTCTGGAGGACATCGCCCAGTCGATCCGCCGGCAGGCCGCCGGACTGGTGGAGCGCGGCCTCGCCCGCAGCGAGGCCGAGGTCGAGGACCAGGCGGGGCTGATCGAGGCGCTGGGGCGCGAGCCGCACAGGCTCGACCTCGCCTGGCGGCTCGGCCTCGACCGCGAGGTGATCGAAGCGCCGCGGCGCCGCGCGGAGCTGCGCAACTTCATCCGGCATCTCGTGGAACCCACGCGCTCGCGGCGCGGGAGGGCGTAGCGAGGTCCGGGGTGCCGATCTGGGCTCATGACGGAGTCCGGTGTGACGATGCCCGGTCCCGCGCATCGCGTCAGTCCGGATTCAAAAGGCCCCCGGCCTTTTGCGGTCGGGGCAGAGCCCTGAAAGAGCTGAGAATCCGTCGTCAGGGCTCCGCCCTGAAACCCGCCAAAGGGCTCGCCCTTTGGGATCCCGTGCGAGAGGATGTATCACCCCGGAACCAGATCAAGGCCCCGCGTCGGACGACGAGGCGCTGACGGCGAACCGCCCCGCCGACGGGCGGCGGCGCGTGACGCTCGGCTACGGGGCGAGGGCCGCGGCGGGCGAGGTCTGCTTCGCGGTCCGCCCGGCCGACGGCACCGATGGCACGCTGTGGTGGCGATGCGTCGCGCCGGCCGGAGGCGAGGTCGCCGCCGAGGAGGTCACGCTCGACGTGCCCGACGGGACCGACGAGCTGGTGCTGGGGGCGGCCTGCGCGGGCGGCTGCGGCGCGGGCGGACCCTACTGGGCGAAGCCGGCCGGGCCGAAGGCGGAGGCCGATTGAGGCGGCGAGGCGAGGCGCCGGCCCGTCACATGGCGCCGCCGTCCCCCTGGGCTCCGCCGCCGCCCGGGCGGCCGCCGCGCCGCCCGCCCGCCGGGGCCTCGCGGTTCCAGGTCATGGTGACGAGCGTCCAGGCGGAGCCGGACTTCTGCCAGAGCATCGTGTAGCGGAACAGGCTGCGCTCACCGCTCTGCTTCAGCCGCATGCTCAGGGTGCCGACGTCGCGGACCAGGCCCTCGGCGATCGTGTCCATGTCGGTCGAGAGCATGGCGATGCCCTCGTTGCCCATGGCGAGGGTGCGCCAGGCCTCGACGACGGCCTGCCCCTTCGAGGTCCGGCGCGCCGGGGGCAGCACCATGGTGGCGTCCGTCACGAGGTCGGTGACGGAGGAGATGTCGCCCCTGTTCAGGCCGCGCACCAGCAACTCGGCCGCGGCCTCCACCGCCAGGACATCTTCGCGCGCAGTCGGCATGGTCGTGTCTCCCGTGGTCCGGTCAGAGTCTGTCGATGTCTCGAACTCGTGCCTGAATGCCCTCTGAAAACATCGAGGAATTTCCTCCCGTCTGGGGGCAGAGGGGCATTCATCCACGAACTCTCAGGCGGCGAGCTGGCGCATGCCCTTCATCCACTCCTTGTGGACCTGGAAGAAGCGGTCGCCGCGGGCGGGATCGATCTGGTAGCCGAAGGAGATGGCGCTGCGGAAGCCGGGCCCCTCGACCGGGGTGGTGGCGTGGATCACCTGGGACGCGAGGTTGAGCCACGCGTCGCCGACCGACACGGCGATGGGCATGTTCTCCATCAGGGGGATGCAGCCGCCGGGCTGGCTGACCAGCACGTTGACGCGGACGTGGCGCTTGCCGGGAAGGTCGGCGTCGGTGTGGGGGTGGATCGAGCCGCCCTCGGTGATGTAGCCGACGAAGTCCTTCAGGTTCGGCGGCACCACGTAGTCGCCGAGCTCGAAATGCTCCGCCAGCTTCTGCTTCATGGCGTAGAGCACCTGGTCGCCCTCGGGCGACACGTAATCCATCTTCATGAACTTGCGGGCCGCGCCGGCCTGGTTGCCCGTGAACTGGTCGATGTTGCTCTGGATCAGCGCGTTGACATAGTCGCAGAAGCTGTCCGGCACGGCCTGCTTCAGGGTGAACGGGTAGGGCTGGGGCTGGATCATCGGGCACCTGTGCGGTCGGCCATGTCGGCGGACGCTGTGGGACTCACGCTCGGCCGTCGTCCCGGGGGAGGGTCGGGGTGATTCGAAGGGTCGAACCAGACCGACGCTAGCCCCGCGCCGACCGCCTGTCGATGTCGGGCCGGCCCGCGGGCGGAATGACGGACGATCCCGGTCCCGGCGAGACGTCCCGCCCGCCGTCGCTGTCGCGGTTCTCTGCACAGGCGCGGCCGGCGCGGGTGGCCACGACGGCGGGGGCGGCGCTCACGCGGAGGCGGCCGGCGGGTCGAGGCGGGCAGCCAGGCGCTGCAGGCGGGGCCGGAGCCGCAGGAAGCCGCGGTAGAGCCGCTCCAGCGCCGCGAGGGCGAGCGGATTGCGGGCCACGAGACCGAAGGGGCGCAGCGCGGGGATGGCGCGCCACATGGCCGCGAAGGCGGCGGCGCCGGACAGGAGGCGCCCCTCCTCCAGGGCGTGGAAGCGCCGGAGCAGGTCGGCCCGGTCGATCGGGCACTCGCCCTCCCCCGAGGCGACGTCGATAAAGCGGATCGCACCCCGGCGGTCGAGCCGCCGCATCAGCGCGATCTCGCGCCGGCACAGCGGGCACCCGCCGTCGAACCAGACCTGAAGCTGTGTCATGGCACCGGACATAGGGCCGCCCGGCCCTATAACCATCGGCGGGGCCGCGCCCGCGGCCGCGTGGGGAGGACGGGCATGGAAGGACGGGCATGAGGATCGCGGTGATCGGGGCGGGGCTGGCGGGCCTGAGCTGCGCCGTGCGGCTCGCGGAGGCCGGCCACGCAGTGGCGCTGCACGACAAGGGGCGCGGGCCCGGCGGGCGCCTGTCGACGCGCCGCGCCGCCACGCCGCTCGGGGACGCGCAGTTCGACCACGGCGCCCAGTATTTCACGGCCCGCGACCCCGATTTCCGGCGCGAGGTGGACCGCTGGGCGCGGGTCGGGATCGCGGCCCCCTGGCCGGCCGCCGGCGACGACGCCTGGGTCGGGGTGCCGGGCATGAACGCGCCGGCCAAGGCCCTGGCGGCGGGCCTCGACGTCGCGTCGTCGTCGCGCGTCGAACGGCTGGAGCGCGATGGGGCGGGCTGGCGGCTCGTCGGCGACGGGCTCGACGCCGGCCCCTTCGAGGCCGCCGTGGTGGCGGTGCCGGCCGAGCAGACGGGCGCGCTGGTGCGGCCGTGGGACCCGGGCTTCGCCGAGGCCGCCGACGCCACGCCCGCGGCCCCCTGCTGGACCGTGATCGCGGCCTACCCGGCGCGGCTGCCCATCGCGGAGGACGTGCTGAAGCGCCGCGGCGCGGTCGGCTGGGCGGCGCGCGACTCGGCCAAGCCGGGCCGCGCGGGGCCGGAGTCCTGGGTGGTGCAGGCCGGGCCGGACTGGTCGCGCGAGCACCTGGAGGAGACGCCCGCCGCCGTGCTGCCGCGGCTGCTCGCCGCCTTCGGCGAGGCGGCGGGCACGGCCCTGCCCGCGCCTGCCGCGGCCTCGGCGCACCGCTGGCGCTACGCCCGCTCGGGGACGCTCGGGCGGGACTGCCTGTGGAACCCCGCCCTCGGGCTCGGCGTCTGCGGCGACTGGCTCCTCGGCCCGCGGGTCGAATGCGCCTGGGTGTCCGGGTACCGGCTGGCCGGGGCGATGCTGGCGGGGTGAAGGGCCGCCTCAGCCCTTCTTCTTGGTGATGGGTTCGGTCTGCCCGCGGGACATGAGGCTCGCGGCCGGGGCCGCCGTGGGCTTGTCCTTCTTGGGCTTCTTCTTTTCCTTGTTGCTCTTCTGCTCACCCTTGGCCATGGCGGCCTCCTGTCGCGGGTCGGATCGCGTCGGCGACGCGGTGCCGATGGGGCAGCATAGACCTGTCCGGCGACGCGCCGCCACGGATTTCAACCGCGGCCCGCCGGCGCGAGGGCGTCACTCGCCCAGAAGCCCCATGTCGACCTCGCCGAAGCTCGCCGTCAGCTTGGCCTCGTCGAAGTCGCCGGTGTCGGGGTTGCCGGTGCGGCTGAACGCCAGGGCGCCGGCGTGTTTCAGCGCCGCCGCCTGGGCGCGGCGCCGGGCGCTCTCGGCGCTGGGCGCCTCGGCCGGCTCCATCGGCACGAGGTCGCCGTCCTCGCCGCGCGCGAAGGCCACCACGACGTGGTAGGTGATCGACATCGAGGGTCCCCCGTCCCGCGCGCCGGAGCGTGGCCGCCGGCTCGAAGTGGCGCGGGGCCGGGCGCTCCGCAAGGCACCCGCCTTGACGCCGCAGCGGCGCGCGGGCCATGTCGCGGCCCATGCTCTTCGTCATCCCCTACCCGGTCATCGACCCCGTCCTGGTCGACGTCGGCCCCTTCCCGATCCGCTGGTACGCGCTGGCCTACGTGGCGGGCATCGTGCTCGGCTGGTTCTACATGAAGCGGCTCTGCGCGGCCGACCGGCTGTGGGGGAGCGTGCCGCACCCCACGCCCCTGTCGGTCGACGACCTCGTGGTCTACGTGGCGCTCGGCATCGTGCTCGGCGGGCGGCTCGGCTACGTGCTGTTCTACAACCTCTCCTATTTCCTGGCCCACCCGCTGGAGATCGTCGCGGCCTGGAACGGCGGCATGGCGTTCCACGGCGGGCTGATCGGCACGCTGATCGGCATCTGGCTCTTCGCGCGGCGGGTGGGCGCCTCGCCCCTGTCGGTCACGGACGGGGTCGCGGCCGTGGTGCCGATCGGCCTGTTCCTCGGCCGCGTGGCCAACTTCATCAAGCCGGAGCTGTGGGGCCGCGAGACCGACGTGGCCTGGGCCATGGTGTTCCCCGGCGCCGGCCCCGACCCTCGCCACCCGAGCCAGCTCTACGAGGCGGGGCTCGAGGGCGTCGGCCTCTTCGTGCTGCTGGCGGTGGCGATCCGCCTCGGCGCCCTGCGCCGGCCCGGCCTGTCGTCGGGCCTCTTCGCCATCGGCTACGGGCTCGCCCGGATCGCCTCCGAGTTCTTCCGCCAGCCCGACGCACAGCTCGGCTTCCTGTTCGGCGGCGCCACGATGGGGATGCTGCTGTCGCTGCCGCTCCTCGCGGTCGGCCTCGCGCTCCTCGCCCACGCGGCCCGGTCGCGCCCGCGGCCCGCCGCCCTGGCGTGACGGCATGTCCCGCCTCGGCGAGGAGATCCGCGCCCTGATCCTCGACGGCGGGCCCATCGGCGTCGACCGGTTCATGGCGCTGGCGCTGGGCCACCCGCTGTTCGGCTACTACGCCACGCGCGACCCCTTCGGCGCCGCCGGGGACTTCACCACCGCGCCCGAGACGAGCCAGATGTTCGGCGAGCTCGTCGGCGCCTGGGCGGCGGCGGTGTGGGGCGCCCTGGGCGAGCCTTCGACGCTGCGGCTCGTCGAGCTCGGCCCCGGCCGCGGCACGCTCCTCGCCGACGCGCTGCGGGTGGCGCGCCGCCTGCCGGGCTTCCACGCGGCGCTCGACCTCCACCTCGTCGAGACGAGCCCCACCCTGCGCGAGGCCCAGCGCGCGAGGCTCGCCGGGGCAGGCCGCCCGGTCTCTTGGCACGCCGGCGTCGAGGGCGTGCCGCCCGGTCCGGCGATCGTCGTCGCCAACGAGTTCTTCGACGCCCTGCCGGTGCGCCACTACGTGCGGACGCCGGAGGGGTGGCGGCAGCGCCTCGTGGGGCTCTCCGGCGACGCCCTCGCCTTCGGGCTCGCGCCCGAGCCGGATCCCGCCGTGACGCTCGACGCCCCGGACGGCGCCGTGGTGGAGGTCGGCCTCGCGGCCCAGGGCCTCGCCGGGGCGCTGGCCGGGCGCCTCGTGCGCGACGGCGGCGCGGCGCTGGTGATCGACTACGGCTACGCGGTGCCGGCCTTCGCCGAAACCCTGCAGGCCGTGCGCCGCCACCGCTTCACCGATCCCCTGCGCGACCCCGGCGAGGCGGACCTGTCGGCCCACGTCGACTTCGGCGGGCTCCGCCGCGCCGCCGAGGCGGCCGGCGCCGCCGTGCACGGCCCGGTGCCGCAGGGCGCGTTCCTGCGCGCGCTCGGCATCGAGGCCCGCGCCGCGGCGCTCAAGGCCCGCGCCACGCCCGCCCAGGCCGCCGACATCGACGCCGCCCTCGATCGGCTCGCCGGCTCAGGCACGCCCGAGCGGCCCGGCATGGGGCAGCTCTTCAAGGCGCTGTGCATCGCCGCGCCCGGCCTGCCCGTGCCGCCCGGCTTCGAGGACACGGCGTCATGACGCTCCGCCCCATCACGGCCCCGGCACTCGACGATCCCCGCCTCGCCCACGGCTTCTTCACGCGCGAGGGCGGCGTGTCGTCCGGGATCTACGCCTCGCTCAACGGCGGCACGGGCTCGCGCGACGGGCGCGCCGAGGTCGCCGAGAACCGGCGCCGCATGGCCGAGGCGCTGGGCGTCGCGGCCGACCGCCTCGTGCTGCCCCACCTCGTCCACTCGCCCGACGCCGTGGCGGTCTCGGCGCCCTTCTCGGACGCGGACCGGCCCCGCTGCGACGGGCTGGCGACCCGCACGCCGGGCTTGGCGCTCGGCGTCACGGGGGCGGATTGCGGCATGGTGCTGCTGGCCGACGCCGGGGCCGGCGTGGTCGGGGCCTGCCACGCCGGCTGGCGCGGCGCCGTCTTCGGCGTGCTGGAATCGACCGTCGCGGCCATGCTGTCGCTCGGCGCGCGGCCGGCCGGCATCGCGGCCGTGCTGGGGCCCACCATCGCCTGCGAATCCTACGAGGTCGGCCCCGAGTTCCGCGCCCGCGTGGTGGAGGTCGACGCGCTCCACGCCGGCTTCTTCGCCCCCTCGGCCCGGCCCGGCCACCACCACTTCGACCTGCCGGGCTTCATCACGCACCGCCTGCGCGGGACGGGGATCGGCCGCGTCGTCGACCTCGCGCTCGACACCTACGCGGACGAGGCCCGCTTCTTCTCCTACCGCCGCGCCACCCACCGCGGCGAGCCCGACTACGGCCGCCTCGTGGGCGCCATCGCGCTGCGTGGAGAGTGATGCGGCAGCGGATCGATCGGCTCGGATCGCCCGCTCGACCGCTCGTCCCCGCGCAGGCGGGGATGAGCGGTGGAGGGAGGTGATCGAAAGGAGACGGTTATGGCGCCGGCCCATCCGAAGAACACTCCGGCTCTCGGCGATGACGAATGGAAATGGAATAAGTCCAGATTTGCCGTCCCGGCGTCACAGCGCGACGAAAGCCGTGCCTGTTCTTGGGCGGGAGCGCGTCATGGTGCCGTGATGGCGTTGACAGGCGGCACGGTCTGCGGCTTGTCGTGGCGATGCTCTACGAGATCACGATCTGGAGGCGGACGGCCCGCGGAGCGCAGCTCGCCGCGACGCATCACGAATTGGGCCACCTCAGCACCGTGAAGGAAGTCGCCAAGGCGATGCTGCGGGATTTCCCCGGCGTCGGCCCCGCCCACCACGTCAGGATCAGCGAGGCCCACAACGGCCGCGAGGTGTTCACCTGGAGGCTCGACGGCCGGGGCTGAGCGGCGGCGCCCCCGCTCGGCCACCGCCGGCTCGCGTCAGAGTCTGTGACTGTATCGAACTTGTGCCCGAATGCCCTCTGAAAACATTGATGAATTTCTGCCCATCGTGGGCCAGATGGGCATTCATTCACGAACTCTCAGGCCGGCGCGGCCTTGCCGCCCAGCGCCTCGATCTGCGCCAGGAGGCGGGAGAAGTCGACCGGCTTCGGGTGGTAGTCGTTGCAGCCCGCCGCGATGGCCTTCTCGCGGTCGCCCGACATGGCGTGAGCCGTCAGCGCGATGATGGGGATGTGGGCGGTCTTGGGCTCGGCCTTGATCATGCTGGCGGCCGTCCAGCCGTCGATGATCGGCAGGTTCATGTCGAGCAGGATGATGTCGGGGGACTCCGCGCCCGCCTTGTCGACCCCCTCCTGGCCGTCCGCCGCGAGCACGACCTCGAACCCGCGCCGGCGCAGGCGCCGCGACAGGAAGTCCCAGATCTCCTCGTGGTCCTCAACGAGCAATATGCGCATGCAATGGCCTCCGAAATTCACGATCGACCGGCCGCGGGCATGAGGCCCCGCAGCGCCCGGGCGAGGTCGGGCAGGCTGGGGCTGCCCTCGCTGATGATGCGGTGGGCCTGCCGGTCGAGGCAGGCCCGTTCCCCTGGTGTAACATCCCTGGCGGTCAAAACCACCACCGGAACGAGCCCGCCGTCCGGCCGCCGCGGGCGAGGGCGAAGCACGGGTGATCGCGGGCGTCCGCGCCGTCGGCGATCCAGGCGAGCTGCGGGATGGCGGAGGTCGGCCGTCGTCCGCGCCCTGCCGGCCGGACCCGCGGGAGCTCCATCGATCGCTTCAGCCATTCCCCGCCCTCGGCCCGGTCCCCGGAAGCCCCCTACGCCATATGGCCTGCCGGATCGCGGGATGGAAGCCCGCGGCCCGACGATAAGGGCCGATCGCGATGGGACGACGTCGCAAGCGGGTTTCCAAAGGGCGAGCCCTTTGGCGATCAGGGCGGAGCCCTGACGACGGATTTTCAAGTCTAAAGGTGGGTCAGTGACGCGATGTTCGACCCTTTTTCAGGCTCTGCCCTGAAACCCGCAAAAGGCCGGGGCCTTTTGAAACCGGACCGATGAGCGACAGCAAAGATCGATGATCTTCCAATAGAGACCGATGTTCAATAGACGTCCCGCACGTAGCGCTTGTCGGCGCCGAGCTTCTGCACGTAGACTTTGGCAGCCTCGCTCGACAACCCGCCGTGCCGCTCGACGATGGCGCGCAGGGCGGCCTCGACGTCCTTCGCCATGCGGCTCGCGTCGCCGCAGACGAAGAAGGACGCGCCCTCCTCCAGCCAGGCGTAGAGCGCGCGGCCGTGCTGCATCATCCGGTCCTGCACGTAGATGCGCTCGGCCTGGTCGCGGGAGAAGGCGACGTCGAGCCGCGTGAGCACGCCGCCGCGCTGCAGCGCTTCGAACTCGTCGCGGTAGTAGAAGTCGCTGGCGGCGTGCTGGTCGCCGAAGAACAGCCAGTTCTTGCCCCGCGCCCCGATGGCCGCCCGCTCCTGCAGGAAGGCGCGGAACGGCGCCACGCCCGTGCCCGGCCCCACCATGATCATGCCGGCGTCGGGGTCGGCGGGCGGCTTGAAGGCGGCGGAGCGCTGCACGAAGACCGGCACCGGCACGCCCTCGGCGCGGTCGGCCAGGAAGGTCGACGACACCCCCCCGCGCCCGCGCCCGTCCCGCAGCCAGCGCACCACCGACACGGTGAGGTGCACCTCCCCGGGATGGGCCTTGGGGCTCGACGAGATGGAATAGGAGCGGGGCTGGAGCTTCTTCAGACCCGCCACCAGCTCGTCGACCGACAGCCGCACGGGGTGGTCGCGCAGCACGTCGGCGAGCTGGCGGCCCCACAGCCACTCCTTGAGGGCGTCCTTGCGGTCGGGGTGGAGCAGCGCGCGCAGCGCGCCGTCGCGGGCGCGGTCGCCCACCGTCGCCAGCATCTCGGCGCTCGGCTTGGCGATCTCGAAGCGCGACAGCAGGGCGTCGCGCACCGTCCCCTCGCCCGCGGCCTCGTCGCCCCGCAGCCCCACGGCGCCGAGCAGCTCCGCGACGAGCGCGGGGTCGTTGGTGGGCCACAGGCCCAGCGAGTCGCCGGCCTCGTAGGCCGGCGCGCCGTCGCCGAGGCCGAGGACGACGTGGCGCGTCTCCTTGGTGGGGCTGCCGGGGTTGAGGCGCGGGTTGGCGAGGAGGCGCGCCGCGTGGGGGTCGCTGCGGCTCGGCGCCGACCCCGCGCCGCCCGTCATCGTGGCGGCGACGCTCGCCTGCGCGGTCACGGTCGAGGGGGCGTCGGGCACGGCGAGGCGGCCTTCGAGCTCGCCGAGCCAGGCCCCGGCGGCCTCCTCGAAGTCGGGGTCGCAATCCACCCGGTCGAGGATGCGGGCGGCGCCGAGCGCGTGCAGGCGGGCGTCGAGCGCCCGGCCGTGGCCGCAGAACCGGTCGTAGCTCGGGTCGCCGAGCGCCAGCACGGCGTAGCGCAGGCCCTCCAGCCGCGGCGCCCCCTCGGCCCTGATGGCATCCCAGAAGGCCGCGCCGTTGTCCGGCGGCTCGCCGTCGCCGTAGGTGGAGGAGATCAGCAGCAGCGTCCGCTCGCGCCCGAGGTCCTCCACGGCGTAGTCCGCCATGGCGCAGGCCCGCACCGCGAGGCCGAGGTCGGACAGCCGCGCCGCCATGCGCCCGGCCAGCTCCTCGGCGCGGCCCGTCTGCGACGCCCACAGCACGGCGACCGCGGCCTTGGCCTCGGCGGGCGCGGCCGGCATCGCGCCGCCGCCCGCGCCGGCGTCGCGGCTGAACAGCCCGGCCAGCACCCCGTCGAGCCACAGCCGGGTCGCGGGCTGCAGGGGCGCGTTCGGCGGCAGCACGGGCACGCCGCGGCCCGGCTGGCGCTCGGCCACCTGGAGGCCGCTGAGGAAGCCGCCGAGGTAGGTGCGCTCGTCCTCCGTGGGCGCCGGGGCGGGGGCGGGCCGCACGCCGAGCAGGCCGGTCAGCGCCTGGATTTGCGACATGTCGATGTCCGGGTCTGGCGTCTGGAGGAAAGACGGGCCGGCCTCCGCGGCCTCGGCCGGCGCCGCGGGCGCCTCCGACCCGGGCGCGGCCGACAGGCGCCGGAGCGCGACCGCGCAGAATTTCGGGCCGGGCTGGTGGGAGACGGGGTCGGCGGCGTCGTCCGTCACGGCGTTCACGGCCGCACCGTCGGCGAAGACGTCGTTCCAGTGGAAGGGCGAGAAGCAGGAGCCCGCCGCCACGCGGTCCGTCACCGTGGCGGGGAGCACGGCCGCGCCGCGCCGCGAGCGGATCTCGACCCGGTCGCCGTCGCGGATGCCCAGCGCAGCGGCGTCCCCCGGATGGACCTCGACGAAGGGCGCCGGGTTCAGATTGTTCAGGGCCGGGATCTTCCCGGTCTTGGTCATCGTGTGCCACTGGTGCGGCAGCCGCCCGGTGTTGAACGCGAAGGGATAGTCCTCGTCCGGCATCTCGGGCGCCGACAGGCAGGGCCGGGCGTGGAACCGGGCGCGGCCGCTCGGGGTCGGGAAGGCGATGCGCGGTACGGCGCCGCCGGGCGCGACGAACAGCGTCTGGCTCACGCCGTCGTTGAGGTAGCGGATGGGGTGGCGGTCGGCCGCGTCCCCCGGCGGGCAGGGCCACTGGAGCGGGGTCTCGCGCAGCCGCGCGTGCGAGGCGCCGCGGATGTCGTAGCCGACCTTCAGGTTCGAGGCGCGGGCGATCTCGTCGAAGACCTCGGCGGCCGAACCATAGGAGAAGTGCTCCGCGTAGCCCATGGCGCAGGCGACGCGGGCGACGATCTGCCAGTCCGGCATGGCGTCGCCCGGCGGCGGCACGGCGCGGCGCATCAGCGTCATGTTGCGCTCGGAGTTGATCATCACGCCGTCGGCCTCGGCCCAGAGCGCGCCGGGCAGCAGGATGTCGGCGTAGCGGTTCGTCTCCGTGTCGAGGAACACGTCCTGGGAGATGACGAGCTCGGCCGCCTCCAGCCCGGCCACGACGCTCGAGCGGTTGGGCACGGTGGCGACCGGGTTGGTGCAGATGACCCAGACGGCCTTGATCTCGCCCGCCGCCATGCGCTTGAACATGCTGACGGCGTCGGGCCCCGGCTCGGGCCGGATCGTGCCGGGCGGCACGCCCCACAGCGCCTCGACGAAGGCGCGGTCCTCCGGCACTGCGACCGCGCGGTGTCCCGGCAGGCCATGGCTCATGTAGCCCATGTCGCGGCCGCCCATGGCGTTGGGCTGGCCCGTCAGCGAGAAGGGGCCGCTGCCGGGCCGGCAGATCTTGCCCGTCGCCAGGTGGAGGTTGCAGACCGCGTTGGTGTTCCAGGTGCCGAACACGCTCTGGTTCAGCCCCATGGTCCACAGCGTCATCCACTCGCCGGCCTCGCCCATCATCGCGGCGGCCCGGCGGATGTCGGCCTCGCGCAGGCCCGTCACACCCGCGACGTGGGCGGGCGGGTAGCCGTCGAGGAAGGCCGACAGTTCCTCCCAGCCCTCGGTATGGGCCGCGACGAAGGCGGGGTCGACGTGGCCCGCCTCGCGCAGGAGGTGGAGCAGGCCGTTCAGCAGCGCGAGGTCGGTGCCGGCCTTGATCTGGAGGTAGAGGTCGGCCTTGGCGGCCGTGGGGCTGCGCCGCGGGTCGACCACGATCATCCGGGCGCCCGCCTTCACCCGGTCGAGCACCCGGAGGAACAGGATCGGGTGGCAGTCCGCCATGTTGGCGCCGATGATGAAGAACAGGTCGGCCCGGTCCATGTCCGGATAGGCGCCGGGCGGCCCGTCGGCGCCGAGCGACAGCTTGTAGCCCGAGGCGGCGCTCGACATGCACAGCCGCGAGTTCGAGTCGACGTTGTTGGTGCCGAGGAAGCCCTTGGCGAGCTTGTTCACGAGGTACTGCGCCTCGAGCGACATCTGCCCGGAGATGTAGAAGCTCAGCGCGTCGGGGCCGTGGGCGTCGCGGATGGCGCCGAGGCGCCGCGCCGTCTCGGCGATGGCCCGGGCGGCCGGCACCCGCACCTGGTCGCGCGCCCGCTCGTCGTACAGGAAGGCCGCGTCGAGCCGCCCCTCGGCCGCGATGGCGACGGCGCTGGTGGCGCCCTTGGTGCAGAGCCGGCCGAAGTTGGTGGGGTGGGCCTTGTCGCCGCTGACCTTGACGACCGCACCGTCCCTGACGTGCAACTCCATGCCGCAGCCGACGCCGCAGTAGGGGCAGACCGTCTTCACCACCGCGGGAAAGGAACTGCTCGTCATTCGTGCGGATCGGGCCCGATGCTGGGGTCAAAGGAGGCAATGGGGCCGCCGCCGGGCGCCGCAGCGACCCCCGCCGCCCTGCCCGAAAATCAGCAAGGGACGTGCCATCGGGCTTTCCGGTCTCCCTCAGCGCCGCCCCGCGCCGCCGTCGACCAGCCCGCGCGGCCGCAGCACCAGGGCCGCGGCCAGCACGGTGCCGATGCCGACGAGCTGGAGGGCCGCGGCCCGCGCCTGATGCTCGGGCGGCAGCAGCGCCGTGACGAGGGCGCCCGAGCCGCTCCACAGCGCCCAGATCGCGACCGCGCCCACCACCGCGCCGGCCTCGCTGCCGGCGCCGCCGAGGATCAGCATGGTCCAGACCTGGAACGTCAGGGCCGGGAGGAAGTCGTCGGGGGACACGAAGCCGCTCGCGTGGGCCTGGAGGGCGCCGCCGAGCCCCATCACGGCGCCGCCGAGCGCGAAGGCCTGCAGGCGGAAGCTGCGCACGTCCTTGCCGAGCGCCCCCGCGGCGGCCTCGTCGTCGCGCAGGGCGCGCAGCACGCGCCCCCAGGGGCTGCGGTGCAGGCGCCGCAGCGCCGCGAAGACCGCCGCCACGACCGCCCCCGTCAGGGCGAGGTTGGCGAGGCCGTAGGCGAGCGGCCGCTCGGCCAGGGCCGCGAAGGGCCGCGGCACGAAGCCGATGCCGAAGGGGCCACCCGTGACGGACTGGGCGTTGAGGCAGAAGAGCTGCACGGCGACCGCGATCCCGAAGGTCGTGATGGCGAGGTAGTCGGCGCGGAGCCGCAGCGTCAGCGCCCCCACGGCCGCGGAGGCCGCGGCCGCCGCCAGCATGGCGCCGAGCCAGCCCGCCGCGATGGGCAGGCCGTAGCCGCCGAGATGGCCGCCCGGCGGGGTCGTCAGGATCGCCGACGCATAGGCGCCGATGGCCGCGAAGCCCGCCACGCCGACGTTGAACAGCCCCGCCTGCCCCCATTGCAGGTTCAGCCCGAGGCACAGCAGCGCGTAGGTGAGGGCGGTGGTGCCGAACAGGGCCGCGTAGCCGACGAGGTCCGCCATCAGCGCGGCTGACCGAAGAGCCCGTTCGGCCGCACCAGCAGCACCGCGATCAGGATCACGAAGGCCACGGCGCCCCGCCACTGCGCGCCCACCAGCGCCACGGCCCCGGCCTCCGACAGGCCCACGACGAGGCCGCCCAGCACGGCGCCCGGGATCGAGCCGATGCCGCCCAGGATGGCGGCCGCGAAGAGCGGCAGCAGCAGGTCGAAGCCCATGCCGGGGCGGATCTGCACGAGCAGCCCGACCACGAGCCCCGACACGGCCGCGAGCGCCCCGCCGATCAGCCAGGCGGCGCGGATCACGGCCGCGACGTCGACGCCGTTGACCCGCGCGAGGCTCGGGTTCTCGCTCACGGCTCGCATGGCGCGGCCGAGCGGCGTCCGCGTGGCGAGGAGGTGGACGGCCGCGACCAGCACGGCCGTCAGCGCCACGGTGGCGAGCTGGTTCGGCGTGGCCCTGATCCCCGGCGCGAGGGGCTTGGCGATCTGCAGGGCGCGGGTGAAATAGGCGGGGCTCGACGTGAACAGGGCTTCGAGGAGGCTGCGCAGCGCCAGCGAGGCGCCGAAGCTCGCCATGATGGCCACGATCCCCTCCCCCGTCCGGCGCAGACGGCTGAACAGCACCCGGTCGAGGAGCAGCGCCAGCCCGCCCGTCAGCGCGGCGGCCGCGAGCCCCGCCGCGAGCAGCGGCACCGTGAAGGAGAAGGGGCCGAGCGGGGCCGGCGCCCCCCCGACGAGGAGCCCCAGGGCGCCGTTCAGCGCGAAGGCCAGGTAGGCGCCCCAGGAGATGAACTCGCCGTGGGCGAAATTGGCGAAGTTGAGGATCGAGTAGGTCAGCGTCACGCCGACGGCGCCGAGCCCGATCACGCAGCCGGCCACGAGGCCGTCGACGAGAAACTGCGGGCTCACGCGGCCGGCCCGGCGACGCGGCGGGCCGAGCCGAGGTAGAGGTCGGCCACGGCGGGGTCGGCCGCGAGTGCGGCGGCCGCGCCCTCGTGGCGGTTGCGCCCCTCGACCAGCACGAGGGCGCGGTCCGCGATGGCCAGCGCCGCGCCGACGTTCTGCTCCACCAGCACGATGGCGAAGCCCCGGGCGCGCAGGCCCGCGAGGCGAGCGAAGACCTCCTCGACGAGCTTCGGCGACAGGCCGGCCGAGGGCTCGTCGAGCAGCAGGACGCGGGGCGAGACGACCAGCGCGCGGGCCACCGCCAGCATCTGCCGCTGGCCGCCGGACAGGCGCCCGGCCGCGAGGCGGCGCGCGCGGGCGAGGTCGGGGAAGGCGTCGTACTGGGCCGCGATGGCCCGCGCGGCGGCGCGGCGGTCGGGCAGGCGGTCGCCCGCGAGGCGGAGGTTGTCCGCCACCGTCAGGGTGGTGAAGACGTTCTCGGTCTGCGGCACGAAGGCGAGGCCCGCGGCGAGGCGGAGATGCGCCGGCAGGGCCGTGATGTCGCGCCCGCCGAGCCGCACGGCGCCGGCCGACACCGGCACGAGGCCCGCCACCGCCTTGATGAAGGTGCTCTTGCCGGCCCCGTTCGGCCCCAGCACGGCCAGGATCTCGCCCGGCGCCACGGCGAGCGACGCGCGGTCGACGATCGGCAGGCCGGGCTCGTAGCCCGCCACGACCGACTCGGCCGCGAGGATCGGCCCCCCGGCGCCCGTCATGCGGCGGCGCGGCCGAGGTAGGCCTCGCGCACCTGCGGGTCGCGCAGCACGTCGACAGGCGCGCCCTCGGCGAGGCGGCGGCCCGCCGCCATGACCACGACGCGGGAGCAGAGCCGCGCCACCATGTCCATGTTGTGCTCGATCAGCAGCACCGCGACGCCCCGCGCCCGCACGGCGGCGATCCGGTCGATGATGAGGTCGAGCAGCGCGGGCGCGACGCCGGCCGCGGGCTCGTCGAGCAGCATGAGCTTCGGCTCGCCCATGAGGACGCGGGCGAGTTCGAGGAGCTTGCGCTGCCCGCCGGACAGCACCCGCGCCGGCTCGTCCGCGAGGCGGGCCAGGGTCACGAAGTCGAGCACCGCCAGGGCCCGCGCGCGGATCTCGCGCTCCTGGCGGGCCACGCGGCCCGGCGCGAGCCAGTTGGGCCAGATGGACTCGCCCGCCTGTTCCCTGGCCCCCAGCATGGCGTTGTCCAGCACGGTGAGGGTCGGGAAGGGGCGCGGGATCTGGAAGGTGCGGCCGAGGCCGAGCGCCGCGCGCCGGTGGGCCGGCAGCGCCCCGATCGGCCGGCCCGCGAGCGCGATCGTGCCCGAGGTGGGGGCGAGGCGGCCCGCGAGGCAGTCGAACATCGTGGTCTTGCCGGCGCCGTTCGGCCCGATGAGCCCCAGGATCTCGCCGGCCGCGAGGTCGAACGACAGGCCGTCGACCGCCGCGACCCCGCCGAAGCGCTTCACCACGTCCCGCACGGCCAGGAGGGGACCGGCGTCGGTCGGGGATGGGAGGGGGGCCGACGCGGGCGGGACCGGCATGCCTTGACCTTTGCTGCGGGGCGGGACCTTATGCGATCCTCACCGAGAGGCAAGGACCCCGTGGCGGCGGACGACGACGACGGCTTCGCTCTCTACGACCTCCGGGTCGAGGTGGTCGTGCCCGAGGGCGCCCCGGTGTTCTGCGGCGCCCGGCCCGGCGACCATTTCGAGCTGCGGGGCGAGATGCTCCACCTGCCGCCCGGCCAGGGCCTGTCGATCTACTCGCTCGGCGCCGTGCTGCCGCTGCTGGCCGCGAAGCAGCGGCCGAGCCACCGCAACGACTGGATGACGAGCGACGCCGAGGTCGCCTGCCCGGACCCGAACTGCGGCACTCGGCTCAGGATCAGCCGGCTCGGCCTCCGGCGCTTCAGCCACGCCGCCACCACGGCCGTGCCGCGCCCCGCCCGCCCCGAGGACGGGCCGTGATGGACTACGCGGAGCCGCGGCCGGGCCATCGCCTGTCGCGGGTGATCCGCGGCAACTGGCAGCTCGCCGGCGGCCACGGCCCCGTGGAGCGCGAGGCGGCCCTCGACGCCCTGGAGGCGGCCTTCGACGCGGGGCTGACCACCTTCGATTGCGCCGACATCTACACCGGCGTCGAGGCGCTGATCGGCGCCTTCCGCGACCGGCTCGTCGAGCGCCGCGGCCGCGCCGCCGCCGAGGCCCTCCGGGTCCACACCAAGCTCGTGCCCGACCTCGACCGCCTCGCCACCGTGTCGAAGCCCTACGTCGAGGGCATCGTCGACGAGTCGCTCAGGCGCCTGCGGGTGGAGCGGCTCGACCTCGTGCAGTTCCACTGGTGGGACTATGGGGTGCCGGGCGCGGTCGAGACGATGGTGTGGCTCGACGAGATCCGCCGCGCCGGCAAGGTCCGGGCGCTGGGCGGCACCAACTTCGACGCGGCCCACACGAGCGCGATCCTCGACGCCGGCATGCCGCTCCTGTCGATGCAGACGCAATATTCGCTGCTCGACGCCCGGCCCGAGAACGGGCTCGCGAAGGTGTGCGCCGAGAGCGGCACCGTGCTGCTGTGCTACGGCACGGTGGCGGGCGGCTTCCTCGGCGAGCGTTGGCTCGGCCGCCCGGAGCCGCGCGGCGCGCTCGAGAACCGCTCGCTGACGAAATACAAGCTCATCATCGACGACTTCGGCGGCTGGGACCTGTTCCAGTCCCTGCTGCGCGCCTGCCGGGCCGTCGCGGACCGGCACGGCACCGACATCGCCACGGTGGCGAGCCGTTGCGTCCTCGACCGGCCGCAGGTCGCGGGCGTGATCGTCGGGGGGCGGGATGCCGCGCACGCCGCCGCCAACGCGCGGATCTGCGACATCCACCTGTCGGAGGCCGACCGCGCCGAGATCGGGGCCGTGCTGGCGCGGCGCCGCGGCCCGCTGGGCGACCCCTACGCGCTGGAGCGCGACCGCACCGGCCGGCACGGCGCCATCATGAAGTACGATCTCAACGCCACGCCACATTGAGGACCGATCGCATGCACAAGCTCCTCACCGGCGCCGCCCTCGCGGCCCTCGCCCTGGCCGGCCCGGCCCGCGCGGCCGACTGCACGGTGCCGATCGGCGTCGTCATGGAGCTCACCGGGCCGGCCGGCGAATACGGGCAGGCCGGCGCGAAGTCGGTCGAGATGGCGTTCCGCGACCTCAACGCCGCGGGCGGCCCGCGGGGCTGCCGGCTCGTGCCCGAGACGCGCGACTCGCACTCGACCGGGACGCTGGCGGTCGACGCCGCCCGGCAGCTCGTGCAGGTGAGCCATGTGCCGGTGATCATCGGCGGCATCATCTCGTCCGTGACGATCCCGATCCTCACGGCCGTGACGGCGCCCGCCAAGGTCGTGCAGGTGTCGCCGGCCTCCTCCTCGCCGACGCTGACGGAGCTCGGCCGGCAGGACAAGGCGGGCGGGATCTTCTTCCGCACCATCACGTCGGACGCGCTCCAGGGGGTCGCGGCGGCCCGCTACGCCATCGACCGGGGCTTCAAGACCTTGAGCATCGTCCACGTCAACAACGACTTCGGCGTCAACCTCGCCAAGGAGTTCACGGCGGCCTACAGGGCGCTCGGCGGCAGGATCGCCACCACGACGCCCTACAACGAGAAGCAGGCGAGCTACGATGCCGAGGCTACGGCCGCCATGGCGGGCGAGCCCGACGCCCTCTACCTCATCGCCACCCCGGTCGACGGCGCCACCATCGCCCGCGCCTGGATCGCCGGCGGCGGGCCGCAGAAGTTCCTGCTGAACGACGGCATGAACAGCTCGGACTTCATCGCCAGCGTCGGCGCGCAATATCTCACTGAGGCCTACGGCACGTCCTCGGGCACCAGCCCGACCGCCTCGACGGCCTATTTCAACGACAACTACAGGGCGTTCTCGGGCCTCGACCCGGCCAACCCCGCGGCCGACCGCTCCTACGACGCGGGCGCCATCGTCGGGCTCGCGGTGGCGGCGGCGGAGTCCGAGGCGCCGCTGGCGATCCGCGACGCGATCCGCAAGGTCACGGACCCGAAGGGCACCCCGGTCGGCGCCGGCCAGGCCGAGTTCGCCCGCGCGCTCGGCCTCATCAAGGCCGGCCAGCCGATCCGCTACGAGGGCGTGATCGGCCCCGTGAGCTTCGACCGGTACGGCGACATCACCGGGCCGTTCCGCCTGTGGAAGATCGCGGACGGCAAGGTCGTGACCACGGGCGAGATGAGCACCGAGGCCGTGAACGCCCTCAAGGGCCAGCTCGGCGCCCCGTGACGCGGTTCCCGCCGATCAGCTCGGATCGCCTCTCCACCGCTCGTCCCCGCGCAGGCGGAGATCCAGCGCGAAATGTTCCGGCCGAAGGCCGGTCCTCCTCCTGCAACCGCGCTCTGCGTGGAGCGAGATCGAGAGTGTCGGCCTTCGGCCGCCTCCTGGCGCTGGGTCCCCGCCTGCGCGGGGACGAGCGGTGAAGGGAAGCGTTCAGACGGAAACACGATGACACAAGTGCCGCCGCGGGTCGCGCTCGCGCCCGACCTCACGATCAGCCGCATCGTCACCGGCCTGTGGCAGGTGGCCGACCAGGAGCGCGGCGGCGCCCCGCTCGACCCCGACCGCGCCGCCGACAGCCTCGCCGAATATGCCGCCGCGGGCTTCGACACGTTCGACATGGCGGACCATTACGGCAGCGCCGAGCTGATCGCCGGGCGGCTGCTCGCGCGCCACGGCGCGGGCGATGCGGCGCGGCCCCGCTGCTTCACCAAATGGTGCCCCGCGCCCGGCCCCATGACGGCCGAGGCCGTGCGCGCCGGCGTCGCGAGGGCGCGGGACAGGCTCGGGGTCGCGCGCGTCGACCTGATGCAGTTCCACTGGTGGACCTTCGAGCACCTCGCCTACCTCGACGCCGCGCGCGAGCTCGACGCGCTGCGGCGCGAGGGGCTCGTCGGCCACGTCGGCACCACCAACTTCGACACCGACCACCTGAACCTCCTGACGGCCCACGGCCTGCCGGTGCTGACCAACCAGGTGTCGTTCTCGCTGCTCGACCGGCGCGCGGCGGGCCGCATGAGCGCGCTGTGCCTGGAGCGCGGCGTGAAGCTCCTGGCCTACGGCACGCTCGCGGGCGGGCTGCTGAGCGAGCGGTGGCGCGGCGTGCCGGAGCCCGCGCCGGACGCCATCCGGGACTGGAGCAAGAGCAAGTACCGCCGCTTCGTCGACGCCATCGGCGGCTGGGCGGTGTTCCAGGGCGTGCTGGAGGCGGCGGGGCGCGTCGCCGGGCGGCACGGCGTGTCGATCGCCAACGTGGCGACCCGCTGGGTGCTCGACCACCCGGCCGTCGCGGCCGTGATCGTGGGCGCGCGGCTCGGCGAGCGCGAGCACCGGGCCGACAACCTGCGCTGCTTCGGCTTCGCGCTCGACGCGGCCGACCGCGCCACGCTCGACGCGGCGCTGGCCGCGACCCGGCCCCCGCCGGGCGACTGCGGCGACGAATATCGCCGCCCGCCCTTCCTCACCGCCTCGGGCGACCTCAGCCACCACCTCGCGGCCGTGCCGACCTACTACCACGCCGAGCCCGTGCCGGGCCGCCCGGGGCGGCTTCGGGTCGATTCGGGCAGCGTGTGGGAGCCCATCGCGGGCTATTCCCGCGCCGTCCGGGTGGGGGACCGCATCCTCGTCAGCGGCACCACCGCGACCCACGGCGCCGGCGCGGTCGTGTGCCCCGGCGACCCCGCCGGGCAGGCGACCTACATCCTCGACAAGGTCGCGGCCAGCCTCGCGGCCCTGGGCGGCACGATGGCGGACGTCGTGAGGACGCGCGTCTACCTCCGCGACGCCGACCAGTGGGAGCCCGTGTCGCGCGCCCACGGCCGCGCCTTCGGCGAGACCCGCCCCGCCAACACGCTGATCGAGGCCGGGCGGCTCGTCGGCGACTACCTCGTCGAGATCGAGGCCGAGGCCGTGGTGGGCGGGTGACGGGCGGCGTCGCGGCGCCTTGTGGCCGGGGCG
The DNA here is from genome assembly GCA_964242785.1 of uncultured Lichenihabitans sp. GTDB lineage: Bacteria > Pseudomonadota > Alphaproteobacteria > Rhizobiales > Beijerinckiaceae > Lichenihabitans. The sequence goes on along the minus strand of CAXTBR010000005.1, from coordinate 28,779 downwards.
AAGCGGGCTAGATTGAGCCGGGACGGCTCGCTGGGCCGGCCGTCGCGCCTGGAGCCGATCATCAAAGCCACCGACACCGACGACGCCCCCGGCCTATCGGGCGTGAGCGTCCGCCTGCGGCTCGCGCGGCAGATGCGCGGCATGACGCTGAAGGGGCTGGCGGAGGCGGCCCGCTGCTCCGAGAGCCTGCTGAGCAAGATCGAGAACGGCAAGATCTCGCCGTCGCTGCCCACGCTCCACCGCCTCGTCGGGGCGCTCGACATCAACATCGGCTGGATGTTCGAGGAGACGCACGGCGAGGACGGCATCGTGTTCCGGGACGGCGAGCGGCCCATCATCGCGCTCGACCCGCTGCGCCGCGGGGAAGGCATCAGCCTGGAGCGCGTCATCCCCTACGCGGCCGGCCACCTGCTCCAGTGCAACATCCACCACATCGAGGTCGGCGGCGAGAGCGCCGGGCCGATCCAGCACGCCGGCGAGGAGGTGGGCTACGTCCTGCGCGGGCAGGTCGAGCTGATGCTCGACGGCCGCCCCTTCCACCTGAACCGCGGCGATTCCTTCGTCTTCGCCTCGAACCTGCCCCACGCCTACCGCAACGCCGGCGACGAGCCAGCCAGCATCTTCTGGGTCAACACCCCGCCGACGTTCTGAACATCGCCGTCTGAGGCCGCACGGGCGAGGCGGCCGTCGGCATGCTATGCGCTCGGCCGTGAACAGGGCCGACAGCGGGGCGGGGACGATGGGGTCGGGCGAAGCGAGTGCGCCGGCGCGCGGCACCGCGCGGGCGACGCTGGTGGGCGTCGGGGCGATCCTCCTCTGGGCCGCCCTGGCGCTGTTCACGGTGGCGGCGCGCGGGCTGCCCTCCTTCGAGCTCCTGGCCCTGAGCTTCGGGGCCGCCTTCCTGTCGGGCCTCGCGGCGCTGGCGGCGCGGGGCCGGGCGGCGCTCCGCGAGCTGCGGCAGCCGGCGGCCCCCTGGCTCCTCGCCTTCGGCGGGCTGTTCCTCTACCACGCGCTCTACTTCTACGCCCTGTCGGCCGCCCCGCCCGCGCAGGCGAGCCTCGTGGCCTACCTGTGGCCGCTGCTGATCGTGCTGCTGTCGGCGAGCCTGCCGGGCGAGCGGCTGCGGGGACGGCACGTCGCGGGCGCGGCGCTGGGCCTCGGCGGCACGGCCCTGATCGTGCTCGGGCGGGGGACGGGGACGGCGGCGGGGAGCTCCGCCGCCCTGGGCTTCGGGGCGGCGCTGGGCTGCGCCGTCGTGTGGTCGGGCTATTCGGTGCTGAACCGCCGCTTCGCTCGCGTGCCGAGCGCCATGCTGGTCGGGGTCTGCGGCGCCGTGGCGCTGGCGGGCGGCCTGTGCCACCTCGCCGTCGAGGCCACGGTCGCGCCGAGCCCCGGCCAGTGGCTCGCCGTGGCGCTGCTCGGCGTCGGGCCGACGGGCCTCGCCTTCCTGGCCTGGGACCACGCCACCAAGCACGGCCGCCTGCCGGTGCTCGGCGCCCTGTCCTACCTCGCGCCGCTGGCCTCGACGCTGCTGCTGATCCTCACCGGGCAGGCGGAGGCGGGCGCTCCGCTGATCGCCGCCGCCGCGCTCATCATCGGCGGGGCGGTGCTGGCCACGGGGCTGCCGGGGCGGGCGTGACGCGTCACGCGCTCTCGGCGCTGAACTCGCCGGTGCGCTCGTCGAGGTCGATGAGGCGCATGGTGAGGTCGGGCGCGGCCTCGTAGAGGGAGCCCTCCGCCATGGCGTCGCCCGTCGCGTTGGCGCGGCCGATCACCACCCGGAACAGCCCGTCGCAGCGGTCGCGCGCCAGGACGAGGTCGCGGATGCGCTCGCGGTTGCCGCGCTTGCCGCGCCAGGCGTCGCGGTCGGGCGCCTCGAAGATGTCGTAGCGGACCCCGCCCGGCACCTCGCGCAGCTTGTCGTCCCACAGCGTCACCACGACGGTGCGCTCGTCCTCGCTGTGGCCCGACCAGGCCCAGCGCTCGTTCTTCAGCACGGCCCCGAGGGCCGCGTAGGCTTCCACTTTTCCGACCATGGTGTGGCTTCGGGTTCCGGTCTGTTCATTCGCCGCCGTAGAAGGCCGCTCGACTGTCGACGACCGGGATAGCGCGGCGTCATCTCCCCGCAAAGGCGCTTCACGCCATCACGGCCTCGATCAGGAACGGACCGGGCCGGCCGAGCGCGTAGTCGAGCACGGCGTGGAAGCCTTCGGCGCTCTCCACGGCGGCGCCCTCGACGCCCATGCCGTTGGCGAGCGACACCCAATCGAGCGCGGGATCGTCGAGCTGCATCATGCGGCGGGCGTTCTCCTCGTAGTGGTTCACGCCGACGTTGCGCATCTCGCGCTGCAGGATGGCGTAGGCGCGGTTGGAATAGACGATCGTCACCACGTCGAGCCGCTCGCGCGCCTGGGTCCAGAGGGCCTGCACGGTGTACATGCCCGAGCCGTCGGCCTGGAGCGCCACGACCTTGCGGCCGGGGCAGGCCACGGCGGCCCCGGCGGCGGCGCCCGGGCCGAAGCCGATCGCCCCGCCGGTCAGCATCAGGTAGTCGTGCGGCGGCGCGCCCTTGAGCAGGTCGAACAGGTCGCGCCCGGAGGTCAGCCCCTCGTCCACCACGATCGCCCCCTCGGGCAGCAGGCTCGCCACCGATCGCGAGATGGCAGCGTCGGTCAGGTCGCCGTCGGGCGCGCCGTCGGGCATCGGGGCCGAGGCCCTCGCCGGGGCCGACGCCGCCGCGCCGAGCCGGTCCGCCAGGGCGAGGAGCGCGTCCCCCATCGCGTCGCCGGGCTCGGCCAGCGGCAGGGCGCGGGAGCCGGCGGGGAGGAGGCGGCTCGGCTTGCCAGGATAGGCGAAGAAGGCCACGGGCTCGGGCGCCCCCACCAGCACCAGCACGTCGACCTCGCCCAGCGCCGCCAGGGCGGCGTCGATGGCGTAGGGGATGCGGGTGACCGGCACCCGGCCGCGCCCGGCCTCGATGCGGGCGATCGACACGGGGCCGAAGAGCCGGGCCCCCGTCGTGGCGGCGATGCGCCCCGCGGCCGCGAGCGCGCCCGAGCGGCAGGCCGCGTCCCCGAGCAGCAGCCCGGCGCGGGGCCCGGCCCGGCGGATCGCCGCGGCGGCCTCGGCGATCCGCGCCTCCGGCACGGCGCGGGGCGGCGGCACGACGGCGGGCCGGACGGGGGCGGCGTCGCCGGCCTCCCCCCAGGCGCTGTCGGCCGGCAGGATCAGCGTGGCGACGCCGGGCGCCGCGCGGGCCGCGAGGATCGCGGCCTCGGCCGCCGGGCCGACGTCGTCGGGGCCGGCCGCGCGGCGCAGCCAATGCGACACGGGCCGGGCGAAGGCGTCGATGTCGGTCGTCAGCGGCGCGTCATAGGGCAGGTGATAGGCGGCGTGGTCGCCCACGACATTGACGATCGGGGTGCGGGCGCGCCGGGCGTTGTGGAGGTTGGCGAGGCCGTTGGCGAGGCCCGGCCCCGTGTGCAGCAGGGTCGCGGCGGGCCGGTCCGCCATGCGGCCGTAGCCGTCGGCCGCGGCCGTCACCACGCCCTCGAACAGCCCGAGCACGCAGCGCATCCGCGGCCGGCGGTCGAGCGCCGCCACGAAATGCATCTCCGACGTGCCCGGGTTGGCGAAGCACAGGTCGACGCCGTTGCCGAGCAGCGCGTCGCACAGCCGGTCCGCTCCGTTCATGGTCCGATCCTCCGGGGCCGCACCCCACGACCCAGCCGTCGTCAACGCCCGCGGCGCGGGATGGCTCATTGCCTTCGCGCCTTTTCGCGCGGATCCTCCCCGCGCGATGAAGCGGGAGCGGCGCTGTGGTGATCCTCGGCCTCACGGGTTCGATCGGCATGGGCAAGTCGACCACGGCGGCGATGTTCCGCGACGCCGGCGTGCCGGTGTTCGACGCCGACGCCTGCGTGCACGCGCTCTACCGCGGCGCCGCGGTCGCGCCCGTCGAGGACGCCTTCCCCGGCGTCACCCGTGACGGCGCCGTCGACCGCGAGCTGCTGCGCCAGCGCGTGCTCGACGACGCGGCCGTGCTGCGGCGGCTGGAGGGCATCGTGCACCCGCTGGTGCAGCGGGCGCGCGCCGCCTTCATCGCCGAGGCCGAGGCCGCGCGGGCGCCGCTCGCCGTGCTCGACATCCCCCTGCTGTTCGAGACCGGAGCGGACGCGCAGGTCGACGCCGTGGCGGTCGTCTCGGCGCCCGAAGCCGTGCAGAAGGCCCGCGTGCTGGCCCGGCCCGGCATGACGGAGGCGCGCTTCTCCGCTATCCTGGCCCAGCAGGTGCCGGATGCCGAGAAGCGCCGCCGCGCGCGCTTCGTGATCGACACCGGCGAGGGGCCGGAGCCCGCGCGGGCCCAGGTCCGCGCCGTGATCTCGGCCCTGACGAGAGGCGAGGGAGAGGGCTGATGCGCGAGATCGTGCTCGACACGGAGACCACGGGCCTCGACCCCAAGGCGGGCGACCGCCTGTGCGAGATCGCCGGGCTGGAGCTCTTCAACTACATCCCGACGGGCCGGACCTACCACGTCTTCATCGACCCCCAGCGCGACATGCCCGAGGGGGCCTTCAAGGTGCACGGCCTCACGGCCGAGTTCCTGGCCGGCCACCCGGTCTTCGCGCTCCAGGTCGACGGCTTCCTGGATTTCGTGCGCGGCGCCAAGCTCGTGATCCACAACGCCGAATTCGACATGCGCTTCATCAACCACGAGCTCGGGCTCCTGAAGAGGCCGCCCTTCCCCATGGAGGACGTGATCGACACGCTCGCCATGGCGCGGCGCCGCCACCCCGGCGCGCCGAACTCGCTCGACGCGCTCTGCTCCCGCTACAGGATCGACACGTCGAAGCGCGTGAAGCACGGCGCCATGATCGACGTGGAGCTGCTGGCGGAGGTCTACGCCGAGCTGCTCGGCGGCCGGCAGACGAGCCTCGGGCTCGGCGCCCGCGCCGCGAATCCCCGGGGCGGCCCCATCGGGACGGCCCCGCTGCGGCGCCCGTCCCCCCTGCCCTCCGCCCTCACGCCCGCCGAGGCGGAGGCCCACGCGGGTTTCGTCGAGACGCTGGGGCCGAAGGCGCTGTGGCTGAGCTACGGGATGGGTGGGGAGAAGGCAGCGGGGTAGGAGCGCAACGTCGCGATCCGCCTCGCGATTTCAACCGCTGCGGGCGCGTTCGGGTTGGAGATGGAAGGTCCCCGCACCGCCATCGCATCGAGGTTGAGCACACCCCCGGCGATGCCGGAGCGGAGCCATGCCCTGTCCTTCTCGCGCCAGGCGCAAAGCTTCGACAGCGCGATGTCGTTCACATCGGGGCAGAGACAGAGGACATCGGGCAGATCCGGAATCTCATAGCGGATCGCCCGCGCCTCCCAGTCGTCCGGGAGGCAGGCCGTGCGTTCCCCCACCCCGTGTGCGTAATACCCGAAGGTTTCATCGAAGGGTGACCCCTCGCCGATCGTGCCATCGATCAGCGTCGAGACGTCGTCCGCATCCGGCGCGTCGCGCACATAGAGGTCGATCTCCCGCGTCTGCATGAGGTCGAGCGGGACGGTCTTCAACTGGGCGATCACGGCTCCCGTGCCGATGATCACGAAGGACGAACGGCCCGACACGCCGGCGGCAGCGCGCAGGAGATGGGCGATGGCGGCCTTCCCGAGGAACTTGGCCTTGGCGGTCATGCGGCCTCGGGAGTGCTGCGGCCCGCAGCGAGCGGTTCGGCCGCCCCCCGCGACAGCCGCGCGCGGACGGGTCCCGCCAGCCCGCCGAAGGACGGCGCCGTCTCCCGCGCGTAGTCGCCGCGCTCGCCCCGCTCCGTCAGCCGCGCCACGACCGCCTCGGCCCCTGCGTCGAACAGCGACGACCACAGCGCGTAGCCGTCGCGCTGGGCGGGGTCGCCCCGCGAGAAGCGGTCGAGGTGGCGCCGCCCCGCCTCCAGCACGGCCGGATCCTCGGCGATGCGGCGCGCGTTCTCGCGGGCCACGAGGTAGCCGTAGCGGTGGTTGCGGTCGCGGAAGCCGTCGGATCCCATCGCGCCCTCCCCGCGCCTCCAGCGGTGCCGATCATAGGCGAACCCAAGCGCGAGCGGCAACGCCGGGCCCACGCTTGTCGGCGCCGGCCCGAGCCTCTACGAATCGCGCCGTCAACACGGGGGTGCTGCCATGACCGACGACGTCTTCGCCCAGGCCTGCCGCTACGGCGTCCTGCCCGTGATCGCCATCGAGGACGCGGCCCACGCCATCCCGCTCGCGGACGCGCTGGCCGAGGGCGGGCTGCCGGTCGCCGAGGTGACGTTCCGGACGAAGGCGGCCGCCGACGTCATGGCCCGGATGACGGCCGAGCGGCCGGACTTCCTGGTCGGCGCCGGCACGGTGCTGGACCTCGACTCGCTCGCCGCGGCGCGCCAGAGCGGCGCGCGATTCGGCCTGGCGCCCGGCTTCGACCCCGCGGTGGTCGACGAGGCCCTGGCGTCGGGCTGGGCCTTCGCGCCCGGCATCATGACGCCCTCCGAGCTCAGCGCCGCGATGCGGCGCGGCGTCAGGCTGTGCAAGTTCTTCCCCGCCGGGACGGCCGGCGGCCCCAAGGCGCTGGAGGGCATCTCGGCGCCCTTCGCGCATCTGGGGATGCGCTTCATCCCGACGGGCGGCGTCACGGTCGACAACCTCGGCGACTGGCTGAAGATGGAGGTGATCGCGGCCGTCGGCGGCACCTGGATCGCCCGCACCGACGACATCCGCGAGGGCCGCTGGGCCGACATCACCCGCAACGCCCGGGCCGCGATCGAGGCGGTGAAGCGGGTCCGGCCCTGATCGGCCCGGGCCCCAACGCCGTCACCGGCTTCTTCGGGGCCGACCCCGCGCGCTTCCGCTTCCGCGCGGTGGATGCCGCCCGCGCCGGCGTCGACCGCGTCATGGCGCTCGGGCTGGCGAAGGCCTCGACGATCTTCACCCGCTTCGACGCCGACCGCGCCTTCGCGGTGGCCCGCGCGGTCGACCGCCGCCGCGGCGCGGGCGAGCACCTGCCGCTCGGCGGGCTGCGGGTGTCGATCAAGGACCTGTTCGACGAGGCGGGGGTCGCCACGACGGCCGGCTCGGCCCTGCTGCGGGACGCGCCACCCGCCGTCGCCGACGCGCCCGCCGTGGCGCGCCTCCTCGCGGCCGGCGCGGTGCCCTTCGGCCGCACCACGATGAGCGAGTTCGCCTATTCGGGCGTGGGGCTCAACCCGCACCACGGCACGCCCGGCAACGTGCGCGACCCGGCCCGGATCCCCGGGGGATCGAGTTCGGGCGGCGGCGTCTCGGTGGGCCTGGGCCTCTGCGACGCGGCGCTCGGCTCCGACACCGGCGGCTCGATCCGCATCCCGGCGGCGCTGAACGGCCTCGCGGGCTTCAAGCCGAGCCAGGGGAGCGTGCCGCTCGACGGCGGTCACCCGCTCAGCGGCAGCTACGACAGCTTCGGGCCGATCGCCCCCACGGTCGCGGTCTGCGCCGCCCTCCACGCCGTCCTGTCGGGCGAGGCGCGGCCGGAGGCGCGGCGACGGGGCGTCGCGGGCCTGCGGGTCGGCGTCGTGTCGACGCTGGTGGCGGACGGGCTCGACGAGACGGTGGGCAACGGCTACGGCCGGGCCCTGGCGGAGCTGTCGCGCGGCGGCGCCCGCCTGAGCGACGTGGCGGTGCCCTGCTTCGCCCAGGCCGCCGCGGTCAACCGCGCCATCGTGGCGTCCGAGGCCCACGCCATCCACGCCCATCACCTCGACCGTCTCGACGCACTCGGCGACCCGCGGGTGCTGCGCCGCATCCGCTCGGGCGCCGAGGTGTCGGCGGAGGCCCTGGCCGAGGCGCGGCGGCTCCGCGCCGAGGCCCGCATCGCCTTCGACGGGATCGCGCGCGGCTTCGACGTGCTGCTGGCCCCCACCGTGCCGGTCGTGGCCCCGACGATCGCGGCGGTCGAGCGCGACTTCGACCGGCTGAACGCGCTGATGCTGCGCAACCCCTCGACCGTCAACTTCGTCGACGGCTGCGCCGCCACCGTGCCGATGGGCGGCCCCGAGGGGCTCGCGACCGGGCTGATGCTGATCGGCCGCAACGGCGACGACTGGGCCGTGCTGGCCATCGCCGAGGCCGTCGAGGCGGTGCTGGCGCGCGCCGCGGCGTGACGCCGGAGACGGGATCCGGATCGGTATAGGGCCGGCCGCTCGCGCCCGCGATGGGCCGGCAGGCCCGGCGTCAGTTGGTCGGCGACATCGCCCCCGCGGCGATGAAAGCCGCCATCGAGGCCAACAAGACTCCCGACGTCAGGTCGAAGATCTGCAGAGAGCGATGATGTTTGAAGAGCGCCGCGCATCGCCCGGCCCCGAACGCGTAGCCGTAGGACGAGACCGCCGCCATCGCCATCAAGCCCAACATGAACTCCAGGCGGAGATGCGGCGCCCTGAAGGTCTGGCAGAGGGAGGACGGGATGAGGAGACGCTCGACATAGGTCAGCGGATTGAACCAGACGATCAGCAGGACGCGCCTCAGGCAGGCGACGATCGTCTCGCCGTCGATGCCGGCCGCGGAGCGTGCGCCGCCGGATCGCCATGCGGCCCGGAGGGACTGGAACGCGAACCAGGAGATCGCGGCCAACCCCAGTCCCGTCAGGACCGATCGAAGGGGCGACAGTCCGGCCGTGATCGCGTCGCTCAGGACCAAGGCCGTCGCCAGCATGACGAGTTGGCTCGACCAGACCAGGGTGGCGACCAGTCCGACGCGGCCGCGAACCAGTCCCTCCCTGATCAGGAGGACGGTGGTGGGTCCGACGGAGAGCAGCGATGCAGCGCCGAGAAGCACGCCGGCGAGCAGGGCGTCACAACCGAAAAGAGCCATGTCTTGCCAATCTGCGGAGGAGTTCGATCCGAACGACAAGACGAAGAACCTGTGTTAGAGCCGCTTTATTCCCTCGGTGAGCTCGAGAGATCGGCTCATGACGCCGGTTGTGCAAACCCCGCCCGCGAAGACGGCACCGAGCCTTCAAGGCCCCGACGCCGGGCGAGCCCGCGGCGCAGTTGCGCCTATCCGTCCCGAGTGATCCGGCCCGCCCGTCTGTCCGGGTTCAATCGGTGTGCGACACCAGCCCCGCGGCCATGAAGGCGGCGATCGACGCCAACAACAGTCCCGAGGTCAGGTCGAAGACCTGCAGGGAGCGTCGGTGTCGAAACAGCGACGCGCACCGTCCGGCACCGAACGCAGAGCCGTAGCAGGAGAGCGCCGCCATCGCGGTCATCCCGACCATGAACTGCAGGCGGAGGTGTGGCTCCTTGAAGGTCTGGCACATGGATGACGGGATGAGGAGGAGTTCGACGTAGGCCAGCGGATTGAGCCAGACGATCATCAGGACCCGCCGCAGGCAGGCGTCGACCGTCTCACCCTCGACGCCGAGTCGAGAGCGCCCGCCGGACCGCCCCGCGGCCCGGAGCGACATGACGGCGAACCACGAGACCGCGGCCAGCCCCAGCCACGTCAGGGCCGATCGGAGGGGTGTCAGTCCCGTCGTGATCGCGTCGCTGAGGACGAACGCCGTCGCCAGCATGATGAACTCGCTCGACCAGACCAGGGTCGCGACCAGTCCGACGCGGCCGCGGACCAGTCCTTCTCTGACCAGGAGGTAGGTGTTCGGTCCGACGGAGAGCATCGATGCAGCGCCGAGGATCACGCCGACGACCAGGGCGTCGCAACCGAAAGGAGTCATGTCTTGCCAATCTGCGGATGGGATGAATCCGAACGACAAGACGAAGAACCTGGGCTGAAGCCGCTTTATTCCCTCGGTTGCTCGAAAAATCGGTTCATGGCGCGGAAGGTGAGATCATCGCCCGAAAAAACTCCACGAATCTTCGCAGGTCCTTGACATTGAGATCGGACACTGCCCAATAGGTGAGGTCGCCGGCGTTCCAGATCTCTATTGTAGAGCCGTCGTGCCGGACTTCCCGCTGCGCGGCTTTCGTCGTTGCAGGCAGGATCGTGACGCTGATCACGTGCTGGTCGCTTCGGTACACGAGGGTCGGGACCGGCCTGCCATCCACGATGTCGATGCGGCCGCCGGCCAGAGGAAAGCCCTTCCCGGCGAGGTCGGGCGCCTCCGGCGCGATGGTGGTCCGGCCGTTGAACCAGGGCTTCACCACGTGCCGGTCCGACGACGCGATGTCGAACGGCTGCGGCGCGATGAGGCCGCGCAGATGTCCCGCCAGGACGGCGTCGAGGGTCGGGTCGGGGCGCGACGCGAGCCCGATGTATGTTGCCCCACCCCCCAGCACGCCCCCGCCGACCAGCCCGAGGAGCAACGCCGCGGCGACCGCCTGCCGGGGGACCCGGAGGAGTCGGCGCGCGGCGTCGGCCGTGCCGAGCCGCCGAAGGACGCGGTCCCGCAAGGTCGTCGGCACGGGAGGCGCCGCGACCGCGGCCTTCACGGCCCGCGACAGGGTGCCGAACTGTTCGGCCAGGGCGCGCAGGTCCGGGTCGGCCGAGAGCCTGCGCTCCATGGCGAGCGCTTCGCCGGGCGACATCTCACCGTCACAATAGGCAGCGAGGAGCACGAGGTCCTCGTCGTCGGCTCTCATCGGCTGTTCGCTTCGAAACGGGACAGGAGGTGCTGGCGCGCCCGCGCGAGGCGGGACATCACGGTGCCCATCGGAACACAGGTGATCTCGGCGATCTCCCGATATGTCAGTTCGTGGTATTCGCGCAGGACGAGCGCCTCCTTGAGCTGCACCGGCAAGGCTTCGATCATCCGGCCGAGACGTTCGACGTCCTGCTTGCCGATGAGGGCGGTTTCAGGAGTCTGCAGGGTCTCCGCTCCCACGCCGCCGGTGTCCAGCAGGACCTGCTCGGCCGGGTCCAGAGCCTCGCTGGACACGACGGCGCGGGGCCGGTGACGTCGAAGCCAAGTGTAGCAGGTATTGCGGACGATGGTGAGGAACCAGGCGCGGGCGTTGCCCTCCTCGAAGCCCTCGATGGCGCTGAAGGCCCGCAAGCAGGCCTCCTGCACCACGTCTTCGGCGTCGGTCGGATCGCCGGTCAGCCACCGAGCGAGTCGATAGGCTTCGTCCAACCGGGGCAGGATGACGTGGTTGAACCGCGCCCGGGCATAGTCCGTCACGGCGACGGCGCCGATGGCACAGTCGATCCCGAATCAAGAAGCCTCGTCAAAACTCTGCCCCTCGGAGAGGTATATTGAGTTAGAGCTGATTGAAGCAATGTAGCACGAAGGCGATCTGGAGGGCAGTCGATTCAGGGGTCCCGCATCGATCAGTGCTGCGCCCGGTCGGCCTCGCCCCTCTGCGACGAGCGCTCATTCGCAGCACTGATCGATGTGGGTGCCATCATAGAGGCCGGGCGGGTGCAGGACGAGGATGTCCACCGACCGAGGGCGGCAGGGTGCGGGCGTCGAGACCCACGGCCGGCCCCTGCTGCTCCTACTCCCCGGCCCGCCGCGCCGCCCAGGCCGCGAGTTCCTCCGGCAGGGTCGCGGTGGCGTCCTGGCGGGCGACGACCTCGTCGAGGCTGGCGGGCGCGTAGTCCCAGGCGTCGGCGCCGACGTCGCAGGACTGGCTCGTGCCGGGCAGCATGGAATGGGTGTGGCCGTGGAGGTGGCGCGTGCCGCGCCACAGCCCCGGCCAGGACCGCATCGGGTAGTGCGACAGGTAGAGCCGCACCTCGGCGCCGGAGGCCGACCGCAGCACGAGGCGGGCGTGGTCGACCGGCGGCGCGGCCCAGGGCAGCTCCAGCACGCGGTTGGAATCGTGGTTGCCGACGACGAGGCGCTTGCGGCCTTGCAGCCGCGCGAAGAGGGCGGCGCAGCGCTCCCGCCCCACCCCGCCGAGCAGGTCGCCGACGTGCCAGATCTCGTCCTCCGCGCCGACCCGGGCGTTCCAGCGCGCGATCAGCGCCTCGTCATGCGTCTCGATGGACGGGAAGGCGCGCGCGCGCAGGATGTGCGGGTCGGCGAGGTGGCTGTCGGCGGTGAAGAAGGTGGTCATGGCGGCCCGGCGTGGTCCGACCGCCAACGCGCGAGCGCGCCGCTCCGCCCTCCCTTGCAGCGAAGCGCCGCAGATGGGGCGCCCGCGCATTCCCCGGGCGCCGCGCCTGTGGCATGGACGGGCGCATGGCCGAACTCGACCCCTCGCAGCGCCGCGCCGCCACCGCCGACCACCCGATCCAGCTCGTGCTGGCCGGCCCGGGCTCGGGCAAGACGTCGACGCTGGTGGGGCGCTTCCGCCACCTCGCCGAGGGCGGCACCGACCCGCGCCGCATCATGGCGCTGACCTTCACCAAGAAGGCCGCGGAGGAGATGCGCGGGCGCATCGCCCGCGACCTCGCGCTCGACACCCCCGGCGACCTCCGCGTCTTCACCTTCCACAGCCTCGCGCTGCGCTGCCTCCAGCGCAAGCCGCACCTCGCCGGCCTGCCCGAGCGCATCGACGTGTGGAGCAGCCACCAGCAGCGCGCCGTCTTCGCCAGCCGGCGCATGTACTGGAACGACGAGGGCGACATCCTCGACATCATCGCGGGCGCCAAGGAGCAGATGCTCGACGCCCGCCGCTACGCCGCCGCGCTCGACCGGGACGACGAGGCGGGGCAGCGCGCCGCCGCCTTCTTCGCCGTCTACGAGGCGGCGCTGCGCGAGGCCGGCGCCATCGACTTCGCCGACATGGTGCCGCTGCTGCTGCGCGCCATGGCCGAGAACCCCGCCTACGGCCGGTCGGTGGCGGGCGCCGTCGACCACCTGCTGATCGACGAATACCAGGACATCAACCTCGGCCAGCACCGGCTGATCGAGCATTTCCGCTCGGGCGGCGTCCACCTCTGGGCGGTGGGCGACGACGACCAGACGCTGTTCACCTTCCGGGCGGCCGACATCCGCTACACGCTCGACTTCAAGCGCCGCCACCGCGACGCCGTGCTCCACCTGCTCGACCGCAACTACCGCTCGACGCCCGAGATCGTGGCGGGCGCCAAGCGCCTCATCGCCCGCAACCGCGACCGCTTCGCCAAGGATTACGCGCCGGCCGGGAGCGAGACGAACGCAGGAGCGGTGGCGATCCGCGGCTATTCTTCGCCCGACGCCGAGGTGCGGCAGGTGACGCGGGCGATCCAGACCCTGATCCGCGACGGGGTGCCGCCGCGCGAGATCGCCGTGCTGTACCGTGCGGGCTCGACGGGCTTGGCGTTCCAGGGCGCGCTGGAGGCGCTGCACATCCCCTTCGACGTGCGCGGCGCGGGCGACCTGTGGCAGAGCCCGGCGGCGCGGCTGTTCCTCGGCGCGCTGTTCTACCTGCTGGACGACGACGACCGCCGCGCCATCGAGAAGATGGGCACGGGCAAGCGCGGCGAGAGCCTGCGGCGCCGGCTCGACAAGGTGCCGCCCTCCGGCCGGCGCGGCTTCGCCGAGGCCTGCCGCCACGCGCGCCGCACCGTGTCCGAAGCCCTGCCGAAACGGTCGGCCGAGCGCGAGCAGCGCGACTGGGCGAACCTGTGCGACGCCATGGCGGGGCTCGCGGCGGAATGCGACGGGCTCGACGCGCTGATGGAGCGCATCGCCGAGCAGAGCCGCGCGCTGCGCACGCGATCCGAGGACGCCGTGGTGCTGTCGACCGTGCACTCGGCCAAGGGCCTCGAATGGGACGCGGTCTTCGTGGTCGGCCTGGAGGAGGGCGTGATGCCCTCGGCCGGGGCCGAGATCGAGGAGGAGCGCCGGGTCGCCTACGTGGCGGTGACGCGGGCGCGGCGCATCCTGGGGCTCACCCACGCGGCCGAGCGCGGCGGCAGCGCGTCCAAGCGCTCGCGCTTCGTGGCGGAGTTCGCCGGCGACGCCCACGCGGCCACCGACCCCGGCCACCCGGACGCCGACGCCCTCCTGCCGCTGGGCCTGCCCTACCAGCCGGAGCCCCGGCCGGCCCCGGCCGCGCCCGCGGCGGCGGTGCCGGCCGGCCCCGCGGCGAGCCGGGCGCGGGTCGAGGCGCAGGGCAAGCCGGGCAAGCGGGACTGGTCGGTCGACCCCGCCGACGTCGCGCCCTTCGCGCCGGACCCGGAGGCCGCCGCCGCGCAGTGGACGGCGCGCGACGACGCCAGGCTCCAGGCCGGCTTCGCGGTGGCGGGCAGCCTGGACGAGCTCCGCGCCGCCACGGGCAAGTCCGCCGAGGCGGTGGTGACGCGGCTCGTGCGCCTGAAGCTCGTGGCCTCCAAGGCCGCGGCGCGCGACCTCTGGGGATGACGTCACGATAGTGTCGGTTTCAAAAGGCCCCCGGCCTCTTGCGGGTTTCAGGGCGGGCCCTGAAAAAATTCGATCGATGGAGTCGGGTATTGTTCTCAGGGCTCCGCCCTGAAAACCGCCAAAGGGCGAGCCCTTTGGAAACCGTGACATGAGACACGACGCCGCCGTCGTGCGGACATTCAGCGCAAAACAGACTCTTCGGATCAGCATCTTCCGATACGGCACGAGGCCCATCGGCTCGGCGGGATCGAGGGGCCGGATCTCCGGCGGACGTCCCGTCGCGCGGCCCGGTCCATCCTCACCCCTCCCCCAGCCCCAACTCGTCCCCATCGATCGACGCGAAATGCCGCAGCACGTCGCGGCGGCCCACGTCCGCCAGCCGCGCCGGATGCCAGCGCGGATCGCGGTCCTTGTCCACCACGGCGGCCCGCACGCCCTCGACGAAGTCCGGCAGGCGGGTGACGGAGCGCGAGATGCGGAACTCGCGGTCGAGGCAGTCCTCGAGGCCGAGGTGGCGCGCGTCGCGCAGGGCCTGCAGCGTCACCTTCAGGGCCGTCGGGGCGTTGCCGGCGATCTCCGCCGCCGCGGCGCGGGCCTCGGGCTCGGGCGCCCCCTCCAGCACGTCGAGGATCTCCTCGACCGTGTCGGCCGCGTAGCAGCGGTCGATCCAGCCCCGCGCCGCGGCGAGTCGGCCGGGCGGGGGCTCGGCCGCGAGGGCCTCCAGGCAGGACGCCACGTCGCCCTCGCGGCGGCAGGCGGCGAGCGCGATCCGCAGGTCGTGCAGGCGCCCGGTGGGCAGGTGACGGTCGGCGAGGCCGCACAGGATCGCGTCGGCGGCGTCGAGCCGCCCGCCCGTCAGCGCGAGGTGGAGGCCGAGCGCGCCGGGGCTCCGGGCGAGCAGGTAGGTGCCGCCGACGTCGGGCACGAAGCCGATCCGCACCTCCGGCATGGCCAGGACGGAGCGCTCGGTGACGACGCGGTGCGAGGCATGGCCGCCGAGCCCGATGCCGCCCCCCATGGTCAGGCCGTCCATGGCGGTGACGACCGGCTTGGGGAAGCGGGCGAGCCGGGCGTCGAGCCGGTATTCCGCGCGGAAGAAGTCCGACAGCACCGCGTGGTGCCCCGCGAGGGCCGCCTCGTAGAGGGCTCGGATGTCGCCGCCCGCGCAGAAGGCGCGGTCGCCGGCGCCGTCGAGCAGCAGCACCGCCACCCGCGGATCGCCTTCCCAGGCGTCGAGCGCCGCGTCGATCGCCCGCACCATGCCGAGCGTGAGGGCGTTGAAGGCCGCGGGACGGTTCAGGGTGATGTGGCCGAGGTTGCCCTCGCGCCGCACCACGATCTCGGGTGTGGAGGCCGCTCCGGTCACGGCCGCCGCCCTCGCGCTCGAACCCATGGCCATCCCTCGCCGAGCGCGAAGGATGCCACCCCGCCGCCCCCGCTTCGACGCCGAAGGCGAGCCGCCCTCGGGCGGCACGTCGTCACCGTCGCGCCTGACGGGGTGAGGCGTCCTCGGGGAGGAGTTGCATGGCCTGCTCCCGGGCGGTCGGCAGGATGGCGGCCGTGACGGGGGCCGCGATGGCGACGTGCCGGCCGCCGACGCTCCAGAACCCGACCGTGACGGCGAAAGCCTCGACGCTGCCGTCGCGGGCCGCGACCAGCAGCGGGGCGCCGCTGTCGCCATGCGCGATGGTGCAGTCGTGCCCGAGCACGGGCGTGCCGGCCGAGGGGCCGAGCAGCCGGCAGTCGACGTCGGCCGTCATCAGGTAGGCGCGGTCCTGGGCGAAGCCGCCGATCTCGATGCCGGTGCCGGGGGCCGGCACGGCCTCGGCGAGGGCCAGGGGGCGCACCGCCGGGGGCAGCGGCTCGGCCAGGGTGAGCACCGCCCAGTCGGCCGCGGCCGTGCGGGTCTCGTCGGCGGGGTCGTAGCCGGGGCCGACGGCGTAGGAGGCGACGCGGGCGTGGACCCGGTAGTCGCCCCGCGCGTAGCCGAGCAGGAAGTGGATGGAGTCGGCCTGCAGGAAGCGATGCGTGCGGAAGGCGTAGAGGCAGTGCGCCGCCGTGAGCACCTTGTCGGGCGCGACCGCGACGGCCGTGCAGGCGCCGCCGATGGAGTTGAACAGCTTGCCGACGGCGGACCAGGGGTATCGGTCGGCGTCCACGACGGCGTGGTGGTCGGCCGCGCCCATCCCGGCCATGACGGGGACCGGCCCGGCCGCGGCCGCGCCGGACGCCATCGCGCACCACAGCGCCGCCGCCCGCGCCATCGCCGCACCATCGATCGATCCCAAGCGCCGGTCCACCCTGCCTCTCGTCTCCCACCTCTATAGCAGCGTTCGACCGCCGGGGCATGGTCCGCCGGAACAGGCGCGCTCAGAGTTTGTGAATGTATCGAACTTGTGACTGAATGCCCTCTGAAAACATTGATGAATTTCTGCCAGTTTTGGGGCAGACGGGCATTCATTCACAAACTCTCAGGCGCGACGCGGGGGATGGCCGCGGCCCGCGACCCCATGACCTCTCCGCTCCGCCGCCCGGCCCGCGTCGGCGAGGCCGACGCTCTTTCGGACAAGACGTGGCTGAACTCCGATGACGGCCGGGGGGACGGCGTTTGGACCCGTTTTTTCTTGGAAAGCCGATCATCGGGGGGGCCGCGTGTCTTGCCTTGCTGTGCAAAGCGCTCTACTTGCGGTGAAAGTCGAGGAGCAGTGAAGTCTATGTCGGATACACAAACAGAGTTGAACGTCGTCGAGATGGCCGCTGAGATCGTGTCGGCCTATGTGCGGAACAACTCCGTGCCGGTGAGCGAGTTGCCGATGCTGCTTCAGGCCGTCCACGACTCGCTCGGCAACATCCTCAACGGCGCGAAGCCCGAGCCCGTCAAGGAGCCGCCGCAGCCCAAGGTGCCCATCAAGAAGTCCGTCACCAACGAATACATCGTCTGCCTCGAGGACGGGAAGCGCTTCAAGTCGCTCAAGCGCCACCTCCACTCGGAGCACGGCCTGTCGCCGCAGGACTATCGCGACAAGTGGGGTCTGGCCAAGGATTACCCGATGGTGGCGCCGGCCTATGCGGACGCCCGCTCCAACCTCGCCAAGACCATGGGCCTCGGCCGCAAGGCCGGCACTCCGGCCCTGGAGATGCCCGAATCCGAGGCCGAGGTGACGGAGGCCGACGCGGCCGAACCCGAGGCGGTCGAGCCCGAGGTCACGGAACCCGAGGTGACGGAACCCGAGAGCCAGCCGGAGCCGGAGGTCGCCCAGGCCGAGGAGGCTGAGCCCGAGCCCGCCAAGAAGCTCCGCCGCGGCCGCGCCAAGGCGACGGCTTGAGGGCGGATCGCGACAGCGAGGGGGCTTGACGCCGATCCCCGGTCGGGATCGGCGTCATGTCTGAAGTCTTCTTCGGCGCTCCGCCCCACAGGCACTCATCGAGGCTGGACAATACCCCATCCCCCTCATCCTGAGAGCGGGGCGCGCTCGAGCCGGCGCCGGAGGACAGGCCGGCGGCCCCGTTCCGCCCCGCGACGCCCCGCCCTCGGACGGGGCACCCTTGCTTTTTTCGCCCGGGCGTCGCTTGTCCCCGTCCGCGGCGGGGACGGACGGAGGGACGCGATGCGGCGAGCCACGGTGGAACGCAAGACCAACGAGACGGCCATCCGGGTCGACCTCGACCTCGACGGCACGGGCGCGGCCGAGATCATGACCGGCGTCGGCTTCTTCGACCACATGCTCGACCAGATCGCCCGCCACGCTCTGTTCGACCTCAAGGTCGAGGCCCGGGGCGACCTGCACATCGACGACCACCACACCGTCGAGGACACCGGCATCGCGCTCGGCCAGGCGATCCGTGAGGCGCTCGGCGACAAGCGCGGCATCCACCGCTACGCCGACTGCCACCTCGCCATGGACGAGTGCCTGACCCGCGTCGCCCTCGACTTCTCGGGGCGGCCCTTCATCGTGTTCCGCACCGCGTTCCACGCCGGCAAGATCGGCACCTTCGACACGCAGCTCGTGCGCGAGTTCTTCGGCGCGCTGGCGGTCCACGCCAGCATGACGCTGCACGTCGAGACGCTCTACGGCCTGAATGATCACCACATCGCGGAATCCTGCTTCAAGGGCGTGGCGCGGGCGATGCGCCAGGCCGTGTCGGTCGACGAGCGTACCCGCGACCGCATCCCGTCCACCAAGGGCACGCTCGGGACCTGAGGGGGCGTGGATCACGCCCTCACGGAGCGGTCGCCCTCGGCTACACGGGCGACCTCGACGCCGAGATGCCGCGCCGGAAGCGCGAGGTCGCGGGACGCCGACGGTCCCATGACGTCCCGCGAGCTGGCCAACGCGGTTCTCGCGTCGATGGCACCCACATCGATCAGTGCTGCGAATGAGCGTCCGTTGCAGAGGGACAAGGCTGTCAAAGCCCAGCACTAAATAGAAAAAACCTACTCTAACGTGAGCGTCGCTAGATTATGCGCTCGTGAGTTTCATAGACGGCGGGTCACTTGCTGTGGTGAAAAACTCATACCAGCCGTCGCTGACGATGGCTCGTCGACGACGGGGTACGCCGCACGAGCGGCGGCGCGCACTCGCGCTGGCCAACGGTCAAGAGATCTGACCGCTGGTATCAGTGGCCTTCCGGTCGTCCGAGGTCGGCCTCGGCACTCATGGCGGCTCCGTTGCGTCCAACCCATCCTGGCCGGGAGGAGGAACGAGGGGTTCGAGTTCCTCCACCAAGGTCTGCAACTTGTTCGTCGCGACATCCCACACGATGTCCAGGCGGACGTCACCGTAAGCGTGAGTCAGCCTGTGGCGCATCCCGATCATCTCGTTCCATGCGACCTTGGGATGCTCGTCCCTGAAGTGCTTCGACACCTGACCCGATGCCTCTCCCACCACCTCCAGTGAGCGTATGACGGCGTTCTGATGCAGCCGGCTTGCGTTGAACCCTTCCCAATCCAGGCCTTCGATGAAACCTTGCGCGTCCTTGGCCGCCATGACGATGTCGAGGAGGAGGCCGACGTCATTCCTCATAGACGATCTCCGCATCCGCCAGGATACGCGCCCTCCTGATGTAGTTGCGGCTCGCGTCGAGAGCCTTGCGGTCCACGAGATCGACGGACCGACCGAGGATGCCTTCCACGTCTTCCTTGAGGTCGAGGAACGAGTCGTGACCGTTCCAGGGACCGAAGTCGACCAGCAGGTCGGCGTCGCTCCGATCCGGAGAGAAGTCGGCGGCCCGTGCGGCAGATCCGAACACAGCCAGCCTCTTCACGTTGTGACGCCGACAGGCGACGCCCAGCACGTCCTTCTTTTCGATGATGGAATGATGCACCGTCGCCTCGCCCGTTGCCGACATCGGTTTAGCACCGTCGCACCGATCTTCCATCAGGATCCCGAGATCGTTCCACGATGGCGCTGCCCGTAGCCTTCGAACGACGACGTTCCCGTGGTCGGGGACGCGAGGGCCATCATGAGGAACTGCGTCCCGTTGCCGATGCGCCTGGCGTCCTCGCGCCACGCCATCTCGTCGGCGGAGGCGCCGAGGTAGGGACCGGCGATGCGGTGGTGCATGCCCATCCCGGCGCGCCGCAGGCGGGAGAAGAACGACTCCGCCATGTCGGTGCAGTCGCCCGCGTCGTTCGAATAGGCCTCCTGACTGAATGGATGCCGATTCGACCCAAAGGACGCTGCTGAACACCTGACCGAGCCAGAGATGTCGAGCAGATCGGCAAAATGATGGGATGTGGCTCCAATACGACCGGAGTTTTGCAAGAGCCTCAGATTGAAACGGGGCCCTTCGGAACAGCCCGCCTCACGCCGCCGCGAGCGCGTCCCGGTAGGCCCGGACGGCCGCGCTCCAGCCCATCTCCAGCGCGTCGGCCGTGAGCTCGTGGCCGATCGACGCCTCGTGCAGATTGGGCAGCGCCGCCACCAGGGGCGGCAGGTTGTCGAGGTTGAGGTCGTGGCCGGCGTTGACGATCAGCCCGAGTTCCCCGGCGCGCCGCGCCGCCGCCGCGCAGCGCTCCAGGAGGGCGCCGTAGTCGCCCCGCGCGAAACCCGCCCCGTAGCCGCCGGTGTAGATCTCGATGCCGTCGGCCCCGGCCGCGGCGGCGCGCTCGGCCGCCGCGGGGTCGGGGTCGACGAAGACGATGCCGCGGCACTGGAGCGCCTTCAGCCGCGCGAGGGCGCCCCGCACCAGCGCGCCCTGGTCGCCGTCGAGCCGCCAGCCCTCCTCGGAGGTGAAGGCCGCGGGCGCGTCCGGCACCAGGGTGCACTGCTCGGGGCCGGTGCGCTCGACGAGGGCGAGGAAGCCCTCGTCGGGGTAGCCCTCGATGTTGAACTCGAAGCCCGGCCGCCACGGCGCCATCATGGCGGCCAGGGCCGGCACGTCGCCGCGCCGGATGTGGCGCTCGTCGGGCCGCGGGTGGACGGTGAGGCCGTGGGCGCCGGCCTCGCGGGCCAGACGGCCGAAGCGGAGCACGTCCGGCACGCCGGTGCGGCGCGAATTGCGCAGCAGCGCGACCTTGTTGAGGTTGACGCTGAGCCGCGCCATGTCACGCCCCCTCCGCGGATGATGATTCCGCCCGGAACGTCACCACCGGCCCGTCGCGGAAGGCCGGGCGGGACGGGTCGACGTTCAGCGGATCGCCCGCGCGCGTCCGGACATGCGGCGGCGGGGGCTCGGCGGCGGCGCCCGCCGCCGTGGCCGAGAAGCAGGCGAAGTCGTCTCCGTCGCGTACCAGGCGCGGCGCGATGGCGTCGGCCGGGTCGGCCGCGGGGACGTGATCTGCTGAACGGGTCTGGTCCATGGCGTCGTTCGTCCAAAGCTCCGCAGAGGCCGCCCGCCGGGATAGGGTGCCGGCCGCACCGCCGGGGTGCGGAGCCCGAGGGGGTCGCCCGGGGCATAGAGGAGGGGAGCGCGCGATGAAAGCGCCGATCGGCATCACCATGGGCGATCCGGCCGGGATCGGCCCCGAGATCGTGGCCCGGCTCTGCGCCGCGGGCCTCCCCCGGCCCTGCCTCGTCTACGGCGACGCCGCGGCGCTGCGGCGCGCCGCCGCGCTGGTCGGCGCCGACCTCGCGGTCCGGGCCGTGGCCGAACCCGCCGAAGCCCTCGCGGCCCCGCCCGGCACCGTGCCGGTGATGCAGGTCGGCACGGTGCCGGAGGACCTGCCGATGGGCCGCGTGTCGGCCGCCGCGGGGGCCGCGGCCTACGCCTACGTGGTGCGCGCCATCGACGACGCCGCGGCCGGCCGCATCGCCGCGATCGTGACGGCGCCGATCAACAAGGACGCCCTGCGGGCGGCCGGCATCCGCTACCCCGGCCACACCGAGATCCTCGCCGACCGCACCGGCACGACGGATTTCGCCATGATGCTGGCCAACGACGAATTGCGGGTGGTGCTCGTGTCGATCCACCTGTCGCTCGCCGAGGCCGTGCGGGCCGTGACGCCCGCGAGCGAGCTGCGCGCCATCCGGCTCGCCCACCGGGCCACGCGCGCCTTCGGCATCGCGTCGCCCCGCGTCGCGGTCGCGGGCTTGAACCCCCACGCGGGCGAGAACGGCCTGTTCGGCCGCGAGGACCTCGACGTCATCGCGCCCGCGGTCGCGCTCGCGCGGGCCGAGGGCATCGACGCCTCGGGCCCCTGGCCGGGCGACACGGTGTTCATGCGGGCGCGGCGCGGCGCCTTCGACGTGGTGGTGGCCCAGTACCACGACCAGGGATTGATCCCGGTGAAGTATCTCGGGATCGACCACGGCGTGAACATCACGGTGGGCCTGCCCTTCGTCCGCACCAGCGTCGACCACGGCACGGCCTTCGACATCGCCGGCACGGGCACGGCCGATCACGCGAGCCTCGCCGCCGCCCTGCGGCAGGCCTCGGCCATGGCCGAGGCCGTGCGGACGGCGGACTGATCGGGCGCCCCGCACGAAGGCCAGCACCTCAGGGTGCCCTCAGAGTTTATGAATGTATCGAACTTGTGACTGAATGCCCTCTGAAAAAATTGAGGAATTTCTGCCAGTCTTGGGGCAGACGGGCATTCATTCACAAACTCTCAGCCCGCCATCATGGCCTGGACGCGGCGCATCACGTCGCCGTGGTCGTAGGGCTTGCCCACGAAGGCGGCGCCCTCCGGGACGTCGCCGGCCCGCGGCAGCGCCCGCCCCGACACGATCATGGTCTTAACGGCGGGGCGGTTGAGGTGCACCCAGCGCGCCAGCGCGTATCCGTCGAGCGTGCCCGGCATCTCGACGTCGGTGAACAGCAGCGCCACGTCCCGGCGCTCGCCGAAGATCGCCAGCGCCTGATCGGCGGTGGACGCCTCCAGCACCTCGAAGCCTTCGTCCTCGAAGAGGTCGATCACCATCATGCGGACGAGCGGCTCGTCCTCGACGATCAGGACCACGGCGCGGTCGAGAGAGGGGGCTTGGCTCATGGACCGCCTACGTCCGACGCGAGGACAATGTTCCTCGATGCGGCCGACCTGGGGCGGGGCGCATCCGGGCCGGCCCGCCGCGGCGCGGCGCATCGGCCCCGGCCCCCGATCGGCGTTGATTTCCCCCTCGCGGCGGGTGACACCGGTCCCGGCGCGGCCCCGGGGGCCGCTCGGTCGAATCGCGGGCGGGGGTGGATCACGGACATGAGGTCGACGGCATCGCGCGGGGGCTCCGCGGCGGGGCGAGGGGCGGGGCGGGGCTGGGGCGCCTGGCTGCGGGCCATCCCGTCCCGGCTGGCCCCGGGCCGCACCGTCCGGGGGGAGGCCGGCGCGCTGCGGGACCGGCTCTTCGGCCTCGTCGACGTCGGGCATCCCGTGCCGCCCGGCGCCATCGTGGCGCCGGTGTGGAGCGGCGGCGTCGCGATCCGCGCGGCGCGCTGGGCGGCGCCCGACGGCGACGGCCCGGGGACCGTGCTGATCTGCACGGGCCGCACGGAGTTCATCGAGAAGTACCTCCCCGTCGTGGCCGAGCTCCGGGACCGGGGCTTCGCCGTCGTGGTGTTCGACTGGCGCGGCCAGGGCCTGTCGGAGCGGCCGCTGCGCAACGCCCACAAAGGCCACGTCGGCCATTTCGCCGACTACGAGGGAGACCTCCTGGCCGTGGCGGCCCAGGTGCTGGAGCCCTTCTGCCCCCGCCCCTGGTTCGGGCTCGCCCATTCCATGGGCGGCGCCATCGCGCTCAACGCCGCGGCCGACCATCCGGAGCTGTTCCGCCGGCTGGTGGTGTCGGCCCCGATGGTGGAGATCGCGCGGCTGCCGTTCCGGCAGACGGCGCGGGCCGTGGCGCGGCTGTGCCGCTACGGCGGGCTCGCCCGCAGCTTCGTGCCCGGCGGGCGCGGGCGCTCGCTGCTGTTCCGCGCCTTCGAACAGAGCGTCCTCACCTCGGACGGCGCTCGCTACCGCGTCGCGCTCGACTACCTGCGGGCGGAACCGCGCCTGATGCTGGGCGCCCCCACGCTGGGCTGGCTCCACGCCGCCTTCACGGCCATGGCGCGGCTGCACGCCGACGACTACCCGGAGCGGATGCGCACCCCGGTGCTGGCCGTGGTGCCGGGCGCGGACCGCATCGTCGAGCCCCGCGCCACCGAACGCCTCGTGGCGCGGCTGCGCGCCAGCCGGGCCGTGACGGTGCCGGGCTGCCGGCACGAGATCCTGGTGGAGCGGAACGCCTTCCGCCAGCAGTTCTGGGCCGCCTTCGACGCCTTCGTGCCCGGCACGGAGTAGCGTTTCAACGCGCCCCGGCGCGCCGCCAGCCCAGCGCTGCCACGGCCGCGAGCCCGGCCGACACGACCGCGTTCCAGGCGGCGAGCGACAGGCCGGCGACCCGCAGCGCGGCCTCGTCGCAGCGCACCACCGACACGGCCTGGAGCTGCTTCAGGAAGTCGTCGACGCCCGGCGGCGCGGCGGCCGCGCCCGAGCACCCGGTCGGGCCCGCCCACAGGTGCCACTCGACGCCCGCGTGGTAGGTGCCGAGGGCGGTGCCGGCGGCGAACAACGCGGCCAGGAGCGCGAAGGCGAGGCGCGACAGGGGGGCGGGCAGGCGCGGGCCGGTCACCGCCAGGGCCGCGGCCGGCATGAGGGCGAGGTAGAAGGGGATGCGCTCCTTGAGGCAGAGCTCGCAGGGGGTGTAGCCGCGCGCCTGGAGCGTCCAGACCGCCGCCAGCACGGCGAGCGATGCCGCCGCGATCAGGGCCGCCGGCGCCGCGAGGGCGAGGGGCCGGGCCGCCGTGACCGCGTCGCGCATGAGGGTCCTCCCGTCAGATCACGCGCGTGGCGACGTAGAAGCCCGCCGCGACCAGGAGGAGGAAGCCGACGAGGATGGCGGCGAAATGGCGTTCGAGCGCGCCGCGGATCGGGTCGCCGAAGCGGTTGAGCAGCCCGGCCACGATGAAGAACCGCGCCCCGCGGGTCACGGCCGACAGCAGCACGAAGAGCGCGAAATTGTAGCCCAACAGCCCGCTCATGATGGTGACGAGCTTGTAGGGGATGGGCGTCAGGCCCTTCACCAGGATCACCAGCCAGCCCCACTGCGCGTAGGCGGCCCGCAGGGCGTCCATCTTGTCGGCGTAGTGGTAGAGCGAGATCAGCCACTGGCCGAGCGTGTCGTAGAGCAGCGCCCCGATCGCGTAGCCGAGGATGCCGCCCAGCACGGACCCGACCGTGCAGATCGTCGCGTAGGTCCAGGCCATCCTGGGCCTCGCCAGCGCCATCGGCACGAGGATCAGGTCCGGCGGGATGGGGAAGAACGAGCTTTCCGCGAAGGCCACGGCGCCGAGCGCCAGCGGGGCGTGGCGGCTCTCGGACAGCGCGAGGGTCCAGCGGTAGAGGCGATCGAACATCGTGCCGGCTTAGAGGAGGGGGCCGGCGAAGTCCATGGCGGGGCCGGGCCCAGGAGGGAGTGCCGTCGCGTCCGGATTCGAAAGGCCGAGCCCTCTGGAACCCTCGGTCGCATCCCCGTCCCGGGCTTCCGGAAAGCCTCGCAGACCCTTCCGCGCGTCCAAGGCCAGACCCCGCTGTTGACCGGGGCCGGTGAAACCCGCATGACGCCTCGCCGGCGTGCAGCGGCAGCGGTCCGGCACGCGAGACCAGCGAGGGAGCCCATGCGGAAGTTCGATCACCTGAGCGGCATCGCGGCGCCCCTCAGGGCCGCCAACATCGACACCGACAAGATCATCCCGGCCCAGTACCTCAAGACCATCAAGCGCACCGGACTCGGCCGCGCGCTCTTCGCCGAGATGCGCTACAACGACGACGGCTCCGACGATCCCGACTTCGTGCTGAACCGGCCGGCCTATCGCGGCGCCGAGATCCTGGTGGTGGGGGACAACTTCGGCTGCGGCTCGTCGCGCGAGCATGCCCCCTGGGCGCTGCTCGACTTCGGCATCCGCTGCGTGATCTCGACGAGCTTCGCCGACATCTTCTACAACAACTGCTTCAAGAACGGCATCCTGCCGATCGTCGTCACGCCCGAGCAGCTCGACATGCTGTTCGACGACGCCGAGCGCGGCGCCAACGCCCGCATCTCGGTCGACCTCGACGCCCAGGAGATCCGCGGGCCCGACGGCGGCGCGATCCGCTTCGAGATCGACCCCTTCCGCCGCCACTGCCTCCTCGAAGGGCTCGACGACATCGGCCTCACCCTGGCCAAGACCGCCGAGGTCGAGCGCTACGAGGACGCCATCGCGGGCTCGCGCCCCTGGGCGTGACGCCGGCCCGCCGCCGCGGCGGACGAAAGGTCGCGCCGACCCGGGCGGATCCGGCGCGTTGAGCCGGGCCTTCACAGCAGAGAGACAGCGCCATGGTCGCCACGAAGAAGCTCGCGAAATTCACCCTGTCCGAGGCCGGCGAGGGCTTCGACCTCCACATCGAGGATGAGGCCGGCCACGTCCTGGAGCTGAGCTCCACCCGCGACCAGCTCGACGTGATCGCCGACAAGCTCGATGAGGTCCTCTCCCAGGACGATTCCGCCGACGAGGTCGAGGACGACGAGGCCGAAAGCGAGGTGGACGGCCAGAAGGTCTGACGCGCCCGTCCTGCTCCACTCGCGGTGGAGGAAGCTCCACCGGGTGCGGGGCGGGCCGCCTTCCCACTCCGGCCCGCATCCGCTAGCCTCCGCGTCCTCCCGCCGCCCGCGGGGACCGGAGCCCGTGCATGAGGTCGACCCCCTTCGCCGCCGCCTGCGCGGCCTGGCTCATCGCGGGGGCGGCGCCGGCCGGGGCGGCGGCGGATTTCTCCTCCTGCCTGGCGCAGCTCAAGGCCCGGGCCGCCGCCCGCGGCGTCGCGGCCGCCACCTTCGACGCCGCCACGGCCGACCTCCAGCCCAACGACGTCCTGCATTTCCAGGACGAGCAGCCTGAGTTCACCACGCCGGTCTGGGACTACATGGCGGGGCTCGTCGATCAGGAGCGGGTCGACGACGGCCGCGCCATGCTGGAGCGCTACGGCGACGCGCTGGGGCGCATCGAGGCCCGCTTCGGCGTCAGCCGCTACGTACTGGTGGCCCTGTGGGGCGTCGAATCCGACTACGGCAAGACCTTCGGCAACCGGCCGGTGGTGCAGTCGCTCGCCACGCTGAGCTGCTACGGGCGCAAGCCCGCCTATGCCGAGGGCGAGCTCTTCGCCGCCCTGTCGATCCTGCAGCGCGGCGACGTGAAGCCCGACCGCTTCGTCGGCTCCTGGGCGGGCGCCTTCGGCCACACGCAGTTCATGCCCTCGACCTTCGAGCGCAACGCCGTCGACATGGAGGGCGACGGCCACCCCGACATCATCGATTCCGTGCCGGACGCGCTCGGCTCCACGGCCAACTACCTGCGCAAGTCCGGCTGGACCGCCGGGGCGCCCTGGGGCGTGGAGGTGAAGCTGCCGGCGGGCTACGGCGGCTCGAGCGGGCGCAAGACCGTCCACCCCATGGCGTTCTGGGCGGGGCGCGGGCTCAGGCGCGTCGACGGCGCGCCGCTCAAGGGCGGCAGCGCCGGGCTGCTGCTGCCGGCCGGGCGGACGGGCCCCGCCTTTTTGGTGACGCGCAACTTCGAGGCGATCTACGCCTACAACGCGGCCGAGACCTACGCGCTGGCGATCGGCCACCTGTCGGACCGGCTGCGCGGCGGCGGCCCGCTCGCCACGCCCTGGCCCACCGACGACCCCGGCCTCGCCCGCGTCGAGCGGCGCGAGCTGCAGGACCGGCTGGCCGGCAAGGGCTTCGACATCGGCAACCGCGACGGCGTCATGGGCACCAAGACCCGCGCCGCCATCGCGTCCTACCAGCAGTCGGTCGGCCTGAAGCCCGACGGCCGCGCCAGTGCCAGCGTGCTGAAGGCGCTGCAGGACGGCCGCTGATCGGGGGGATGAGCGCCGAGGGTCGACGCCTGTCCACGTCGGAGCCGGCCCTCGGCGAGGGCGTCCCGCAGCACCTTTTCCACGCGGGCGCCCCTGCGGCGTCGACGGCGACAGATGAGTGAAGGGCATCGAGCGCCACGTCCTCACCTGCTCGCTCGGCTTCGTGCTGGCCACCCTCGTCACGGCGGCCAACGTGCACGACACGCAGCCCGTGGGGGCTGTGCTGGAGCGCGCGGCTCGGGACGGCTGGAGCATCGAGCGCGTCAAGGTCGACGGGATCACCATCGGCCCACGGATGGCGCAGGCGCACGACGTGGACATCCAGGTCACGCCCGGGACAGGGACACGAAAGGCTTCAAGCCGCTGCGCTGGCGCATCGAGGCGACGTTCGGCACGCTCACCAAGCGCTATCAGCGTCTCACCCGCAAGCTGGAGAAGGGGCCGACCGCCGCCGAGGATGCCGTCGACATCACCAACGGCCATCGACTCTTGCGAGCATACCATCGCCACGAATATAGCGAGGCGCAGTCAAACAGGCTCTCAGAAGCAGCGTTCGACCTTCAGACGAGGTCATGGCGTGCCTGCCCAATGGCGGGTCAGAGCTCTCCCTGAGCCAGTCCGTGAACGTCCTTGAGGGCGGCAGCATGCCTGTGGCGATCCTGGGAGGAGCCGGCGAGGCATCACGTCCGGCTCAGCTCCGCCAGGAGTTGGGCGGGCACGTCTTCGGGCAGGAGGTGTCCGGCGTCGTCGATCCAGGTGATGCCGGTATTGGACGTGCGCTGCTCGATCCACTCCCCATAGGGCGGCGGGAGGATGTCGTCGTGGCGGCCCCAGAGCAGGGTGAGTGGGATGTCGATGTCGCCGAGGAGGTGTTCGTAGTCGGCGGTGTCGCTCTCGGCGAGTTGCCGGTACTGGCGATAGAAGGCGGCTTGGCCGTCAGCTCCCAGCCAGGGGGCGAGATAATGCTCAAGGACGCCGGGCCTGTATCCCTGGTGCGTTCCATTGCGCAGGTGAGCCGTGACGAGCGCCTCGTGGGCGTAGGCGGGCAGTTGCTCGAATACGTCGTGGTGGCGGCGCATGAGCGCGAACAGACCGCGCTCCCACTGTCCGCCGGTGACGGCGTCGAACAAGGTGAGGTCGGCGTACGCCGCGCCTTCGAGCAGCAGGGCACGCAGCACGATCGCGCCGCCGATGTCGCAGGCGACGACGC
>CAXTBR010000004.1:14623-100568 GCA_964242785.1 uncultured Lichenihabitans sp. | reverse complement strand
TGGAGCACGTGCTCGCCACCCAGACGCTGATCCAGGCCAAGGCCAAGAACATGCTGGTGCAGGTCGACGGCCGGCTGCCGCCCGGCGTCACCGCCAAGGACATCATCCTGGCCATCATCGGCGAGATCGGCACGGCCGGCGGCACCGGCCACGTCATCGAATATGCAGGCGAGGCGATCCGCGCGCTGTCGATGGAAGGCCGCATGACGATCTGCAACATGTCGATCGAGGGCGGCGCCCGCGCGGGCCTGGTCGCGCCCGACGAGACGACCTTCGCGTACCTGAAGGGACGGCCGAAGGCCCCGCGGGGCGACACCTGGGAGGCGGCCCTGCGTGACTGGCGCACGCTGCAGACCGACGAGGGCGCGCATTACGACAGGATCGTCAGGCTCGACGCCGCCGCCCTGCCGCCGATCGTGTCCTGGGGCACGAGCCCGCAGGACGTCGTGTCGGTGGCCGGCACCGTGCCGCGGCCCGACGACGTGGCGGACGAGGCCAAGCGCGCCGACATGCGCCGCGCGCTGGCCTACATGGGCCTCCGGGGCGGCGAGCGGATCACCGACCTCCACGTCGACCGCATCTTCATCGGCTCCTGCACCAACGGCCGCATCGAGGACCTGCGCGAGGTGGCCAGGATCGTCGAGGGCAAGCGCGTGGCCGCCTCGGTCAGCGCCATGATCGTGCCGGGCTCGGGGCTGGTGAAGCTCCAGGCCGAGCGCGAGGGGCTCGACGGGATCTTCAAGGCGGCGGGCTTCGACTGGCGCGAGGCGGGCTGCTCCATGTGCCTCGGCATGAACCCCGACAAGCTGTCGCCCGGCGAGCGCTGCGCCACCACCTCGAACCGCAACTTCGAGGGCCGCCAGGGCCACAAGGGCCGCAGCCACCTCGTGTCGCCCGCCATGGCGGCGGCGGCCGCCATCGCGGGCCGCTTCGTCGACGTGCGCGAGATGGCCGGCTGAGGGTTTCACCAGCCTTCATACGTTTCCGTCTCATCGCTTCCCCTCGCCGCTCGTCCCCGCCCCCGCGGGGACGAGCGGCCGAGAGGGCGGTCCGGGCCGGGCAGCCCAGACCGCATCAAGGCTGTGAGGGCTTCGGCACGAGGTCGTCGCGCGGGATGGTGACGTCCGCGAGGGTGACGGGCGGGGTCGGGCGGTCCGGGAAGGTGGTCTCCCAGCCGCCGCCCAGCGCCTTGTAGAGCGCCACGAAGTCGGTCGAGATGTCGGCGGTCGCCTGCGACAGGTTCACCTCGGCGCCGAGCACGGTCTGGCTGTTCTGCAACACGGTGGTGAAGGTGTCGACGCCCTGCGCATAGCGCGAGCGCGCCAGCGTCAGCGCCCGGCGGGCGTCCGCCACCTGCCGGACCAGGAAGGCCCGCCGCCCCTCGTCGCCCTTCAGCGCCGCCAGCGCGTTGACCACGTCGTGCCAGGCCTGGAGCACCGTCCGCTGGTAGGCGATGGCGGCCTCCTGCTGGCGCGCCTGCGTCAGCACGAGGTTCGACTTCAGCCGCCCCCCGTCGAAGATCGGGATGGTGATGCTGGGCCCCACCATCATGTATTGCAGCGAGTTGCCGCGGAACACCTTGCCGGGGTCGAGGGCGTTGAACGTCGGGTCGCCCATGATGGTGACGGTGGGGAAGAACTGCGCCTCCGCGACGCCGATCTCCGCCACGGCGGCGTGGAGGTCGGCGTCGGCGCGGCGGATGTCGGGCCGGCGGAGGATGAGGTCGGAGGGCACGCCGACCGGCACCTTGGGGGGCACGGGCGGGATCGCCTTCGCGCGCGTCAGCTCGGCCGACAGGGTGAGCGGCGGCTCGGCCAGCAGCAGGCCGATGGCGTTGACGGCCTGGATCTCCTGCTGCTGGAGCTGCGGGATCTGCGCCTTGATGCCCTCCACCTGCTGGGCCGCGCTGGCCGTGTCGACGCCGGTGACGAGGCCGCCCTGCTCGCGCGACCGCACCACGCTCAGGATCTGCTCGTTCACCTTCACGTTGGCGAGGTCGATGCGGATCTGTTCCTGAAGGCCGCGCAACTGCACGTAGTCGCGCGCGAGTTCCGCCAGCACCGACACCAGCGTGCCGCGGCGCTGCTCGGCGGAGGAGTCCACCCGCGCCTGCGCGGACTCGATCCCGCGCCGGACCCGGCCCCACAGGTCGAGTTCCCAGGACGCGTCGAAGCCGGTCGTGATGTTCTCGAAGGGCCGCCCCAGGGACGAGGTGACGTCGCCCGAGCCGTTCCCCGAACCGCCGCCGAGCGCGCCCGAGGGCACGAGGCTGACGAGGCCGTTCTGGCTGAACTGCTGGCGATAGAGCGTGTTGGTGCCGTTGATGCTCGGCAGGGCCGCGGCCGCCGCGGTGCCGAGCTGGGCGCGGCTCTCCGTCAGGCGCAGCGTGGCGGTCTGGACGTCGAGGTTCTGCTCGGCCACGCGCGCTTCGAGCCTCGTCAGCACGGGGTCGCGGAACACCCGCCACCATTCGGCCTCGGGCTGCGCCGGGGTGGTGCGGGCGAGGATCGGCAGCGGCACGCGCACCTTGGCGCCGTCGTCGAGGAAGGTCCTGCTCTCGGCGATCGGGGGCAGCGGCGACACGTATTCGGGGCCGACCGTGCAGCCCGCCGGCGCGAGCAGCGCCGCGAGGACGGCGGGTGCCGCGCCGCGGAGGAGGGAGCCTGGGCGCGTCATGTCAGTGACCGCCCCCGCCGCCGCCCGCCGCGGTCTTCTTGGAGATGAAGAAGCACAGGGGGACCACCAGGAAGGCCAGCACGGCCGAATATTGGAACACGTTGTTGTAGGCCAGCACGGCGGCCTGCCGCAGGTAGGTCTGGTAGGCGTGCGACACCGCCTCGTCGTGCACCGAGCCGGCCGCGCGGCCGAGCACCCGCAGCGACTGCTCGGACTGCTGGATCAGCATGTTGTAGCCCTGGTTCAGCGGCGTCATGAAGCCCGACAGGTGCGACTGGTTGGCCTGCCGGCGCTCCGTCACCGCGGCGGTGGCGAGCGAGATGCCGACCGCCCCCCCCACGTTGCGGAACATGGAGAACAGCGCCGCCCCGTCGCTGCGCATCGCCTGGGGCAGGGTCAGATACGCGATGGTGGAGATCGGCACGAAGAGGAAGCCCAGCGCCGCCGTCTGGGCCGAGCGCATCGCCACCAGCGACCAATAGTCGATGTCGGCGACCAGCCGGGCCGAATACAGCAGGGCGAAGCCCATGATGGTGAAGCCGATCATCACGATGTAGCGGGTCGCCACCACCTTCATGAGCTGGCCCACGATGGGGATGAGCACGATCACCACGATGCCTCCCGGCGACAGGATCAGCCCGGACAGCAGCGCCGTGTAGCCGAGCTGCTGCTGGGAGAACTGCGGGATGAGCACGGCCGAGGCGTAGAGGATCATGCCCATGGCGGCGATCAGCACGCAGCCCATGGCGAAGTTGCGGTCCCGGAAGACGTCGAGGTCGATGATCGGCTTTTCGGCGGTGAGCAGCCAGCAGATGGCCCCGAAGATGCCGATGAAGGCCAGCACCGCCATGGTGACGATGAAGGGCGAGCCGAACCAGTCGTCGTCCTCGCCGCGGTCGATCATGATCTGCATGCAGCCGAGGCCCAGGGTGATGAGGCTGAGGCCGATGAAGTCGATGCCCCTGGTCTTCCTCTTCTGCTTGGCCTTCTCCCAGGGCGGGTCCTCGACGAGGACGAAGTTGGCGAAGACCGCGATGATGCCGAAGGGGATGTTGACGAAGAAGATCCAGCGCCAGTCGAGCCTCTCGATGAGGTAGCCGCCGAGCGTGGGGCCGAGCACCGGCGCCACGATGGTGGCGATGGCCGTCACCGCGAAGGCGGCGCCGCGCTTGGCGGGCGGGAAGGTGTCCAGGATGATGGCCTGCTGGTTGGGCTGGAGCCCGCCGCCGAAGAAGCCCTGGAACAGCCGGAAGATGACGAGCTGCCCGAGGCTCTGCGAGATGCCGCACAGGAACGAGCAGACCGTGAAGGCGAACAGGCAGATCAGGAAATAGCGCTTGCGGCCGATCGTGTCGGACAGCCAGCCCGCGATGGTCAGCACGATGCCGTTGGCCACGAGGTAGGCGGTCAGCGCGTAGGTGGCCTCGTCGCTCGACGCCGCCAGCGTGCCGGCGATGTAGGGCAGCGCCACGTTGACGATGGTGGTGTCGAGGATCTCCATGAAGGCCGCCAGCGTCACCGCGATGGCGATGAGCCAGGGGTTGAACCTGGGCTTCCAGCCGCCGCCGGCGCTCGCGTCGCTCATCGCAGCGTCACGACGGGCACGACGCTGGCGCCGAGCGGCAGCGGCTCCTCGGGCTTGAGCCCGGAATCGATGACGATCTTGACCGGCACGCGCTGCACGATCTTGACGAAGTTGCCGGTGGCGTTCTCGGCCGGGAAGGCGGAGAAGCGCGAGCCCGAACCGCGCTGGATCGAGTCGACGTGCCCCTGGAGGTCGAGGTCCGGGTAGGCGTCGACGCTGATCCTGACCCTCTGGCCCGGCCGCATGCCGTCGAGCTCCGTCTCCTTGTAGTTGGCCGTGACCCAGATGTCGGGGGTGACGAGCGACATGATCTGCGTGCCGGAGGTGACGTAGTTGCCAGCGTTGACGTTGCGGCGCGTCACCCAGCCGTCCTGCTGCGCCCGCACCACGGTGAATTCGAGGTTGAGCTCGGCCTGGCCGAGCTGGGCCTCGTCCTGCTCGGCCACGCCGGTGAGCTGGCCCAACTGGGACTCGGACTGGCCGATGTTCTGCTGCACGGGCTCCGCCTGTACCACGCGGGCCTGGGCCTGTGCCACCTGGGCCTCGGCCTGCTGGTAGCTCGACGCGGTGGTGTCGACCTCCTGCTGGGTCGTGGCCTGCCTGGGCAGGTTCTTCTGCCGGTTGTTGTTGGCGTCCTGGAGCTGCAGGTTGGACTTGGCCGACAGGAGGTTCGCCTGGGCGAGCTGCAGGGCGGCGGGGAAGTTCTTCTTCGAGATCTCGACGCCGAGCTTCTGGTTGGCGATCTGCGCCTTGTCGCTGTCCAGCCGTCCCTTCGCCCCGTCGCGGTCGAGCATGAAGGGCCGCGGGTCGATGTGGATCAGCGCGTCGCCCTTGTGGACGAACTGGTTGTCCACGACGTCGAGCGACACGACCTGGCCCGACACGCGCGGCGCCACCGCCACGATGTAGCCGTCCGTATAGGCGTCGTCGGTGCTCACCAGGTCCCTGTGCGACAGGTAATGGTAGACGCCGTAGGCGATCAGCACCGCCGCCACGAGTCCGGCGATGCCGAGGACCAGCGGGCGGCGGCTCCTGCGGCGCCCTCGCGATTCCTCGCTGTCCTTGCCGGTGGCCTTCTCGCCGTCGCCCTGCTCGGCGTCGTCCTTCTGTCCCTGCTCCTTCCGTCCCTGCTCCTTCTGGCCCTGGTCCTTTTTGCCTCCACGCTTCTCGTCGTCCTCCTTGCCCTTCCGGCCCTTGCCGGCCTCGCCCTCGTCGTCTTCCTCGTCGTCGGCATCCCGCCGGGCGGGCCGATCCCGGCCGCCCTCGCGGCGCTCCGGGTCCCCGCGGCGCTCGACGTCCCCCCGACGCTCGGGAGGGCCGCGGCGCTCGGCGCGGCTGTCGTCGCGCTCAGGGTCATCGCGGCGGGCCCGGACCTCGCCGCGGCGGTCGCCGCGGTCGTCCTCCTCGTCGAGGTCGCGCGGGTGGTCGGGCCCGCCGCGCCCGCCGCCGCGGCTCCCGCCCACCTCCAGCACGTCGCGCCGCGACCGGCGCCGGGGCGGAGCGCGGTCGTCGTCCTGCGCGTGGGCCTCGTCGGCGTCGCTCGGGCTCATCGTGATCTCATCCGGACTTCAGTCGTCGTGCCGGCGGGGCTATGCGCTCCCGGCCCGAGCCGCTACGGTGGATGCGGCATAACCGAACCGGCTGGTTCGGATATTTAGGCGAGCGGATGGCGGCCAAGTCAAGCGGATCCACGGACCTGTCCCACGATGAGCCAGGTCCTGTGCCCCGCGGGGCACGGCGCCGGGAGGAGATCGTGGCGGTGGCCGAGGCCGTGTTCCTGGCGAGCGGCTTCACCGAGACCACGATGCAGGCCGTGGCGGCGCGGGCCGGGGCCTCGAAGGAGACGCTCTACCGTCATTTCGGCAGCAAGGAGGGGCTGTTCGCCGAGGTCGTCCACAACCGCGCCCGCTGCCTCATGGGGCGGCTCGACGCCGGTTTCGAGCGGCCGAACGGCATCGGCGACGTGCTGCGCGACCTCGGCCGGACCCTGCTCGAGACGATGACGAGCCCGGAGGTCATCTCGCTCCTGCGCATCGTCGTGGCGGAATCCCCGCGCGACCCGGCGATCGGGCGCATCTTCTACGCGATCGGGCCGGAGCGGACCCGGGTGCGGCTCACGCAGTTCCTGTCGGGCGCGCGGGAGCGGGGCGAGTTCAGGGGCGCGGACCCGGCCCTCGCGGCCACCATCTTCCTCGGCGCCATCACGTCGCACGCCCACCTGATCCGCCTCGTCCTGCAGGATTCTCAGCCCATGGGACTGTCCGAGATCGAGACCCGGGTCGAGGAGGTCGTGGCCATGTTCATGCGGCATTACGGCCGGGGTGACGGGACGCCGTGACACGGTCCAGATCGCCATCGCGCCGGGACGGGACTGGCTCGCCTACGAGACGTGCGATCGCGGCTCATGCAAGCCGCGGTATCGATGCAGGAGCCTCGCTGACCGCGACCCCGTCGCTCGGTTGAACAGGAGCTCGTCGGCACCGCCCGCCGTTTCGGCGGTGGCCCGACGTCGGCGCGCCGTCGCGGGTCGCGGCGGCTCGGGCGCGTCCGTCAGCGGGTGATGGAAGGCGCGCCGGCCGGGACCGGCAGGGGCGGGAACAGAACGTGGTCGAGCAGCAGCCACAGCACGATGGCCAGCACGATGAGGCCCAGGACCCACCAGATGCGCCGGTCGATGGGGGTCATGGCGGGTCCTCGCGGCGCGGCGATGCGGGATGCACCCCGGTCCGCCGGGCAACGTCGCCGGGAGGCCGGGGGTTGCGGGGCCGGCGCCCGTCAGGACGCGAGCGCGATCCCCGCGCCCGACGGCGCCCGGATCTCCAGGTCGACCTCCAGGGTCGAGAGCGTGTCGCCCCGGGCCATCTTCACGCGGACCTTGTCGCGGTCGATGGCGCAGTGCTTGGCGATGACCTGGAGGATCTCCTCGCGCAGGATGGCGACGAGGTCCGAGCGGCCCACGAGGGAGCGCTCGTGGGCGAGCAGGATCTGCAGCCTCTCGCGCGCGACGGGCGCCGAATCGCGGACGCCGAGGAACTTCAGGAGTTTCATGCGGCCTTCCTTCCGAACAGCATGCCCATGATGCCCCTCTTGTCGCGGGGGATCGTCACGTCGAGGGCTTCGCCGCGCAGGCGGCGCGCGGCGTCGAGATAGGCCTTGGCGGGCGCGCTCGTCGGGTTGTTCAGCGTCACGGGGGCGCCGACGTTGGAGGCGCGCAGCACGTCCTGGGACTCCGGGATGATGCCGAGCAGGGGGATCGACAGGATCTCCAGCACGTCCTCGGTCTTCAGCATGTCGCCGCGCTGGGCGCGGGCGTGGTCGTAGCGGGTGAGGAGCAGCAGCTTCTCCATCCACTCGCCGCGTTCGGCCTTCAGCGTCTTGGAGTCGAGCAGGCCGATGATGCGGTCGCTGTCGCGCACCGACGACACTTCCGGGTTCGTGACGATGATGGCGAGGTCGGCGTGGCGCATGGCGAGCTGGGCGCCGCGCTCGATGCCGGCCGGGCTGTCGCAGATCACCCAGTCGAAGCGCCCGCGCAGCTCCTCGATGACCCGGAACACGCCCTCCTCGGTCAGCGCATCCTTGTCGCGCGTCTGCGAGGCCGGCAGGAGGTAGAGCGTCTCGACCCGCTTGTCGCGGATCAGCGCCTGGCTCAGGTTGGCGTGGCCCTGGATGACGTTGACGAGGTCGTAGACCACCCGCCGCTCGGCCCCGAGGATGAGGTCGAGGTTGCGCAGCCCCACGTCGAAATCCACCACCACCACGCTCTGGCCGCCCTGCGCCAGGGCCGCCCCGAGCGCGGCCGTGGAGGTCGTCTTGCCGACCCCGCCCTTGCCCGATGTCACCACGACGACCTGCGACATGCCCCTGCCTCCTTGGTATTCGTCCATCAGCCCAGTCCCGCGATGACGAGCGTGTCGCCGCTGGTCCAGGCCTGGATGGCCCGGCCGCGCAGCTTCGCGTCCATCTCGTCGGCGGTCTTGTAGATCCCGTCGATCGCCAGGAGCTCCGCGTGGAGCTTCGAGCAGAAGATGCGGCCGTCCTTGTGGGCGAAGCCCGCCATGGCGCGCCCGCGCAGCGCCCCGTAGATGTGGATCGACCCGCCCGCCATCACCTCGGCGCCCGACGCCACCGAGCCGAGGATCGTCACGTCGCCCTCCGCGAAGGTGACGGACTGGCCGGAGCGGACCGGCTTCTCGACGATCAGCGACGGGATGCCCCGCGCCGGCTGGGCCGCCGCGGCCGCGGCCAGCGCGGCGGCCTCGGGCGCCGGCCCCGTCGCCGCCTCCCCCGCGCCCGGCAGGGGCGGAGCCGAGGCCGGGCGGCCGTCGGTGACCACCGGCGGCAGCCGGCCCACGTCGTCGCCGAGCGCCAGCGGGTCGGCGCCCTCGATCGCCATGACGCGGATGTTGCGGCCCTGGAGCTTGTCCATCAGGCCGAGCAGCGCGCCGCTCTCCCCCGGCATGGCCGACAGGTCCGCCACCACGGGGCGGCTCGTGAAGTAGCCCGGCGAGCGGCCGAGCAGGTCGTCGAGGCCGAGCAGCCAATCGTCGATCGGCGGCTCGGGCCGCAGCACCAACGCCATCAGCGAGCGGCCGCGGAACCGGACAGTGGAGGAGGTGGCGAGAGCCGTCATGCCGATCGATGATCCTTGAATGGGACGATCTGACGGCATGGCGGTTAACAGACCGTTAAAGATGGTTAACCGACCGTGCGGGGCGGCGCCACGGAGGCGGACCGAGGCCCGGCCGGCGCGCGGGGGGCAGGTCCCACAGGCCTTCATTGAGGCTGGAAGATACCCCATCCCCTCTCATCCGGCGCTGCGCGCCACCTTCTCCCCGCTGGGGAGAAGGGCAACCCCCGCGGGCGCCGAGATGTGTGACGACGGTCAGGCTCAGGGTGAGGGAGGATGAGATATCATGCAGCCGCGATGAGCGTCCGTAGGGCGCAACCCCGTCAGGCCGCCCGGGCCACGACGACGTCGCGCCGCTTGATGACCCGGTCGACGCGGTGGGCGAGGCCGTCGTAGGGCGGCTCCGTCACGACCCTGAGCGGCGCCGCGCCCTCGACGAGGCCGACCATCTCGCCGCGGGTCGCCCGCGTGCTGTCCCAGGAGAGGGCCAGCGCGCCGCCGGGCTCCAGCAGCGCCGCCCAGCCCGGCAGGCAGGCCGGCAGCAGCTCCGCCAGCGGTGCCTCGTGCTGGATGCCGTAGGGCAGGTCGGCGACGATCAGATGCGGGCGTCCGCAGCCCTCGACGAGCTCCCGGGCGCGGGCGGCGTCGCCGCTGACCACGGTGCAGCGGCGCGGATCCGCCTTCTCCCGGCCGATGCGGAACTGCCAGCGATGCGCGTCGAGCGCCCGCAGCCGCTCCTCCCGCACGGAGCGCGACACGCCGCTCTCGCGGCAGAACTGGCCGATGAAGGTCGCGGTCGATTCCACGTCGCCGCGGTCGCGCTCGATCCCCAGGGCGTGGGCGCCGAGGCTGAGCGCCGTGAACAGCGTCGTGCCGCCGCCGCAGAGCGGGTCGAGCACCCGCAGCTCGCGCCAGGGCGCCTCGGCGAAGCGGCTCGCGAACTTCGCCATGTTGCACATGAACTGCGTGAACAGCTCGTTGGTCTTGCCCTTGTAGCGCCGCACCGCGGCCATGTCGGGCGACAGCAGGAACGGGTACGCGACCGCGACCGGCCGCAGCAGCGGCCCCTCGACGTCGCCCAGCCGGTCATAGAGCCTGAAGACGTTGCCGACGGTCGCCAGGCTGGCCAGCAGGGCGCCGTCAGCCTCGGACAGGTCGGGCGCGTCGAGATCGAAGGCGACGTAGTCCTGGCCGGCGATGCGCCGCAGCCGGATGCCGGTCGCCCGATGCCGGAGCGGGGAGGCCGCCACCTCGGCGGCCGCGAGGTCGCCCGCGAGGTTCGCGTATTGCGTGCTGCGCTGGGGCGCGATCTGGGCCGCGATGGTGGTGGGCATGCGGCCCTTACACCAGCGCCGGGCAGGGGGGTCAACCGGCCCGAGGCCCCGGCGTCAGCCCCCCGCGCCCACCCAGGTCCGCACGATGTGGTGGGCGATGGCCATGGGCATGGGGCAGGTGAGCCCCTGGGGATGCCGGCCCTCCAGCATCAGGCGCACCTCGTCGCGCGCGAACCAGCGGGCGTCCTCCAGCTCGTCCTGGTCGGTCGTGATCGCCGTCGTGGCGGCCTCGACGAGACAGCCGATCATCAGCGAGGCCGGGAAGGGCCAGGGCTGTGAGCCGAGGTAGGTGACGGCGCCGCAACCGATGCCGGCCTCCTCGCCGATCTCGCGCCGCACGGCGTCGTCGATCGTCTCGCCGGGTTCGAGGAAGCCGGCGAGGCAGGAATACATGCCGGCGGGGAAGCGCGGCTGGCGGCCCATCAGGCAGCGATCCCCGTCCGTCGCCAGCATGATGACGACGGGATCGGTGCGCGGGAAGTGGTGCAGCCCGCAGGCGGGGCATTCGCGCCGCCAGCCGCTGGTCGAGGGGAGGGTCGGCGCCCCGCAGCGCCCGCAGAAGCCGTGGGTGGCGTGCCAGGAGAGCAGCGACTTGCCCTCCGCCAGGGCGCCGAGGTCCTCGGCCGTCACGCTCCCGTCGGTCGCCAACTGGCGCAGCCCGACCAGCGCGAGGCCGGGCTGCGCGTCCAGCGGGTCGCCGGGCCCGGGCTCGACCTGCGCGACGAAGGCCGGGCCGCGCGCGTCGCTGCCGAGGAAGGCCCGGGTGCCCGCCCGGCCGAGCCGCCCGGCCTCGGCGAGCGCGAACCAAGGGTCCGCCCCGCCGCCCGCCCCGCGCCGGACCACGACGGCGTCGCCGAGCACCAGCATGGTCCGGGCGGCGGGCGAGGCCGCGGCCTCGGCCTGGAAGGCCGCGTCGTCGCGCCGGTTGGCCAGCCGGTCGAGCCGGTTGTGGGCGAAGCCCAGGGTGGCGGCGGTCCTCGCGAAGTCCTGGGGGGTCATGGGGCACTCGGCATGGGTGGAAGGCTGGACGCCTTCTACCGGCTCGCCGCCCTCATCAGAAGCCCAGCGCCGCGCCGATGCGGCGCGCGAGCTCCCGTGCCGCACCCTCGTCGCGGCGCAGGGGCGTGCCGCGGCCCCAGACCGGCGCCGGCCAGGCCTCGTCGCCCGCGAAGCGCGCCACGACGTGGATGTGGAGCTGCGCCACCACGTTGCCGATGGCGCCCACGTTCATCTTCTCGGCCCCGGTCGCGCCTTCGAGGGCGCGCGACGCCGCCGCGACCTCCTCGATCAGCGCGGCCCGCTCCGCCGCGTCGAGGTCGGTGATCTCCCGCAGGTCCGGCCGCCGCGGCACCAGGACGAGCCACGGGTAGCGGCCGTCGTCCATCAGCAGGACGCGGCAGAGCGGGAGGTCGCCGATCGCATGCGTGTCGGCGGCGAGGCGGGGGTGGAGGGAGAAGGTGGGCATGAGGCGCCGGACGAGCGTGCTCAGACCCGTTCGGACGCCTTGTCGACCTTCAGGTCGCGGATGAGCTCGGAACTTCGACGCAGAGACGTTTTGAGCTTCGGATTCTCGGTCCACGTCGCGAAGCGATCCTTGATGCGCTTCTCGGCCTGTTTCAGAGCCTGGATCTGCTCGTCACGCGTCATGGCGGCACCTCACGCTTCGTCCGACATGATCTTAGAGGGCTGGAGGCGATCCATCCACCATATGATTTGATCGTTATAGGGTTCGGACCTGTTCACGGCGTAACCACACTCCGCGACGACCTGCGCGATCTCGACATATTTGATTTCAGCCTTTCGAGGGAGTGGTCGATCGAACGTGCACATCGACAGCCGATCGGGCTGGGCAGCGCCGATCAGCTCTCGAACCGCCTCCATGAGGCGAGCCTTGATCAGGGCACGGTCCCGGCGAGGGATGACGCCGATTGTCTCTTTTCCGCTGTAGAAGTCTCGCGTCTCACCGGTCGCGCCGTCGTATTCGACGATGCAGAAGCTCAATTCCCAGAGTGCACCCGGAGCCATATCGAGGTTGACGAGTAGACTGTAGATCCTGTCAGACCCGTCGTCGTATCCGATATCGATCTTGACGAGGTATTGTTGCCCCTGGCGGAAGATCTCGACAGGCGAGAGGGCGGCACCCGGCAAACCTATGAACGCCATACTGAGTGGTGTCCTGCGCTCGCGACGTCAATACGCCCTGTCGCGGTCCACGACGTGTCGCAGCGGCTCGCCCCGCTCCACCGCCAGGATCTGCCCGGCGACGAGGTCGGCGATCGCCTCGGGGTCGGACAGGGCGGCGTTGTGGGGCGTGACGGTCACGGAGGGGTGGCGCCACAGCGGGGAGGCGCGGTCGAGCGGCTCGCGCTCGAACACGTCGAGGGTCGCGGCCACCAGCGTGCCGTCGTCGAGGCAGCGCAGGATGTCGGCCTCGCGCTGGAGCCCGCCGCGGCCCGCGTTGATCAGCACCGGGCCGCCGAGCCGCCCGTCGCGCGCCAGCCGGCGGAACAGCGCGGCGTCGAGCAGGCCGGCCGTGTCGGGCGTCAACGGCAGCAGCACCACGAGGATGTCGGTGCGGCCCAGGAAGGCGCCGAGCCCCTCGGCGCCGGCGAAGCAGGGCAGGTCCGGCACGCGCTTCGGCGAGCGGCTCCAGCCCGCCACGTCGAAGCCCACGGCCCGCAGCTTCAGGGCGGCGTCGACCCCGAGCACGCCCAACCCCATCACGCCGACCCGCACGGCGCGGGCCGCCGGCTGGTGCGGGTCGTCGTGCCAGCGGGCCTCGCGCTGCTGGCGCTCGTAGCGCCGCGCCTGCCTTTGGTGGATCAGCACGTGGAGCAGCACCCATTCGCTCATGCGCGCCGTGAGGTCGGGGTCGACCACGCGGGCGATGCGGACGCCGGCCGGCAGGGTCGCGTCGGCGAGGAGGTGGTCGACGCCGGCCCCGAGCGAGAAGATCGCCTCGAGGGCGGGCAGGCCCGCGAAGGCGCCGCGGGGATGGCGCCACGCCGCGACGTAGCGCACGGCCGCGGGGTCGACGGCGTCGCCGAGGGCCGCGACGCGCAGGTGCGGCAGGCGTGCCGCGAAGCCCGCGATCCAGGGCTCGGCCCCGGCGCGGTCCGCGCCGACCGACACCAGCAGCACGTCCCCCCTCATGCGGCCCGCTCGGCGGCGGCCGGCGCGGCGGCGATCCGCTCGATCACGGGGTGACGGGGGACGGGCGGGGCCTCGCCGATGCGGCAGGCCCGCCGCAGCAGGGCCGCGGCCACGTCCGCGGCGCCCTCGCTGCGGGCCAGGACGGTGCCGAGCGGCCGGGCGCCGGGGCCCACGGAGGCGCCGAGCGGCGCGAGGTCGGTGAAGCCCACCGAGGGGTCGACGGCCTCGCCGGGCCGCGTGCGGCCGCCGCCGAGCCCCACCACCGCCACCCCGATCAGCCGCGCGTCGATCGACGCCACGGCGCCGTGGCGGTCGGGGAAGACGCCGCGGCTCACGGGGGCGCGGGGGAGGTGGTGCTCCGGCCGCGCCAGGAGGTCGGCCGGGCCGCCCTGCGCCCGCACCATGGCGGCGAAGCGCTCGGCGGCGCGGCCGGAGCGGATGGCCTCGGCGATGCGCCGCGCCCCGTCGGCCGCGTCCTCGGCGAGGCCGCCGAGCAGCAGGGCCTCGCCGCCCAGCGCCGTCACCACGGCCTCGACGCGCGCGTCGAAGCGGCCCTCCGCCAGCACCCGGATGGCGTGGCGCACCTCGACGGCGTTGCCGGCCGCGTCGGCGAGCGGCTGGTCCATGTCGGTGACGAGCGCCGTCGTGGGCAGGCCCGCGCCGGCCGCCACCTCGACGAGGCTGCGGGCCAGCGCGCGCGCCTCGTCGAGGCCCGCCATGAAGGCGCCCGAGCCCGTCTTCACGTCCATCACCAGGGCGTCGAGCCCGGCGGCGCGCTTCTTCGACAGGATGGAGGCGGTGATGAGCGGCACGGATTCCACGGTCGCGGTCACGTCGCGCACGGCGTAGAGCCGCGCGTCCGCCGGGGCGAGGTCGGCCGTGGCGCCCATGACGGCGCAGCCGCAGCCCGCGACGACCGCCTGGAACTCCCGCGTCTCCATCGCGGTGCGGAAGCCCGGGATGGCGTCGAGCTTGTCGAGCGTGCCGCCCGTGTGGCCGAGGCCGCGGCCCGAGATCATCGGCACGAAGGCCCCGCAGGCGGCGAGCG
The DNA here is from genome assembly GCA_964242785.1 of uncultured Lichenihabitans sp. Classification (GTDB taxonomy): domain Bacteria; phylum Pseudomonadota; class Alphaproteobacteria; order Rhizobiales; family Beijerinckiaceae; genus Lichenihabitans. The sequence continues at coordinate 86,142 of CAXTBR010000004.1, read as the reverse complement.
CCGGCGCCAGGATCAGGCTCACGTCGTCGCCGATGCCGCCCGTCGAATGCTTGTCGAGCACGGGGCCGCCGAGGTCGCGGCCGCGCCACTCCAGCACGGTGCCGCTCAGCGTCATGCTCTGGGTCAGCGCCACGGTCTCGGCCCGGTCCATGCCGCGCCAGAACACCGCCATGGCGAAGGCCGCGATCTGCTCGCCCCCGATCGAGCCCCCGGCGATGCCGGCGACGAAGCGCTCGATCTCGGCCGCGGTGAGGGCCGCGCCGTCGCGCTTGCGGCGGATGATCTCGCCGGGCAGCGCCGAGGGCTTCGACGCCGCGCCCCGCCCGCCGGCCGCCTCCGCCTCGTCAGGCATCGTCGCGCGCCCGCAGGAAGGCGCGCAGCAGCCGCCGCAGCGCGATCGAGGCCCCGAGCGCGACGTCCTTGGTCTCGGCGTGGCTCGGGTTGCCGCCGCCGATGCCGGTGGCGAAGTTGGTGATGGTCGAGATGGCGGCGACGCGCAGGCCCAGGCGCCGCGCCAGGATCACCTCGGGCACGGTCGACATGCCGACGAGGTCGGCGCCCAGCAGCTTGGCGAGCTTGACCTCGGCGGGCGTCTCGAAGGACGGGCCGGAGAACCACATGTAGACGCCCTCCCGCGGCGCGGCGATTCCGGCCTGTGCGGCGGCGCGGCGCAGCCGGGCCCGCAGGTGCCGGTCGTAGGCGTCCGCGAGGGACACGAAGCGGTCGTCGCCGGACGTGCCGATCAGCGGATTGGCGCCCGAGAAGTTGATGTGGTCGCTCACCAGCGCCAGCGAGCCCGGATACCAGTCGGGATGCAGCGAGCCCGCCGCGTTGGTGAGCAGGAGGCTGCGCACGCCGAGGTGCCGCAGCGTCTCCAGCGGCACCCGCATGGCGGCGGCGTCGCCGGTCTCGTAATAGTGGGTGCGCCCCTGGAGGGCGGCGAGGCGCGCGCCCTCCCAGGTGCCGACGACGAGCCGCCCGGCGTGGCCCGACACGCCGCCGGCCGGGAAGCCCGGCAGGTCGGCGTAGGGCACGGCGACGGGGTTCTCTAGCGCCTCCGCGATGTTGCCGAGGCCGGTGCCGAGCACGACGGCGATCTCGACCGGGCCGGTGACGCCGCGCTCCGCCAGGACGGCGGCGGCCTCCTCGCTCTGCTCCATGGGTTCAACCCTCCCGGACGGCCAGGTGATCGGGCCCGAAGCTCGCCGGCAGGAGCTCGTCGAGCGTGAAGGAGCGCCGCACGCCCTCCGGCCCGGCGACGTGGACCGGCGCGTCGGGGCCGGCGAACTCGCGGATGCGCTGCCGGCATCCGCCGCAGGGCGTGACGAGGGCGTCGCCGTCGCCCACCACCATCACGGCCGCGATGCCCCGCTCCCCCGCCAGCGCCATGGCCGAGATGGCGCCGGCCTCCGCGCAGGCGCCGACCGGATAGGCGGCGTTCTCGACGTTGCAGCCCGCGAAGATGCGGCCCGAGGGCGTCAGCACGGCCGCGCCGACGCGGAAGCGCGAATAGGGCGCGTAGGCGTGGCGCTGGGCGTCCAGCGCCGCCGCGAACAGGTCATCGACCGCGGCCATCACCGCTCCTTGGTCTGGCGCACCCCCGGAGGTGGGCGGAGGATGAAGCCCGCGCGGGGCGCCCCGGTCAAGACGGGAGGTCCTCCGGCGCCCCGTCGTCGGGCGGCGACGAGGCCAGTTGTTCCGTCAGCAGGCGGACCAGGAGGGCATGGAGCGGGGCGAGATCGACCGCGCCCCGCGCGGCGGATTCGTCGGCATGCCGGAGGGCCGCGACGTAGTCGGACCGCTCCCGCCGGATCAGTTCGGGCAGGATGACGGTCCCCGACAGCCATCCCTTCGCGGCGAGGCAGATCGTGAAGTAACAGGCGGCCCGTGCCGTGCGGCCATTGCCGTTGATGAACGGGTGGATGTGGTTGAGGCGCCACAGGACGAAGGCGCCGAGGACCACCGGATCGCTCTTCTCCCAGATGCGGTTCACGACGTTGACGAAGTCGTCCATCAGCGCGGGCACGCGGTAATACTGGGGCGGTTCGTAGGACCCGACCGACACCTCGCAGGGACGGTAGTCCCCGGGATCGGTATGCAGGCAGGTGATGGCCTGGAAGTTCAGGGCCTTGATCACGTGCTGCGACAGGAACGGCCGGTCGACCGCGAGGGCGGCTTCGACGACCGAGCGGAGGAAATCGTACTGACGGTTGCCGTTGGCGACTTCGAGCGCCTGATAGGCCGGATCGTCCTCGTCCCCCACAAGCTCGAAGAGGATCACGCCGGCGTCTTCCGCCCCGCCTGCCGCGCGAGGATCGTCCTGATCTGGGGGCGGGTGACGCTGCTGTCGTGCTTGAGCGACCCGAGCACGAAGGAGATGCGCTGCTGCTCCACCTCCTCGGGGGTGAGTTCACGGCCGACCGCGGCCCGCAGGGCGCGCAGGATGGCAGGATCCGTGTGCAGGTCTCTCATGTCCTGGCTCCCGTGGATCGCCTTCGACGGCACCATGCGACGTCGTGCTCTCCCGCCATTGTAAAGCCGCCGGACGCTTTTGCGAGCCCGTCCGCGGCCATCACCGCTCCTTCGTGTAGGGGATCCCGCCGGCGCGCGGGGGCACGGCGCGGCCGATGAAGCCCGCGAGCAGCACCACGGTCAAGAGGTAGGGCAGGGCCTGGATGGCCTGGACCGGCACTTCGCCGATCCCCGGCAGCACCGTGCCCTGGAGGCGGATGGCGGCGGCGTCGAGGAAGCCGAACAGGAGGCAGGTGGCCAGCGCCGGCCAGGGGCGCCACTTGGCGAAGACCAGCGCGGCCAGCGCGATGAAGCCCTTGCCGGCCGTCATGCCGGTGAGGAAGCCCGCCGCCTGCCCGACCGACAGGTAGGTGCCGGCGCAGCCGCAGAGCAGGCCGGCGATCAGCACGGCGGCGTAGCGGATGCCGCGCACCGACACGCCCGCCGTGTCGACGGCCGCCGGATTCTCGCCCGTGGCGCGCAGGCGCAGCCCGAAGCGCGTGCGGTAGAGCGCGAAGGCGGTGAGCGGCACGGCCAGCAGCGCCCCGTAGGCCAGGATGTTGTGGCCCGAGGCGAGGTCGCGGTAGAGCGGGCCGATGATCGGCACGGCGCCGATCGCCTCGGCGCCGGGCCAGGTCAGGCCCTCGAAGCGGGAGGAGGGAAGGGTGAGCTGCGGGGTGCGGCCGCCCTGGCCGTACCAGGCGTTGCCGACCGTGGCGGTGAGGCCCGCCGCCAGCATGTTGACGGCCGCGCCCGACACGATCTGGTTCCCCCGGGCCTCGATGGAGGCGAAGCCGTGGGCGAGCGCGAAGAGGAGCGAGGCCGCGATCCCGGCCGCGAGGCCCACCCAGGCGCTGCCGGTGGCGTCGGCCGCGGCGCCGGCCGCGAAGGCCGCCGCCAGCATCTTGCCCTCGAGGCCGATGTCGAAGATGCCGGCCCGCTCCGACCACAGGCCGGCCAGGCAGGCGAAGATCAGCGGCACCGCCAGCCGGAGGCTCGACGCCAGGATCAGGGCGGCGCCCGCCACGGCCTCCTCCATCAGGGCAGCTCCCCGCCGGGCTCGGCGACGCGCGCCGGCACGCCCGTCTCGCCCGTCTCGGCCGGGCGCAGCCGCGCGTTGAGGAGGCGGGCGAGGCCGCGGCGGAACAGGCCCTCCAGGGCGCCGGCGAAGAACACCACGAAGCCCTGCACCACCACGATCATGTCGCGCGTCACCTTGGGCTCGTCGAAGGCCAGCTCGGCGCCGCCCTGGTAGAGGGCGCCGAACAGCAGCGAGGCCAGCACGACGCCCAGCGGATGGCCGCGCCCCATCAGCGCCACCGCGATGCCGACGAAGCCGTAGCCCGAGGTGAAGTCGAGCAGCAGCCGGTTCTGCACCCCCATGATCTCGTTGACCGCGACGCCGCCGGCGAGCGCGCCCGACAGCGCCATGCACAGCACCGTGACGCGGGCCGGCGAGATCCCGCCGTAGACGGCGGCCTGCGGGCTCTGCCCCACGGTGCGGATCTCGAAGCCGGTGCGGGTGCGCCACACGAAGACCCACAGGAGGGCGGCGCAGAGCAGCGCCAGGGCGAAGCTCAAGTTCAGCGGCGTCGTCGGCGACGCGATCCCGGCCGCGCCGAGCAGGGCCTGCATCGACGGCACGGCGGCGGAGGGCGGGAAGGCGGCGGACTCGGCCTGCATGTCGCCCGCCGGGCGCAGCATGTTCACCAGCAGGTAGGCCATCAGGGTCGAGGCCAGGAAGTTGAACATGATGGTGGTGATGACGATGTGGCTGCCGCGCTTCGCCTGCAGCAGGCCCGGCACGACGCCCCAGGCGGCGCCGAACAGGGCCGCGCCCGCGACGCCCAGGGGGATCAGCAGCCAGGGCGGCAGGGCGCCGCCGTGGAGGCACACCAGCGCGGCCCCGAGGCCCCCCACGTAGGCCTGCCCCTCGGCGCCGATGTTGAACAGCCCGCCCTGGAAGGCCAGGGCCACGGCGAGGCCGGTGAAGATGAAGTCGGTGGCGTAGTAGAGCGTGAACCCCAGGCCCTCGCCCGAGCCGAGGCTGCCCTGCACGAGCTCGCGCACGGCGTTCCACGGGTCGACCCCGATGGCCGCCACCACGAGCCCGCCGACCGCGAAGGCCGTGGCGACGCTGAGCAGCGGCACCAGGACCACGTCGGCCCAGGCCGGCAGGGGACGGGCGGCGCTCACGCGGGCAGGAGCAGGTTGCCCGCCGCGTCGAGCGGGAAGAAGGGATTGTGGGCCAGCTCCCAGACGTGGCCGTCGGGGTCGGCGAGATGGCCCGAATAGCCGCCCCAGGAGGCCGTCTGCGGCGTCTTCAGCGCCGTGGCGCCGGCCGCCAGCGCCCTGGCATAGGCGGCGTCCACGGCGGCCGGGCTGGCGAGGTTCTGCGCCAGGGTGACGCCCGGGAAGCCCGGCTGCGAATCCGCGATCCCCGCGTCCGCCGCGAGCGCCGCGCGGCCGAACAGCGACAGGGCGCCGCCGTTCATCCGGAAGAACGCCACGTCGTCGCCCTGGCTGGCGCTCGACGCCGTCCAGCCCAGCGCCTCGTAGAAGCGCCGCGCGGCCGGCACGGAGGCGACGCCCAGCGTCACGATGCTCACCCGCTGGTCCATCAGCCTCCCCCGTCCTCCACGCCGGCCATCATCAGGCCGAGCTCCCCCACGAAACCGGGATCGTCGGCGGCGCCGGGCGCCGGGCGGCGCAGGCCGGTGAGGCGACCGCCGCACATGACCAGGATCAGGTCGCCCAGCGCCAGGATCTCGTCGAGCTCGACCGACACCACCAGGATGGCCACACCCCGATCGCGCAGGGCCACGAGGCGGCGGTGGATGAACTCGATGGCGCCGATGTCGACGCCGCGCGTCGGCTGGCCGGCCAGCACGATCCTGGGCTCGCGCTCCATCTCGCGGGCCAGCACGATCTTCTGCTGGTTGCCGCCCGAGAAGTTCGCGGTCTTCAGCCGGGGAGCCGCGGGCCGCACGTCGTAGTCGGCCATCTTGCGCGCCATGTCGCCGAGCACCGCCCGGCGGTTGAGGAAGGGGCCGGGGCCGAAGCGGGGCTCGCGATGGACGCCCAGCATGGCGCTCTCGGCCGCCTCGAAGGCCGTCACGAGGCCCGAGCGGAGCCGGTCCTCCGGCACGTGGACGAGGCCGAGCCGGCCCAGGCTGCGCGGGTCGCGCTCGGCCGGCGGCACGGCGCGGCCGTCGATGAGGATCTCGCCCGACGCGAGGGGGCGGATGCCGGCCAGGACGTCGAGCAACTCGGACTGGCCGTTGCCCGCCACCCCGGCGAGCCCGGCGATCTCGCCCGCCCGGAGCGTGAAGGACACGTCGTCGAGGAGCTTCACGCCGCGGGCGTCGAAGGCCGTGAGGCCGCGGGCTTCGAGCCGCGGCGGCCCCGGGCGGGCCGGCGGGCGCGCCACCGTGAGGGACACGCGGCGCCCCACCATGGCGTCGGCGAGCTTCGCCGGCGACGTCCCGGCGGTGTCGACCGTCTCGACGATCGTGCCGCGGCGCATCACCGACACGCGGTCCGTGACCGCCATGATCTCGCGCAGCTTGTGGGTGATCAGCACCACGGTCACGCCCTGGGCCTTCAGCGTGCGCAGCATGCCGAACAGCCCGTCGGCCTCGGCGGGGGTCAGCACGGCGGTGGGCTCGTCGAGGATCAGGGTCTCGGCGCCGCGCAGCAGCGCTTTGAGGATCTCGACCCGCTGCTGCATCCCGACCCCGAGGTCGCCCACGCGCGCCTCGACGTCGACCGCGAGGCCGTAGTCGCGGGCGAGCTCGGCGAGCCGCGCCCGCACGCGCGCGGCACCCCGGCGCAGCAGCGTGCCGCCCTCGGCGCCGAGCATCACGTTGTCGAGCACGCTCAGCGTGTCGACCAGCATGAAGTGCTGGTGGACCATGCCGATGCCGTGGCGGATCGAGTCCTTCGACGAGGCGATGCGGACCGGCTCGCCCTTGACGCGGATCTCCCCCGCATCCGCCTCGTAGAAGCCGTAGACGATGGACATCAGCGTCGACTTGCCGGCGCCGTTCTCGCCCACGATGCCGTGGATGGTCCCGGCCTCGACCGACAGGTTCACGTCGCGGTTGGCCCGCACGGGGCCGAAGCTCTTGGAGATGCCGACGAGGTCGAGCGCGGGGGGAGTCATGTCCTTCTCCCGCCCTCGGGGCGAGGACGGAGAGGGCCAGCCCGGTCGGTCCCGGGTCCCCTCATCCGACCCGACTGCGTCGGGCCACCTTCTCCCGTTTCACGGGAGAAGGGGAGCGCGGGCCGGGCGGGATCAGGGCCCAGGGGCCACCCGCATTTCGGGCCCGCCGCGTCAGCCCGGGCACGCGTTGTCCTGCATGTAGTCGTGGACCGTGATCTTGCCGGATTCGATGTCGGCGGCGGCCGACTTGGCGGCCTCGACCATGGCGGGCGTCAGCAGGGCCTTGTTGAACTGGTCCTCGGCGAAGGACACGCCGTCCTGCTTCAGCCCCAGAACCTCGACGCCGGGCTTCCAGGTGCCGTCCCGCGAATCCGTGAAGGTCTTCTGCACCGCGACGTCGACGTGCTTGAGCATGGAGGTCAGAACGTGGCCGGGGAACAGGCCGTTCTGGTCGGAGTCGACGCCGATGCCGAGCTTGCCGGCATCCGCCGCGGCCCGCAGCACGCCCACGCCCGTGGCGCCCGCCGCGTGGTAGATCACGTCGGCGCCGCGGTCGATCTGCGACTTCGCCAGCTCGCCGCCCTTCACCGGGTCGGTCCAGGCCGCCCCGGTGGTGCCGGTCATGTTCTGGAGCACCTCGGCCTTGGGGTCGGCATATCTGACGCCCTGCACGTAGCCGCAGGAGAACTTGTGGATCAGCGGGATGTCCATGCCGCCCACGAAGCCGACCTTGCCGGTCTTCGACGCCTTGGCGGCCAGGAGGCCGACCAGGAACGAGCCCTCCTGCTCCTTGAACAGGATGGACTGGACGTTGGGCTTGTCCACCACCGCGTCCACGATGGCGAAATGCGTGTTGGGGAACTCGGCCGCCACCTTCTCCATGGCGCTGGCCTGGCTGAAGCCCACCGCCACGATGGGGTTCAGCCCGTCGCGGGCGAACTTGCGCATGGCCTGCTCGCGCTGCGCGTCGTTCTGGATCTCGAAGTCGCGGAAGGCGATGCCGGTCGCCTCCTTGAACTTCTCGGCGCCGTGGAAGGCGCCCTCGTTGAAGCTTTTGTCGAACTTGCCGCCGATGTCGTAGATCAGCGCCGGCTTGGTGTCGGCGGCCTCGGCCGCCGCCGCGCCGAGGACCGCGAAGCCCGCCCCCGCCAGAACTGCCGCAATCCTGCCCGTCGCCATCGTGACATCCTTCCCGCGGCGCGCCCCTCCGGCGGCCGTCCGGGGCGGAACATGGCACGGCGCGTGCCGGCCGGGAAGCCGGGACGTGCGGCCCGGCCCTCAGCCCGCCGGCCGCGACGCCTCGCCCGCGCGGCAGGCGCCCAGCACGAAGACCCGGATGGCCGAGGACAGGTTGGCGGAGCCCCGCCCGCGGTCGATCTCGGCCACGAGGGCGGCGAGCGGCAGGCCGCGCGCGGCCGCGATGTCGCGCAGCCCGGTCCAGAAGGCGTCTTCGAGCGAGATGCTGGTGCGGTGGCCCGCCACGCTCAGCGAGCGCTTGGCGACGGCCGCGCCCTCAGCCGGCCGGTCCATCGTCGGCCCCTTCGCCCCCGGGCCGCGCGGGATCGAGGCGGTGGCCGTCGAGGGCTTGGAGGCGCCGGGCGCGCTCTTCGGCCGCGGCTTCGCGCTCCGACGCCGTCCGGCCGAAGGCGGCGCGGTTGCGGGCCGCCCCCTCGGCCTTCTCGGCGCGGTCGCGGGCCTTGCGGAAGCGGCGGAGGTTGACGACGTCACCCACGGCGGATCACCCACTGCTCCTCGAAACACCGCTCATCCCCGCCTCCGCGCGGACGAGGATGTCGGACGGTTCCAGAGCTGTCCGACACCTCCGAGCCTCAGGGCTTCTTGCGGAAGGCGTCGATGGAGACGACCTTCGGGCCGCCGCCCTTGTCGCCCTCGTCGTCGCCCTGGGGCTCGGCCACCTTGGCGAGGACGGGCTTCGGCTTGGCGCCGTCGCCGGCCCTGTCCTTCGGCGCGGGGCGGGGCGGGGCGTCGGACAGGCGGGCCGGGAGGTGGTTGGTCTCGACGGTCGCGAGCGCCCGCTTGCCGGGCAGGCTCTTCGGCCCCTCGGCGGGCTTGGGGGCCTCGGCCAGCACGGGCTTCGCCGCCGCATCGGCGGGCGAGGCCGCGTCCTTGGCGTCGAACTTCAGCCCGAAGGTGACGGACGGGTCCTGGAACATGGTGATGGACGCGAAGGGCACGAAGAGCCGCTCGGGCATGTTGTTGAACGACAGCCCCACCTCGAAGCCCGCGTCCGTCACGGTGAGGCCCCAGAACTGGTGCTGGAGGATGATGGTCATCTCGTCGGGATAGCGCTCGCGCATGCGGTTCGACAGGCGCAGGCCGGGCGTCGCGGTCTTGAAGGTGATGAAGAAGTGGTGCTCGCCCTGGAGCCCGTTGCGGGCCACGTCGGTCAGCACCTGCCGCACGACCCCGCGCAGCGCGTCCTGAACGAGCAGGTCGTAACGGATCAGGTCGGCCATCGTGTTCCACCGGCTGGGCATGCGAGACAAGGGGGCCGCCACCGCCGCCGGGGCGCCCGGTCCACCCCGCGGGCCGAAGCCCCGGGGCCGCCGCGCGGAGGATCCCCGCGTCGGCGGCGCGGGCCCGGCGGCGGGGCATGGCGACCGGCGTCGGAACGCCCGCGGGCGCCGGAGACGCCACCGCCCCGGCCCGACATCGATGATAATGGCGGGGTCGGTCGAAGTCCAGGGTCGGGGGAACCCTCAGCCGGCCTCGCGGTCGGCGATCGAGAGCGCCACCACGGTCGCCACGCCGCCGATCGAGGGGCCCCACCAGCGCCCCCGCGCCCCCGCCTCGTCCCCCGCCCCGTCCCCGGCGCGACGGTCGTCCCGGACCGCGAACCCGCCCCGCCCGTCGGGCCGCACCGCGAGGCCGGCGGGGTCGCGCGCGAGCCCCGTGCGGATCGCCTTGAGATAGGCCTCCTTGGCGGTCCAGCGGCGCAGCAGGGCCAGGGCGCGCCCAGGGTCCGGCACGGCCGCCAGGGCCGCGCGCTCCTCGGGCGCCAGCGCGGCGTCGAGCGGCCCCGGGTCGTGCAGCGGCTCGACGTCGATCCCGACGGGCCGGTCCGCGAGCGCGAAGGCGGCGAGCCGCCCGCGCGCCGACACCGACACGAAGAGCCCCGCCGGCGCCAGCACGGCCGGCGCGCCGCGCGGGTCGTAGCCGAGCTCCACGGCCTCGGCCGCCACGCCGAGGCGGCGGCCGACCAGCCGCCGCAGCACGCCGCGCCGCCGCAGGTAGAGACGCCTCGCCTCGCCGCGCCGCGCGCCGGCCTCGTCGAGGTCCCGCGCCGAGGGGCGGGGCAGGGGCTCGGCGACGGCGTCGACGTCGCCGACCACCGCCTCGGCCGCCCCCCAGCCGCCCCGCCACGCGCCGGGCCAAGCGCCGGGCCAGGCGCCGGGCCAGGCGAGCGCGCCCGGTCCGTCCGCCGGGGCGCTCACGCGGAGCCCGGGGGGCGCCGGTCGAACAGGGTGCCGATGCGGCGCCACAGGCCCTCGCGGGTGGCCCGATAGGCGTCGAGCCTGCTGTCGCGCGCGCCTTCCGTCGCGGTCGGGTCGACGGTCGGCCAATAGGTGACGTCGACCGCCATGGTGCGGGTGTATTCCAGGGCGCGGTGGTGGGCCTCGGGCGACAGGGTGACGATCATGTCGAAGTTGTCGTCCTCAAGGTCTTCGAAGCGCCGGGGCCGGTGGCGCGCCGTGTCGAGGCCGAGCTCGTCCATCACGGCGTCCACGAAGGGGTCGTGCACCCCCGGGCGCACGCCGGCCGACTGGATGTAGATCGAGCGGCCGAACAGGCGCTTGGCCATGGTCTCGGCCATCACCGAGCGCACCGCGTTCTCCGAACAGGCGAACAGGATGGACTGCGGCCGCGGCGCGCCGGGCGGACGGTCGTCCCGGGGGGAGGGCGGCGGGGTCATCCCTTGTAGTGCAGGGCTGTCAGGAGGGTGAAGAGCCGCCGCAGCGTGCCCCTGTCGGCCTCGATCTTGCCGGCCAGCCGCGCGCCGAGCAGCGCCGCGCCCTCGTCGTGCAGCCCGCGCCGGCCCATGTCGATCGCCTCGATGCGGCTCGGCGAGGCTGTGCGGATGGCCTGGTAGTAGGTGTCGCAGAGCATCAGGTAGTCCCGCAGCACCGAGCGGAAGGGCTGCAGCGACAGGAGGTGCGACATGAGCGGGGCGCCGGCCTCGTCGCTGACCGCGAGGATCAGCCTGCCCTCGCGGAGCCCGATGGCGAGCCGGTAGGGGCCGGCCGCGCGGCCCGCGGCGTCGGACAGGCCGAAGCTGTTCTCCTCCACGAGGTCGTAGATGGCGATGCGCCGCTCGTGCTCCTGGTCCGGGCTGCCGCGGCCGATCGACCCCTCGTCGAGGGTGACGGCGATCAGGCGCCTGCGGTCCCCGTCCGCCGCCATGGCGTCATCCTTCGAGCCGCATCGCCACGGAGCGCGCGTGGGCGTCGAGCCCCTCGGCCTCGCCGAGCGCCACGGCGGCCGGGCCCAGGACGGCGAGGGCGCGGGCGTCGCATCTCAGGACCGAGGTGCGCTTCATGAAGTCGAGCACGCCCAGGCCCGAGGCGAAGCGGGCCGAGCGCGCGGTGGGCAGAACGTGGTTCGAGCCCCCCACGTAGTCGCCGATGGCCTCGGGCGTGTGGGGGCCGAGGAAGATCGCGCCGGCGTCGCGGATGCGCCGCGCCAGCGCGTCGCCGTCCCGCGCGACGATCTCCAGGTGCTCGGGCGCCAGCCGGTCGACCAGCGGCACGGCGGCGTCGAGGTCCGGCACCGTGATGATGGCGCCGTAGTCGCGCCAGGAGGCGCCCGCGATGTCGCGCCGGGGCAGGGTGTCGAGCTGGCGCGCGACCGCGGCCGCGACGGCCCCGGCGAGGCCGTCGTCGTCGGTGACGAGGATCGACTGGGCCGCGGCGTCGTGCTCGGCCTGGGCCAGGAGGTCGGCCGCGACGTGCTCGGGATCGGCGGTGCCGTCCGCCAGCACCACCACCTCGGAGGGACCGGCGATCATGTCGATGCCCACGACCCCGAAGACGCGCCGCTTCGCGGCCGCCACGTAGGCGTTGCCGGGCCCGACGATCTTGGAGACGGGGCGGATCGTCTCGGTGCCGTAGGCCAGCGCCGCCACGGCCTGGGCGCCCCCGACCCGGTAGATCTCGTGGACGCCGGCGAGCTGCGCGGCCGCCAGCACCAGCGGGTTCAGGACGCCGTCGGGGGTGGGCACCACGACGACGACGCGCTCGCAGCCCGCGACCTTGGCCGGCAGGGCGTTCATCAGCACGGAGGAGGGATAGGCGGCGGTGCCGCCCGGCACGTAGAGGCCGACGGCGCGGATCGCCGTCCAGCGCCAGCCGAGCTCGACGCCGAGCGCGTCGGTCCAGAACTGGTCGGCGGGCTTCTGCCGCTCGTGGAAGGCGAGGATGCGGTCGCGGGCGAGCGTCAGGGCGTCGAGCGTCCGCCGCGGGACCCGGGCGGCCGCGGCCGCGATCTCCCCGGCGCCGACGCGCAGGCCGGCGGCCCTGAGGTCGACCCGGTCGAAGCGGGCCGTGAGGTCGAACAGCGCCGCGTCGCCGCGCGCCGCGACATCCGCGATGATGGCCGCGGCCGCGTCGTCGACGTCCCGCGACACCTCCCGCTTGGCGGCCAGGAGGGCGGAAAAGCGCCGTTCGAAATCGCTCGACCGGGCATCGAGCCGCGTGAAAGTCTGCATCGTCGATGATTAGAACGATGCCGGCCGCCGCTCAAGCGGGCGCGGCGGCGGCGAGAGGAGGCACGGGTGGATGCGGTACGACAACACGCCGACGGTGGTGGTGGTGCGGGTGCCGATGCGGGGCGGCCTGCTGATGGTGCGCCGCGCCCTGCCGGGGGAGGGCCAGGGGCGGATCGCCCTGCCGGGCGGCTACCAGATGGCGGGCCAGACCTGGCAGGAGGCGGGCGCCCGCGAGGTGCTGGAGGAGACCGGCGTCGTCCTCGACCCGACGTCGCTGCGGGTCGCGGCGGTCCACACCACCCCCGACCGGCGGCAGAACCTGCTGTTCTGCGACAGCCCTCCCGTGGTCCACGGGGGCGCGTTCCGCCACGACGCGGAAGTGTCCGAGGTCCTGGTCATCGACGCGCCCGCCGAGACCGCCTTCCCGCTCCACACCGCCCTGGTGGCGGAGTTCTTCGCGCGGCGGGGCCGGCCGGGCGACGGAGCCCCCTGACCGCGCGCCGTCGCTACTCTTCCTCGGCCTTCTTCCTGGCCTCCATGCGCTGCATGTAGCGCGCGCTCCCCTCGTTCAGCTTCTCCACCGGCGCCTCGGCCGTGGCCTTCACGGTCTTGGTGGGCTTCAGGTAGCCCTTGGGCGGCTGGGTGAGGAAGGCGCGCTCGGGCTCCTGGCCCGCCACCACCGTGTCGTCGTTCTCGGGGTTCTCGGACTTATAGCGGTCGTTCTCGGCCTTCAGCTCGTCCGGGCTGACGATGAGGCAGTTGCGCTGGTTGCCGTTGTTGCCGCAGGCGTTGGGCCGGACGGGCCCGTTCTCGGCGGCGCGGCCCCTGTTCATGTCCTCGTTCGACATCAGGACGCCCCTGTCCCGCAGGTCCTGCCCGATGGTGTTGGGCGCGCGGGCCTCGTCGAGCTCCTTGCGGTGGCGCAGCACGTCGGGGTCCTGCGGCCAGGCCGCCGGACGCTTGGTCGCGCCCGCCGCGGGCTTGGGCAGGGCCGCGTCCCTCGGCACCACCAGGGGCGGCCGCTCGCGGTAGTCGATGTCGGGCGCGGGATCGCCCTTGATCAGGCCGACGGAGCCCAGCACCGACGAGAAGACGCTGGCGTAGCCGTCGTCGGCGGCCCGCGCGGACGGCGCCCCCAGGACGGACAGGCTCAGGAGACCCGCGGCCAGCACGGCACCGCGACGATCAGCCCTCGATCCGGACATGGACGACCTCACCTCAGCATGGAACGAATGATAGTCTCGACCATGCCGCGACGATCGCGGCGTTTTAGGGGCGTCGGGGCCGCGGCGACGGGGCGGGGATCGACCGGTCGGCCCCGATCCGCCTTGCTCCGTGCAGCCGCGAGGCCGATAATCCCGTCATGACTCTCGCCACCCTCGCCCCGACCCGCACGGGGCCCGCGAAGATCCTGCGCCAGTACGAACTCGTCGACCGCGTCAGGAGCTACAATCCGGACGCCGACGAAGACCTGTTGAACCGCGCCTACGTCTACGCCATGCGGGCGCACGGCACGCAGAAGCGCGCCTCGGGCGACCCCTACTTCTCCCACCCGCTCGAAGTCGCCGCGATCCTCACCGACCTAAAGCTCGACGACGCCACCATCGTGGCGGCCGTGCTGCACGACACGATCGAGGACACGGAGGCGACGCGCGAGGAGATCGACCGGATCTTCGGCGACGAGATCGGCAGCCTCGTCGACGGCCTGACCAAGATCAAGCGGCTCGACCTCGTGTCCAAGCAGGCCGCCCAGGGCGAGAACCTGCGCAAGCTGCTGCTGGCCATCGCGGACGACATCCGGGTGCTGCTGGTGAAGCTCGCGGACCGGCTGCACAACATGCGGACCCTGCACCACGTGCCGGTGGCCAAGCGCGCCCGCATCGCCCAGGAGACGCTCGACATCTACGCGCCGCTGTCGGGCCGCATGGGCATGCAGAGCATGCGCAACGAGCTGGAGGAGCTGGCCTTCGCGGCCCTGATGCCCGAGGCCCACGATTCGGTCGTGTCGCGGCTCGACGACATGACGGCGCGATACGGCCCGCTGATCGCCAAGATCGAGACCGAGCTCGCCGACAGGCTCGGCCTGCGCGGCATCGCGGCCTCGGTCAAGGGGCGGCAGAAGCAGCCCTATTCGGTGTGGCACAAGATGGAGCAGAAGTCGCTGGCGCTCGAGCAGCTCAGCGACATCTTCGGCTTCCGCGTGCTCGTTGACACGATCGAGGACTGCTACCGCGTGCTCGGCGTCATCCACACCCAGTGGCCGAGCGTGCCGGGGCGCTTCAAGGACTACATCTCGACGCCCAAGCAGAACGACTACCGCTCGATCCACACGACCGTGGTGGGGCCGGGGCGCCAGCGTGTCGAGCTGCAGATCCGCACCCGCGCCATGCACGACCTCGCCGAGAACGGCATCGCGGCCCACGCGCTCTACAAGGACGGGGGCGCGCTCGACGTCGGCATCGCGGCGGGCGAGAGCCGGGCTTACTCGGGCCTGCGCCGCACCATCGCCATGCTGGCCGACGCCGACAACGCCGAGGAGTTCCTGGAGCACACCAAGCTCGAACTGTTCCACGACCAGGTGTTCTGCTTCACCCCCAAGGGCAAGCTGATCGCCCTGCCCAAGGGCGCCACGCCGATCGACTTCGCCTACGCGGTCCACACCGACATCGGCGACACGGCGGTGGGGGCCAAGATCAACGGCCGCATGGCGCCGCTGCTGTCCGAGCTCGCGAACGGCGACGAGGTCGAGGTGGCCTGCGCGGAGGGCTCCGTGCCGCCCCCCGCCTGGGAGGCGCTGGTCGCCACCGGCAAGGCCCGCGCCGCCATCCGCCGCGCCACGCGCGCCGCCGTGCGGTCCCAATATGCGGGCCTCGGCCGGCAGATCCTCACCCGCGCCTTCGAGCGCAACGGCAGGGCCTTCTCGGAGGACAAGCTGAAGGCCGCGCTGCCGCGCCTCGCCCGCGCCTCGCTCGACGACATGCTGGCGGCCGTGGGCCGGGGCGAGATGGTGTCGGCCGACGTGATCCGCGCCGTCCACCCGGAGATCGCCGAGCCCCGCAAGGCCGGCGCCGTGCCGGGCCAGGGCGAGGCCGGCTGGTTCGGGCTGGAGAAGGCCGAGAACTTCCGCTTCAAGGTGCCGGGCGCCGCCCCGTCGCCGGAGGGGGGCGCCCCGCCGCCCGACGGGGGCGAGGGCGCGACGCGGCCGATCCCCATCCGCGGGCAATCGGGCGACCTGCCGGTGAGCTTCGCGCCCAACGGCGGCGCCGTGCCGGGCGACCGCATCGTCGGCATCCTCACGCCGGGCGAGGGCATCACCATCTACCCGATCCAGTCGCCGGCGCTGATCGCCTTCGACGACCAGCCGGAGCGCTGGCTCGACGTGCGCTGGGACATCGACCCCTCGCGCAAGGAGCTGTTCCCCGCCCAGATCGCCGTCACGGCCATCAACGAGCCCGGCGTGCTGGCGGCCGTCACGGCCGTCATCGGCGAGAACGGCGGCAACATCGACGACCTGCGGGTGATGTCGCGCTCGCCCGACTTCCGCGAGCTGCTGGTCGACGTCGAGGTGTGGGACCTGAAGCAGCTCGGCGCCATCCTGGCGCAGCTCAGGGCCGAGAAGGCCGTGTCGCGCGTGGAGCGGGTCAATGGCTAGGCTTGCGGGAGGGCTGGCCCATGGCGGATTCCGAGGTGACGAGCTCGGGTCCCGCGCGTCGCCTCAATCCGGTTTCAAAAGGCCCTCGGCCTTTTGCGGGTTTCAGGGCAGAGCCCTGAAAAGGCCGACAGTTTTTCGTCAGGGCTCCGCCCTGAAACCCGCCAAAGGGCTCGCCCTTTGGGATCGGATCTCCAGGAGGACGTCACCCCTGAAGCCGATCGGAGCCCGGCCCGTTTGGGGACGGAGCCCCGATCGCGCGCGGAAGGCCGCGCCGTGATCGTCGGCATCGGCAGCGACCTGTGCGACATCCGCCGCCTGCGGCAGGTGCTGGAGCGGCACGGGGAGCGCTTCGCCCTTCGCTGCTTCACCGAGGTCGAGCGCCGCAAGGCCGAGCGCCGCGCCGACCCGGCCCCCACCTACGCCAAGCGCTTCGCCGCCAAGGAGGCCTGCGCCAAGGCGCTCGGCACCGGCATCCGCGACGGCGTGTTCTGGCGCGACATGGGGGTGGTCAACCGCCCGTCCGGCCAGCCCACGCTGCTGCTGACGGGCGGCGCCGCCGAGCGCCTGCGCCGCATCGTGCCGGCCGGGATGGCGCCCGTGATCCACCTCAGCCTCACCGACGAGGACCCCTACGCCCAGGCCTTCGTGGTGATCGAGGCCGTGCCGCGACAGGCGCCCTGACGCGGGGGCACCCTGACGCGGGGAGCGGGCTTGGCGCCGATGGGGCGGCCCGCTATATGCGGGCGATCCCGCATGCGGTGCGCGCCCCACGCCGTCCAAGGCGCGGGGCGGTGAGGCGCGGGGAGGGATTGAGCCCGGCCGAGCCGGACAGGACGATCGGACCAGACGCGATGACGGAGCCGGTGAGCCTCAAGGGCAAGGAGGCCAAGCGCCAGGGCAGGGCCTCGCAGGAGGGCGGGCTCGGCGAAACCGTGAAGGTCGTGGTCCAGGCCCTGCTGATCGCCCTCGTGGTCCGCACCTTCCTGTTCCAGCCCTTCAACATCCCCTCGGGGTCGCTGATCCCGACGCTGCTGATCGGCGACTACCTGTTCGTGTCGAAATATTCCTACGGCTATTCGAAATATTCCTTCCCCTTCAGCCCCAACCTGTTCTCGGGCCGGGTCGTCGGCACGCCGCCGAAGCGCGGCGACGTGGCGGTGTTCAAGCTGCCGCTCGACAATTCCACCGACTACATCAAGCGGGTGATCGGCCTGCCGGGCGACAAGATCCAGCTCGTCAACGCCCGCCTCTACATCAATGGCCAGATCGTGGCGCGCGAGCCGACCCAGAGGGTGACGACGACGGACCAGTTCGGCCAGCAGGTCGAGGTGCCGACCTACAGGGAGACGCTGCCGGGCGGCGTCACCCACCTCATCATCCAGCGCGACGGCGACAACGGCTTCTATTCCAACACGCCGGTCTACGAGGTGCCGCAGGGCGACTACTTCATGATGGGCGACAACCGCGACAATTCCACCGACTCGCGCGTGGCCCCCGAGCAGGGCGGCGTCGGCTACGTGCCGTTCGAGAACTTCGTGGGCCGGGCCGAGCTGATCTTCTTCTCCATCCGGGAGGACGTGCCGATCTGGCAGGTCTGGCGCTGGCCGACCGACGTGCGGTGGCGCCGCCTCTTCACCCTGGTCCGATGAGCCGGCCCGCGGGCCGGGCCGACCTGTCCGGCCTCGAGGCCAGCATCGGCTACAGGTTCGCGCGGCCCGAGCTCGCCGCGACGGCCCTGACCCACATCTCCGGCGTCACGGGCGCCAACGCCCGCGCCGCCAGCTACCAGCGGCTCGAATTCCTGGGCGACCGCGTGCTGGGCCTCGCGGTCTCGGCCATGCTCTACGCCGAGTTCCCCCACGCCGCCGAGGGCGAGCTGTCGCGGCGGCTGGCCGACCTCGTGCGGCGCGAGAGCTGCGCCGAGGTGGCGGCCGAGTGGGCCGTCGGCCCCCACCTGCGCCTGGGCCTCGGCGAGGCGCAGTCGGGCGGGCGCGGGCGGCAGGCGATCCTGTCGGACGTCTGCGAGGCCCTCATCGGCGCGGTCTTCATCGACGGCGGCTTCGAGGCCGCCTCGGCCCTGGTGCGGCGCTCGTGGGAGCCCCGCATGCTGGCGCCCCGCCGCGCCCTCCAGGACCCCAAGACCGCGCTGCAGGAATGGGCCCAGGCGCGCGGCAAGCCGACCCCCGTCTACAGCGAGACCGAGCGCAGCGGCCCCGCCCACGCGCCCCGCTTCGTCGTCACCGTGGCGGTCGAGGGCTGCCCGCCGGCCGACGGGCTCGGCACCTCCAAGCGCCATGCCGAGCAGGCCGCCGCCGAGGGCTTCATGCGCCGCGAGGGCTTCGGCCCGATCCACCCCGCGGTCCCATCCGTGCCGGCCGAAGGACGAGCGCCATGAGCGACCCCATCTCCCCGGAGGCACCTCCCGGCGGCCCGGCGGCGCCCCCCGGCGGCCCGACCCGCTGCGGCTTCGCGGCGCTGATCGGGGCGCCCAACGCCGGCAAGTCGACGCTGATCAACGCCCTCGTCGGCTCCAAGGTGTCGATCGTGTCGCGCAAGGTGCAGACCACCCGGGCGCCGGTGCGGGGCATCGCGGTCCGGGGCGACGCCCAGGTGATCCTCGTCGACACGCCCGGCATCTTCGCGCCCAGGCGCCGGCTCGACCGCGCCATGGTCCAGGCCGCCTGGGGCGGGGCCGGCGACGCCGACGCGGTCGCGCTGCTGATCGACGTCCGCAAGGGCCTCGACCCCGAGAACGAGGCCATCCTGGGCCGCATGGCCGAGAGCCGCGCGCGCCGCTTCCTGGTGCTGAACAAGATCGACACGGTGGAGGTCGAGACGCTGCTCAAGCTCGCCGAGACGGTCAACGCGCGGCTCGCCTTCGACGACACGTTCATGCTGTCGGCCCTGCGCGGGCACGGGATCGGGAAGTTCCTGTCCGTGCTCGCGGCCGCCATGCCGCCCGGCCCCTGGCTCTACCCCGCCGACCAGGTGACGGACGCGCCGCTCCGGCTCTTCGCCGCCGAGATCACGCGCGAGAAGATGTTCGAGCGGCTGCACGAGGAACTGCCCTACCAGACCACGGTCGAGACCGACGACTGGAAGACCCTGCCGGACGGCTCGGCCCGCATCGACCAGACGATCTTCGTGACCCGCGACGGCCACAAGAAGATCGTCATCGGCGAGGGCGGCCAGACGCTGAAATCCATCGGCTCGGCGG
The DNA here is from genome assembly GCA_964242785.1 of uncultured Lichenihabitans sp. GTDB lineage: Bacteria > Pseudomonadota > Alphaproteobacteria > Rhizobiales > Beijerinckiaceae > Lichenihabitans. The sequence continues at coordinate 66,872 of CAXTBR010000004.1, read as the reverse complement.
CCCGCAAGGACATCGCCGAGGCGGCGGACAGCAAGGTCCACCTGTTCATCCACGTCAAGGTGCGCGAGAACTGGCTCGACGACCCCGAGCGTTTCCGCGGCATGGGGCTGGAGTTCCCGAAGGGGAAGTGATGGTTTCGCGGTCGCGGTGACGGGTGACGCGCGTCGTCCTGACCTGATAGGCACCCCCCGGGCGCGTGGGATCGTGGAGAGGGCGCCGGGTGGAGTGGCAGGATCGGGGCGTCGTGCTGGGGGGGCGGGCCTACGGCGAGACGAGCGTCATCGTCGAACTGCTGACGGCCGGGCACGGCCGCCACCTCGGCCTCGTGCGGGGCGGTCGGTCGCGCCGGCTGCGCCCGGTGCTGCAGCCCGGCAACGCCGTGGCGGCCACCTGGCGCGCCCGCATGGACGACCACATGGGGTCCTTCGCCATCGAGGGGCTGGCGCTGCGGGCGGCCCGCGTCCTCGACAGCGCCGCCGCGCTGCACGCCGTCAACCACCTCTGCGGCCTCGCCCGCCTCCTGCCGGAGCGCGAACCGCATCCCGTGCTGCACGGCATGCTGGACGCCACCCTGGAGGGGATCGAGGAGCGGGAAGCCCTGGCGCTGCGGATGGTGCAGTTCGAGCTGGCCTTCCTGGCCGAACTCGGCTTCGGCCTCGACCTCCTCGCCTGCGCGGCCACGGGCGCCCGGGAGCACCTCCACTACGTGTCGCCGCGCACCGGCCGGGCCGTCTCGGCCACGGCGGCGGGCGTCTACGCGGACCGCCTGCTGGCGCTGCCGGAGTTCCTGCGGCCGGGCGGGGGCGCGGCGCCCGTGTCGGCCGAGGACCTCGCCTCGGCGTTCCGCCTCACCGATCACTTCCTCGCCCGTGACGTCTTCGCGCCCCGGAAGATCGCCGCACCCGCGGCGCGCCGCGCCTATCTGGCGACGCTCGGCCTTCAGTCGGCGGGATGAGCCGGGCAGACCGGCCGCAGCGCCTTGCTGCTGACGCCGTAGCCGGGATCGAGCGCGACCTCGGCCAGGGGGCAGGGGGCCAGCGCACCCTGGATCACGGCCGCGTCCGCCGCGCGGGGCGGGTTGAACAGGGCCACGCCGATCAGCGTCGCCACCACGGCGGCGACGCCCGACGACAGGCCGAGGATGGCTTTGTTCTTCATGGTGCTCCCGCGCAAGCATGCCGCCGTGAGGCGAGGGTGGGGTCCCTCCCCGGAGCGCATGGCCTCGCGCGCCGGGTCCGGATCGACCGTGCGGGACATGCCTAGGCCCACCCCGGGGGGCGGGCTAGTGCTGGCCGGCAACAGTCAGGCTCCAGGTGGAAATGCGCTCCCCCGGCGTGAGTTCCCCCGCGGGCGGCCGGCCTGCCGCAATTTCGACACGCGACGCCTCCAGCGCGGGACGCGCCGCGCCGCCGAGCCCTTGCGGCGGGAACAAAAGACGTACATCTCGGCGGGGCGAGGGTGAGGACGCCCGCCCCCGACGCCCGAAGGACCGCGACAGCGCATGGCCAGGACCGCCCCTCCACCGCCCGCACCCCCGGCCGAGCCCGTGGTGGTGAACCTGCGCGAGGCGCTGGAGGAGCGCTACCTCGCCTACGCGCTGTCGACCATCATGGGCCGGGCGCTGCCCGACGCCCGCGACGGGCTGAAGCCCGTGCACCGCCGCATCCTCTACGGCATGCAGGTGCTGCGGCTCGACCCCGCCACGGCCTTCAAGAAGTGCGCCAAGATCGTCGGCGACGTGATGGGCGACTTCCACCCCCACGGCGACCAGGCCATCTACGACGCGCTGGTGCGGCTCGCGCAGGACTTCTCGTCGCGCTACCCGCTGGTGGACGGGCAGGGCAACTTCGGCAACATCGACGGCGATCCGGCCGCGGCCTACCGCTACACCGAAGCCCGGATGACGGCCTTCGCCAAGCTGCTGCTCGACGGCATCGACGACGACACCGTCGACCTCCGCCCCAACTATTCGGGCGACAAGGAGGAGCCGGTCGTGCTGCCGGCGGCCTTCCCGAACCTGCTGGCCAACGGCGCCCAGGGCATCGCGGTCGGCATGGCGACCTCCATCCCGCCCCACAACATCGTCGAGCTCTGCGACGCGGCGCTGCACCTCATCGCCCATCCCGAGGCCGGCAACGCGGCCCTCGCGGGCTTCGTGGCCGGCCCCGACTTCCCCACCGGGGGCATCTGCGTCGAGGATCCGGCCTCCATCGCCGAGAGCTACCGCACCGGCCGCGGCTCGTTCCGCCTGCGGGCGCGGTGGAGCCGGGAGGAGGGCGAGCGCGGCACCTGGGCGGTGGTCGTGACCGAGATCCCCTACGGGGTGCAGAAGTCGCGGCTGATCGAGCGGCTCGCCGAGGTCATCACCGACAAGAAGAGCCCGCTCGTGGCGGACGTGCGGGACGAGTCGGCCGAGGACGTGCGGGTCGTCATCGAGCCGCGCTCGAAGACCGTCGAGCCCGGCGTGATGATGGAGCACCTGTTCCGCCTGACCGAGCTCGAAACCCGCGTGCCGCTCAACATGAACGTGCTGGTCGACGGCGTCGTGCCGCGCGTGGTCGGGCTCGGGGAGGCCCTGCGCCAGTGGCTCGACCACCGCCGCGCCGTGCTGGTGCGCCGCTCGCGCCATCGCCTGGCCGAGATCGAGCGCCGGCTCGAAGTGCTGGCCGGCATGCTGATCGTCTTCCTCAACCTCGACGAGGTGATCCGCATCGTCCGCGAGGATGATGATCCCAAGGCCGAGCTGAGGCGCGCCTTCGCGCTGAGCGAGCTCCAGGCCGACTACGTGCTCGACACGCGGCTGCGCGCCCTGCGGCGCCTGGAGGAGATGCAGCTCCGCAAGGAGCACGATCGGCTGACCAAGGAGCGCGACGGGCTCGTCGGCCTCGTGGCGAGCGAGGCCCAGCAGTGGAGGATCGTGGCGTCGCAGATCCGCGAGCTGCGCAAGACCTACGGCCCCGACACGCCGCTCGGCCGCCGGCGCACGAGCTTCGCGGCCCTGCCGCATTTCGACAGCACGGCCCCGGCGCAGAGCTTCATCGAGCGCGAGCCCGTGACCGTGGTGGTGAGCGACAAGGGCTGGATCCGCACCCTCAAGGGCCAGGGCGCCGACCTCGGCGCCCTGGCCTTCAAGGGCGACGACCGGCTGCGGCTCGCCTTCCCGACCGAGACCACGGCGCGCGTCGTGGTGCTGGCCACCGACGGCAAGGTGTTCACGATCGACGTCGGCAAGCTGCCGGGCGGCCGGGGCTTCGGCGAGCCGGTCCGCCTCATGGTGGACCTCGGCGAGGGCGAGGACGTCGCGGCCGTCCTGCCGGTCGAGGAGGGCGGCCGCGTGCTGGTGGCGTCGAGCGACGGGCGCGGCTTCGTGGCCGCCATGGCGGACCTCGTGGTCGGCACCCGCAAGGGCCGGGCGCTGATGGCGCCGGGTGCCCCCGCCAAGGCCCGGCTGATGGTGCCTGCCCGGGGCGACCACCTCGCCGTGGTGAGCAACGACCGGCACATGGCGGTCTTCCCGCTCGCCCAGGTGCCCGAGATGGCGCGCGGCAAGGGGGTGACGCTGCAGCGCGCGGTCGCCGGCCTGTCCGACCTGCGGGTCTTCGCGCTGGCGGAAGGGTTGCCCTGGCAGGACGCCTCCGGCAAGGACCGCGTGCTCCATGAGAAGGACCTCGGGCGCTGGCTCGGCAAGCGCGCCGACCGCGGCCGCCTGCCGCCCAAGGGCTTCCGCAAGGACAACCGCTTCGGGCCGTGAGGGGGCAGCGCCCTTCTCCCCAGCGGGGAGAAGGTGGCGCGCAGCGCCGGATGAGGGGGATCCAACGCCCTGTGGAACTCCCCTCATCCGCCCCTCATCGCGGCTCCGCCGCGACCGGGCACCCGGGTCCCATCCCGGCAGGCCGGGATGGGTGCGCGATTCCCCCGAGGGGAGAAGGGCGCGATCGACAGGCGGGGCGAAGCTTGCGCGCAGCTGACCGAAGGTCGGGCGGAGGCATTGCCATCCGGGCCCGCGCGCGCCATAACGGCCCTGCGCCCTCGGGCGTATGCCCTTCTTGGGCGTTTCCTCCCTAGACTTGGGCCGCTCTTCGGGGCGGCCTTTTTTCGTCCGGTGAGGCGCTTTTAAGCACGGGCGGTGGACAGGATCAAGGCAGAAATGCGCGAGGCGCATGGCTTCTCCCCGGCCGTCCCGCGTCCGGGCCGGGGCGAGCGGACCCTCACGGGGGCGGCAGGCGCTCCAGCTCGTCGATCAGCCCGGCGATGACGCCGAGGCCGATGCTCCAGAAGTCCGGATCCTGCGCGTCGAGGCCGAAGGGGGCCAGCAGCTCGCCGTGGTGGCGGGTGCCGCCCGCCGCCAGGAGCTGGAGGTAGCGCTCGGCGAAGCCCTCGGGGGACGCGCGGTAGACGCCGTAGAGCGAGTTCACGAGGCAATCGCCGAAGGCATAGGCGTAGACGTAGAAGGGCGAGTGCACGAAATGCGGCACGTAGGCCCAGAACACCTCGTAGCCCGGCCCGAGCCGGATGGCCGGCCCGAGGCTGTCGGCCTGCACCGACATCCACAGCTCGCCGATGCGCTCCGCCGTCAGCTCGCCGGACCGGCGCTCCTCGTGCAGCCTGCGCTCGAAGGCGTAGAAGGCGACCTGCCGCACCACCGTGTTCAGCATGTCCTCGACCTTGGCGGCCAGGAGGGCGAAGCGGGCTTCGGGCGTCGCGGCGCGCGCCACCATGGCCCGGAAGGTCAGCATCTCGCCGAAGACGGAAGCGGTCTCGGCCAGGGTCAGCGGCGTCTGGGCCATCAGCGCGCCCTGGGGGGCCGCCAGGGTCTGGTGCACGCCGTGGCCGATCTCGTGGGCCAGCACCATCACGTCGCGCGGGCGGCCCTGGTAGTTCATCAGCACGTAGGGGTGAACGCGCGGCACGGTGGGGTGCGAGAAGGCGCCGGGCGCCTTGCCGGGCCGCGTCTGGGCGTCGATCCAGCCCCCGTCGAAGAAGCGCCGGGCGATGTCGGACAGCGTCGGCGAGAAGCCCGCATAGGCGTCCAGCACCGTGTCGCGCGCCTCCGCCCAGGGCACGACCGCGGGCGGCGCGCCGGGCAGGGGGGCGTTGCGGTCCCAGTGGTTCAGGCGGTCGCGGCCGAACCACCGGGCCTTCATGGCGTAGTAGCGGTGCGACAGCCGCGGATAGGCGGCCTGCACGGCCGACACCAGCGCGTCCACCACCTCGCGCTCGACCCGGTTCGACAGGTGGCGCGAATCCGCCACGTCCTCGAAGCCGCGCCAGCGGTTCGAGATCTCCAGGTCCTTGCTCAGCGTGTTGGTGATCAGCGCGAAGGTGCGCAGGTTGCCGCCCAGCGTCTCGGCCAGCGCCGTCGCGGCCCTCTCGCGCGTCTCGCCCCGCGGGTCCTGCAGGAGGTTCAGGGTCGGCTCCAGGGGCAGGGCTTCGCCGTCCACCCCGAAGCGCAGCGCCGTGATGGTCTCGTCGAAGAGCCGCGTCCAGGCCGAGCGGCCCGTCACGGCCTTCTCGTGGAAGAGCTGTTCGAGCCGCGTGTCGAGCTGGTGCGGCCGGTCCTTGCGGATGTCGTCGAGCCAGGGGCGGTAGCGGCCCAGCGGCCCCTCGGCCGCGAGGCGGTCGAGGGTGGCGTCGGCGATGCCGTTCAGCTCCAGGGTGAAGAACAGGAGGTGCGACGACACGATCGTGACGCGGTCCTGCGCGTCGGCCAGGAACTTGGTGCGGGCCGGGTCCGCCGTGTCCTCCGCGTAGAGGAGCTGCGCGTAGGAGGCGGCGCGGCCCAGCGTCTCGTCGAGGGCCTCGTAGCGTTCGACCGCTTCGGCCAGGCGGGCGCTCCCCTCCGGCTCCTCGGCGAGGCCGGCGAGCCGGCCGCCGTAGTCGGCCGCGAAGGCTTCGGCGTCGCGGGCCGCGCCGCCGAGGTCCTCGGCGAAGGCCGGCGCGTCCATCCCGCCGTAGAGGTCCGCGAGGGTCCAGCGCGGCACGGCGCCGAGCGCCTCCGCGGCCGCGGCGGCGCGGGCCTGGTGGAAGGCGGGACGGCGTCGGAAGGGTGTCATGGGTGTCGCGTGTCCTCGAAGCTGTCCGGCGCGGACCGCGCTCCGCGCCGGGCCCCCATAAGCCCATCCGATCGCGGCGTCACGGGGGCGTTAAGCGGCAGTTTACCCTCGTGCACGAAGGTGCAGGGGCGCGGCGGAGGGGCCGCGGCCTCGGGGACGCATGACCGCCACCATCCTCATCGTCGACGACGACCCCGTCCAGCGCCGGCTGCTCGAAGCCATGGTGCGCCGCTTCGGCTACATGTCGGAGGTGGTGGACGGCGGCGCCGCGGCCCTCCAGCGCCTCGAAGCGCCGGACCTGACGCCCGTCGACCTGCTCATCTGCGACCTCGTCATGCCGGAGGTCGACGGCATGGCGGTGCTGCGCCGCCTGCGCGAGCGTAAGATCGCCGTGCCGGCCATCGTCCAGACGGCCCACGGCTCGATCGACGCCGTGATCGCCGCCATGCGGGCCGGGGCCATCGACTTCGTGGTCAAGCCGGTCGGCGCCGAGCGCCTGTCGGTGTCGATCAAGAACGCGCTGCGCTTCGACGCGCTGGAGGACGAGGTCCGGCGCATGACGCGCCGCGCCTCGGGCGCCCTGACGTTCCGCGACATCGTCACCAAGAGCGACGACATGGGCCGGGCGATCCGGCTCGGCGAGCGCTCGTCGCGCTCGGCCATCCCCGTGCTGATCGAGGGCGAGTCCGGGGTCGGCAAGGAGCTGATGGCCCGCGCCATCCACGGCTCGTCGGAGCGCAAGGGCAAGCCCTTCGTGCCGGTGAACTGCGGGGCGCTGCCGGAGAACCTGATCGAGTCGATCCTGTTCGGCCACGAGAAGGGCGCTTTCACGGGCGCCACCGAGAAGCACCTCGGCAAGTTCGTCGAGGCCCACGGCGGCACGCTGTTTCTCGACGAGATCGGTGAGCTGCCGCTCGACGCCCAGGTGAAGCTGCTGCGCGCCCTCCAGGAGGGCGAGGTCGACCCCGTGGGGGCCAAGCGCTCCACCAAGGTGGACGTGCGGCTCGTCTCGGCCACGAACCAGAACCTCATCGAGCTCGTGAAGCGGGGCCGGTTCCGCGAGGACCTGTTCTACCGCCTCAACGTGTTCCCCATCACGCTGCCGCCGCTGCGCGCGCGCCGCGCCGACGTGCCCGACCTCGCCCGCCGCTTCACGGCGCGCTTCGCCGCCGAGGAGGGCAAGAAGATCGCCGGCATCGGCGCCGAGGCCCTGGCGCTGCTGTCGCGCTACGACTGGCCCGGCAACGTGCGCCAGCTCGAGAATGTCGTGTTCCGCGCCGTGGTGCTGGCCGATTCCGGCGAGCTGACCATCGCCGAGTTCCCGCAGATCGCCGCCCAGGTGGAGGGGTTCGACGTGCGCGTGCCGCCGGCCCCCGCGCTGGCCCCCGTCGCGGCTTCGGCCGAGCGCGACCTCGTCACGGTCGAGCTGCGCGACCCCAACGTCATGCGCCTCCTCGACGAATGCGGCGACGTGCGCCGCATGGAGGAGATGGAGGCCGAGATGATCCGCTTCGCGCTCGGCCACTACCGCGGGCAGATGTCCGAGATGGCCCGCAAGCTCGGCATCGGGCGCTCCACCCTGTACCGCAAGATGAAGGACTTCGGGCTCAACGACGACGACGAAGCCGCCGCCTGAGGGAAGAGCGTCGGGCCGCAGGTGTCATCGCGGCACCACGGTGGCGGTCCGATCGATCATGGGTCGCGTTTTGGCGCCCGCGCTCCGTTGCCTTCGGGGCGGCATCGCGCTTCACCTGCCGGCGACGCCCGCCTCCATGCCGGCTCACGTCCAGAAGGGTCCACCCGGGATGAATGCGCAGCGCGGCCGTGCCGCCCTCCTGAGATCCGCGGCGACCCTCGTCGCCCTGGCCCTGCTGCTCCCGGCCGGCGCCGAGGCCGGGCCGGGCGCCCGCAGGGCCGGGGTCTCGGCGCCGCGCGGCGCCATGCTGCCCGACCCGGCCGACTTCGATCCGGGCGACGACGCCAGGGCCGAGCTGTCGCGCCTCGTGGCCGAGCCCGGCCGCGTGCTCAAGGCCTATGCGCCGACCCGCGGCGGGGACGACGGGGGCCTGTGGTCCGACGATATGCCGCCGCGCCCCGCCCCGGCGGTGAGCACGGCGTCGACGCGCCCCGCGGCGGCCGGCGACGCCGCGCTGTCGACCGGCTCCGTCCCCTCCTGGGAGAGGTCGCCCGCGGCCCCCGCGGTCGCGGCGCCCGCCCCCGTGACGCACCCGGCCGGCCCCGACCCGATGGCCTACGGGCCGGTGTCGCCCGACGTGCCGGTGCTCGACGCCACGACGCTCGGCCGCGCGCTCGACGCCTGGGTGGGCCCCGAGCCGCTGCGGGGCTTGCGCGCCACCGCGGCCGAGGAGAGGCGCTACGACGCCCGCGCCGCCGTGAGGGGTTTCTACGCGGAGCGCGGCTTCGCGCCGCTGTGGGTCGCGGACGGCCGCTTCGACGCGCCCGGCCGGGCGCTGCTGTCGCGCATCGACCACGCGGCCGAGGACGGGCTCGATCTCGGCGCCACCCCCGTGTCGGTGCCGCACGGCGGCGACCCCGAGGCGCTGGCGGCCTCCGAACTGTCGCTGACCGAGGCGGCCGTGGACTATGCCCGGCAGGCCAGCGGCGGCCGGGTCGACCCGTCGCGCATCGGCGCCTCCGTGGCGGCCAGGCCCGACGTCGTGGGGCCCGCGCGGGCGCTCGCCGCCCTGCGCGACGCCGACGACGCCGGCGAGGCGCTGCGCGGCTTCAACCCGCCCCACCGCGGCTACCTCCTGCTCCGGGCCAAGCTCGCCGAGATGCGCCGCGGCGCCGAGACGGCCGAGCGCGGCCCGATCCCCGCCGGCCCCGCCCTCAAGCCTGGCATGTCGGACGCCCGCGTGCCGCTGGTGCGGGCCCGCTTCGGCCTCGACATCGCGGCCGAGGGCGGCGACGGCCTCGTCTACGACACCCGCGTGGCGAGTGCCGTGGCGGACTACCAGCGCGCGCACGGCCTGCCGGCCTCCGGCGTGCTGACGTCCCGCACCGTGGCGAGCCTCTCGGGCGGCCGCCCGAAGCGGCTCGAGGACGAGATCCTGAGCAACATGGAGCGCTGGCGCTGGCTGCCGCGCGACCTCGGGGCGCGCTACGTCGCGGTCAACATCCCGGACTATTCGCTCGACCTGATCGAGGGCGACCGCGCCGTGCACCACGCCCGCGTGGTGGTGGGCAAGCCCGACCACGAGACGCCGGTCTTCTCCGAGACGATGAAGTTCGTCATCGTCAACCCCTACTGGAACGTGCCGCTCTCCATCGTGAAGAAGGAGATGATGCCCAAGCTCGCCGCCGATCCGAACTATTTCGAGGACCACGGCTACGAGACGGTGGAGCGCGACGGCGAAACCTACGTGCGCCAGCCGCCCGGCGACAGCAACGCGCTGGGCCACATCAAATTCATGTTCCCCAACAAGTTTTCGGTCTACCTGCACGACACCAACGCCCGCTCGCTGTTCGGGCGCGAGGCGCGGGCGCTGAGCCACGGCTGCGTGCGGGTCGACCAGCCCTTCAAGCTCGCCGAGGCCGTGCTGGGGCGCGACCACGGCTGGAGCGAGGCGCGGCTCTCCGCCATGGTGGGGGGCGACGAGCGCACCATCAACCTGCCGCGCCCCCTGCCGGTGCACATCGACTATTTCACGGCCTTCGTCGACGACCGGGGCGGCCTTCAGCTCCGCGACGACGTCTACGGCTATTCCGCCAAGGTGAGGACGGCCCTCGGCCTCGCCGGGTGAAGCAACGCGCGTGACTTTTCAAGGACACCGTCGCGCTGTCGATGTCGGCCCATGACGGGTCCCGAGCATCGCATCGGTCCGGACTCAAAAGGCCCTCGGCCTTTTGCGGTCAGGGCAGAGCCCTGAAGTGGATCGACGGTCGAAGATCGCGTTCCTGATCCGTCTTTGAGATCGGGATTCCGTCGTCAGGCCGCGGGGGGACATCACCCCGGGCCCTGCGGAAACCCCGACACCCTTCGCGGCGCATCGGAGGGATATCGCCCGCTACGGCCTCGGCTGCGGGCCCGGGACCCGATTTGCCGCTTTTTTTCGCCGGGGCGTGGCTGTAAGGAGACGGTGCGCCGCGGACCGGGATGCCCCGCGCGGCTCGACCGAGAGGTGCCGACCCGCCGATCTAACGTCGCGTTAACGTTGTGCGACAAGAGTGCGTTCAGTCCTTGCGCGTGTCCTCCGGGTGTCACGCCGCCAAACGAGCGAGTTCCGCATTGACCCCATGGCGCGCGAGATCCTGGCCGAAGGCAGCCGACCTGCTGCCCTGCCTCTTCGCCGCCGTGGCCGCCGCCGCCGCCCTCCTGGCCCCCGGTGCCACCGAGAACGCGGTCGCCAACGGCGACACCCGCACGATCCACCTGCACCACGCCCACACCCAGGAGAGCATCGACGCCACCTTCATGGTGGACGGGCGCTACGACCCGGCAGTGCTGGAGAAACTGAACTGGTTCCTGCGCGACTGGCGGCGCGACGAGCCGACGCACATGGACCCCAAGCTGTTCGACACGATCTGGGAGGTGTACCGCGAGTCGGGCTCGCAGCGGCCGGTCGACGTCATGTCGGCCTACCGCTCGCCCGAGACCAACGCCATGCTCCGCCGGGCGTCGCGCTCGGTGGCCGAGCACAGCCAGCACATCCTCGGCAAGGCCATGGACCAGCACTACGAGGACGTGCCGATGTCGCGCATCCGCGAGATCGCCATGCGGCTCCAGCGCGGCGGCGTCGGCTTCTATCCCACGGCCGGCACGCCCTTCGTCCACATGGACGTCGGCGGCGTGCGCCACTGGCCGCGCATGAGCTACGACCAACTCTCCCGCCTGTTCCCCGACGGCAAGACCGTGCACATCCCGTCGAACGGCCAGCCGCTCCCCGGCTACGAGATGGCCCGGGCCGAGCTCGAAGCGCGCGGCGACAGCTTCGACTATCCCACGGCCGGCGAGGTGAAGTCGAAGGGCTTCTTCGCCTGGCTGTTCGGCGGCGGTGACGACGAGGGCGACGGCGAGGCGGCCCGCGAGGGCGGGGCTCCGCGCGACGCGGCCCCCGGCCCCCGCCGCCGCGGCGCCCCGCAGGTGGCGTCGCAAGTGGCGTCGCTCGACCGCGCGCCCGTCGGCACCACGACCAACGACGCCGTCACCAACAATTCCAAGGATTCCGGGGCGCATCTCTTCGCCTTCTTCGACGCGAAGCGGGCCGAGCCGCCGGCCGCCGATCCGCCGCCGGCCCCCGTGGCCGGACGCCGGGGCCCGAAGGGCCGCGCGCAGGTGGCGTCGCTGCCGCCCGCCCAGCCCAGCGAGGCCGAGGCCCAGCAGACCCTGGCGCTGGAGATGCAGCGCCAGGCGCAGGCCAAGGCGCAAGCGGAGGCCCAGGCCGCGGCCGAAGACCAGAGGGTCGCCCAGGCGCGGCAGGCCGCCGAGGACCAGCGGGTCGCCCAAGCTCAGCAGGCCGCTCTTCAGGCTCAGGCTTCCGCCGAGCCCGACGCCCCCCCGACGCCCCTCGCTCCGGCCCGCGGGACGACCCCTCTCCTCGCCGGTGCCGGACCGGTGCCGTTGCCGCCGCGCCGGCCCGTCGAACTCGCCGCGGTCGGCCCGGCCGCGCCGGTGCCGCCGAGCCGGCCCGGCGCCATCCCCGGCCACAGCGACCACGCGCCCTCGCCCGTCGCGGCCCTCGTCCCGCCCTCGGTCCGGGCGGGCCTGCCGGCCGCCATCGTCCAGGGCAGCGGGCCGATGGCGCCCCCGCGAATCCTGGCCTTCGCGCCGCCGCCCGTCGCGACGCCCGCACCCGCCGCCGTCCCCCTGCCGGTGGCCCGGCCCCAGCTCGTGGCGGCGCGGCTCGACCGGTCGAACTTCCGCAGCCTGACGGGCGCGACGCCGGCCGAGCGCCTGCCGGCCCGCATCGGGATGGGGTCGGCCGTCTCGGCCCTGCGACCCGCCGCGCAACTCGCCACGGGGTCGATCGGCGGGGACGGGGGCTCCGGCCCGCGCCGCGGCTTCGGCACCCGCGCCACCGACCTGCCGACCGACCGCTTCTCGGGGCTCGCCGTGACGCCCCAGTCCCGCGTCAGCACCGCGACCCTGCGCAAGCCCCGCGCGGCCACGGCGGACGACTGATCCGGCCCCCATCGCGGCGACCTATGGGTTCGCCCTTCTCCCTGAGGGGCTAGCGTTGGCCCACATCACCGACGCTGGGCGTTGGCGCCCTTCTCCCCGCTGGGGAGAAGGGCGCCGAGCCCCAGGGCCGGATGGACCGGCACGTCGTGCGGCACGAAGAGGTAGCGGCGGGCGACGTCGGCGTAGCCGTCGTAGACGAGGGCGCCGTTGCCGGCGATGAGGCGCGCCCGGTCGGCGCGATACCGCGCGGGCAGCTCGTACCACGGCACCAGCGGCCGCTCGTGATGCGCCGCGTGGAGGTTGTTGAACAGGAACAGGAAGCCGAAGACCGGCGCGTTCTCGACGATCGCCGTGCGCTCCGCCACGCCCTCGGCGGCCCGATGCTCGGCGAAGGAGCGCAGCAGCAGGATCGACGTGCTCGGGTAGACGATGCCGAAGAGGTAGAACAGCGGGTCCAGGCCGCAGACGCCCACGATCCAGGCCAGGAGCGCGGCGGCCGCGGCGGCGTGCCCGGCCCAGATGCGGCGGGCGCCGCGGTCTCCGCGCCACAGCGCGCGCGCTTCGGCCAGGAGGTAGCGCGCGACCGTCACGGCCGGGCCGAGCAGCAGCCGGCCCGCCAGCGTGGTGTTGAAGCGCACGAGGCTGCGGCCGAGCGGGCCGATGCGCGCCCAGGCCGCGGGGCTCCAGTACTGGGACTCCGGGTCGTCGAAGGGGTCGGTCAGCGACTCGTCGCGGTGATGGACGAGGTGGCTCCGCCGATAGGACTCGAAGGGCAGCCACAGCGACAGCGGCACCGCCGCCAGCGCCCGGTTGAGCCGCCGCCAGGGCGTCGGGTGGCCGTGGATGAACTCGTGCTGCATGGAGCCCTGCAGCGCCAGCAGCGGCGCCAGCAGGGCCGCGAGGGCGAGCGGCGGCAGGCGCGCGTGCCAGAAGGTCAGCGCCAGGAAGCCCCCGTAGACGCCGGCGCAGAGCGCGACCGACGGCCACTCGACCCTGCGGGGCCGGGGGCGAGGTCGCCCATCGTCGCGGGAGGAGGGATGCGCGGCCACGTCGGACTCCGTCGAGAGGGGAAGAGACGGAATCCTGAGGCCGGCCGCGCGTCGCCGCAACGCGGGACTCGTCGACGCCGCGGAGCGACGTTGATTTCGACAGGGTTTCGTTTACGATCCCATCACATGCAGGCCATCGTCCCCAACGGCGTGTCGGCGTCGCGCGACGACACCGTCGGGCTGTTCCGTCGCCGCCTCGAATCCGTGATGGCCCGCGCCGGGCTGACCCCCGCGGCTTTCGCGCGGCAGGCCGGGATCGACCGCTCGACCCTGTCGCAGCTCCTGACCGACGACGCGCCCCGCCTGCCGCGCGCCGAGACCCTCATGGCGCTCGCCCACGCGGCCCATGTGTCGGTGGACTGGCTGCTCGGCCTGAGCCAGCGCGAGGAGGTCGGGGCCGAGATCATCGAGGCCATGCTGCAGATCGAGACGCCGGACCACCTGCCGGCCGACGACCACTTCATGCGCTGGCTGAACGAGGCCGACGGCTACCGCATCCGCACCGTGCCGGTGGCCCTGCCGGACTTCATGAAGACCGAGGCGGTGCTGCGGCTCGAATATGCCGGCGCCTTCGCCACGGCCGCGCCGGCCCGGCTCGATGCCGTGCGGGCGCGGCTCGACTTCATGCGCAAGCCCGACAACGACGTCGAGGTCTGCATGGCGCTGCAGTCGGTGTGGGCGATGGCGGCCGGGCAGGACCTGTGGCACGGCCTCGACCCCGAGGCCCGCCGCGCCCAGCTCGTCCACATGGCCGACATCTACCGGGACGCCTATCCGAGCCTGCGGCTCTACCTCTACGACCTGCGCGACGTCTACGCGTCGCCCTTCACGGTGTTCGGGCCGAAGCGCGCCGTGCTGTTCCTGGGGCAGGCCTACCTCGTGCTGAACGGCTCCGACCACATCCGCATGTTCGCCCGCCGCTTCGACGACCTCATCCGCCGCGCCGCCGCGCAGCCCCACGACGTCGAGCGGGTCATGCGGGCGCTGGCCGACGCCGTCGCGTGACCCGGCGGCCCTCCGCGCGGGGCGTGTCGAAGCTCCGGGGCGCCCGAGGTCACGGCTGACCGTAGACCCGCACCCGGCCGCGACCCTCGCCCTGCGGGATCACGCCCGGCTCGACCGCCGCCGCGGACGACGGCCGCAGCGTCCCGACCGCCGGGATGGCGGCGCTCGTCGCGTCGTCGGCGGCGGTGCCGGACCACCCCTCGCCGCGCCACCCCCGCGTGCGGTCGTCCATGTCGATCGTGCCGTCCCGGTCCAGGATGTCGATGACCTGCGTGGCCATGGCGTCGTCGGCCCGGACGGTGACGAGCGTGCCGCCGCGGCGCACGCCTTCCGCGTAGGCGTGGGCGTCCTCCTCGCTCACGCCGACGTCGACGAGCGATCCCGTGAGCCCGCCGGCCGCCGCGCCGACGCCCGCGCCGACCAGGGTGGAGGCCAGCCAGCCGGCCGCCACGACCGGGCCCAGGCCCGGGATGGCCAAGAGGCCGAGCCCGGCCAGGAGGCCCGCCCCGCCGCCGATCAAGGTCCCGAGCGAGGCGCCCGCCCCGAGCCCGGTGCCGTGCGCCTCGGTGTCGTGGCCGTGATACTGCGCGTGCGACTCGTCGTTCGACACGATGCCGATGTCGCCATGGGGGACGCCCGCCCCTTCGAGCCGGCGCACGGCCTCGGCGGCATTCTCGTAGCGATCGAACATCGCCGCCATCGTCCTGTCAGCCATGATGCGTTCTCCCCTGATCGTGTCGTGAACTGCGGCCTGCGATCCATCCCGGCGGGGACGGTCCTCAATCGGCCGCCATGTTGCCCCTGTAGTCGAAGCCGACATCGAGGCTGCGGTCGCCCTTCCTGGCCTTGCCGCGCCAGATGCCGCCCCCGTCCTTCTGCAGGCCGGTCACGTCCGTGAAGCCGGCCCCCTCGATGCGCGAGCGGGCCTGGCCCTCGGTGAAGCTGTTGGCGCCCTGTGCGAGGGCGGAGGCGGGGACGAGCTGGATGGTCCCCGACGCGTTGACGCTGGACCCCGTGTTGCCGGTGTCGTTGACGGCCTTGTTGGACGACCCGGCCGTCGAGCCCGTCCCGGGCGCGGCCGGCGCCGTCTGCGCGCCGGCCGCGCCGGCCGCGAGCATCGCCAGGGTGGTCAGGATGAGCAGTCTGCGCATGTGCGATCTCCTCGAAGTGAAGCGCCGATCCCGCCCCTGATCCCGAAGGACTGGCCGGACCGACGTGAAAGGAAGCCGTGTGTCAGGGTTAGGAGAAGGACGAAGGGGCGAACACCCGTCCGATGAGACGACGGGAATGCTCTCTTCATCTCGACGATGTCTTGAGACGCCTGATCATCACCGTCGGAATTCACGAGAACCCGAGATTGTTCGATCTTTTCTGGGGCAGAATGCTCAAGAATGAGCCTGATGATGGGCCGACACGCACCGCCCACACCCCGCGCGGGAGCCGGACTGCTTCCCCCGACCGCGCCGGCCCGGCCGGCAGGTCCTCCACGGCGAGGGGCATCGGCAGAGGGAACAGGCCCTCCGCAGACAGGGTTCCGGGCCGGCTCCCGCCACGCCGAAGGGCCGCGCCGATGGCCGCGGGGGACGGAGGTGCGGATGGTCCGAACGGCCCGCAAAAAGCCACAACAGGCCCGGAACTCATCGGCCGTGGGGGATGTTCTGGGAAGTACAGGCACCTCATCGAGGAGGACCCGGCGAGATGAGCGGTTCAGCCCGCGCTCCCGCCGGGAAGCAGTCCGGCTCCCAGGCGGAGTGTCGGCGGTGCTGTGGTCCCCTCCCGAGGCGTCCCGCGCCGGCGGCGTGAGGAGGGGAGACCCGACCCTGCCGGCGACGAGGACCACACATGACCGATCTCACCACGACCGAAGTCCACAGCCGCACGCTCACGGCCTTCTTCGACACCCGCGCGGCCGCCGATCAGGCCATCTCGGACCTCGAAGCGGCCGGCATCCCTAGCCAGCACATCAGCCGCGTCGACGGCGGCACCTCCACCACGTCCACCACCGGCACGACGGGCAGCACGGGATTCCTGGCCTCGCTGAAGGACATGTTCATGCCCGAGGAGGACCGCTACGGCTACGCCGAGGGCCTCAACCGCGGCGGCTTCCTCGTGTCGGTCCGGGCCGACGAGGCGAATTACACCCGCGTGATGGACATCCTCGACCGCGACGGCGCCGTCGACATGGACGAGCGCGAGGCGTCCTGGCGCTCGCAGGGCTGGACGGGCCAGGGCAGCACCACCTCCACGACCTCGTCGACGACCGGCTACGCCGCCACGGGCGCGGCTTCGACGCTGGCCGCCACGGGTGCGGCTTCGACGCTGGGCGCCACGGGCTCGGCTTCGACGCTGGGCGCCACCGCGGCGACGGCGCGCACGACCGACACGACCGCGACGACCGCCGGCCTGGCCGCGACGGGCGCCGCCCGTTCGCTCAAGGCGGGCGAGGACGAGACGATCTCGGTCTACGAGGAGCAGCTCCGGATCGGCAAGCGCGACGTCAGCCACGGGCGCGTGCGCCTGCGCTCCTATGTCGTCGAGACCCCGGTCGAGGAGCAGGTCGCGCTGCGCAGCGAGCGCGTCGAGATCGAGCGCCACCCCGTCGACCGCGCGGTGACGTCGGCCGACGTCGCCTTCACGGACCGCACGCTCGAAGCCGAGGAATATGCCGAGGAGGCGATCGTCGCCAAGGACGTCCGCGTCAAGGAAGAGATCGGCCTGCGCAAGGTGGCCGAGCAGCGGACCGAGACGGTGTCGGACAAGGTCCGCCGCACCGAGGTCGAGATCGAGGACGAGCGCGGCCGCGTCGTGCAGAGCACGGCGAACGAGACCGTCGTGACCCCGAAACTCGATCCCGCCCGCAAGATCTGACGCTCGCCGCTTCTCCCCTCGCGCTAACGTTGGCGCACACCTCGGCGCCAGTGGGCAGCTGCCCTTCTCCCCTCGGGGAGAAGGTGGCGCGCAGCGCCGGATGGGGGGATCCACCACCTGTAGAATTCCCCTCATCCGCCCTTATCGCGGTTTCACCGCGACGGGCACCTCTCCCCCAAGCGGGAGAAGGGCGAAGACGCCCAGCGTCAGCGATGTGTGCCGAGGCTAGCCCATCGCGAGGGGGGAACCCGTCGACGCGGACCGGATCGAAGGATCCGACCACACACAAAGCCTATCGGGGCTGCGGCGCGGCCGGACCATCGTCCGGCCGCGCCGCAGCCGTCCGTCACTGGGCCGTGCAGGTCACGGTGAGTTGGGCCGTTGCGGCGGCATCGGCCGGCGCCGGGCAGGAGGCCGCCCCGTCGTCCCCGATGCTGGCGCCCGTCGAGCAGGTCGCGGCGATGAGCTGTTCGCCGTCGCCGCAGCGGCCGCTGGCCGGCTGGCCGGCCGTCGCGGGGATCTTGCGCAGGGTGAACGTCGCCCTGGCGGCGGTGCCCGCGGGACCCGCGGGTCCCAGGCCCCCGACGGGGCCGGCCGGGCCGGCGGGCCCCACGGCGCCGGCCTGACCCTCCGCGCCGGACGGTCCCACGGCCCCGGCGGGACCCGCCGGGCCCACCGCACCCGTGAGACCGATCGGCCCTGCCGGGCCGGCCTCGCCCGCCGGTCCCACGGCCCCGGCGGGACCCGCTGGGCCGACCGCGCCCACCGGACCCGAGGGAC
Organism: uncultured Lichenihabitans sp.; assembly: GCA_964242785.1. Classification (GTDB taxonomy): domain Bacteria; phylum Pseudomonadota; class Alphaproteobacteria; order Rhizobiales; family Beijerinckiaceae; genus Lichenihabitans. The sequence continues at coordinate 48,975 of CAXTBR010000004.1, read as the reverse complement.
CGGCCGGCCCCGCGGGGCCGACCTCGCCCTTGGGGCCCGGCAGTCCGGGGACCCCGGGCTCGCCCTTGGGACCCGGCAGGCCGGCGATGCCGGCCTCGCCCTTGGCGCCCTCCGCTCCCTTCGGACCCTCCGGGCCGATGTCGCCCTTGGCTCCGGCCGGACCGGCCTCGCCCACGGCGCCCGCGGGGCCGACGTCGCCCTTGCCGCCCGGATCGCCCGGCTGTCCCTGCGGCCCGGCGGGACCCACCGGGCCGGCCTGACCCACGGCCCCCGCGGGGCCGGCCGGCCCCTGCGCGCCCGCCGGGCCGGGGGGACCCGGAGGGCCCTGCTGCCCGTTGTCGCCCTTCGAACAGGCCGACAGCGCGATGAGGCTGACGAGGGAGACGGCTGCTACGGTGACGCGCATGGGTGATTCTCGTGTTGCGCGGGCAGGCTACCGGCCTTCGTCGGCAACGCAAGGCGAAAGTGCGGCCCGTCAATCGTGGGATGAGCCGTCGCCCGGCGGCCTCGCGGCCGCGCCCTGCACCCGGCAGGTGCCCGAGAAGCTGTGCTCCGAGCTCGGCCGCCAGGCCCCGCCCGCGTCGAGGCAGCGGTCGTGCGCGGCGCGGTAGGAGGCGTCCGCCTCCCGGTAGACGTACAGCACGGTGCCGCCGATCAGTGCGGCGATCACCGCGAGGCTGCCGGCCAAGATCCCCTTCATGCCACCGGCTCCCCCCCGCCCTGCGGGCCCACATCATTCACACATCGCGTCCCTCACGAGGGACGCGATGTCGTCGCGGTCTTGCCGGGGCGGGTCGATCGTCCGCCGCGCGTCTTGGGCTTGCGCCCATGCCACGCCGCCCCGACCCGGTCTCGCATCCTGATGAGCACCGCTGGTGAAGCGCGGCGATTTTGCCTTTCGGGACCGGCTCGACCTATAAGCGGCGGGGTCCGCACCCCATTTCCCGTCTGAGGCCGGCTTTGAACCGGCTGGAGGATCATCCATGTTCATCGAGACCGAGCAGACCCCGAACCCCGCCACCCTGAAGTTCCTGCCCGGCCGCGCCGTGATGCTGGACGGCACGCTGGACATCCGCGACGCCGCGGGCGCCGGCCGCTCGCCGCTGGCCCAGGCCCTGTTCTCGATCGAGGGCGTGTCGGGCGTGTTCTTCGGCTCGGACTTCGTGTCCGTCACCAAGGCGGACGGCGAGTGGGCTTGGCTGAAGCCCGCCATCCTCGGCGCCATCATGGAGCACTTCACCTCCGGCGCGCCCCTGCTCGACGAGGGCCACGCCGCCCCGGCCGCCTACGGGGCCGACGGCGACGAGTTCTTCGACGACGCCGACCTCGACACGGTCGACACCATCAAGGACCTGATTGAGACGCGCGTGCGCCCGGCCGTGGCCGGCGACGGCGGCGACATCACCTTCAAGGGCTTCAGGGACGGGATCGTCTACCTCAAGATGAAGGGCGCCTGCGCGGGCTGCCCGTCCTCCACCGCGACGCTGAAGAGCGGCATCCAGAACCTGCTGAAGCACTTCGTCCCCGAAGTTCACGCCGTCGAACAAATCTGATAGGGCGGAGCGGCGGCGTCCGGCCTTCCGGGCGCCGCAGCCCGGCCGCACCGCCGCCGCATCCCGTGGCCGCGCCCGCGGGGCCGGCACGGGGATGGGCGGGCGGTGATCCTGGCGATCGACACGGCACTGGCGGCGACCTCCGCCTGCCTCATGGCGCCGGGCGGCACCGTGCCGGTCGCGGGCGAGACCCTGTTCATGGAGGCGGGCCACGCCGAGGCCCTGCTGCCGCTGGTGGACCGCGTGATGGCGCGGCTGCCGGGGGGATTCGCGGCCCTCACCCGCGTCGCCGTCACGGTGGGCCCCGGCTCCTTCACGGGCATCCGCATCGGCGTCGCGGCCGCCCGGGCCTTCGGCCTCGCCTGCCGGGTGCCGGTGGTGGGCGTCTCGACCCTGTCGGCGCTCGCGGCCCCGGCCATCGCGGTCGGCGCCAGGCCGCCCATCGTCGCGGCGATCGACGCCCGCCACGGCAACGTCTTCGTGCAGAGCTTCGGCTCCCGCGGCGAGACGCTGCTCGGGCCGGCCCTGATGCCGGCCGCCGAGGCCGCCCGCGCGCTCGGGCGCGGCCCCCTGCGGCTCATCGGCTCGGGCGGCCCGGCGGTCGCCCGCGCGGCCTTCGCGCTCGGCGTCACGGCCGACGCCGAGGGGTTCCACGCCCTGCCCGACATCGCCTTCGTGGCGCGCCTGGGCGCCCTTGCAGATCCCGAACACGCGGTGGCGCGTCCCCTCTACCTCAAGGCGCCCGACGCCACGCCGCCCCGCCCGAGCGGCCTCCTGGCGGCCGCCGGCGGGGAGGATCCGCCGGCGGCCGCGGGGGCGGCCCCCTGATATGCCCTCCCTGTTCACGCGGACGCCCCGGCCCAGCCACGTCGCGGCCCTCGATGGCGACCGGGCGGAGGACTGCGCCCGGCTCCACGCCACGGGCTTCCCGCACCCGTGGGACGCGCTCGACTTCGAGCGGCTGATCGGCGCCGGGACCAGCTTCGGCCACGCCGCGGTCGACACGCGCGACCCCCGCCGCACGCTGGGCTTCATCCTGTCGCGCGCCGCCGCCGACGAGGCCGAGGTGCTGACGATCGTGGTCGACCCGTCGAGCCGGCGGCAGGGCCTCGCGCGCCGGCTGATGGCCGCCAACATGGAGGCGCTGGGTCGGGTCGGCGCGCGGTCGCTGTTCCTGGAGGTGGGCGACACCAACGCCGCGGCGCGGCGGCTCTACGCCGGGCTCGGATTCGCCGAGGTGGGGCGGCGGCAGGGCTATTACCGCGCGCCCGGCGCCGCGCCCGCCACGGCCCTGATCCTGCGGCGCGCCCTCGACTGATCTCCCCCGCGGCGCCGCGACGCCGGGATTTTCGGGGCGGGCCGGCGAATTTCGGTCGTCACGGGGCCGAAAATCCCTAAGATGAGGTCGGGAGCGGTCCACCAACGCCTCCCGCGCGAGATCATGACGGACACCCTTCCGCTGCAGCCATCGCCTCCCTCGATCCCCGCCGAGCCCAGCCCTGCCGATGCCCCGGCGCGGCCCGCCGACCCGCCGCTGAAGCTCTTCATCAAGTCGTTCGGCTGCCAGATGAACGCCTACGACGCGTCCCGCATGGCCGACGTCATGGCGCCCGAGGGCTACGCCGAGACGGGCCGCATCGAGGACGCCGACCTCGTGGTGCTGAACACCTGCCACATCCGCGAGCGGGCCGCCGAGAAGATCTATTCCGAGCTCGGCAAGATCCGCGAGATCAAGGAGTCCTCCGGCCGCCGCGTCACCCTGGCGGTGGCGGGCTGCGTGGCCCAGGCCGAGGGCGCCGAGATCATCCGCCGCCAGCGCGCCGTGGACCTCGTCGTCGGCCCGCAGAGCTACCACCGCCTGCCCGACCTCGTGCGCCGCGCGCGGGCCGCGCCCGCGGGGTCGGGATCGCCGGGCATCGTCGACACCGACTTCCCCGTCGAGAGCAAGTTCGACCACCTCGTGGGCCCGCGCGCGGCCCGGACGCGGGCCCGCGGCGTCTCGGCCTTCGTCACCGTGCAGGAGGGATGCGACAAGTTCTGCTCCTTCTGCGTGGTGCCCTACACCCGCGGGGCGGAAAGCTCGCGCCCGCCCGAGGCCGTGCTGGCCGAGGTCGGGACCCTGCTCGCGGCCGGCGTGCGGGAGGTGACGCTGCTCGGCCAGAACGTCAACGCCTACCACGGGGTCGACCGCGACGGCGCCGTGTGGACGCTGGCCCGGCTGGCGCGGCGGCTGGCCGAGCTGCCCGGCCTCGCGCGCATCCGCTACACGACGAGCCACCCCGACGACATGGACGCCGGGCTGATCGCCGCCCACCGCGACCTGCCGGCCCTGATGCCCTTCCTCCACCTGCCCGTGCAGTCGGGCTCGGACCGCATCCTGCGCGCCATGAACCGCCGGCACGACGCCGCCGGCTACCTCGCCCTGATCGGCCGGATCCGCGCCGCCCGGCCCGACATCGCCCTGTCGTCCGACTTCATCGTCGGTTTCCCGGGCGAGACCGAGGCGGATTTCCGCGACACGCTGGCGCTCTTAGAGCGCGTCGGCTTCGCCTCCACCTTCGCGTTCAAATATTCGCCGCGCCCCGGCACGCCCGGCGCCGACCTCCCCGGCCAGGTGCCCGAAGACGCGATGCGCGACCGCTTGGCGCGCCTTCAGGTCCTCCTCGAGGAGCAGCGGCAGGACTTCAACCGCGCGGCCGTGGGCCGGACGCTCGACGTGCTGTTCGAGAAGCCCGGCCGCCACCCCGGCCAGGTGGGCGGGCGGACGCCCTACCTCCAGGCCGTGCACGTCGAGGGGCCGGACGCCCTGATCGGCACGGTGCGGCCGGTCGAGATCCTGGCGGTCGGCCCCAACTCGCTCGCCGGCCGGCTGGTCGACGCCGGCGCAAACCCATCCCCCGTCGCGGAGCGATTGGCATCATGAAGTCGCCCGACCGTCCCGCCCTGCGCCGCGCCGTCCGGGACGCCGGCCTGCCGCCCTTCGACGGCCCCGCCCGCTTCCCGGGGCCCCTCGGCCCCGACGGGCTCCCGGCCGACGGCCTCGGCGGCGCCACCGAGCGGGCCGAGGTGACGCTCACCTTCGGCGACAACCGCCTGACCTCGCTGGTGCTGGGCCAGTACGACCAGAACATCGCCAAGCTCGAGCGGCGGCTCAACGTCGTGGCCAACGCCAACGGCAACCACGTCGTGCTGAAGGGCGCGCCGGAGGCCTGCGACCACGCCCGCCGGGTGCTCGAAGCCCTCTACGAGCGCGTGGCGCGGGGCGAGGCCATCGCGCCGGGCGACGTCGACGGTGCCATCGAGGAGGGCGCGCTCCAGGCGTCGCTGTTCCCCAAGGAGGCCATCAACGAGCGCCTCGTCTTTGACGAGATCCGCACCCGCAAGCGCGGCGCCGTCAAGGCCCGCACCGTGGCGCAGGACCTCTACCTGCGCGCGCTGAAGAAGTACGAGCTCGTCTTCGCCGAGGGCCCGGCCGGCACCGGCAAGACCTGGCTCGCGGTGGGCCACGCGGTGTCGCTGCTGGAGCGCGGCGCCGTCGAGCGGCTGATCCTGTCGCGCCCCGCCGTCGAGGCCGGCGAGCGTCTGGGCTTCCTGCCCGGCGACATGCGCGAGAAGATCGATCCCTACCTGCGCCCCATCTACGACGCGCTGAACGAGTTCATGGACGCCCGGACGGTCGAGCGCGGCATGCAGACCGGCATCATCGAGGTGGCGCCCCTCGCCTTCATGCGCGGCCGCACCCTGTCCAACGCCGTCATCCTGCTCGACGAGGCGCAGAACACCACCTCCATGCAGATGAAGATGATGCTGACGCGCCTCGGCGAGGGCTCGCGCATGATCATCAACGGCGACCCGAGCCAGACCGACCTGCCGCCCGGCCAGAAGTCCGGCCTCACCGAGGCGGTCGGCCTCCTGGCGGGGGTCGAGGGCATCGGCCACGTCAAGTTCCGCGACGGCGACGTGGTGCGCCACGACCTCGTGCGCCGCATCGTTCAGGCCTACGACAGGGCCGGGCGCGAGGCCCGCGAGGCCCAGGAGGCCCGGGCGCAGAACCGATGAACGTCACGGTCGATCTCGCGGTCGAGGACCCGTCCTGGACGGCGCTCGGCGACCTGCAATCCCTGGCCGAGGGCGCCGTCGCGGCGGCCCTCGCCGAGGCCGGCGTCGTGCCCGGCGAGGGCACCGAACTCTCGTGCCTGTTCTGCGGCGACGACGCCATCCGGGCCCTGAACGAGCGGTGGCGGGGGGTGGACAGGCCCACCAACGTCCTGTCGTTCCCGGCGGCGGGCCCCGGTGCCGGATCGATGCTCGGCGACATCGCGGTGGCGTACGGCACCGCGATGCGCGAGGCCGCGGCCGAGGGCAAGCGCCCCCGCGACCACGTCGCCCACCTCCTCATCCACGGCACGCTCCACCTCCTCGGCGAGGACCACGGGGCCGAGGCCGAGGCCGACGCCATGGAGGCGCGGGAGGTCCGCGCCATGGCGCGGCTCGGCTTGCCCGATCCCTACGCGGGCTCCGTCCCGGCGGGGGACGCGCCGTGAAGGAGGGCGAACGCGACGCCGCCGCCCGGCGCGCCAGGGCGGCCCCCGCGGTGCCCGGCCCCGGCCTGTTCGACCGGCTGCGCTCCGCCTTCGGCCTCGGCGCGCCCTCCATCCGCGACGACATCGAGGACGCGCTCGACGACGCGGGCTCCGACGCCGTCTTCTCGGCGCAGGAGCGCGCCATGATGCGCAACGTGCTCGGGCTGCACGAGGTGCGGGTCGAGGACATCATGGTGCCGCGCGCCGACGTCATCGCGGTCGGCTCGCAGATGACGCTGGCCGAGGTGCTGGAGGTGTTCCGCGAGGCCGGCCATTCGCGCCTGCCCGTGCACGGCGACACGCTCGACGACCCGCGCGGCATGATCCACATCCGCGACTTCGTCGAGATCCTGGCGGCCGGCGCCACCACGGCCGACGGGGGGAAGTCGGTGGCGGCCGCCCTGGCGTCGCCCGTGAGCGGGGCCGACGTGACCCGCGCCGTGCTCTTCGTGCCACCCTCCATGCAGGCGATCGACCTGCTCGTGAAGATGCAGGCGTCGCGCACCCACATGGCGCTGGTGATCGACGAATACGGCGGGACCGACGGCCTCGTGACCATCGAGGACATCGTCGAGATGATCGTCGGCGACATCGAGGACGAGCACGACGAGGAGGAGGCGCCGCTGATCGAGCCCGAGGCCGACGGCACCTTCCTGGCGGACGGCCGCGCGGCCCTCGACGACGTGTCGGCCGCGGTCGGGGTCGACCTCACGCTCGGCGACGACGCCGAGGAGATCGACACGATCGGCGGCCTCGTCACGACCCTGTGCGGGCACCTGCCGCAGCGCGGCGAGGTGGTGACGGGCCACGCCGACTTCGACTTCGAGATCCTCGACGCCGACCCGCGCCGCGTGAAGCGCCTGCGCATCCGCCCGCTCGGCCGCGCCGGCGAGCCGGCCGCCGCGGAGCCTGCACCGGCCCCCGAGGAGGCCGCGCCGCTGCCCCGCCCGGACCCGGCCTGACGCGCGCCGCGGGTCCGAGTTCCGAAAGGGCTCGCCCTGTGGCGGATTTCAGGGCAGAGCCCTGACAGCCGGGGGCGAACCTCCGGCCACCATCGGGAGCCACGGCAGAAGGCCGCCATGTCCATGCAACGCGCCGTCCTCCGATCCGGCGTCCGGGCCGCCGCCCCGCTGGGCCACCGCGTCGTGCTGGCGTCCGGCTGGGCGCGGCGGGGGATCGCGGCGCTGGCGGGGGCCTGTGGGGCGCTCGCCATGGCGCCGGTCGGGTTCTTCCCCGCCATGGCGTTGTCCCTCACGGTCGCGGTGTGGCTGATCGACGGCGCCGAACGCTCGGCGCTCGCCCGCTCCGGCCGGCGGCGCCACCTCGTGCCCACGCTGCGCTGCGCCTTCGGGGCGGGCTGGTGGTGGGGCTTCGGCTACTTCGTCGCCGGCCTGTACTGGCTGGGAGCCGCCTTCCTGGTCGAGCCCGACAAGACCGCCTGGCTGATGCCGCTCGGCGTGGTGGCGCTGCCGGCCGTGCTGGCGCTCTATCCGGGCCTCGCCTTCGCGGGTGCCCGCGCCGCCTGGATGCCGGGCGCGGGCCGCGTGGCGGTGCTGGCCCTGGCGCTCTTCGCGGCGGAACGACTGCGCGGCCTGCTCTTCACCGGCTTCCCGTGGAACGACATCGGCATGGCGCTCGGCACGAACCTCGTGCTGGCGCAGTCGGCCTCCGCGGTGGGCCTGCCCGGGCTGACGGCCCTGGCGGTGCTGATCTTCGCGGCCCCCGCCACCCTGGCGGACCGGCGCGACCCCGGCCCGGAGGGCGGGCCCGGGCGCCCGAGCCTCATGCCGACCGTGCTGGCGCTCTTCGCCCTGGCGGGGCTCGCGGGCTCCGGCGCGCTGCGGCTCGGCGGAGGCCACGTCGGCACCGTGCCGGGCGTGAAGCTGCGCATCATGCAGCCCGACGTCTTCGGCGACGGCCAGTTCACCTACGAGAACCGGGACTCGCTGCTCAAGACCTACCTGGCCCTGTCGGACCGCGCCACCTCGGAGGAGCGTGGCGGGCTCGCCGACGTCACCCACCTCGTCTGGCCCGAGAGCCCGTTCCCGTTCATCCTGTCGCGGGACCCCGATGCGCTCGACGCCATCGCCCGGGCCCTGCCCAGGGACGGCGTGCTGGTGACGGGGGCGGCGCGCGTCGAGGGCACGCAGGGATCGGCGTCGAACCCGCCGCGCTACTACAACTCCATCCAGGTGATCGGCCACGACGGGGCGGTGGGTGACACCTACGACAAGGTGCACCTCGTCCCCTTCGGCGAATACACGCCCTTCATGGCCCTCATGGAGCGGCTGGGCATCTCGCAGTTCGTGCCGATCCCCGGCGGCTTCACGCCGGGGCCGCGCCATCGCCTGCTCCACGTCCCGGGCCTGCCGCCGGTCGTGCCGGCCGTCTGCTACGAGGCCATCTTCTCGGGGGCCGTCGTGCCGCCGGGCGACGAGGGGCTGGAGCAGGGAGTGATCCTCAACGTGTCGGACGACGGCTGGTTCGGCCGCACCGCCGGCCCCTATCAGCACCTCGCCCAGGCGCGGCTGCGGGCCATCGAGCAAGGTCTGCCGCTGATCCGCGCCGCCAATACCGGGATCTCGGCGATCGTCGACCCTTACGGGCGGATCCTCGAAGAGTTGCCGCTCGGCGAAGCCGGGGTTTTGGATGGTTTTCTGCCTAAAAGCGTCGCGCCGACGCCCTTCTCTGAGACGGAAAGGTTCATCGCTCCGGCCGTCGTCGGTCTGTTGTTGACCGGCATTTTCCTCATGCGATACCGAGTCGAACGACGGCGCACACGAAGCTTGAGAGATTCGTCCGCGCACCCGTAACCTGACGTGACCGGCGCGGCCCGACGGCCACGGCGATTCTCCGCCCGCGAATGGTGGCCCACTTGTCTGGAGAGCAACCCGTGAAGAAGTCGCCCAACCCCATCGACAAGCACGTCGGAAGCCGGGTCCGCATGCGCCGCGTCCTGATCGGGATGAGCCAGGAGCGCCTCGGCGGCGCGTTGGGGCTGACCTTCCAGCAGGTGCAGAAATACGAGAAGGGGACGAACCGCATCGGGGCCAGCCGGCTGCAGCAGATCGCCGGCGTGCTCAGCGTGCCGCCCGCCTTTTTCTTCGAGGACATGCCGAACTCCGACGGCGCCCCCGAGACCGGGTTCGCCGAGGAGGGCGCGGGTTCCGTGGTCGACTTCCTGTCGACCGCCGAGGGGCTGGCGCTCAACAAGGCCTTCGTCCGCATCCGGGAGACCCGCATCCGCAAGAAGATCATCGACCTCGTCACCGCCCTGGCGGACGGCGAGAACACCCCGGCCCCCGAAGCCGAGGGCGACGCGGCCGAGCACCACGCCGCACCCTGACGCGGCCCGGCATCCCGCCCGAAGGCGTGTCCATCACGCCACTGCCGTTCTGTTTACCGAACGAAATAGCCATTTTGGCTTGACCAAACGAACGCTCCCGTCCTAACACGCCGCATCGAAGCTCTTCGAGCGCCTGACAGGGCCGCGGCTCCGGCCGCCCCGTCCTCGCGTTCGACCCACGATTGGGAGGCGCGGCGTGGCCCGTCCGAACTACCTGTTCACCAGCGAATCAGTCTCCGAAGGCCACCCCGACAAGGTCTGCGACCGGATCTCGGACGAGGTCGTCGACCTGTTCTTCCGCGAAGGCGCCAAGGCCGGGCTCGACCCCTACCAGATCCGCGTCGCCTGCGAGACGCTGGCGACCACGAACCGGGTGGTCATCGCCGGCGAGGTCCGCGGCCCCGCCATCGCGGCCGCCGCCATCGAGGCCACGGCCCGCGCTGCCATCCGCGACATCGGCTACGAGCAGGACGGCTTCCACCACGAGAACGCCAGGGTCGAGATCCTGCTGCACGCGCAGTCGGCCGACATCGCTGCGGGCGTCGACAGGGCCGGCAACGAGGAAGAGGGCGCCGGCGACCAGGGCATCATGTTCGGCTACGCCTGCCGCGAGACGTCGGAACTGATGCCGGCGCCGCTCTATTACGCGCACCGCATCCTGCACAACCTGTCGGACGCGCGCCGTTCGGGCGCCGAGAAGGGCCTCGGCCCCGACGCCAAGAGCCAGGTCACGGTGCGCTACGAGGGCGGCGTGCCGGTCGGCATCACCCAGATCGTGCTGTCGCACCAGCACGTCGACGAGCATCTGACCTCGAACGACATCCGCGCCCTGGCCGAACCCTACATCCTCAAGGCGCTGCCCGAGGGCTTCGTCGGCCACGACACGGTCTGGCACATCAATCCGACCGGCAAGTTCTTCATCGGCGGTCCGGACGGCGACACCGGCCTCACGGGCCGCAAGATCATCGTCGACACCTACGGCGGCGCGGCCCCGCACGGCGGCGGCGCCTTCTCGGGCAAGGACCCCACCAAGGTGGACCGCTCGGCCGCCTACGCGGCCCGCTACCTCGCCAAGAACGTCGTGGCGGCGGGCCTCGCCGAGCGCTGCACGCTCCAGCTCTCCTACGCGATCGGCGTCGCCGAGCCGCTGTCGATCTACGCCGACCTGCACGGCACGGGCGAGGTCGACGCCGCCAAGCTGGAGACCGTGCTGACGCAGGTGATGCGCCTGTCGCCGCGCGGCATCCGCGAGCACCTGAAGCTCAACCGGCCGATCTACGCCCGCACCTCGGCCTACGGCCACTTCGGCCGCGCGCCGGAGGCGGACGGCGGCTTCTCGTGGGAGGCCACGGACCTCGCCGAGACCCTGCGTGGCCACTTCGCCTGAGACGGCAGCGGGCGCGGAGGGCCACCGCTCCGGCGTCCTGCACGGGCGCCGGGCCGGCCGACCCCTGCGGCAGGAGCAGCGCGCCCGCATGGCGCGCGACCTGCCGGGGCTGGAGATCGACCTGCCGGCCCTCGGCGACCCCCGGGCGCTGTTCCGGGGCCGGGTCGCGGGTCTCAGGCTGGAGGTCGGGTTCGGCGGCGGCGAGCACCTCGCCCACGAGGCCGCCCGCTCCCCCGGCACGGGCTTCATCGGCTGCGAGCCCTTCCTCAACGGCGTCGCCCGGATGGTCGAGAGGGTCGAGGCGCTCGATCTCGGCAACGTCAGGCTCCACGCGGGCGACGCCGGCGAACTCCTCGACGCCCTGCCGGCGGGGTCCCTCGACGGCGCGGACGTCTTCTATCCCGACCCCTGGCCCAAGCGCCGCCAGCGCAAGCGCCGCTTCCTGGGGGACACCAACCTCGCCCGCCTCGCCCGCGCCCTGAAGCCCGGCGCGGCCCTGCGCTTCGCCACCGACATCGACGATTACGCGGGCTGGGTCCTGGCGCGGATCCTGCGCTCGGATGACTTCGCCTGGCGCGCGCGGCACGCCTGCGACTGGCGCCGCCCCTGGGACGGCTGGCCCTCGACGCGCTACGAGCAGAAGGCGATCCGCGAGGGGCGGCGGCCGGCCTACCTGACGTTCACGCGGCGCTGAGGGGGAGCGTTTCCGACCCGATCACGGCCGGAACCGAGCTTCAGCGGGCCTGTCCTACGGCTTCCGGCCGGTCGCCTCGGATCACCCTTTCCGCCGCTCGTCCCCGCCTGCGCGGGGACGAGCGGGGGAGGGAAGCGATCGATCGGACAATCACGTCACACGTCGGCGGGCCATCCGGGCTGTGGAACGGGCCCCGAGGGGCCCCCGGCCTCACTTCTTCTCCAGCAGCAGCTGGCCCTTCGACTGGATCATGCTCTGGGCCTTCTGGGCCAGCACGGCGAGCACCCACGGGAGCTCGACCGCCAGCATGACGTGGTCCTCGGCCACGTCGATCCGGCCCGACACCGTCTGGCCGATGGCGCTGATCCGGAAGTCGAGGTGGGGGCCGGTCCAACGGTCCTCCAGCACGGCGAACTTGCCGGCATATTGCTCCTTGAGCTGCTCGATCCCGGTCTGCAACCGGCGCTGGGCCTCGGCGGCGCCGAGCTGGTGCGGGATGGAGACGACGAGCGGCTTGGTCATGGGGCGATCCCGAAGGGTGGCGGACGCGCCCACATATAGGCGGCCCCGATGCCCATTCACACCGCGGGGCCCGCCCACCGCCGGCGCGGAGCCGCTATGCGGAATCGCACGCCCGGCGGGAGGGGCCATCATGCCGCTTCCGGCCGATCAGCCCGGATCGCCCTCTCCCCTGCACGGGGACGAGCCGTGAAGGAAAGCGCTCAGACGGGGGACATGTCAGGCCACCCGCAGCGGTTCCGCATAGGCGAAGCGGCGCCGCAGATCGTCGTCGCGCCGCATCAGCCGCCGCAGGAGGTCGTGGGCCGCGCGGCCGTCGAGGCCCCGCCGGTCGAGGTCGTCGATGAGCCGGAGCTGCTGCTCGATGAGGAAGCGGAGGTTGCCGATCTCGCGCCCCGCCGTGCCGTCGTCGCCCGTGCTTCGCATGATGGGGACCCCCGAAAGGAACGAATGCCGCCCAATCTGTCCGCAAAGTTTTAAGGGCGCATTCCCCGGGGGGCCGCCGCGGCATCCCCCGACGGGACGTCGCGACCCATCACCCCGACCGGATCATGGCGCGGATGCGCTGGGCCAGCGCGTCCACCGCGAAGGGCTTGGTCATCATCTGCATGTCGGGGTCGAGGTGGCCGCTGCCGAAGGCGGCGTTCTCGGCATAGCCGGTGATGAACAGCACCCGCAGGTCGGGCCGCGCCTGCCGCGCCTGGTCGGCGAGCTGGCGCCCGTTCATGCCGGGCAGCCCGACGTCGGTGACGAGGAGGTCGATGCGGCGGCGCGACTGCAGCAGCGCCAGGCCGGAGGGGCCGTCCGGCGCCTCCAGGGCCGTGTAGCCGAGGTCCTGGAGCACTTCGAGCACGAGGTCGCGCACCGTCACGTCGTCCTCGACCACCAGCACGGTGTCGCCCTCGTCGGCGCGGGGCGCGGCACCCCCGACCTCCGGCGCCGCGCTGTCGCCGGCCCCCCGGAAGCGCGGCAGGAAGATCTTGACGCTCGTGCCCTGGCCGGGCTCCGAATAGATCTTGATGTGGCCGTCCGACTGCTTGACGAAGCCGTAGATCATCGACAGGCCCAGGCCCGTGCCCTGGCCGATGGGCTTCGTGGTGAAGAAGGGGTCGAAGGCCCGCGCCATCACGTCGGCCGGCATGCCGGTCCCGGTGTCGCTCACCGACAGCGTCACGTAGGGGCCGGGCGCGACGCCGGGCTCGCGCGCCACGTAGCCCTCGTCGAGCACCGCGTTGGCGGTCTCGATCGTCAGGCGCCCGCCGTCCGGCATGGCGTCGCGGGCGTTGATGGCGAGGTTGAGCAGCGCGTTCTCGAGCTGGTGGGGATCGCACAGCGTCGGCCACAGCCCCGCGGCCCCGACGCTGCGGAACACGATGCTCTCGCCGATGGTGCGGCGCAGCAGCTCCTCCATCGAGGCCACGAGGGCATTGGCGTCCACCGCCTTGGCTTCGAGCGGCTGGCGGCGCGAGAAGGCCAGCAGGCGGTGGGTGAGGGCGGCGGCGCGGTTGGCCGAGGCCAGGGCGAGCTCGGCGTAGCGCTCCAGCGTGTCGGTCCGCCCCTGCGCCAGCCGCTTCTGCATCAGCGCCAGGGAGCCGATGATGCCGGTCAGCAGGTTGTTGAAGTCGTGGGCGATGCCGCCGGTGAGCTGGCCGATGGCCTCCATCTTCTGGGCCTGGCGGAGCTGCTCCTCCACGCGGCGCTGGGCCGTGATGTCGCGCGAGATGCCGATCAGCATCTCGCCCCGGCCGCCCTCGATGGCGAGCGGCGCCAGCACGCTCTCGGCGGTGCGGATCTCCCCCCGCACCTCGACGCTGCTCTCGTATTGCACGGGCAGGCCCGCGGCCGCGCATTCGCGGCAGCGGGCCGCCAGCGGGTCCTCCGCGCCCGCCACCTCGCCCACCTCGCGGCCCACGATCTCGGCCGAGGGGCGGCCCATGAAGTGCTCGGCCGCGGCATTGGCGGCCTCGAAGACGGCGCGCCCGTCGGTGCCGACGCGGATCAGCACGATCGAGGCGGGCGCGTTCTCGAACAGGGTGCGGAACCGCGCCTCGCTCGACTGGAGCTCGGCGGTGCGCTGCTCGACGCGGCTCTCCAGCGTGGCGTTGAGGTCGCGCAGCGCCGCCTCGGCGCGGGCCCGCTCCAGCGCCTCCCACATGCGGGCCGCCACCTCGCCCACCAGCGCGATCTCCTCGGCCGGCCAGGCGTGCCGCACCGTGCGGCCGAGCGTCAGCACGGCCCTGAGCCGCCCGTCGCGGATCAGCGGCACCGCCACCACGGTCCGCAGGCCGGCCATCAGGGCCGGGGCCTCGTCCGGGGCGCCGGCCTCGAACACCGCGGTGAGGCCGCGCCGCAGCTCGTCGACGCGGGTCGCGCCGAGCCCGGCGAAGGGCAGGCTGCCGACGAGCGGCGGCGCCGTGCCGTCCGACCATCCGGTGGCGAAGTCCAGCGCCGTGTCGTCGGCCGACACCTCGCCGTAGCCCGCCCGCTCGACGTGGAGGTGGCGGCCGAGGGCCTCGGCGGTGGTCTCGGCGATCTCGCCGGTGTCGACCGACTCGCGCAGCCGGTCGCCCAGCACCAGGAGGAAGCTCTGCCGCGCCTGGTTGCGGCGCAGCACCACGGCGGCGCCGATCCGCTCCAGCGCGTCCCAGCTTCGGGTCGCCACGTCCTCGACGAGCGCCACCTCCTCGGGCAGCCAGGAGCGCGGGGCGTCGGCCGAGACGTGGAACAGGGCGCGGAGCCGGCCGTCGCGGATCAGCGGCACGGACAGGCCCGCGCCGCCCTCGTCCGCCCCCACCACCGTCATGCCGGCCTCGAACTCGCCCCGGCGGCCCAGCGCGAGGTCGTCGAGCGGCACGGGGCGGCCGGGCGGCGTGCGGGAGGGCGCGCCCTCGCGGCACCATTCCACGTCCACGGAGGCCTCGTGGTGGGCGAGGTCGATCTCGGCGTAGGTCACGCGGGCGGCGCCGATCTCGCGCCCCAGCGCGGCCGTGGCGGTGGTGACGATCTCGTGCCGGTCGCCGGCGGCGCGGAAGCGGTCGGCGAGGCCGAGCAGGAGCGCCTGCCTGTTCTCGACCACGCGGCGCCAGTCGAGCGTCTCGCTGCGCCCCTGCCAGGAGGTGACCGGGGCGTCGGCCGCGGCGCGGCGCGGCTCCGCGCGCGAGCGCATCCAGCGGAAGGAGCCGTCGCCGGTGCGGAACCGGTGCTCGATCTCGTAGGGGCGCCCGGCCTCGACCGCCGCCGCCCAGGTGGCGGCGGTGCGGGCCAGGTCCTCGGGATGGACCACCGCCCGCCAGCCGCCGAGACCCTCCGTCTCCGACAGCCCGGTGAGGGCGAACCAGCGCGGGCTGAAGCCCGTGAGGGCGCCGGTGCCGTCCGCCGACCAGGTCGCGCCCTGGGGGGCGGGCTCGGCGGGGCGGGGCACATCCACCCCCGCGGTCATCAGCACGCCCGCCACGCCGCCGGCGCGGTCGAGGATCGGGCTGGCGTCGAGGCGCAGCCGGGGGCCGCCGCCCGCCAGGGCGCGGCCCCCGGCCGAGGTGCGGCGCCCCCCCAGCCCCGCCGCCAGGAGGTCGAAGAGCTCCGGCCAGGCGTCGCGCGCCTGGGCTCCGAGGCGGCCCGCGCCGCCCGCCGGCAGCAGGGCCGCGAAGGCGTCGTTGGGAATGGCGATGCCGGCCGGCCCCCAGAAGGTCGCCATGGGGAGGGGCGACAGCAGCGTCGCGTCGACCAGCCCCGCCACGCGCTCGGGCCAGTCCGCCCTGTCGCCGAGCGGGGTCTCGCCCCAGGGGAAGCCGCGCACCGCCGCCGCCATGTCCCCGGCCGCCTGGGGCTCGCCCCCGGATCGGGGCATCGAACGGCTCATCGCGCCGGCACCGCCCCCCTGCGCGCCCGCGCGGCGGCGCCCGCGGGCGTCACGCCTCCGCCACGCCCGGCATGGTCATCGTGAAGGGTCATGCGATTCAGGGCTTCCGCGTCCATGGGCGCCCCGAGTCGGGCCGCACCGCCCATCCTGTAGCGGATCCGGCTCGGCCCCGCATCCCCGTCGCACGCCCGTGCGGCGCGGCACGGGCTCGACATCACCGCCGAGCGGCGGAGGGCGCGTCGATCGGCGGAAACACGCGAAGATCTCGGTGCGGGATGGTACCACCACCCCGGCTCGAACGGGGGACCTCTAGATCCACAATCTAGCGCTCTAACCAACTGAGCTATGGCGGCACGCGTCGCGTGAGGTGAAAGGCTATAAAAGGGATGCTGCCGAAATGCAAGCAGGCCTGCGGCGGCGCTTCGGCGCCTCGCCGTCCGCACCCGACGGGCCAAAGTCGAGCCACCCCCCTGTCACGCGCGCCCCATCCCCTATATGGCATCGCAGCGGCGGCATCGGGGGCGGACCCCGGCAGCGCCCTTCGACACCGCGATGCGATGAGGGGACGGACCGATGATCGCAGGCAAATCCGTGCTCGTCGTCGAGGACGACCCCCTGCTGCGCACCGACGCGGTGATGATGTTCGAGGAGGCCGGGCTCTCGGTGGTCGAGATGGAGAGCGCCGACGAGGCCCTGGCCTACGTGTTCGAGCAGGCGGGCGACATCGGCGCCATCTTCACCGACGTGCAGTTCCCGGGCGAGGCCGACGGCTTCGACCTCGCCGGCACGGTGGCGGCCAACTGGCCCCACATCACGGTGCTGGTCACCTCGGGCCGGACCCGGCCGCCGAGCGACCTGCCGAGCTCCGTCCGCTTCGTGCCGAAGCCGTGGCGCCCGCTCGACGTCCTCACGGCCATGCAGAACGCCGTCACCTATCACTGAAGAGTCCGTGGATGAGTGCCCATCTGCCCCCAAACGGGCAGAGATCCCTCGATGTCTTCAGGGGGTATTCGGGCACGAGTTCGATACGGTGACGAACACTGAGGCAGCCCGCGCCCCCCCCGGCGGCGGCGAACCTTCGAACCCTCCCGATGTCGACGCGCCGACCCCCGGCCCCTCGCGGTCCGACCGCCGACCCGGACAGCCCCGGCGGCGGCGCGACGCCCTGCGTCGCGGTCGACGCCAACGCCCTGGAGCGGATCGGAGCGGGCCGCGACGCGGCCGCCCGGGCCTTTCGCGCCGCGGCCGAGGCGGGGCGCCTGCGGGTCGTCGTGCCCTCGGGCGTCGCGGCCGAGCTGCGCGATCCGCGCGTGCCCGAGGCGACGCGGGCGGCCGCCGAGGCCGCCGCGGGTTCGGCGGGCTTCGCCCCCCTGGCGGCGGGCCGGCCGCCGACGGCGCGCCAGCACATCGACCGCATCCGCGTGCGGGCCGTGATGCGGGGCGACGGCCGCCCGGGCAAGCACGACGCCGATGCCGCGCACCTGTCGGACGCCGCGGAGGCGGGCTGCAGCCACTTCGTCACCCAGGACCGCAAGATCCTGCGCAGGCGCGACATCCTGCGCGGCGCGCTGCCGTCCGGCCCGCGCATCGCCTCGCTGGACGAGTTCATGGCCGAGCTGGATCGCGACGGGAAGCCCTGAGGCCGCATCCCGGCCGGCGCCGAGATTTCCGTTCCACGCCGGTCCGAGCCGGTCTATGCTGTTTCCGTTTCGTTCCCAGCCGTGATGTCCGCCGCCATGACCATCCCGGACATCGCGGCCTCGGATGAGACGGGCCCGGGCCGGCGCCCGGCGGACCCCGACCGCGAGGCCCGCAAGGTGATCCACGTCGACATGGACGCCTTCTACGCCTCGGTCGAGCAGCGCGACGACCCGGCGCTCCGGGGCGTGCCGGTGGCGGTCGGCGGCTCGCGCCGGCGGGGCGTCGTGGCGGCCGCGAGCTACGAGGCGAGGGCCTTCGGGGTGCGCTCCGCCATGTCCTCGCTGGCGGCCGCGCGGCGGTGCCCGGGCCTCGTCTTCGTCAAGCCCCGTTTCGACGTCTACCAGGGCGTGTCGCAGCAGATCCGCGCGGTCTTCGCCGACTATACGGCGCTGATCGAACCCCTGTCGCTGGATGAGGCCTACCTCGACGTCACGGAGGCGGCGCGGTCCGGCTCCGCCACGCGCATCGCCGAGGAGATCCGCGCCCGCATCAGGGCCGAGACGGGGCTCACGGCCTCGGCGGGGGTGAGCTACAACAAGTTCCTCGCCAAGCTCGCCTCCGACCACCGCAAGCCCGACGGGCTGACGGTGATCGCGCCGGGCCGGGGCGAGCTCTTCGTGGAGGGGCTCGACATCGGCCGCTTCCACGGCGTCGGCCCCGTGACGGCGGGCCGGATGAAGGCGCTCGGCATCTTCACGGGGGCCGACCTGCGCGCCCGCTCGGCCGAGGAGCTCGACGCCGCCTTCGGCAAGGCGGGCCGATATTACTACTGGGCCGCCCGCGCCGTCGACCACCGGCCCGTCCGGCCCGACCGGGTGCGCCGGTCGAGCGGCTCGGAATCCACCTTCGCCGAGGACCTCACGACCGAGGCGGCCCTCGTGGCCGGCCTCGCCCCCGCGGTCGACAAGGTCTGGGGCCATTGCGCGGCGGCGGGCCTGCGCGGCCGCACCGTGACGCTGAAGGTGAAATACGCCGACTTCCGCCAGATCACCCGCAGCCGCACGGGCGCCGGCCCGGTGGCGAGCCGCGACGCGCTGGAGGAGACCGGGCGCGACCTCCTGCGCGGCGTCCTGCCGCTGCGCGCCGGCGTCCGGCTGATCGGCCTCGCCCTGTCGGGCTTCGACGCGGCCGACCCGACCGAGCCGCGCCAACTGGCCTTCCCGCTCTGAACCCCCTCGGCGGCCGGGGCTTGCGTCCCGGATCCCGCTGTGGCACATCACGCCGCGCGATGGCCGGTCCCTCGGGCGCCCTCGCACGCTGCCGTAGCTCAGTGGTAGAGCACTCCATTGGTAATGGAGAGGTCGAGAGTTCAATCCTCTCTGGCAGCACCATCATTTCAGACACTTAGCCCAGAACAGGGAAGCCACACGAGGCGGCCAGTAAGCGCATAGGAAGCGGCAGGCCCCGCGCGTCCTCACGGCTGGCGCTATTCGGCAAGCCAGCCTCGGCCAGGGAAGTCCTGGCCAGCACTCCCTCTTCCTCGCCGCCGTCGACCGTTTGACGCCGTCACGGCCCATTGCAGGCCGAACTAGTGGACCGGCGAGCCGAGAGCCTTCCAGCAGCACGGCATGTCGGGCAGGTCGTGGAACCGGCGGACTGTCGGCATGAAGACCTCGGGAGGCGGGCCCCGGCTCACGGCCGCCGAGGCCGTCCGCTTGCTGATGAACGACAAGCTTGCCGGCTTAGGATATAGATACCGGCTCGCGACGCCCCCGGAATGGCAAACTGCCTCGTGTCGCATGGACGGGTAACGAGGTGCGAAGGTCATGCCTCTAACGTTGTTTTACTCGTGGCAGTTGGATCGGCCGGCAAAGACGGGCCGCAATCTGATCGAGCGCGCCCTTCAGCGTGCAATCGGAATACTCAGAGAAGATATTGAGCTGGACGAGCCGATTCGAGACAGCTTGGAGGTCGACAGAGACACGAAGGGTGTCGCGGGGACTCCGCCGATCGTCGAGACAATATTCAACAAGATCGATGCCGCGTCCATATTCGTCCCAGATCTGACCTTTGCAGGCTTGCGGGTGGAAGGGCGCCCGACACCGAACCCTAACGTCCTCATCGAGTACGGTTGGGCTCTCAAGCAGCACGGCCACGGCCGCATGGTGGCGGTGATGAACACCGCTTACGGGAAGCCGAGTAGCGAGACACTGCCGTTCGACATGCAACACCTCAGGCACCCGATACAGTACGACTGCGCGGACGATGCCGACGATGCGACGCGATCCGCTGCGCAGGCGAGTTTGGCCAAGGCCCTCGCGTCCGCTATTCGCGATATACTGAAGGGCATATCGACCGAACGTGAAGTAGCTGAGAACACGCACCCAGAGACCATCACAGAGGCTATGCCGCTCATCAAGCGCTACTGTCGCGACAACAGCCTAGCGATGGAGTGGACTGAACTGCTTGACGAGGAGGCGAAGAGGGTTCGTGCCAATGTCGAGGCTGTTGCCGTTCCTACCAACCTCGACAACGCTTATCTGAGCGACAGCTTCGACAGGCTGGCATCCGCATCGGAAAAGTTGATGGTCATGCTCGGGCTGTGCGCCCGATGGGGCACCCCGGAGTCGATCAACATCGCGCTCAGGACCATCCGCTCGCTCGGGATGAGGACAGAGCTGCGGGGTGGCTTTCAGTATCTGAACGAGCTGCGCGATGTTCCCGCAAGCCTCTGCTACAATGCGATGATGGTGGCTTCCGTCGACAGACAAGATTACGTTGCAGTGCTCAGGATATGCGACTCGCTGTTGGTCAGAGAAGGGGAGGAGCTTCCTTTCGTGACAACGCTGTCGATGCAAAGTCTTATCTCGGGCGGTGTCGGGTGGAAGTTTCTGAAAGGGCTGGAACAGCGAAAGCTTCCGCACAGCGAGGCGTTGTTCCGATCTCTGCAGCCAACCCTCGACGCGCTGAATGTGGACGCAAGCGCTAGGCAGCAGCTCGTCGACCAAACCGAGTCTATCATCACTCTGGAGTTCAGCCACAAGCGGCTTCAGAAAATGAAGAAGGTCGAGCATCTGTGGTTCTGGACCACGTTTGGAGACTATCTGTTTAGAAGCCACGGCAATGGCAGAACTCCCCTTCTCCGTCACACTGCGGACAAGCAAGAGATGATCGATGCTGGGTTGTTCGGCGGAACCAGAGAGGCAGCGACCGCCGCCGCGGACAGTGCGATGGATTGTGCGGGGCGGATCACCTCTTTCTTCTAAAGCCTGCTCCCGATACGCTCACGCCATCGCTGAACATCGGGAATCAACCGGTGACGATCACGCAAGACGACGTCGACCGCTGGGCCGCCACCGTGGCACGCGCCTATGCCGAAGCGTGCTCCTCCCGCTTGTCCGCTGACGACGAGGCGCGCCTAGCCCGGGAGTTGAACACGCCCCTGGCGGACTGCCTGATGCTCCGCCATGAGCCGACCGAGTGGGCGTCGCGCGGCGTCGATGCTGCGCTCGGGCGATGGGAGGCCATGTTCCGACGCCCGCGGGGGCCGCGCCTCGGTGTCGTCGACTACGGGAACGAGCGCGTCACGCTGCAATAGGCGTCGGAGCCGGGCCAACTTTACCCCGTCCACCCCGCTTCCTGGCTACAGTCGTCGCCATTTACGAGGGCGTACTCAGGCTCAGGCTAGAAGGTAGCCGCGGGCAGGAAGTGCATTTCCCATGTGCAGGCCTGCATGTGGCCGAGACAGCGGAACACCCTGGACCTGTAGTCATCCGGTTTGCGCTTGAGCTTGGCGAGGCGCTGAAGCTCGGCGATGTCGCTGGAGATGCTGGGCATGCTGTTGCTCGCGAGTTGGCGCAACAGCCCCATCCCCGTGGTCGTCTCGATCCCCTCGTCCATGAGCTTGGCGGCGAGGTCGTGCACCCGCTCGGCCCGGCTCACCGGCCGGCCCGCCATGTCGAGTGGGGGCGTCTCGGCCAGTCTCGCGTCGAGCTTGTCGAGATCGGCCTTCAGCGCGGCCGCCATCGCCTTCCATCGCTCCTGCAGATGCGGCTCTGCCCAATGCTGATGGGCTCCGGCGACCATGTATGGCCAGTCCGTCACGATGGCACGAACGGCCGGAGGCAGCATGCGGATTGTCCCGATGACGCCGACCAGCCATCCGTCGATGCCCCGATAGCCGCCCTCGATGCCGACAGCAAGCTCATGGTCAGCTACTTCATGGGCGACCGCGACGGCGAGTGCGCCAAGTGGTTCATGGAAGACACGGCCAAGCGTCTCGCCAATCGCGTCCAGCTCACGTCAGACGGCCACAAGGCATACTTGGAGGCCGTCGAAGGCGCCTTTGGGTGTGATGTCGACTACGCGCAGCTTATCAAGCTGTACGGGTCTGCGCCGGACGGCGGAAAGGGTCGCTACAGCCCTGCCGATTGCACCGGGATCAAAAAGAAGTCCATCGAGGGGAAGCCGGATCCGAAGCACATCTCTACGTCCTACGTGGAGCGTTCGAATCTCACCATGCGGATGCAGATGCGTCGGTTCACCCGGCTTACCAACGCCTTCAGCAAGAAGGCCGAAAACCACTTTCACGCCCTCGCGCTGTATTTCATGTTCTACAACTTCGGGCGCATTCATAAGACCCTTCGGGTCGCCCCCGCCATGGCTGCTGGCATTTCCAACAAGTTGTGGTCGTGGGAGGACATCGCGGACTTGATCGACGCCCATTACGCCAAGCCGGCCGCGAAGCGTGGCCCCTACAAGAAGCGGATCGTGTGAAACAACAGCTAAGAAATGGCTGGTTCATAATGCAGCCGGACCCGTCCATCAACATGGACGCAGCCGGGATTTACCAGTGGTCCATCGACGGCATCGGCGTCTATATTGGCAAGGCGCTACACCTCCGAAAACGCCTACGTGCATACCCCAGAAACGTCCGGGCCATGCTTGAGGGGCGCCACTGGCACGGCAACCCCGATCGGGAATACCGAAAAATCCACAAGGCGCTTCGCGATGCGTATGTCGCTGGAACTCAAGTGACCGTGTCAGTTCTCGAGAACTGCGACCCGCTCGACCGCTCTGCCCATGAGCGGTATTGGATCCGCATCAGGTGCGAAGAAGCGAAACGGGGCGGCCCCAAACTTCTAAATTCAAGCTGAGATACTACCAGCTATCCCGTCCGCTGGCAAGGCGACCCTCGCCGGCCCTGATCGAACTCTTCCAAATCCCGTGACGCACCTGCGGCGGGTGGTGAGTTGGATCCCAAAAAAATTAATCATTGAGTTCGATCCTGTGCGCATGAGCGATCACGCGACGTCACCCCTCAGGTTATCTGCTTCTCCGCGAAGCACCGGAATTCGACAATCGGAAAAGATTGAACTGCTGCCGTGGGTGGGTATCGCTCTTCTGATGAGTTTGATCGGGCGTTGGATCGTCGGCCTTCACGCACCTTTGTGGTTCGATGAAGCTGGCACTGCTGCTTTCGCCTCTTCAGATACATTGTCCGAGCTGATTGAGTATGCCCACGGAGACAGCAATGCTCCTCTGTACTATGTGCTGGTTTGGGTGTGGGCCAAATGCTTTGGAAATAGTGATTTAGCCTTACATATCTTGAGTGCCATTTTTGGCCTCTTGGCGCCCGTAATCGCTTGGATGGGTTTGAGAGCTTCCTATCCTCTCCAGGCACTGATCTGGTCTGCGGCTCTCGCACTGTGGGGACCAGGGATCGTTCTGAGTGGGTATGCACGATGCTACTCGCTCCTCATCCTCGTGAGCGTCATCAATGTCATCACGTTCATTCGCCTTCTTCAATCTCCAACACTTAAACGATCGTTTGCATGGTCTACATTCGCAGCGATCGCAATATTGGTGCATTATGATGCGATATTCATGGTCGCCACTCAGGCAGCTATGATCATTTTATTCCATCGAGATAAGCTGCTTAGACTGCTTCCGGCTGCTCTCGCGTTTCTGCCTGCAGCAGCCTGGCTGTTCTGGCATTTCCCACGATTGGTGTCGTATGCCAGTCCTGAGCATACTTGGTACAAGCCCTTAGATGTGTTTGGAGTTCTAGGTGTTGTAACCTATGTCGTCGGTGTGCCGTTCTTGTTCATCCCGGGGTATATCGCTGTATTACTGATCGTCTTGATACTCGTGATCAGAGTGGTTAGAATCGACAAGGCACCGATCGATCAGGACCTCTTACGAACTGCTGGTTCTGCTTCGATGATCGCGTGTGCGGTCGTCGTTCTCCTGGGAGTCATTCGTCCATCGTTTACCGTCAGGTACATAACTCCATTCGAGCCTGGAATTCTTCTGCTTCTGACTCACTACGTCGTCAAATTTACACGTAATTCAAAGATAATGATATCATTGATAATGTTGAATCACGCCATATTTGCGAGTTCTTTCTGGACGTCACCGAACGTCTTGGGACTCAATAGCTTTGAATATGAGACCGCATCAGCTTGGATTGCCGAAACTAAGCCATCCCATTTGGTTTTCTTGTGGGACAACCCGTCCGCCGTGGCGGTGCCCAGAAAACAGTTTGAGGCCATGGGAGGTGTCTTCTTCCACCGGATCGGCCAGAACGTTTCCGTCACCGCTCTGTTTCCAGAGCGCGGCTCCGATATGAACCCCCGGTTCGCCGAAGGCATGGATCGTAAATCCGGCGGACTGTGGATCTATGACACTTCAGTTCACGATACGACGGCCATAACGGAACCTCCAAGACTGGGAGATGGCAACGATCTGGTTGAGTGCCGACAGTTTGGTAAATTCAGCTTTGTCATCCAAGCTTGCCGGCCGCGGTCACTGTAGGGTTCATGGGTTGGCGCCTGCGCCGAGTGCGAACCTGCGCGGCGCTGAAAAGTGCGGGGGAGAGTCAAAGAGACGAGCCACCTCCTTGAACCGCAAGGTGGATCATCGGCGATGTGACCGAGTGAACTGACATCGGATGCCCGGCGCATCTCCGACGCTGCCTGTCAGGACGACGGACCGGCCGCGTTCCAGGGGAAGCTTCCGCCCGTGTGTTCGAGGGCGTGCGCGGACCTGACGATCCGCAGGCTGTTCCAGCGGTCGACGGCGCCCCAGGCGTATTTGTACGCCTCGCGGCCGCGCAGGAAGTGGAACGTGTCGCATCCTTCCGCGACCGCCGCCTGGATGGCATGGCCGAGGAGCGCCGTCCCGGGGCTGTCGAAGCCCAGCGACGGGTCGAAGCCGCTGAGGTAGCCGTAGGCCTGCCGCCGATGCGCGAAGCCGTAATAGGCGCCCACCACCCTGCCGTCGACCGACAGGGCGAAGAGCCGGAGCAGGTTCGACGCCAGCAGCCGGGGCACGGCATCGCGGTGGAAGGCCAGCACGGCGGGGTCGGACAGCACGCCCGGCTGGCCGGCCGAGGCCCAGCGCCGGGCGTGGAGCGCCACCAGGGCATCGAACAGGTCGCCGGCGTTGGCGGCGTCGCCCGCCACGATGTCGACGCGGTCGTGGCGGGCCACCCGGTTCCAGCTCTTGCGCCAGCGCCGCCAAGCCCGGGTCGCGCGCCAGTCCGCGGCGCCGGCGGGCAGGGTCAGCACGGGGCACGCCGACTGCGCCTCCTCGTGGTCGAGCAGGTCGCCGAGCGGGAGCCGCAGCGCCAGCGCGTCCGGCGCGAGTTCCTCGAGCCGCCAACTGTCCCAGCGGACGGCCCGCTGCCGATAGGCCGCCACGATGGCGGCCGCGACCTCGTCGACGGGCGCGCCGTCGATCAGCACATCGAGATCGTCCGTGACCCCAATGCCGAGCGGCAGGAGCCGCCGTCCCTGGGCGCCGTCCTCAATGTAGAAGGGCGCGAGGCCGACCAGCAGTCCATCGCGGCGCACCGCGGCCGTGAACAGCTCTCCCGGGTGGAACGCGGTCCACCAGGGCAGCAGCCAAGCCGGTGACGAGAACGGCGTCGCCCGCGCGGTGCGGCTCCACAGCGCCCACCATTCGGGCAGGAGGTGCAGGAGATCGCGCGCGTCTTCGAGGACGGTCACGCGATAGGGCGAGGCGGGCCGGACGGCGTGCGTCATGACGGAGCTCCGATCGGGCGGGGTGGAAGGGAGGGCCGGCGGTGGCCGGCACGGCGTGCGGGCCGGTCGCCCGCCGCCTGGATCACCGGCACGACGATCACCGCCGCCATCGCGGGCGCGTCGAAGCGCCGGTCGCCGGAGCGGATCGCGAGCCCGCGGTCGACTTCCCGCGGCGGCACCTGAGCGGTCAGGCGCGGCCCCGCCAGGGCACGAGCCAGCGTTCGAGCAGCCGCATGCCGAGCGAGAAGGCGAAGGCGCAGGCCGCGATGACCCCGATGCCCACGAACACCACGTCCGTGGCGAGGAACTGCGCCGCCGACATGATCATGAAGCCGACGCCGCGGGTCGCCGCGATGAGCTCGGCCGCCACCAGCGTCGACCAGCCGACCCCGACGGCGATCCTGAGGCCCGTGAGGATCTCGGGCAGGGCGCTGGGCAGGACCACGCTGCGCAGCACCTGCCAGCGCGTGCCGCCGAGCGCCAGGGCGGCGTTGACGCGCTCGGCCGGCAGCCCCCGGACCCCGGCCTGGGCCGACAGGCAGATGGGCGCGAACATGGCCAGCGTCAGCAGCGTGACCTTGGAAGCCTCGCCGATGCCGAGCCAAATGATCATCAGCGGCAGATAGGCCAGCGGCGGCAGCGGCCAGTAGAACTCGATGACGGGATCGCAGAGCCCCTTGACATAGCGGCTGAGACCCATGGCGAGCCCGATGGGCACGGCCGTGGCGGTCGCGATGACGGCGGCCGAGAGGATGCGCAGCAGGCTGGCCTCGAGGTGCTCCGCCAGGGTGGCGTTGGCGTAGCCGTCGGTCGAGACGGCGACGAGCTGGGTCCAGACCTCCCCCGGCGAGGGCAGGAACAGGGGCTGGACGAGGTGGAGGCGCGTCGTGAGCTCCCAGGCGCCGAGGAACAGCGCGACCGCCACGAGGCTGATGCCCACGGTGCCGCGGCCCGCCGTGCCGAAACTGCGGGGGCGGACGATGCGCGGCCGCGCGGGAGCCGGCGCGGCCCCCTCCTCGGGCAGGACGGCGAGGCTCAATGCAGCCTCCCGGCTTCGCCGGCGTGGACCATGGCCCGGATCTCGTCGTGCAGTGCGATGAAGGCCGGCAGGCCCCGGATCGCGGCGGCGCTCTCGCCGGCCGCGAGGCGACGGACGAAGTCGAGCTCCCAGCGCGCGACGACGCGCCCCGGGCGCGGCGACATGACCACGACGGTGGTGCCGAGCAGGAGGGCCTCCTCGATGGAATGGGTGATGAAGAAGATCTGCTTGCCGGTCTTGGCCCAGACCTCGATGAGCAGGTCCTGCATGTGCTCGCGCGTCATGCTGTCGAGCGCCCCGAAGGGCTCGTCCATCAGCAGGATCTTGGGGTCAGTGGCGAGCGCCCGGGCGATGCCGACCCGCTGGCGCATGCCGCCCGACAGTTCGTGGGGCTGCGCCTCGGCGAAGTCCCCGAGGTGGACGAGCTTCAGGAGGTCGAGCCCCCGCCGCCGTCGTTCCGCCCGCGGCAGGCCGGCGAATTCCAGCCCCAGCACGACGTTGTCGAGCACGCTGCGCCAGGGCAGGAGGGCATCCTTCTGGAACACGACGCCGCGCTCGGCCCCGGGCCGCTCCACGGGCGCGCCGTCGAGCGTGATGGAGCCGTGGCTCAGCGGCATGAAGCCCGCGATGGCGTTGAGCAGCGTCGACTTCCCGCAGCCGCTGGTGCCGAGCGCCACCACGATGCTGCTGGGCGCGATGTCGATCGACACGCGATCGAGCGCGTGCACGACCTGGCCGCCGCGGGACTCGAAGAAGACGGAGGCTTGCTGGACCTGGAGCATGGGACGTCCGATCTCGGGAGGCGGCGCGAGCCCGCGCCGCCGCATCGTGAGGCGGGCCTGGGGGGTACCCTGGATCAGTTGGAGAGCGGCTCGACGAAGCGTGCCGTCGCGAAGGCCGCGTAGCTGTCGCGCAGCCCCGTGATCTTGTGCTGCTCCTTGAGGAAGACCGCCGTGTCCTTCAGGATCTTGGCGACGCCGCCCTTCTCCCCGCCGCCGAGCCAAGCCTCCGTGGCCTGGGCCGAGGCCGGCAGCAGGTTGAGGTCGTGCAGGCCGGCCGCCTGGTCGTGGGGCGTGCCCCCGAGCA
Organism: uncultured Lichenihabitans sp.; assembly: GCA_964242785.1. Classification (GTDB taxonomy): domain Bacteria; phylum Pseudomonadota; class Alphaproteobacteria; order Rhizobiales; family Beijerinckiaceae; genus Lichenihabitans. Next base: position 21,220 of record CAXTBR010000004.1, on the reverse strand, counting down.
GCTTGGCGATGGCCTTCACGTTGGCCGAATCCTCCGTCCAGGCCGCCTTGTCGGTGAGGAACGACGCGTTCTGCTTGGCGATCTCGGCGGCGAAGCGCTGCACGAAGGCGGGGTCGCTCGTCTCGAAGGCGGTCGTCGCCACCCAGGCGTTGAAGGTCGGGGCGCCGCGCTCGGCCACCTGCTTGGAGGTGAGCAGGACCGTGCCGTTCTTCTTCAGCTCGGACAGGGCGGGATCCCACACGAAGGCGCCGTCGAGGTCGCCGCGGTGCCAGGCCGCCACGATCTCGGGCTGCGGCAGGGCCAGCACGGTCGCGTCCTTCTCGGCGATGCCGTTCTGCTTGAGGGTCGCGAGGAGCTGGTAGTGGTCGGTCGAGACCGGGGCCGCCGACAGGCGCTTGCCCCTGAGGTCGGCCGGGGCCGCGATGCCGGCCCCGTTCCGCACCACCAGGGCCTCGTCGGTCCCCGAGATGGACGAGACGTAGAAGGCCTGGACGTCGAGCCCGCGGCTCGCCGCGGCCGCGAAGGGGCTGGAGCCCACGTAGCCGATCTGCACGTCGCCGGACGCGATCGCGGCGAAGATCTCGGCGCCCGAGTTGAAGCGCCGGAACTCGACCTCGCGGCCGGTGGCCTTGGCGATGTCGCCGCTGGCGATCGCGACGTCGATGGGGTCGGGCCCGGTCTGGTAGGCGACGACGACCTTCTGCGGGCCGGCGGCCGAGGCGGCGCCAGAGGCCGCCAGGGCGAGCATGAGGGCGAAGGCGGGTCGAACGATGGAGGTCATGACGGGTTCCTTGAAGGGGGTCGGGGGTCGAGGTGGCGGCGGGGCGATGCCGGGCCGCCGCCGGGCACGGGTCGGCAGCGGACCGGCGGGCCGGTCGCCGAGGGCGTGCGGAAGCGGCGCTCCGGGACATCCAGGGGCGTGACATCCGAGAGGGCGGGCGGGTCGGTCACGGAGACCGGGATGCGCCGCGGGCGCCCCTCGGCCGCGATCCCGTCCGCCGCCGTGGGCAGCAGGTCGCCGCCGCGCACGCTCGCGAGATGGGGCGGGCCCGCCGCGTCGCCGAGCGCGACGATCCGGTCACGGCAGGCGGAGCGAGGGTCGAACGCCGGCCCGCTCAGGTGGGTCGGGCGGGGGAAGCCCCCGCGCGGCCGTCGAGCCTCAGGGTGCGGCGTCTCGACATCGCGCGTCACCGACGGCCCCGCCCCCGCTGCGGGCGATCAGCCTGGTCCGGAGCGCCCGGAGCGTTTCGCCCCACGTCCTCGCCGGGCGAGCGTCCGCCCCTGTCTCCCAGGGGGGCAAGGCCGCGGAGCTCATCGTCCGGTCCGGCGCCGTGATGTCGAGACCGGAGAGGTCGCCGAGGTCCTTCATCAGAGTCTTCATGGCTCAGCCCGCCTCGCTCTCTGGACCGCCGCATCGGCGGGGCGGCACCGACGGCGTCATCTCTACGGAACCTAGGGTCCATCCTCGATAATGTCTAGCATGATTATAGACTTTATTGCGGAAGGGTCGTTCCCCCCCCCCGCATCGCGGCGGGTCCAAGCGCCGATGGGACGGGCGAATCGGGGATGACGGCGTTCCGGGAGCACCGCGGTCGCGACCGGCAAGGCGTGCGGCGGGCGCATCGCGGGATCCATCCAGCGGCGGCTTGATAATGTCTACTATGTATGTAGACTAATCGCGTGCCCGACGACCTCAGCCCCACACCCTCGCCGCTGCTCGCGCTTCGCGGGCTTCGCAAGGCGTTCGACGCGACGGTCGCCCTGGACGGGGCCGACCTCGCCGTCGTGGGCGGCGAGATCCTGGCGCTGATGGGCGCCAACGGCGCCGGAAAATCCACGCTGGTCTCCATCCTCGGCGGGTCGGCCCGGGCCGACGCCGGCCGGATGGTGCTGGACGGCCGGCCCTTCGCGCCGGCGACACCGGCCGAGGCGCGCCGGGCCGGGGTCGCGGTGGTCCACCAGGCCACGGACCGCGCGGGCGTGCCCGGCCTGACCGTCGCGGACGCGCTGGCGCTCGACCACCTCGCGGACCGGCGCTCGCCGTTCTTCGTGTCGCGTGCCGGCGTCCGTCGGATCGCCGCGCGCGTCGCCGCCCGGGCGGGTTTCGACCTGCCGCTCGATGCGGATTTCGGCGACCTCAAGCCCGCCGACCGGCAGTTGGTGGCGATCGCGCGCGCCCTGTCGGCCAACGCCCGCCTGCTCGTGCTGGACGAGCCGACCGCGAGCCTCTCGGATCGCGAGGCGGCCCACCTGTTCGGCCTGCTCGACGCGCTCAGGGCGCGGGGGCTCGCCATCCTCTACATCTCGCATCGGATCGCCGATCTGCAGCGCCTGGCCGACCGCGTCGCGGTGCTGCGGGGAGGCCGCATCATCGACGAGCAGGCGGCGCCGATCGACTTCGGGCGCGCCGTGACCGCGATGATCGGCCGATCCCTGGCGCCGCGCCGCGCCGACCGGCCGCCCGGTCTCGGGCCGGTGACGCTCGACGTCGCGGGCCTGCGCCTGTCGCCCGACGGCCCCGGCATCGACCTCCGCCTGCGGCGGGGCGAGGTCGTGGCGATCACCGGTCCGCTCGGCGCCGGGAAGAGCCGGCTGCTCGCCACCCTCTTCGGGGTGCAGGCCCCCGCGGCCGGCACGATGGCGCTGCGGGGCCGCCCCTACCGGCCCGCCGGCCCCGCCGCCGCCCTCGCGGCCGGCGTCGCCCTGGCGGCGGAGGACCGCCACCGCACCTCCTTCGTGCCGTCCGACTGGCCCGGCGGCACGGTGGCGGGCACGATCGCGCTGCCTCACCTCGGCCGCTGGTACCCCTCGGGCCTGCTGCGCGGCGACCGCGACGAGCGGGAGGGATGGGCGGCCATCCGCCGGCTCGCCATCCGGGCCCCGGGCCCCCGGGCCAGGCTCGACGCCCTCTCGGGCGGCAACCAGCAGAAGACGGTGCTGGCCCGCTGGCAGGCCGAGCCCGTGGAGGTGCTGCTGCTCGACGAGCCCTTCCAGGGCGTCGACGTCGGCGCCAGGGCCGACATCGTGGCGGCGATCCGCGCCGACAGGCGGGCCGCGACCCTCATCGCAACCAGCGATCCCGAGGAGGCCCTGGAGGTGGCCGACCGCATCCTGTTCATGGACCGCGGGGCGCTGTCGCCCGACGCGCGGCCCGGCGAGGCCGTCCGGCCGTGACGGCGTCGCTGCGATCCGCCCCGGAGGCGCGCCGGTCCCGCTGGCTCCGGCGCGACCGGATCGCGCGCGGGGCGCGGGCGAGCGCCATCTTCGTCGTGCTGGCCGCCATGCTGGCCGGCTTCGCCGCGGCCGAGCCCGCCTTCCTCAACCTCGCCAACGTCATGAGCGTGCTGCAGGCCGTCTCCGTCGTGGCGATCCTCGCGGCCGGGGTGACGTTGACGCTGGCGGTCGGCGGCTTCGACCTCTCGATCGGCGCCGTCGCGGCCGCGAGCGTCATGGCGTCGAGCTACGCCATGGTGGTGTGGCACCAGCCCGCCCTCACCACGGTGCCCCTCGTGCTGGCCTTCGGGGCGGCGGTCGGCCTCGTCAACAGCGCCCTGATCCTGTGGCTCAGGGTGCCGGACCTGCTGGCCACGCTGGCGGTCAACTTCCTGCTGACCGGCCTGCAGCTCATCCCCACGGCCGGCCGCTCGATCGCCACGGGCCTCGTGCTGTCCGACGGCACGTCGGCGACGGGCTCCTTCGATCCCGCCTTCCTGGCCATCGGCCGGACGCGGCTGCTCGGCATCGTGCCGCTGCCCGTGCTGCTCATGGCCGGCGTGGGACTGGCGCTGCACCTCCTCACCGAGCACACCCGCATCGGCCGCCTGCTCTTCGCGACGGGCGGCAACGCCCTCGCGGCCCGCCTCGCGGGCGCGCCGACCGCGCGGCTCCGCGCCCTCGCCTACGTGATCTCGGGCGTGCTCGGCGCGCTCGGCGGCGTCGCGGTCGCGGCGCGGGTCGGGCGGGGCGACGTCTCCTCGGGCGCCTCCCTGCTGCTCGACGCGGTGGCGGCCGCCCTGATCGGCTTCGCGGTGCTGAACCGCCGCCGCCCGAACGTCCTCGGCGCGGTCGTGGGCGCGATCTTCGTCGGCTTCCTCCTGAACGGCCTGACGATGCTGAACGCGCCCTACTACACGCAGGACTTCGTCAAGGGCGCGGTCCTGGTCGGTGCACTGGCCCTGACCTACGGGCTCGGCCGGCGCACGGCGTGACGCCGTCGGCGGTCCCCGGACCATCCCCTCTCACGGACGAGTGCAAGCCCATGTCCATCCTGACGCCCATGCCTGCCCGCCTCCTCGCGGCGGCCGCGGCCCTCGCCGGCCTCTCGCTCCCGGCCTCGGCCGCGGGCCTGCCCGGCGCGCCCCCGCCCTTCGATGGGGGCGGCGTCAAGGTCGCCCTCGTGCGCTACCTCTCGGCCGGCGACTTCTACCAGGCCTACCAGGCGGGCGCCGAGGCCCAGGCCAAGGCGCTCGGCATCGACCTGCGCGTCTTCCCCGGCCGCCAGGACGCCGCCGAACAGCGCGACCAGATCGAGCAGGCCATCAACCTCGGCGTGAAGGCCATCGTGATCGATCACGGCCTGCCGGAATCGCTCAAGGACGTCGCCCAGAGGGCCGTCGAGGCCGGCATCAAGGTCGTGGCCTTCGACGTCGATCTCGGCGATCCCAGGATCCCGCAGGTGGAACAGAGCGACCATGCCCTCGCCCAGCAGGCGCTCGACCAGGTGGTGAAGGACAACGGCGCCCGCTTCGAGGCCGGCTACGTCTACGTGGCGGGCTTCGCGCCGCTGGACCGCCGCAACGAGGTCTGGACCGCCTTCAAGGCGAAGAACCCGGGGGTGGCCGAGAAGGCGCGCTTCGGGTCCGTCAGCGACAGCACGGCGGCGGCGGTCGACGACCAGGCGAAGGCGGCCCTGCGCGCCAACCCGGGCATCACCGTGGTCTTCGCGCCCTACGACGAGTTCGCGCGCGGCGTGAAGCTCGCCTTGAACGAGCTCGGTCTGGCGGACCGCGTCAAGGTCTACTCGGCCGACGTCTCCTCGGCGGATATCGGCGAGATGACCGAGGCCGGCAGTCCCTGGGTGGCCACGGTGGCCACCAACCCGGCCGTCGTCGGCGCGGTGTCGATCCGCGCCGCGGCCCTGGCCGTGGCGGGCCAGGACCCCGGCCACGAGATCACCGTGCAGCCGACGCTCCTCACCCAGCAGGCCCTTCGCGCCGCGGAGGTCAGGACGGTCGAGGAGCTCGACGCCAGGATCCCGGCCTTCGGCCGTTCGGACGCCGCCACCGCTCCCTGGATCCCGCTGCCGAAGTAGCGCCGCGCCGGCGGGCTTCCGCCCCGGGGCCTTGCGGGATCCCGGCCGCGACGTCCGGCGCGAGGCTTCCGACCGCCGAGACGTCACACGCCTCTCGCTCGCTCGGCTCGGAGCCTTCACCCGCTCATCCCCGTCTGCGGGCATAGGCGCTAAGATTGGAGCAAAAACCCTGTTTTCCTCCCACCTCCCTCATCCTGAGCGAGGGTCCGAAGGACCCGTGTCGTCCTTCGACAGGCTCAGGATGAGGTGACGCACCAGCGGGACGCTCCCGCGCGGAGGGCGCCTGCGTCCTTCGACACGGGCGCTCCGCGCCCTGCTCAGGATGAGGAGGGTGGGGTATTTCTCCGCCTCAATGAGCGCCTGTGCGCCTGTGCGGGGATGAGCGGTGGAGGGAAATCATGGGTTGGAAACAGCACGAGGCGTGACCCGCACCGTACCGCCCTCCCGCCAACGTGGCTCGCCCTTGGTCATCCATAACGTCTATAAAAATACTTGACTCATGCGGCCCGTCATAGTCCGTTGCCGCGCGGGGCCATGCGGGCCTCCCTCACGGAGCGGATCCTTCGCCATGGCTGACCAGCAGAGACCCCTCTCCCTCGATCGTCGGCATCTGCTGCGGATGGCCTCCGGCCTCGGCGCCGCCCTGTCGCTGCCCGCGGCGGCCGGGGCCCAGGAGGCCGGCAAACCCGGCGACGCGGCGAGCCTGCCCTCGCTCAAGGGCAAGACGATCGCCATCAGCGTCGCCGGAACCGACCACTTCTTCGACCTCAAGGCCTATCAGGCCCAGGTCGAGACCGTGAAGGAGCTGGGCGGCACGCCGATCGGCCTCGATGCCGGCCGCAACGACAAGGCCCTGGTGAGCCAGCTCCAGACGCTCGTGACCCAGAAGCCCGATGCCGTGATCCAGACGCTCGGCACCATCACGGTCATCGACCCCTGGCTGAAGAAGCTGCGCCAGGCCGGCATCCCGGTCTTCTCGGTCGACGTGCCGTCGATCAACGTCATCAACGCGGCGACCTCCGACAACTTCTCCCTGGGGGCCCAGCTCGCCCTGCAGCTCGTGTCGGACATCGGGGGCGCGGGCAACCTCGTGGTGTTCAACGGGTTCTCGGGCGTGCCGGTCTGCGAGATCCGCTACAACGAGCTGCGCAGCGTCCTGAAATACTATCCGAACGTGAAGATCCTGGAGCCCGAGCTCCGCGACGTCATCCCCAACACGGTCCAGGACGCCTACGGGCAGATCACCGCGCTGCTCAGCAAATATCCCGAGAAGGGTTCGATCGCCG
>CAXTBR010000004.1:0-14613 GCA_964242785.1 uncultured Lichenihabitans sp. | reverse complement strand
TGGTCGGCGTGGGACATCCCCCAGCTCGGCGCCACCCAGGCGCTGATCGCGGCGGGCCGCACGGAGGTCCGCACCTACGGCGTCGACGGCACGCCCGAAGTGCTGGCCCTCGTGAAGGACCCCAACGCCCCCGCGGCCGCCGTGGCGGCCCAGCAGCCGTCCCTGATCGGCCGCACGGCGGTGATCAATGCGGCGCGCTACCTCGCCGGCGAGAAGAACCTGCCCTCGCAGACCTTCGTCCCGGCGATCATCGCCAACAAGGCCAACGCCGGCGACGTGCAGAAGCAGCTCGGCCAAGTGTGATTCGGCCAAGTCTGACTCCACCGAGTCTGACTCCACCGAGTCTGACGCCGCCGGCCTGCCGGCCCGCGTGGACGCTTCGAGGATTCCCATGACCACAGCCGCTGCGCCGCACGCCTCCGGGCCGGAGCGGACGGCCCCCGACGGCGCCGCGGCGGCCTTGAGGATGCACGGCCTCGTCAAGCAGTTCGGCGCCACCCGGGCGCTGGACGACGCCTCGCTCGACGTCGCGACGGGGTCGGTCCACGGCCTCGTCGGGCAGAACGGCGCGGGCAAGTCGACGCTGATCAAGGTGCTGGCGGGCCTGGTGCAGCCCGACGCCGGCACCGTCGAGATGTTCGGCCGCCCGCTGACCGGCATCACGCCCGCCGGGGCCGCCGCGGCGGGCGTCGCCTTCATCCACCAGGATCGCCTGCTGGTGCCGACCGCCACGGTCGGCGAGGCCCTGTTCCTCGGGCGCGAGGCGAGCGTGTCGCGCTTCGGGGTCTGGGGGCGGAGGCTCGACGCCCGCGCGCGGGACGCCCTGCAGCACTATTTCGGCATGACGCTCAGGCGCGGCGCCCTGATCCGCGACCTCACCACGGCCCAGCAGCAGATCGTCCAGATCACCCGGGCGCTCCTCGCCGGCCCGCGCCTGATCGTCTTCGACGAGCCGACCGCGGCCCTCACCAAGGTCGAGGTCGAGAACCTGTTCCGCGCCATCGCGGGCCTCAAGGCGCGCGGCCTGACGGTGCTGTACATCTCGCATTACCTGGCCGAGATCGAGCGGATCTGCGACGTCGTGACGGTGATGCGCAACGGCCGGACCGTCGCCCGGGTCGATCCGAGGGCGACGCCGGTGTCCGAGGTCACCCGGCTCATGGTGGGCAGCGACGTCAGGGACCTGTTCCCCAAGGTCGAGGCCGCGGTCGGCGAGGTGGTCCTGTCGGTCGAAGGGCTGTCGGCGCCGGGGCGCTTCCGCGACGTCTCGTTCCAGCTCCGCCGGGGCGAGATCCTGGGCGTGACCGGCCTCGTCGGGTCGGGCGCCAAGGACCTGACCCAGGCGCTCTTCGGGCTGGCACCCGTCAAGGGCGGCCGGGTGGTGCTGCACGGGCGGGACGGCCGCCCCCCGACGCCGGGCGCGGCGGCGCGGCGCGGCGTGGCGCTGGTGCCGGAGGACCGGCGGGCGCAGGGCGTGGCGCTCGACCTGTCGCTGCGCGAGAACGTCACGCTCGCGAGCCTCGGCCATTTCAGCCGCTTCGGCTGGCTGGACGAGGCCGCGGAACGGCGGCGGTCGCACGCGCTGGTCGGCGACCTCGCCATCAAGGCGCAGGGGATCGAGGTGCCGGTCCGCACCCTGAGCGGCGGCAACCAGCAGAAGGCCGTCATCGCCAAGTGGCTGAGCCGCCAGTCCGACCTCTACATCCTCGACGAGCCGACCGTGGGAGTGGATGTCGCCGCCAAGGCCGAGATCTACCGGCTCGTCGGCCGGCTCGCGCAGCGGGGCGCCGCGATCCTGATCCTGTCGGCCGACCTCGACGAGCTCATCGGCATCGCGGACCGCATCCTGGTCCTGTACCGCGGGGAGGTCGTGGCCGAGGAGCGGGCCGCCGAGACCAGCCCCGACCGTCTCCTCGATGCGGCCCTGACCGGCGCCGCGTCAGCCCGTGAGGTCTCCCATGTCGCGTGACGTCGCGCTCGGGGCCGCGCGCTTCGCGCCCGCGCCGGACGACGGCCGCCCGGCCCGACGCCCCTCCGGCTCGGCCGCCGATCTCGCCGCCCGGGCGCTGCGCGCCGGCTCGCTCCTCGTCTGCCTCGCCATCCTGGCCCTGTTCACCGTGGGCGCGCCGGGTTTCCTGTCGTCCGTCAACATCGGGCTCGTCCTGTCGCAGTCGGCGGTGCTCGGCCTCCTGGGGCTCGGCCTGACGCTGGTGCTCATCACCGGCGGCACGGACGTGATCGCGGGCGGCATCGACCTGTCGCTGGCGGGGACGCTGGGCCTGTCGGCCGCCGTCTTCGCCGTGGCGAGCCAGGCCGGCTGGTCGGACCCCGCCGCCGTCGCGGCGGCGCTCGCCACCGGCCTCGGGGTGGGGGCCGTCAACGCCGTCGCGGTGCTGCTGCTCGGCATCCCGCCGCTCCTCGCCACGCTGGCCACCATGAACGTCGCGGCGGGGCTGGAGCTCGTGCTGACGGGCAACTCCACCGTCCCGGCCGCCTCGGCCCTCGTCGACTGGCTCGGCGGGCCGGGGCCGCTCGGCGTCCCCGTGTCGGGTTGGGTCCTCGTCGGGGTGACGGCCGCCCTGGTGCTCGGGCTCGGGCTCAGCCGCGTCGGGCTGCGGGCCACGGCGGTCGGCAGCCATCGCGAGGCCGCCGAGGCCGCGGGCCTGTCGATCCGGCGCTACGTCGCGGGGTCCTACCTCGCCAGCGGGCTCTTCGGCGCCCTGGCGGGGCTGGTGTCGGTGGCGTTCCTCAGCGGCAGCACGACGGGCTCGGCCGACATGCTGCTGCCCACGGTGGCGACCGCCTTCCTGGGCGTGGTCTTCTCGCGGCGGCTCGTGCCCACCGTGCCGGGGACCTTCGCGGCGGCCGTGTTCCTCGGCGCCCTCGCCAACGGCTTCCAACTGCTGCATGCCTCGACCTACTGGGTCAACGGCATCGAGGGCGCGCTGATCCTGGCCGTGGTCGGCGCCACCTCCGGCCTCGCCCGGGAGCGCCGTCGATGAGCCTCGACACGATCGCGGCCCCCGCACCCGCGCGGCAGGCGGCCGACTGGCTGCGCTTCGGCGTGCCTGCCGCCCTGGTGGCGGTGCTGGCCTTCTTCTCGGTCGCGGCGCCCGGCTTCCTCACGCTGTCGAACGTCACCGGCGTCCTCGTCAACAACGTCGCGCTGGCCGCGATCGTGTCGCTCGGCATGACGCTGACGGTGGCGTCGGGCGGCACGGACCTGTCGGTCGGCACGGCCGTCGACCTCGGCAGCCTCGCCCTCGTGGCGGCGGTGGCGGCGGGCCAGCCGGTCTGGCTCGGGGCCCTCTACGGCATCCTGGCGGGGCTGGGGCTCGGGCTGTTCAACGCGCTGCTGATCGCCCGCCTCTCGATCACGCCCTTCATCGCCACCCTGGGCAGCCTCTTCATCGGCCACAGCCTCCAGCAGCTCACGACGGACGGCGGCAACCCGGTCTACATCTCGGCCGCCCGGCAGAGCCCCGCCCTGGCGACCCTGGGGCACGGCGACCTGCTCGGCATCCCCCTGGCGCTCTGGCTGGTGGCCCTCGTGGCGCTGGGCACCTGGATCGCGCTGGAGCGGCTGCGCTTCGGCCGGGAGGTGCGCGCCACCGGCACGCAGCCGCTCGTCGCCTACTATTCCGGCCTGCCGGTCTCCCGCACCCTGGGGCTGGTCTACCTGCTCAGCGCCGGCATCTCGGCCGTGGCGGGCCTGCTGCTGTCGGCCCACGTCGACGCCTACGTGCCCTTCTCGGGCAACGCCTACCTGCTCAACGCGATCGGGGCCGCCTTCATCGGGACGTCGCTCAGCCCGCGGCGGCGCGCCAACGTGCCCGGCACGCTGCTCGGCGTGCTGCTGCTCGGCTTCGTGTCCAACGGGCTGCTGCTGATCGGGTGGAACTTCTACTGGCAGCAGGTCGGCACCGGCGTGCTGATCTTCCTCGCCCTGGTGCTGGCCTTCGCGGGCCGGCGGCCGGCGCGCTGACCCTCCCATGGGCCGGCCCATCATCCTCAACGCCTTCGTGATGGCCACGCCGAGCCACCTGTCCCCCGGGCTGTGGCGCCATCCCCGGGACGGCTCGGCCCGCTACACCGACCTCGCCTACTGGACGGATCTCGCGCGGCTGCTCGAGCGCGGGCGCTTCTCGGCGATGTTCCTGGCCGATTCCTACGGCCACTACGACGTCTACGGCGGCACGGCGGAGGTCGCCGTCCGGCACGGGCTGCACGTGCCGATCAACGACCCGCTCCTGCTCGTCCCGGCCATGGCGGCCGCCACCGAGCACCTCGGCTTCGGCGTGACCTGCTCGACCAGCTACGAGCACCCCTTCGCGCTGGCGCGCCGCTTCTCGACCCTGGACCACCTGACGCGCGGCCGCATCGGCTGGAACATCGTCACCTCGGCGAGCGACAGCGCGGCCCGCAACTTCGGCCTCCCCGGGCAACGCGACCGCGCCGACCGCTACGACCTCGCCGAGGAGTTCATGGAGGTCTGCTACAAGCTCTGGGAGGGGTCCTGGGACGAGGGGGCGGTCCGCCGCGACAGGGCGGGCGGCGTCTACGCCGACCCGGCCGGCGTGCGCAAGATCCACCACCGGGGCGCGCATTTCAGCGTCGAGGGGCCGCATCTGTGCGAGCCGTCGCCGCAGCGCACACCCGTGCTCTATCAGGCCGGCGCGTCGCCCCGCGGCCGCGCCTTCGCGGCCCGCCACGCCGAATGCATCTTCGTGGGCTCGCCGTCCCGGGCCGCGCTGAAGCGCACCGTCGGCCGGATCAGGGCGGCGCTGGCGGAGGCCGGCCGCGACCCGCGGGGCGTGCCGGTCGTCGCCGAACACACGATCGTCACGGGCCGCACGGAGGCCGAGGCGCAGGCCAAGCTCAGCGACTACCGCGGCTACGCGTCCGACGAGGGCGCGCTCGCCATGATGTCGGGGTGGACGGGCGTGGACCTCAGCCGATACCGGCTCGACGACCCCTTCGAACACGTCGAGAGCAACGGCATCCAGTCGGCCGTCGACGCCATGAGCGAGGCCGATCCCGGCCGCGTCTGGACGATCCGCGAGATCGCGGCCTTCCTCGGCATCGGCGGGCTGAGCCCGGTCACCACGGGGAGCCCGGGCCGCGTGGTCGACGCGCTCGAAGGCTGGATCGCCGAGACCGGCGTCGACGGGTTCAACCTCTCCTACGCGGTCATGGACGAGGGCTTCCGCGACGTCGTCGACCTCGTGGTGCCGGAGCTCGAACGGCGCGGCCTCCATCCGGCGGCCTACCGGCCCGGCACATTCCGCGAGAAGCTGGGCGGCACGGGCCCCCGCCTCCCCTCCACCCATGCCGGCGCGGCTTTCCGCGCGCCGGTCCCGGCCGAGGCTTCGCCATGACCGCGGCGGACGGCGCCTGGGGCGGCGGCCCCACCCCCCGCTACGACGACCTGGCGGACCGGTTCCGGCCCGTCTTCGCCCGCATCCGGGACGGGGCGGTCGCGCGCGAGCGGGAGCGCGGGCTCCTGGCGGAGCCGATCGGATGGCTGAAGGCGGGCGGCTTCAAGGCGCTCCGGCTCACCGCCGCCGAGGGTGGCGCGGACGCGACCCTGCCGGAGCTCTTCCCCCTGCTGATCGAGCTGGCCGAGGCCGATTCCAACGTGGTCCAGGCCCTGCGGGCCCATTTCGGCTTCGTCGAGGAGGTCCTGTCGACGCCCGATCCCGCCAGGCGGGCCCGGTGGCTGCCGCGCATCGCCCGGGGCGAGACGGTGGGCAGCGCGCGCAGCGAGGCGGGACCCGCCCGGCAGGCCAGCTTCGACACGGCCGTGACCCGCGACGGGGACGGCTGGCGTCTCGACGGGCGGAAGTTCTACGCGACCGGCTCGCTCTACGCCGACTGGATCCACGCGGCCGCGACCCGGGCGGAGGACGGCGCCTCCGTCACGGCCCTCGTGCCGCGCCACGGCCCGGGCGTCACGGTCCTCGACGACTGGGACGGCTTCGGCCAGCGGCTCACCGCCAGCGGGACGGCGCTGTTCGACGGCGTGCCGGTCGAGGCCGAGGATCTGGTCGAGGACCGCACCATCTTCCCCTACACGCTGCCCTTCTACCAGACCGTCCACCTCGCGACGCTCGCCGGCATCGGCCGTGCCGCGGCCTCCGAGGTGGCGGCGGCCGTCGCGGCCCGCCGCCGCTCCTACACGCATGCGGCCGCGGCCGTCTCGTCCGAGGATCCCCAGGTCCTGGAGGTCGTGGGCCGCGTCCGCGGCGCGGCCTATGCGGCGGGTGCCGTGGTCGAGAAGGTCGCCGCGGGCGTCGAGCGCGCGGCCCAGGCCGTCCGCACCGGCCAAGCCTTTGATCGCCTGCTCGCCATCGCCGAGATCGAGAGCGCCCAGGCGCAGCCCGTCGTCTCGACCCTGATCCTGGACGCCACCACGCTCCTGTTCGACGCGCTCGGGGCCTCCGCGGTCCGGACGGGCTCGGCGCTGGACCGCCATTGGCGCAACGCCCGCACGCTGACCTCCCACAATCCGCGCATCTACAAGGCCCGCATCGTGGGTGACTTCGCGGTGAACGGCACCGCGCCGCCCCAGAGCTGGCGCGTCGGCACCTGAGCAGATTAGCTATCGATCTACTAGACCGATAGACGGATTTCTGGTTCATTGCCCGACCGGACCGCGACGGCGGCCTGTCGCGCGATGGGGACGGACGACATGACGATAGCCTTCAGGGTGGCCGATCAGACCCACGCCGTCGACCTTCGGCACGCCATGCGCCACCTGGTCGGCGGCGTCAGCGTCATCACGGCGGGGATCGGCGAGGATCGCACGGGGCTGACCGCCACCAGTGCGACCGCGCTCTCCATGGATCCGCCCACCATGCTGATCTGCGTGAACCGCACCGCCTCGGCCTGGCCGGTGATCCGCAGGCACGGGCATTTCGCCGTCAACGTCCTGTCGGCCGAGCAGCAGCCCGTGGCGGAGCGGTTCGCGGGCCGCGGCGGGGTGAAGGGCGCGGCCCGCTACGACGGGGCGCTCTGGCGGGAGCTGCCGTCCGGCGCGTCGGGCCTCGACGGGGCGCTGGCCGTCGTGGATTGCGCTGTCGAGGAGATCATCGAACGGCACAGCCACGGCATCATCCTCGGCCGCGTCGTGTCGGTCACCTGCGGCACCGAGCCGCCGGGGCATCCGCTCGTCTACGGGCACGGCCGTTTCGCGCCGATCCGCCTCCCCCTGGCGGGAGGCGAGGCATGAGCGCGGCGCCGCACTTCGACCTCCATCCGGAGGCCCATCGCATCGCCTCGGACGCCGAGGCCATCGCCGTGGCGCGGGATCTCGCGGCCGTGTTCGCCGTGGAGGCCGCGGACCGCGACCGGGACCGCCGGCTCCCCGCCGCCGAGCTCGACCTGTTCTCGGGCTCGGGGCTCTGGGGCATCACGGTCCCCCGCGCCTACGGCGGCGCCGAGGTCTCGATCGCCACCCTGGGCGAGGTCATCGCCACCGTCTCGGCCGCCGACCCGTCGATCGGCCAGATCCCGCAGAACCACCTCGCCGCCCTCGACGTCATCCGCGTCACGGGCAGCGAGGCGCAGAAGCGGCTCTGGTTCGGCCGCGCGCTGCGGGGCTACCGCCTCGGCAACGCCTTCTCCGAGGCCAAGGGCCGTCACGTCGGCGACTTCCAGACCCGCCTGACGCCGGACGGCGACGGGTTCAGGGTCAGCGGCGAGAAGTTCTACGCCACCGGCGCGCTCTTCGCCCACTACCACCACATCGGCGCCCTCGACGCCGAGGGGCGCATGCACCTCGCCATCGCGGAACGCGGCGCCCCGGGCCTCACCATCACGGACGACTGGTCGAGCTTCGGTCAGCGCACGACCGCGAGCGGCAGCGTCAGGATCGACGGCGTCCATGTCGGACCGGAGGCCGTCATCCCGGCCTGGAAGGCCGGCGAGGTCCCGTCCTCGAACGGCTGCGTGTCGCAGTTCATCCAGGCCGCCGTCGACCTCGGGATCGCCCGCGGCGCCATCGCCGACACGATCCGGTTCGTGCGCGAACTCTCGCGCCCCTGGATCGACAGCCACCAGGAGCGGGCCTCGGAGGACGTCTTCACGATCCGCGACATCGGCGACCTCGAGATCCGGCTCCATGCCGCCGAGGCCATGCTGGAGCGGGCCGGCCGCGGCATCGATACGATCCGCCACGGGCCGACGGAGGCGCAACTCGCCGACGTGACGGTCCTCGTGGCCGAGGCCAAGGTCCTGACGACCGAGATCGCCATCCTGGCGGCCGACAAGCTGCACGAACTGGCCGGCACGCGCTCGACCTTGGCGACCTACAACCTCGACCGGCACTGGCGCAACGCCCGTACCCACACCCTGCACGATCCCGTGCGGTGGAAGTTCTTCCACGTCGGCAACCACCTGCTGAACGGCGTGGCGCCGCCGCGCCACGCCTGGAGCTGATCGCCATGAGCGCCCTCCCGTCCCGCCGCTTCGACGAGCACCGCGGCTTCGTCGCCCCGCCCGCGCGCAGCCCGTCGGCCCACGTGATCGCGGATGACGCCGAGGCGCTGGCCGTCGCGGCGCGTCTCGCGGCGGACTTCGCCGTGGACGCGGCGCGCCGCGACCGCGAGCGCATCCTGCCCGGGGCCGAACTCGATCGCATGTCGGATGCCGGCCTCTTCGCCATCACGGTGCCCCGGCGCTACGGCGGCGCCGGCGTCTCGGCCGGGACCGTGGCGCGCGTCATCGCGCTGCTCAGCGGCGCCGACGGGTCCATCGGCCAGATCCCGCAGAACCACTTCTTCATGCTCGAAGCCCTGAGGCTGCTCGGCACCGAGGAGCAGAAGGCGTTCTTCTATGGCCGGATCCTGGCGGGCGAACGCGTCTTCAACGCGCTCTCCGAGAAGGGGACGAAGACCGCGCAGGATCACGCCACGACGCTCGCCCGGGACCGCGAAGGCTTCCGCCTCGACGGGCGCAAGTTCTACTCGACCGGCGCGCTCTTCGCCCATTGGATCGCGGTGGTGGCCAACGGCGACGACGGGCGCAGCGCCCTCGCCTTCGTGCCGCGCGGGACGCCCGGGGTCACGGTCGTCGACGACTGGAGCGGCTTCGGCCAGCGGACCACGGGGTCGGGCACGACGGTGCTGGACCGCGTGGCGGTCCACGGCTTCCAGGTCCTGGACTTCAAGGCGCTGTTCGACGTGCCGACCTCCATGGGGCCCTTCGCCCAGATCATGCACGCCGCCGTGGAGCAGGGCATCGCCGAGGCGGCGCTGGCCGAGACCGTCGCCTTCGTCCGCACCCGCACGCGTCCCTGGAAGGACAGCGGCGTCGAGGCGGCGAGCCTCGACCCCTACGTCGTGGCGACGGTGGGCGAGATGAAGATCCGCGCCGACGCCTCGGGGGCGCTGCTCGACCGCTCGGCCGGCTTCGTCGAGGCCGCGAAGGCCGAGCCGACCGCCGAGACCGTGGCGGCGGCCTCGGTCGCGGTGGCCGAAGCCAAGGCGGCCGCCACGGAGGCGGCGCTCTTCGTGGCCTCCAAGCTCATCGAGCTCGGCGGCTCCAGCGCCACGCTCGCCGAACACGGCCTCGACCGCTACTGGCGCAACGCCCGCACCCACACGGTGCACGACCCCGTGCGCTGGAAGTACAACGCCATCGGCAACTACTGGCTCAACGGCATCGCCCCGCCGCGCCACGGCGCGATCTGACGGGGACCGCCGTGACGCGACAGATCCGCCTCAACGCCTTCGACATGAACTGCGTGGGCCACCAGTCGCCGGGGCTGTGGGCGCACCCGCGCGACCGCTCGGCCGACTACAAGGACCTCGGCTACTGGACCGACCTCGCCCGCATCCTGGAGCGCGGCCGGTTCGACGGGCTGTTCATCGCCGACGTCCTCGGCGTCTACGACGTGCTCGACGGCAGCGTCGCGGCGGCGCTGCGGAACGGCGCCCAGGTGCCGGTCAACGACCCCCTGCAGCTCGTCCCCGCCATGGCGCAGGTGACCGAGCATCTCGGCTTCGGCCTCACCGCGTCGCTGTCCTTCGAGCACCCCTACACGTTCGCCCGAAGGCTCTCGACGCTGGACCACCTGACCAAGGGTCGCGCCGGCTGGAACATCGTGACCTCCTACCTCGACAGCGGGGCCAGGAACATCGGGCTCGGCGGCCAGGCCGGCCACGACGACCGCTACGACGTCGCCGACGAATACCTCGACGTCTGCTACAAGCTGTGGGAGGGGTCCTGGGAGGACGGGGCCGTGGTGCGCGACCGGGAGCGCCGCATCTTCACCGACCCCGCCAAGGTCCATCCCATCGGGCATCGGGGCCGCTATTACACGGTGCCGGGCATCCACCTCTGCGAGCCCTCGCCGCAGCGGACGCCGGTGCTCTACCAGGCGGGCGCCTCACAGCGCGGCCGCCGCTTCGCCGGCACGCATGCGGAATGCGTCTTCGTGGCCTGTCCGTCCAAGCCCGTGCTGAAGAAGGCGGTGGCCGGCATCCGCCGCGTCGTGGCCGAGGCCGGCCGCGATCCCCGCGCGGTGCAGATCTTCAACCTGCAGACCGTGATCGTGGACGAGACGGACCGGAAGGCCCAGGCCAAGTGGCGGGACTACGCGTCCTACATCAGCCGCGAGGGCGCGCTGGTCCTGGCCTCCGGCTGGCTCGGGATCGACTTCGGGGCCTACGGGCTCGACGAACCCCTGAGGCACATCGAGACCAACGCCGTGCAGTCGTCGGTCGAGGCCTTCTCGTCGGCCGATCCGTCGAAGGTCTGGACGGTGGGGGAACTGGCGGACTGGATCGGCATCGGCGGCCTGGGTCCGCTCTTCGTCGGGGGTCCCGCGACCGTCGCGGACCTGCTGGAGGAGTGGGTGGCCGAGACCGACGTCGACGGTTTCAACCTCGCCTATGCGGTCACGCCCGAGACCTTCGAGGACCTCGTCGAGCACCTGGTGCCGGAGCTGCAGCGGAGGGGGGTGTACAAGCGCGACTACGCGGCCGGGACCCTGCGCGAGAAGCTGTTCGGCGCCGGCCCGACCCTGCCCGCCGCCCACGCGGGGGCGCGCTATCGCGACCTGTTCCGAGGCGACGCCCCGGTCGCGTCCGCCGCCGAATGAGGGCACCCACATCGATCAGTGCTGCGAATGAGCGCTCGTTGCAGGTGGATAAGGCCGGCAAAGCGCAGCACTGACGTCGAGGTCGGGGCCGGCCCCATGGGCCCTCATCGATGCTGAGAAGGACCCACACCCCCTCGTCCTGAGCCTCAGCAGGCTTGCGTTGGTAGACCAACGCTTCGCCTGCTGAGCTTCCTGTTTTGTCGCAGGTTCTGTCGAAAGAGCGTGTGGCGCTCTTTCGAAGTAATTACCCAGGGGGTTTCAGGCGTGCCTGGGACAGGGCATCCAGCTTGGCGGTGACGTTTGGGGCCTTGTGTCGAGGCCAAGAGCCTGATTCCCTGGTGGCATGGGTCGCGAGGATCTCGAACGGCTGAGCAAGCCGGAACTGATCGAACTGGTGCTGAAGCTTCAGCGGCCGGCAAAGACGTCGCGCACCTCGTCCAGGCCGCCCTCGACGGATCGCAAGGAGCGGCGCGAGCAGTCCCGCCCGGGCGGAGCAAAGCCGGGCCATCAAGGCCACAAACGCGTGCTGTCGGCCGATCCCGATGCCGTCGTCAATCACCGCCCGACCGGCTGCCCCGACTGCGGCTTGGCGCTGTCGGCCGACCTGCCGGCCGAGGTCGTCAGCGTGCACGAGGAGATCGACATCCCGCCGGTGAAGCCGCGCGTCGAGCAGCACCGGCGCTTGTCGGTGTGCTGCCCCGGCTGCGGAGCGCGGGCCGTGGCGGAGCGTCCGTCCGGGGCGGCTGCGACGCCGTTCGGCCCCCGGCTCCACGCGCTGGTGCTGTACCTGAAGACGTTTCAGGCGCTCTTTAACGAGCGGCTGGAAGGGGCCATGAAGGACCTGTTCGGCCTGACGATCAGCCAGGGCGGCTTGATGAACATGTTGCGCCGGGCCGAGGCGCAGTTCGCGGGCGGCCGCGACACGGCTCTCGCGGCGCTGCATCGCGCCAAGGTGGTGGGCTGCGACGAGACCGGCATCCGCATCGAGGGCACCAACAGCTTTCACTGGGTCTTTCGCTGCGCCGAGGCCGTCGTCCACCATGTCGCCCCGACGCGCGGCGCCGCGGTGGTGCGCGACATCATGGGCGAGCACCGGCCGGACGTGTGGCTGTCGGACCGCTACGCGGCCCAGCAGGGACACGGCAAGGCCCACCAGACTTGCCTGGCCCACTTGGCCCGCGACGTCGCCTCCGCGCTCGAAGGACACGACGAGGCCCTGGCGCTGGGGCTCAAGCTGTGGCTCGGCTCGGCCTTCGCCCTGGCGGCAGCCGTCACCACGCTGGCAGCCTCGACCCTCGCGTCCAGGCGGCGCGCACTGGAACGACGGCTCGACGATCTCCTGGCCACAGCGACGACGTGCGATCTCACCCGCGCCGTCCAGGACAAGATCCGCCGCGCCCGCGACCAGCTCCTGACTTTCAAGCTCTTCCCCGGCCAGGTCGAGCCCACCAATAACGCCTGCGAGCGCGACCTCCGGCCCGCCGTGATCCAGCGCAAGGTCACCAACGGATATCGCGCCACCTGGTCGGCCGAGGGCGAAGCCGCGGTCCGCACCGTAGTATCGACCGAGCGCATCAACCACGGACCGGGCACCTTCGCCACGCTCCTCCAGACCGTCTCGGCCTGACACCCATCCACGACGTTCAGCGCCGATCAGCAGCCGGCTCAACGCCGCCCATGCACAAACAGAGACGTCACGCCTCGACCAGATCACCCAGACGCACGAAGACGCACGTCTCAACCCCCTGGGTAATTACTGCCCAGATTGCATTGCATTTACGCATAGATTTTTATCAAAGTACATAAAGGCGGTCATCGAACGTTTCTCCAGGAGATTATTTGGAATAATTGATTCTGTAACGAGATACTAAAGCATGAAGTCGAGTTAATTCTGATGGATTGCAATCTGGATACAAATCATAGATCATTTTCCATTGTACTCTGATTGCTTGAATATGAGTATAGTCACCACTGTCTTTGTCTATCTCATTAAGTTCCTTCCAAGCATCAGAATATTCTGTTCTCATCTTTTCTGCCGTAACAACCACTTCTTCATCCGTCCATTTTCGCAATGAACTCTCATCGACATACAATTTCATTGTTCTTCTCCTTACTTAGGATGATTCAGCCTGTAATCGTGAACTGCGGCGACAAGACCTCCAAGCTCTAACGAACTGTGGCCTGGATAGAGCCTGAAGAGCATATTCCAGAGCTGCCAAACAGCGTCGCTTCCTTCATACATTCCATCCTTGGCGTCCATTTCGTTCAGTTGCGTTCAGGCTTCGCTATGCTCTGTGCGGAATTTTTCAGCAGCATTCTTTCTCTCTTCTGCAGTCCAGACTCGTAGGGAGGATTCATCAATAAACTCAAGAGGCATAGTTGTTGTCCTTGCTTCGCGTATAAAGATATATTGTAAGCTACCACCTCACCTCTCCCTCCCCGCTTCCTGCACCGCTTGCATCACGGGGGAGAGCAGGTATTCGATCACCCGGCGCTCGCCCGTCCTGATCTCCGCCTCCACCCGCATCCCGGGCTGGATCGGCTCGCGCCGCCCCTCCGCCAGGATCCAGTCCTGCGCGAGATGCACCTTCGCCGGGTAGGTCAGACCCCCGTCGGGCGGCGCACCTCCACCCGGCCCGCCCGCCGCGTCGTGGGCGCCCCCGGCCGGCACCGCCGCGTCCCGCCCCACGTGGACCAGCGTGCCCCGCACCAGCCCGTAGCGCGTGAACGGGAAGGCATCCACCTTCACCTCCACGTCCTGCCCCTCCCGCACGAAGCCGATGTCGCGGTTCTCCACTCCGGCGTCGATCTCGATCCCCGCCCCGTCCGGCACCACCGTCATCAGCACGTCGCCCGCCGTCACCACCGCCCCCGGCGTGTGCACCTTCACGCCCTGGACCGTGCCGTCCACCGGCGCCACCAGACGCCGGTAGCTCGCCCGCTCCCGCGCCTTGCGGATGTCGCCGTCGAGCCCGTTCACCCGGTCCTGCGCCTTGGCCCGGCGGTCGAGCGCGTCCGCGAGGAAGCTCGCGTCGCTCTGCGCCTGCCTGGCCTCCAGCGCGCGGATCTGCGCCGCGATCTCGGCCGCCGCGCCCTCCGCCCCCTTCAGCGCCGCCTCGTGCTCGCGCAGGCTCTGCTCGGCGTCGAGCACCGGGGGCTTGGGGCCGAACCGCTTGTCGTAGAGCCCCTTCGCGGTGTCGTACCGGTCCTGGAGCAGCGGCAGCACGGCCTCCTCGCGTTCCGTCTGGGCGGCATTGGCGACGAGCTCCGCCCGCTTCTCGGCGACATCGGCGGCGGTGCCGGCCCGCTCCGCCGCGTGGCGGCCGAGTTCCGCCAGAGCGCGGCGGTGCGTCTGTTCCGCCACGCCCGCCGCGACGCCGGGCGGCACCTTGTCCGTCGCTCCAAACGGTTGCTCGTTAACGACCGTGGACGTAAGGACGAGGTGCACTCCATTGGTAACTGCTCAGGTGTCGCTCACGGGTTGCCGGTGTCGAGGTTTGATCTCAGGG
>CAXTBR010000003.1:0-112267 GCA_964242785.1 uncultured Lichenihabitans sp. | reverse complement strand
CACAACCCCCGGTTTTGGAGACCGGTACTCTAGCCGATTGAGCTACACTCCTGCGGGACGACGGCCGCGACCCTGTCCGAACCGCCCGTCGTACGCCGGTCTTCTGCCCGATTTCCGGGTCGCTGGCAAGCGCCGCGGCGGTGGCGGAGGCTGCTCGCTTCGGTTGACGCCGTGTCGGACGACGGACATCCTCGCGCCACGGCGAAGGACAGAGCGCGGTCCGATCGGCAGACAGGCATGGAGAAGACGATGAAGGCGCTGTGCGCGAAATTCAGCATCGGGCAGGTCGTGCGCCACCGCAAGTACCCGTTTCGCGGCCTGATCTACGACGTGGACCCCGTCTTCGCCAACACCGAGGAATGGTGGCTGTCGATCCCGGAGGACGTGCGCCCCATCAAGGAGCAGCCCTTCTACCACCTCTTCGCCGAGAACACCGAGACGGAATACATCGCCTACGTGTCGGAGCAGAACCTGCTGCCCGACGAGTCCGGCGAGCCGCTGCGCCATCCGCAGATCGGCGAAAGCTTCGACCGCGTCGAGGGCGGCGCCTACCGGTCGAAGGCCGTGGCCCGGAACTGAAGCCCGCCGGGCAGGGCCGATATGAGCGAGGCGCGCACCGCGGTGCGCGCCTCGCTCATTCTCAGTTCACGCCGCCGCTCAGGGCTTGGCGGGCGCGGTCGGCGCGGGGGCGGCCGGAGCGGCCCCGGCGGCCGGCTGCTGCTGCTCCAACTGCTTGCGCTGTTCCTCGGCGCGCGCCTGGAGCTGCTTCTGCAGGTTGGCCTGCATCTCCTGCTGGCGCCGCGCGATCTCCTCGGCCGGGACCGCGGCGCCGTCGAAGGCCTTGCCGAAGCCGGCCACCGGCACCGCGAAGGTCACCTCGTTGTTGGCGAGGCCCTTGGTCACGATGTTGAGGGTCGTGCCCTTCTTGAGCTGCTCGATGACGCTGCCCTTGACGTTGGTCTCGGCGAAGCAGCCGTTGGGCATGCAGAAGGTGAAGCTGGCGTCCGTGACGGCGCCCTTGTCGATCGACATCCGGATGCCCGGCTTCAGCAGCAGCCCGATCGGCAGCAGGATGCGGACGATGCGGCTCTCCTCGCCCTTCACGTCGTAGATCGCCAGGGCGATCGGCGGCGGCTGGTCGGGCGAGGTGGTGAAGTCGCGCGTGGTGAAGCAGAGGTCCTTCTGCCCGGGCTGCGGCTTGCTGCACACCTTGGTCCAGTCGGTGTTGGGCACGGGCTGCATCTCGATCCGCGCGGGGGCGTTCGGGTTCTGCTGGGCCTGCCCCTGGGCGGGCGCGGTCTGGGCCTGGGCCTGGCCGGCGAGCAGGGCGCCCGCCAGGAGGGCGACGGCCCCGGATTTCATGGGCTGGATCGGCATGGACATCCTCGTGGTCTGAACGGAACGGGCGCGGGGGACGCGGACGGCATCGTGGGGACGGAGCGCGACGGCGCTGCGGCTCGGCCGGCCCGCGCTCCGATCCCCGGCGGCGGGACCTGGGGGAAGCGCCGCGCCGGCGGGCATGGCGCGCCGGTCATCGCGGCGGAATACGGCGACACGTTGTCGGAACCGACCGCCGCGCCGCTTCGATCGGCGCCTGTGTCGATGATCCCGCGGGCGATTGCAAGCCGCCGCCCGCGCCCGGATGGTCACACCGGCACCAGCATCGCGGCGCAGGATACCGCCATGACCGCCTTCCGGATCCGCCCGCCCTCCGCGCCCCTCCTCGGCGCGCTCGCCCTGCTGTCGGCCCTCACCCCCCTCCCCGCGCCCGCGCGGGCGGCGCCCGGCATCGCCATGCACGGCGAGCCCGCCCTGCCCGACGGCTTCCCGCACCTGCCCTATGCCGACCCCGACGCCCCGAAGGGCGGGCGCCTGCGCCTGTGCCTGCTCGGCACCTTCGACAGCCTGAACCCCTTCAACCTCAAGGCGGGGTCGACCGCGCAGGGGCTCAACACGATGGTGTTCGAGACCCTGATGGCCCGCTCGCAGGACGAGCCCTTCACGCTCTACGGGCTGATCGCGCGGGGGCTCGACACGGACGAGGCCCGCTCCTTCGCGACGTTCCACCTCGACCCCGCGGCGCGCTTCTCGGACGGCACGCCGGTCACCGCCGAGGACGTGCGCTTCACCTTCGACCTGCTGCGAACCCAGGGCCGGCCGCAGCAGCGCTCCGCCTTCGCGGCGGTGCGGGGGGTGACGACGCCCGACGCCGGGACGATCCGCTTCGACCTCGCCGGCAGCGCCGACCGCGAGCTGCCGCTGTCCCTGGGCCTGATGCCGGTGCTGCCGCGCCACGCCACCGACGCCGCCCACTTCGACGAGACCACCCTGAAGCCACCCGTCGCCAGCGGCCCCTACCGCGTGGCCGCCGTCGAGGCCGGCACGCGGCTGGTGCTGGAGCGCAACCCCGGCTACTGGGGCCGCGACCTGCCGGTGCGGCGCGGGCTGTTCAACTTCGACCGGGTCGACATCGACTATTACCGCGACGCCAACAGCCTCTTCGAGGTGTTCAAGGCGGGGCTCTGCGATTATCGCATCGAGACCGACCCGGCCCGCTGGCTGACGGGCTACGACTTTCCCGCCCTCCGGGACGGCCGCGCCGTGAGGGAGGCCGTGCCGCTCCGCCTGCCGAAGGGCATGGAGGGCTTCGCCTTCAACACCCGCCGATCGATCTTCGACGACGCGCGAGTGCGCGAGGCGCTCGGCGCCATGTTCGACTTCGGCTGGGTCAACCGCAACCTCTACGGCGGCCTCTACCGCCGCACGCCGAGCTTCTTCGCCGAGAGCCCCCTCGCCTCGACGGGCCGGCCGGCTTCGAGCGCCGAGGCCGCCCTGCTCGCCCCCTACCCCGGCGCGGCGCGGGCCGACATGCTGGACGGCACCTGGCGCCCGCCCGACGGCGACGCCTCGGGCCGCGACCGTCGGCAGGCGAAGCGCGCCCTGGCGCTGCTGGCCGCGGCCGGCGACCGGCTCGACGGCACGGTGATGCGCCGGCCGGACGGGGCACCGTTCCGCTTCGAGATCATGGTGGTCGACCGCCGTCAGGAGCGGCTGGCGTTGAGCTTCGCCGACACGCTGAAGGAGATCGGCATCGAGGTCACGGTGCGGCTCGTCGACGAGGTGCAGTACCAGCGGCGCCGGCAGAGCTTCGACTTCGACATGATGCTGGGCTCCTGGGCGGCCTCGCCCTCGCCCGGCGCCGAGCAGCGCTCCCGCTGGAGTTCGGGCGCCGCCGCCCAGCCGGCCTCCTTCAACCTGCCCGGCGCCCGCTCCCCCGCCATCGACGCGGCCATCGCGGCCATCGTCGCGGCCCGGTCGGAGGAGGACTTCGTGGCGGCCGCGCGGGTGCTCGACCGCCTGCTTCTGTCGGGCTTCTACGTCGTGCCGCTGTTCCACACCGAGGACCAGTGGATCGCCTACGCGTCCACCCTGGGCCGCCCGAAAGGGGTGCCGCTGTTCGGCCTCAGCAACGTGACGCCGATCGAGCTCTGGTGGAGGAAGTCCGGGAAGTGACGGGTCCCGCGATCGATCTCCGATGCTCGATCGATGACCACTGGATGGCCTCAGCCCCCGGCGGCCGCCAGTTGGGCGGCTTGGTGCTCGGTGGTCAGCGCGTCCACCACCTCGTCCAGCGCCTCGCCGGCGATGACGCGGTCGAGCTTGTAGAGCGTCAGGTTGATGCGGTGGTCGGTCAGGCGCCCCTGCGGGAAGTTGTAGGTGCGGATCCGCTCGGAGCGGTCGCCCGATCCCACCTGGGAGCGGCGGTCCGCCGCGCGCTCGTCGTCGAGCTTCTGGCGCTGCATGTCGAAGATGCGCGAGCGCAGCACCGCCATGGCCTTCTGCCGGTTGCGGTGCTGGGACCGCTCCTCCTGCATGAAGACCACGAGGCCCGTCGGCAGGTGGGTGAGGCGGATGGCGGATTCCGTCTTGTTGACGTGCTGGCCGCCCGCGCCCTGGGCCCGCATCGTGTCGACCTTGAGGTCGGCCTCGCTGATCGCGACGTCGACCTCCTCGGCCTCGGGCAGCACCGCGACCGTGGCGGCCGAGGTGTGGATGCGCCCCTGCGTCTCGGTGTCGGGCACGCGCTGCACCCGGTGGACGCCGCTCTCGAACTTCAGCCGGGCGAAGACGCCGCTTCCCTGGACCTCGGCCACGATCTCCTTGTAGCCGCCCGCCGTGCCCTCGCTGGCCGACAGGACCTCGACCTTCCAGCGGTGGAGCTCGGCGTAGCGGGCGTACATGCGGAACAGGTCGCCGGCGAAGAGCGCGGCCTCGTCGCCGCCCGTGCCGGCGCGGATCTCCAGGATGGCGCTGCGGGCGTCGGCGGCGTCCTTGGGCAGCAGCGCCAAGCGGATGGTGGTCTCGAGCCCGGCGAGCGCCTCGCCCGCCTCGACGCGCTCGGCCTCAGCCATCTCGCGCATCTCGGCGTCCAGCGCCGGCTCGGCCAGCATGGACTCGACGCCGTCGAGCTCGCCCCGCTTGTCGCGGTAGGCGCGGATCGCCGCCACGAGGTCCCCCGTGTCGCTGAGCTCGCGCGACAGCGCCACGAAGGTGGCGGCGTCCGGCCCCTCGGACAGGCGGGCCGACACCTCCTCGTGGCGGCGCAGGATCAGGTCGAGCTTGGAATGCGGGAGCATCGGGACCGGGATTGGGAGGGCCGTGGCGCCCTACACGGGCAGGCCGTGGCGCTCGGCATAGGCGCCGAGGGCCGGCCGGAGCGTGGCGGCGCCGCCCCCCGAGGCCAGGAGGTCACCGACATAGGCGGTCGCGTCCGCGGCGTCGAGGCCCAGCAGCATGGCCTTGACGGGCCCGAGCGAGGAGGCCGACATCGACAGGTCGCGGAAGCCGATCGCCACCAGCGCCAGGGCGCCGAGGGGCTTGCCGCCGAACTCGCCGCAGAGCGTCACCGGGATGCCGTGCGCGCGGCCCGCGTCGGCGACGCTCTTCAGCGCCCGCAGCATGGAGGGCGCCAGGGGGTCGAAGCGGGTCGCCACGCGCTTGTTGTCGCGGTCGACGGCGAAGAGATACTGCATCAGGTCGTTCGAGCCGACCGACAGGAAATCGGCGCGCAGCGCCAGGGCGTCGAGGTCCCACAGGAGGGACGGCACCTCCACCATGGCGCCGAGCTTGAGGTCCGAGGGGGGCGGGTGGCCGTGGCGGGCCATGTGGTCGAGCTCGCGGCCGACCAGCGCCTTGGCGGCGTCGAACTCGGCGGTGCTGGCGATCATGGGGAACATGATGCGCATGGCCCGCCCGCCGCCGGCCCGCAGCATCGCGCGGAGCTGCGAGCGGAGCAGGGCCGGCCGGTCGAGGCCGATGCGGATGGCGCGCCAGCCGAGCGCCGGGTTCGGCTCGTCGGGCCGCGCCATGTAGGGCAGCACCTTGTCGCCGCCGATGTCGAGCGTGCGGAACGTCACGGGCCGGTCCCCGACGGCGTCGAGCACCGCGGCGTAGAGCGCCGTCTGCTGCTCGATCCGGGGGAAGCGCGACGTCACCATGAACAGGAGTTCGGTGCGGAACAGGCCGATGGAGGCGGCCCCCGTCTCGGCCACGTGCGGCAGGTCGAGCAGGAGACCGGCGTTCATGTGCAGGCCGATCTCCACGCCGTCCCGCGTCACCGCGGGCACGTCGCGCAGCTTGCGGTACTGCTCCTGCCGGCGCGCCCCGAAGCGGGCCTTCTCGGCATAGGCGGCCTCGACGTCGGGCGGCGGCCGGACCTCGACGGCGCCGAGCGCCCCGTCGACGATGAGGGCGTCGCCGGGCTCGAGCAGGCTCGACACGTTGGCGACGTCGCCCACCACCGGGATGCCGAGCGCGCGGGCCACGATGGCGACGTGGCTCGACGCGCCCCCGTCCTCCAGCACCAGGCCGCGGAGCTTCACCCGGTCGTAGTCGAGCAGCGCCGCCGGCCCCATGGAGCGCGCCACGATCACGGCGTTCTCCGGCAGCGCGTCGAGCGGCGCCACCATGCTCTCGCCCGTCAACTGATGGAGCAGCCGGTTGGCGAGCTCGTCGAGGTCGTGCAGGCGGTCGCGGAGGTAGGGATCGGTCTGGCGCACGAGCTTGGCGCGCGTGTCGCTCTGCACGCGCTCCACGGCCGCCTCCGCCGTGAGGCCCGTCACCACGGCCTCGCGCAGGCGGCGCAGCCAGCCGCGGTCGTTGGCGAACATGCGGAAGGTCTGCAGCACCTCGCGGTGCTCGCCCGGCCCCGCCACGTCGCCCTGGTCGACGAGCCGGTCGATGGAGGCGCGGAGCGCCGCCACCGCCTCGTCGAGCCGCACGAGTTCGCTGTCGACGTTCTCGGCGACGAGCCGGGTGACGATCACGCGGGGCTCGTGCAGCACGGCATGGCCGAGGCCGACGCCGTCCACCACCGGCGAGCCCTTCAGGCTGAGGGGCTGGCGCAGCACGGCCGGGCCGGGCAGCAGGGCCTGGAGCTCGCCCGCCGCGATCATCTCGGCCATCAGCATGGAGGTGGTCTGGAGCGCCTCGACCTCCTCCTCGGAATATTGCCGGCGCGCCTTGTTCTGCACCACCAGCACGCCCAGCGTGTTGCCGCCCCGCAGGATGGGCACGCCGAGGAACGACAGGTAGATCTCCTCGCCGGTCTCGGGCTTGTACGAGAAGGCCGGGTGGTTCTGGGCGTCGGGCAGCGCCAGGGCCTCGGCCGAGGCCGCGATCAGTCCGACGAGCCCCTCGCCCTTGCGCATCGTGGTGTGGTGGACCGCCTCGCGGTTCAGCCCCTCGGTGGCGTAGAGCTCCAGCCGCCCATCGGCGTGCAGCACGTAGACCGAGCACACCTCGGCCACCATGTTGAAGGCGATCTGGACGACGATCTTGTCGAGCCGGGCCTGGGCCGAGATCGGCTCCGCCATGACCTCGCGCAGCCGACGCAGCAGCAGTCGCGGTCCGGCCAGAGCGCCACGCATCGCCTGCTTTCCTTCAACGCCCCCGAGGGGCGAGCCGCCCGGCATCGTGCCGCGTGACCCGTCGTCTTTGGATCGACCTATAGCCGGAGCCTCGGCCCCCCGGCAAGGGGATCCGCCGCGCGGGCGCCACACGCCCGCCGTTCATGCGGCCTTGTCGAGCCCGTAGAGCGTGTGCAGCGTGCGGACCGCGAGTTCCGTGTAGGCCGAGTCGATCAGCACCGAGAATTTGATCTCGGAGGTGGTGATGGCGCGGATGTTGATGCCCTTCTCGGCCAGGGCCCGGAAGGCGCGCGCCGCGACGCCCGCGTGGGAGCGCATGCCGATGCCGATGGCCGACACCTTCACCACGTCGTCGTTGCCCTGGATCAAGGCGAAGCCGATCTCGCCCCGCCGCTCCCCCAGCAGCGCCATGGCGCGCTCGAAGTCGGCGCCCGGCACCGTGAAGGTCATGTCGGTCGAGGTGGTATCATCGGACACGACCTGGATGATCATGTCGACGTTGATGCCGGCCTCGGCCAGCGGCATGAAGATGGCGGCCGCGATGCCGGGCTTGTCGGCGATGCGGCGCAGGGTGATCTGCGCCTCGTCCTTGGCGAAGGCGATGCCGGTGACGACCTGTTGTTCCATGATGTCTTCCTCGGCGCAGATCAGCGTGCCGGGCTTGGGATGGGCCGGATCGTCGAAGGACGAGCGGACGAAGACCTTGACGTTGTGGTTCATGGCCACTTCGACCGAGCGGACCTGGAGCACCTTGGCGCCGAGCGAGGCCATCTCCAGCATCTCCTCGAAGGCGACGCGGTCGAGCCGCTTGGCCTTCGGCACCACGCGGGGGTCGGTGGTGTAGACGCCGTCGACGTCCGTGTAGATGTCGCACCGGTCGGCGCCGAGCGCCGCCGCCACCGCCACGGCGCTGGTGTCGGAGCCGCCGCGGCCGAGCGTGGTGATCCGCCCCGAGGCCTCGTGCAGCCCCTGGAACCCCGCGATGACCGCCACCTCGGCGCGCTCGTCGAAGCGGCGCAGGATCTCGGCCCCGTCGATCGAGGCGATGCGGGCCGCGCCGTGGGCGTCGGACGTCAGGATGGGCACCTGCCAGCCCTGCCAGGACCGGGCCTGCACGCCCATGTCCCCGAGCACGATGGCCATCAGGCCGGCCGTGACGAGTTCGCCCGAGGCCACGACGGCGTCGTATTCGCGGGCGTCGTGCAGCGGGGCGGCCTCGGCGCACCAGCCGACGAGTTCGTTGGTCTTGCCCGACATGGCCGACACCACGACGGCGACGTCGTGACCGGCCTCGACCTCGCGCTTGACGTGGCGGGCGGAGTTGCGGATGCGGTCGATGGTGGCGACGGAGGTGCCGCCGAATTTGAGGACGAGACGGGCCATCGGTTCTGAACAGGAGGGACGGGACCGGCCCCGCGCGCCCGGCGCGACGATGCCGCGCCCTTCGGGAGGCTCGCCCCCGGGCCGGCGGGCGCGTATGGATGGCCGCGGCAGGCGGCGTTGTCAACGCGGGCCGCCCCTTCCGCGTCGAGGTGGGTCAGGCCCGGCCCGACGCGACCCGGAGCCCCGTCTCATGCCCGATCCCGCCCCGCCCGCCGCGGACGCCTACGGCCCGGCCGGCCTCGTCGACGGCGCCGATGTCGCCCGCTACGACCGGCTCGGCGACGCCTGGTGGGACCCCGCCGGCCCCATGGCGCCCCTGCACCGCTTGAACCCGACCCGCATCCGCTACCTGCGCGACCTGATGGTCCGGCACTTCGCGGTCGCGGACGGGGCGTCGTCGCCGCTCGCGGGCCTGCGGATCCTCGACATCGGCTCAGGCGGCGGGCTCCTGTCCGAACCCCTGGCGCGGCTCGGCGGCCGGGTGACGGGCATCGACCCGGCGCCCAACAACGTCGCGGTCGCGGCGCGCCACGCCGCCGAGACGGGGGTCGCGATCGACTACCGGGCCACGACGGCGGAGACGCTGGCGGAGGCGGGCGAGCGCTTCGACGCCGTGCTGGCGCTGGAGGTCGTGGAACACGTGCCCGACCCCGACGCCTTCGTCGCCACGGCCTGCGCGCTGGTGCGGCCCGGCGGCCTCTTCGTGCTCTCGACCCTGAACCGGACGGCGAAGAGCTTCGCGCTGGCCATCGTCGGGGCCGAATACGTGCTGCGCTGGCTGCCGCGCGGCACCCACGACTGGCGGAAGTTCCGCACGCCCGAGGAGGTGGCGGCCCCGGTGCGGGCCGCGGGGCTCAAGGTCATCGACCGCACCGGCATGGTGTTCGACCCGCTGCGCGACCGCTGGGGCCTGTCGCGCGACACGGGGGTGAACTACCTGCTGGCGGCGAGGCGGCCGGACTGACGAGGCGCGTTCAGACGACGTCAGTCCGGATTCAAAAGGCCCTCGGCCTTTTGCGGGTTTCAGGGCAGAGCCCTGAAAAGGTTGATGATCTGTCTCCAGGGCTCCGCCCTGACCGCCAAAGGGCTCGCCCTTTGGAATCCCTTGCCCTAACGCCACCGCTCCAGCGCCAGCAGGACGCCGCCCGCCACCAGCGCCCAGAACGGCGCCCCGATGCCGAAGACCGCGATGCCCGAGGCCGCCACCGCGAAGGTGACGACCGCGGGCAGGCGCTCCCGCTCCTCCGACAGGGCGGTGGTCAGCGCGCCGGCGAGGCTGCCGAGCAGCGCCAGCCCGGCGACCGTCTGGATGAGGAGCGGCGGCGAGCCGCTCACCAGCACGGCCGCGACGCCGGCCCCGAGCCCCAGCAGCACGAAGGTGAGGCCGCTCACCACCGTCGCCCGATAGCGTTTCGCCGGATCGGGGTGGGCATCCGGTCCGGCGCAGAACGCGGCCGTGATGGCCGCGAGGTTCATGAGCGGGCCGCCGAGCAGCGCCGTCACGCCCGAGGCGAGCCCGGTGCCGACGAAGATGGGGCCGACGCGCGGCCGGTAGCCGTAGAGCCCGAGCACCGCGAGGCCCGGCACGTTCTGCGACGCCATGGTGACGACGAACAGCGGCAGGCCGAGGCTGCCGAGCGTCGCCGGCACGAGGCTCGGGGGCGTGAAGGCGAGCTTCGGCCAGGCGCCGTCGAACGCCTGCGGCGGCAGCTTGGTGACGAAGACCACCACCGCCACGGTGACGACCAGCGCGGCCGGGACGGCGTAGGCGCGCGAGAAGCGCCAGGTCAGGGCCCAGGCCAGGATGACCGGCGCCACGAGGCCCGGCATCTCGGCCATGGCGTGGGCGGGCGCGAGGCAGAGGCCGAACAGGATGCCGCCCAGCATGGCGCTGGCGAGGCTGCGCGGGATGGCGCCGACGAGCCGCCCCAGCGGCGGCCACAGTCCCGACGCCACGATGAGGGCGGCGGCGAAGAGCAACGCGCCGACCGCCGCCGGGTAGCCGCCGGCCGGCAGCCCGGTGGCGATCATCAGCACGGAGCCGGGCGTCGACCAGACGATCGAGATCGGCTGGCGCTGCCACAGGCTGAAGCCGACGGACAGAAAGCCTTGAAGCACGCAGATCGCGAGCAGACCCGAGGCCGCCTCGGCCGGCGTGGCGCCGACGCGGGTCATGCCCTGGAGCATGATGGCGAAGGTCGAGGCGAAACCCACGACCGTCGCGATGAGCCCCGTCGACACGGGCTGAACCCATGAGCCGCGCGGGGGACCGTCGGCGTCGGCGACGGCTGAGGCCGGTGGCATGGCGACTCCTCGATGACCGGACGGCTCCCGTCCATGACGCCGCCGGCGCCGGCCCGCAACCCCGATCCGTCGATCCCGCGCGTCAGGCGCCCGCGGAAAGCCGGCCGGTTCCTGCGGCGGGCGCAGCATCGAACGGACGGCGCTGCCGGGGAACTTCGCTCACCGCTGCGGCTCACGCCGTCAAGTGGCTGATCTCGATCAGTTTGGCGTCGTGGTCGAGGACGTAGACCGACAGCGATGGACCGGTCGCGCCCTCGCGCGCCACCGGCCCCTCGATCGCCGGCGTGTCGCAGCGCGCGAGGTGGGCCGGCCCGTCTGGGATCGACACTGACGTGATGAAGCACAGGTCGGCCGAGCCGCATGCTGCCGCCATCGGCGGCCGGCGCTCGGCCGACCCCGAGCGAGACAGGTCGCCGGGCCGGGATCCCAACCCGCGGGGATCCGCGGGGCATGGCGGCCGGGCGAGGGCCTGGACAAGCCGGGCGAGCCGCCCGATGTCGGGATCCCGTCGCCGCGAGGACACCCCGATGCCGACCACCCTCCCCCCGCCCCGAGCCGCCGGCACACGCGCGTGAGCCCCGGCTACCTGCCCTTCGCGGGCGCGCTCGATCTTCCGCCGTTCTTCTGCGACAACTGCGGCTTCTGGCAGCGCCACTTCGAGGCGCCGTCCTCCTGCCCGCTCTGCCTCGACGCGCGCCACGTCGTGCCGCAGACCGGCTGGCGCTTCCGCACGCTGGAGCAGGCGCGGGCCCTCTATCCGTGCCACTGGGAGGAGCTGGAGCCGGGGGCGTGGCGGTTCTGGAACGAGCCGGTGAGCGGCATCGGCGCGATGAGCTACCTGCTGCGGGGTCCCGCCGGCAACCTGATGTTCGAGGGCTGCGCGGCCTATAGCGCCGAGGCGCTGGGTTTCATCGCGGAGCTCGGCGGCGTGCAGGTGCTGGCGGCCTCCCATCCCCACAGCTACGGGGCGCTGTGGCAGATCCAGGACCGGTTCGATCCCGAACTGGCGCTGCACCCCGGAGACCTCGCCTGGTCGGCCGCCGTCTGCGTCACCTGGCCCTTCGACGAGCGGCTGGAGCCCCTGCCCGGCCTGGAGCTGCACGTCACGGCGGGCCACTTCGACGGCCACACGGTGCTGTACGACCGGGCACGGCGGATCCTGTTCTGCGGCGACGCCCTGAAGTTCGAGCTCGATCCCGCCGACCGGCGCCGCGCCACCACCATCTCGGCCCACAAGGCCTTCGTGCGCGGCGTGCCGCTGACGCCGAACGAGCTCAGGCGCTACCGCGACGTCTTCTCGGCCCTCGACTTCGCCGCGACCTGGACGCCCTTCGAGCAGGTGCGCAACAGCGGCCGGCCCGAGGCGCTGGCGCTGATCGACGACATGCTCGGCACCCGCCCGCACGCCCGGCCGGTGCCGCTGGGGGAGCTCGCGCGGCGCGCCGTCACGGGCCTGCCGCCGCGCTGAGGGCCGGCGGGCGGAGCGGGGTCGATCAGCTCCAGAAGGCCGGCACGGCCCCGTCGAGGCAGCCGCCGATCCGCACCGGCGCGACCCGCAGCGCCAGGCCCGTGCGGTCGTCCGTCTCGACCGCGACGCCGCAGAGCGTGGCGGGGCCGGAAGACGGCTCGTAGCGGCTGCCGGGGGTGCGCTGGAGGAAGCGGCGGATCGGCTCCTCCTTGTCGACGCCGATGACGCTGTCGTAGTCGCCCGTCATCCCGGCGTCCGACATGTAGGCGGTGCCGCCCGGCAGCACGCGGTGGTCCGCCGTGGGGATGTGGGTGTGGGTGCCGACGACGAGGCTGGCGCGCCCGTCCAGCACGTGGCCGAGCGCGTTCTTCTCGCTCGTCGCCTCGGCGTGGACGTCCACCACCACGGCGTCGCAGGCGATGCCGAGCGGGCAGGCCTCGATCTCGCGCTCCAGGCCCGCGAAGGGATCGTCGAGCGCGTCCATGAAGATGCGGCCCATGACGTTGAGCACCAGCGCCCGGCGGCCGTCGTGGAGGTCGACGAGGGCCGCGCCGCGCCCCGGCGTGCCGGGCGGGTAGTTCAGCGGCCGCACGAGGCGGGGCTGCCGGGCGATGAACACCAGGGCCTCGCGCTGGTCGAAGGCGTGGTTGCCCAGCGTCACGGCATCGGCCCCGGCCGACAGGATGTCGTTGCAGATGGATTCCGTGATGCCCGTGCCCCCGGCCGCGTTCTCGCCGTTGACCACAACGAGGTCGAGCGCCCAGCGCGAGCGGAGGTTGGGGAGCTCGGCCGCGATGGCGGCGCGGCCGGAGCGGCCCATCACGTCGCCGACGAAGAGGATGCGCATGGGTCTGGTCCGAAGGTGAGGAGGCCGGCGTCGGTCACGAGGGCGTCGAGCCTCTCGTCGTGCGGCTCGGCCGGGACGGCCTCGACCTCCTGGTCGGCGAAGGCGACCCCCACGGCGAGCACGCGCCCGCGGGCGCGTAGCCGGGCCAGAACGCCGTCATAATAGCCGGCGCCGTAGCCGAGCCGGTGGCCCTGGCGGTCGAACCCCGCCAGAGGCACGAAGAGCACCTCGGGCTCGACCTCCGCCGCCTCTGCCGGCGGCTCCAGCGTGCCGAACCGGCCGGGCCGGAGCGCGTCGCCGGGGCGCCAGGCGCGGAAGCGCAGGGGTTCGCCGCGCGGCGGCGTCGCGGGCAGCGCGGTCGGCACGCCGCCCTCGGCCAGGGCGGCCAGCAGGGGCAGCGTGTCGGGTTCGCCGCGGATGGGGAGGAAGGCCGAGACGGCGACCGTCCGGCCCTCGGCGAAGCGCCGGACGAGCGCGAGGCCGTGGCCCGCGAGCGCGTCCGCGAAGGCGGCGCGCCGGGCGTCACCCACCTGGGCGCGGCGCCCGAGCGCCAGCGCGCGGAGGGTGGTCTTGGCGATCGTCATGCGGGAGACGCGTCCCGCCCGGTCGCGCGATGGATGAGTGCGGGGCCACAGTGGCCGTGGGATATCGATCCCGGGAACCTACAACGTAGGTGGGCGCCATATGCTCAAGCCCACGGGCGAGAACAGGGACAGCTCCCTTCAGAATCGATAAGGCCCCGGGAATACTGTCCTCACGCACCCCGCAGCTCCGCGCCCTCGATATAGGCCGGACCGCGCGAAAAAGCCAGCCCTCGGCACCGTGATCGGCCTCCCCGCGGCCGGATGCGGCGGGGGTGAGCGCACGCCCCTCGCGGCCGCGGCCGACGCCCGCTCGCCCGCGGCATGCCGCACCGCAAGTTTCCGCTTCTGCTTCGGCCGAAATCGGCGAAATTAGGGAAAGACTGGAAACCGCCGACGTAGGATGGACCCATGCCGCAATCTCCCTACCGGCCCTGCGTGGGCATCGCTCTGTTCAACCCCGAGGGTCTGGTCTTCATCGGCCGCCGCCGGTCGAAGCGGGCCGTCGACCCCGCGGCCCAGGGCTACGAGTGGCAGATGCCGCAGGGCGGAATCGACGCCGGCGAGATGCCCCGCGCCGCCGCCCTGCGCGAGTTGCGCGAGGAGACCGGCGTGTCGTCGGTGTCGTTCCTGGCCGAAGCGCCGCAGTGGCTCACCTACGACCTGCCGGTCGACCTGTCGCGCCGAAGCTGGAAGGGCCGCTACCGGGGTCAGAAGCAGAAGTGGTTCGCCTTCCGGTTCGAGGGCGACGAGCGCGAGATCAACATCGATCGGCCCGAACACGGCCTCAAACCCGAGTTCGATGCCTGGCGCTGGGAGCGGATCGAGCGGCTGCCCGCGCTCATCATCCCGTTCAAGCGGCAAGTCTACGAGAGCGTGGTCGAGAGCTTCGGCCCGCTGGGCGCCCACGAGGCGCAGAGCGGTTGAGGGATGACGGGATGGCGCGCTTGATCCGACCCACGGCCTTGAGGTCGGTGGTCCTCTTTTGCCTGGCGCTGGCGGCGGCGGCCCTGCCGGCCGCCGCGCAGGACCGGGGGACGCTCGACCCGCGGCCCCTCCCCCCGCTGGCCGATCCCACGGACCCGCGCGTGCCCGCCAAGCAGGCCTTCGGCCGGGCGCTGGAACCCGCCGACCTCCAGGCGCGGTCGATCGGCTTCTACGCCAAAGGCTGCCTCGCGGGCGCCGAGGCGCTGCCGATCAACGGCGAGGCCTGGCAGGTGATGCGGCTGTCGCGCAACCGCAACTGGGGCAACCCGGCGCTGATCGGCTTCCTGGAGCGCTTCTCCCGGCAGGTGCCGGCGGTGAACGGCTGGCCGGGCCTCCTCGTCGGCGACATCTCGCAGCCGCGCGGCGGCCCGATGCTCACGGGCCACGCCTCCCATCAGGTGGGGCTCGACGCCGACATCTGGCTGTCGCCCATGCCGCACCGCGAGCTGTCCCGCCAGGAGCGCGAGTTCATGTCGGCCACCGACGTGGTGCGCCCCGACGGGCTCGACGTCGACCCGGCGAAGTGGACGCCCCAGCACCTGGCGCTCATCAAGGCCGCGGCCGAGCAGCCGGAGGTCGAGCGCATCTTCGTCAACCCCGCCATCAAGAAGGCCATCTGCCGCGAGGCCAAGGGCGATCGGGAGTGGCTCGACAAGGTGCGGCCCATGTGGGGCCACAACTACCATTTCCACGTCCGCATCGCCTGCCCGGCCGGCGACGCGAGCTGCGTGTCGCAGCCGCCCGTTCAGCCGACCGAGGGCTGCGACGCGTCGCTGGCGTGGTGGTTCAAGCCCGAGGTGCTGCACCCCCGCCCGAACCCCGACGCCAAGCCCAAGCCCCCCATCACCATGGCAGACATGCCGGCGGCCTGCCGACAGGTGCTGGTGGCGCAGTAGGGCTCACTCGGCCGCGACGCCGAGGCCGATCGGGCAGGACACGCCCGTGCCGGCGAGGTTGCAGTAGCCGCGCGGGTTCCGCTCCAGATACTGCTGGTGGTAGCCCTCCGCGAAGTAGAACACCGGGGCCGGGCGGATCTCGGTGGTGATGCGGCCCAGGCCCGAGGCCGCCAGCGCCCTCTCGAAGGCGGCCTTGGAGGCCTCGGCCTCGGCGAGCTGCGCGGGCGTCGTGGTGTAGATGGTCGAGCGATAGGTCGTGCCGACGTCGTTGCCCTGGCGCATGCCCTGGGTCGGGTCGTGGCTCTCCCAGAACAGCTTCAGCAGCGACGCGTAGGAGACCACGTTGGGGTCGAAGGCCACTATCACGACCTCGGCGTGGCCCGTCATGCCGGTGCAGGTTTCCTCGTAGGTCGGGTTCGGCGTCTCCCCGCCCTGGTAGCCCACGGCCGTGGTGTGGATGCCGCGGCCGATGCGCCAGAACAGGCGCTCGGCGCCCCAGAAGCAGCCCATGCCGAAATAGGCGATCTCGGTGCCCTCCGGGTACGGCCCCTTGATCGGCGTGTCGAGCACGAGGTGGCGATCGATGGTGGGGAGGGGCTGGGGCCGGCCCGGCAGGGCCTCGGCGGCCGTGGGCAGGGTGGCTTTCTTGCGGAACAGCATGGTGCGGTCCTCCGTGTCCGTGATGGCCCTGATATAGGGACGGGGACGGCCCGCGTGCAGCGCCGCGGCAGCAAGTTTCGCCGGCCCGTCAGATCCGGCGCCCGGACGGGCCGAAGCGCTCGGCCGCCGGCCGGCCGGCGTAGAGCAGCAGCAGCCCGAGCCCGCCCATGACCATCCACCCCGGCAGGGCCAGGAGCCCGGAGGCGAGCTGCCGCACCGGCTCGGGCGCGCCCGCGAGCTCTCCCACCAGCGCAGCGTAGCGCGCCCCGCCGGCCCAGGCCGCGGCCTCGCCGAGCGAATATTGCAGCAGGCGCTCGCCGGCGATGGACCGCGTGCCGTCCACGACCAGGGCCGCGAAGGCTGCGGCGACAAGGATGAAGCCCGCCGCGCGGAGGAAAAACCGGATCATCGAGTCCCGCCCGCGTGAACCGCCCCGCTCTACCTCGCGGGGCCGGAGCCCGTAAGGGTCCCCACGGAGATAATTGCTTCCTTCTCGACGCTGGCCCGAGGGGCGGACGCCCCACAATCGAAGCACTCATCGCCGTGGGAGCCCCCAAGCGAGCGGATCGGGGTTTCGCCGGCGGGCCGCGGCGAGCTGTTGCGCTCCGCGTCGTTCCGATGCTAGACCCCGCTCGCGCCCCGCCGCGGCGGGGCGCGGCCGACTTCCACGCGTCGGCCCGGCGTCGCGACGCCGGACGGAGAGGTGGCCGAGTGGTTGAAGGCGCACGCCTGGAAAGTGTGTATACGGGAAACCGTATCGCGGGTTCGAATCCCGCTCTCTCCGCCAGATCCAGCGCGTAAACCACCATCGACTTGTGTCTTTGGTCTTCGGCGCTTTTGAGTCCCACGCATGTACCCTGACGGTACGTTCGGACTCGGGCGAGCCGTTCACCAGACGGCCCCATTTACGTCGTCCGATCGACGGAGTAGATTGTTTCGCCGAGCGTGGGCCGTCGTGGGCAAGCTGCACGTCATCGGCAACATCGCCTTCCGGGTCTACGCGAACGACCACCGGCCTGCGCACTTCCACGTCGTCGCTCCGGACTACGAGGCGATGGTGGACGTCGTCACGCTGGCCGAGATCCGCGGCTCGATCCCGGCCCGCGACCGGCGCACCGTGATGGAGTGGGCCGACGCCCATCGGGATCGCATCGTCGTGGCCTGGAACGATCTCAATCCAGATCTCGCCATCTGAGGAGACAGTACCGTGCAGGATATTCCCCGCATCGGCGCCTTGGCCGTCACCGGCCCGACCAGCCTTGCCGTGACCTGGCACGACGGTTCGACGTCGCCCGTCGACCTCGCAGGGTGGATCGCGCGCGGAGATCGGCACATCGCGCCCCTGAACGATCCGTCCGTCTTCGCCCGGGCCGGGATCGGAGCCTACGGCGGCAACGTGACGTGGGACGATGACGAAGGCGACCTCGCCATCGACAGCGAGCACCTGAGGATGATCGCAGAACACCAGGCTCCGTTCGGCGCCGGCGATGCCGTCGCGTGGCAGGCCGCGATGGGTGTGTCGAACAGCGAGACGGCCGACCTCCTCGGGATCGTCCCGAGCACATGGTCATCCTACAAGAGCGGTGCCACGATACCAGCGACCGTGGCACGGCTGTGCCGGGCGATGCAGCGTGATCGCGTCATCGTGTCTGCCCACCTTCGACCGCGGACGTCGGGACGGCCGAAGGGTGACGCCCGTCAGCGCGTCGCCCTGAAGAGGATCGATCAACGCGGAAGCTCGAAGACGCTCGTGCAACATCCATACGAGGTCGATGCGTCGACCGGGAGATCACAGGACCGGTGACGCCCTCCCCATCGTAGCGAACAGGGCAGGTCTTCAGGCCGCCGGACCGCGCCGCTCCGAACTCCCCTCGATGAGCGCTCGAACCCCAGCGTCCCCACGGCAATGAGTGCTTCGATCTCGACGCTGGCCCGAGAGGCGAAAGCCTCCTCAATCGAAGCACTCATCTCCGCGGGACCCCTCAGCCCGCCTCGAAGATCCAGTCGAACGCCGCCACGGGCGCGAACTCCTGCGGCTTCTGCACCGTGGGCAGCATGTGGCTGACCGCATAGGCGCCGAGTCGCTCCAGGTGGCGCTGGCACCGGAACAGGACGGTCCGGGCATCGCCCGGCGACACCGTCGCGATCGTCTTCGTGAGGGCGGGGGTCGAGCCGCGGAACAGATCGAGGACGATCTCCACGCGGTCGTCCTCGGCGACGCGGGGCATCAGCGAGTAGCGGATCGAGGAGGCGAAATCGGTGTACTGGACAGTTCCCATGCGGGTCGATCCGTGAGCGGGGAAACATCGGAAGGTTGCGCCGACGAATGGACCACGCCCGTGGTTAACGGAGCGCTAACCATGCCGTCATCGAGGTCCGCGTCGCCGCGGCACGCCGGTGAAAACGACTTGTCGCTCCCGCCCGGCTCGGAGATGATGGGCCCTTCGCGGTCCATCGTCCCTCATCGCCATGCGCTCGGCCTCGGTCATCCTCCTCTGTCTCGTGTCGGTGCCGGCCGCCGCCGGATGCCGCTTGTCCGCCGCGGATTGCTCCGTCCTCATGAGGGAGATGGAGCAGGAAGCGGAGGCGAGCGCCGGGGACGAGCGGAAGTTCCATCCCCGCGACCTGTCCCGCTACGACCGGAGCGTCGCCCTGTCGCAGCGCCACATCGACCGGATGGACCAGCGCAGCGTCGTGCTGCCGACCCGCATCGCCGACGAGTGGCTCCGCCTGGAACTCTGCGCCGACCCGAAGGACGCCGACACGGCGACCTGCCGATAGCGCGGTCGAGGACCTACGCCCTGCGGAGGCCGATGACGGCCCCGACGACGGGCGTCCCTTCTCCGAAGGGGCCTGGCCCGATGCGGGTCGCAGGGCGCAGGCCAGGCGGCATCGGCGCCGGGGCTCTGCCCTGGACCCGCCGAAGGGCTCGCCCTTTGGACTCCAGATGGGACGACAGCTTCTACTTGCCCGACGGGCTCGGGCCGCGCCAGGCGCGCTCGAAGGGCAGGCGCCAGGCGTGCGGCGCCACGAGCTGGTGGATCGATTTCGGCCCCCAGGAGCCCGGCTCGTAGAGGCGCACCGGCGGCGGCGATTCGAGGAGCGGCACCGACACCTCCCACAGCCGCTCGATGCCCTCGGCGGTGGTGAACAGCGTGTGGTCGCCGCGCATGGCGTCGAGGATCAGGCGCTCGTAGGCCTCCAGCACCTCGCCCAGCATGCCGGTGTCGTGCATGGCGAACTGCAGGCTCAGCTTGTCGAGCCGCATCCCCGGGCCGGGACGCTTGCCGTAGAAGGACAGCGACA
Source organism: uncultured Lichenihabitans sp. (assembly GCA_964242785.1). Taxonomy (GTDB): domain Bacteria; phylum Pseudomonadota; class Alphaproteobacteria; order Rhizobiales; family Beijerinckiaceae; genus Lichenihabitans. The sequence continues at coordinate 92,906 of CAXTBR010000003.1, read as the reverse complement.
CCTTGGAGGCGTCGGCGAGGTCGAAGGTCAGGTGGTCGGGCCCCTGGGCGCCGACGCCGGAATTGGCCGGGAACATGCTCTTCGGCGGCTCGCGGAAGGCGATCGAGATGATCCGCTGCCCCTCGGCCAGGCGCTTGCCGGTGCGCAGGAAGAAGGGCACGCCGGCCCAGCGCCAGTTGTCGATGTGGCACTTCAGGGCGATGAAGGTTTCGGTCTCGGATTCGGGGTCGACGCCCTCCTCGGCGCGGTAGCCGACATATTGCCCGCGCACCACCTCGTGCGGGTCGATCGGCACCATGGAGCGGAACACCTTGTTCTTCTCCTCGCTGATGGGGGCGGATTCCAGCGCGGTCGGCGGCTCCATCGCCATGAAGCCGAGGATCTGGAACAGGTGCGTCACCACCATGTCGCGGTAGGCGCCGGTCGCCTCGTAGAAGCGCGCGCGCTGGTTCAGCCCCAGCGTCTCGGGCACGTCGATCTGGACGTGGTCGATGAAGTTGCGGTTCCAGATCGGCTCGAACAACCCGTTGGCGAAGCGGAACGCCAGGATGTTCTGCGCCGGCTCCTTGCCGAGGAAGTGGTCGATGCGGAAGATGCGGTCCTCGGCGAAGACCTTGTGGAGCTCCGCGTTCAGCGCCACGGCGCTCGCGAGGTCGGTGCCGAAGGGCTTCTCCATGATGATGCGCGAGCGGCCGACGAGCGCCGCCTCGGCCAGCAGGCGCACGGCCGACAGCGCCGCCTCGGGCGGGACGCTGAGGTAGTGGACGAGGCGGCTCTCGCCCACGAAGCTCGCCTCCGCCCGCTCCACCGCGTCCCGGAGCACCCCGGCGCCGGCCGACAGCGGCACGTAATCCAGCGCCTCGGCGAAGGCCGACCACGCCGCCTCGTCGAACTTGCGGGTCGAGAACTGGTCGAGCGCGCCGCGGGCCACGGCCCGGAAGCCGTCGGCGTCGAGGTTGTCGAGCGACACGCCGATCACCCGGCAGCCGGGGATGAAGCCGGACCTGGACAGGTGGAACAGGCCCGGCAGCAGCTTGCGGCGCGACAGGTCGCCCGTGGCGCCCACCAGCACGACCACCTGCGGGTATCCGGGGCCGACCCCGCTCGGAACCTTCCTCAAGCCCTGCACCCCGCATCCGTGCGCCGCAGCATCCCGGCCGCGGCTCCGCCGCGATCCTAAGCAGGCTTGCGCTGGAAGGCCAACGCTTCGCCGCCTCGGTTCCCCGTCTTGTCGTAGGTTTTCGACGAAGAGCGTGTGACGCTCACTCAAAAACGGCTGAGTGAGGGCTCCCCCGCCGCCGCGGCCCGCATGTCGGCGCTGGGCAGGCGGGCGACGCGGCCGATGAGGTCGCGGTCGTTCAGCACGGCGGTGCGCTCCTTGCGGTTGAGCCACGCCTCGGCCTCCTCCACCGTCTCGGCCTCGGCGAGCTTGGCCCGCGCCATCACGGCGTCATGGTCGATGGCGCCGCGCTGGCGCGGCTCGGCGGCCGGCAGGTAGGCCTCGTGCAGCACGCGCAGCTCCCGGCTCGCGTGCAGGGCCGAGATGCCGTCGGTGACGTCGTAGCCGGCCCGGGCGAGTTCGCCGGCCAGCACGTTGGCCCGCACCGCGATCGGCGGCGGCGTGGTCTCCTCGGGGGTGCGGAGCAGGCCGAAGCGTTTCAGGAACAGGCCGATCGAGCGCTGCCCGCTGGCCCAGGACAGAGGGATGGCGAGGATCAACCCCGCGATGGTGGGCGACATCCAGGCCACCAGCGAGGGCGAGATCAGCAGCCCGGCCACCAGCGTCAGCAGCCCCAGCGCGACGTGCGAGCGGTGCCGGCGCACGATGTCGCCGAGCGGGATCGAGCCGTCGTCGCGCCGCTGCGGGTTCCAGCCCGTGTCGCGTCCGAGCAGGATCTGCATCACCGAGCCCGACTGGATCAGCATCATGATGGGGGCGAGGAGCGACGACATGACGATCTCGACGACCGTCGACAGCACGAGGCCGACCGCCCCGCCGCTGTCGCGCCGCGTGTCGCGCTGGCCGAGCGCGATCAGCAGGCCGAAGAGCTTCGGCGCCAGCAGCACCCCCATGGTGATGCCGAACAGGTCCAGCGCGCGCTGCGCGTCGAAGCGCGGCCAGGCCGGGAACAGCGAGAAGTCCTGGGTGAAATATTCGGGGCGGATGTAGGTGGACTGCAGCACCAGCACGATGCCGACCAGGAGCTGCGCCATCCACAGGGGCGACGCCACGTAGCCCATGATGCCGGTGGCGAAATGCTGGCGGGAGGCGGGGTGGAAGCCGCGCGCCCACATGACGCGGATGTGCTGGAGGTTGCCCTGGCACCAGCGCCGGTCGCGCGCCGCGAGGTCGATCAGCGACGGCGGGCTCTCCTCGAAGGAGCCGCCCAGCACCGGCAGCATGTAGACCGCCCAGCCGGCGCGGCGGATCAGCGCCGCCTCGACGAAATCGTGGCTGAGGATGTGGCCGCCGAGGGGCGGCCGGCCCTTGAGGTGCGGCAACCCGCAGTGGTCCGCGAAGGCCCGCGTGCGGATGATGGCGTTGTGGCCCCAGTAGTTGCCGTCCCGCCCCATCCACACCGACAGGCCGGCGGCGATGACCGGGCCGTGGATGCGGGCCGCGAACTGCTGCAGCCGGGCGAACAGGGTGTTGCGGTTGATGATCAGCGGCAGCGTCTGGATGATGCCGGCGTCGGGGTCGGCCTCCATGGCGGCCGCGAGGTTGACCACGCTGTGGGCCGTCATCAGGCTGTCGGCGTCGAGCACCACCATCTGCGGGTAGGCGCCGCCCCAGCGGGCGACGAAGTCGGCGATGTTGCCGGCCTTGCGGTTCGTGTTCTTCGGCCGGTGGCGGTAGTAGACCTCGGATTTCCCGCGCAGCCGGTCGCGCAGAGCCACGAGCGCCCGCTCCTCCGCCACCCACACGTCGGGGTCTGTGGTGTCGGACAGGAAGAAGAAGTCGAAGTGGGCGCCCAGGCCCGTCGCCGCGATGTCCTCGCAGATCGCCTGGAGCGCCCCGAAGATGCGGCTCGGCGCCTCGTTGTAGATGGGCATCACCACGGCGGTCCTGCCGCCGAGCGCCGCCGGCAGCGGCGGGGGCTTCGGGGCGAAGAACAGGAGCCAGACGAACCCCACGACCGCGCTCGCGAAGGACAGCGCGATCCAGGAGAAGTTGCCGACGAACAGGGCCACGAGGATCCACTTCAGCGGCGTGACCTCGCCCACGTTGACGACGCGGTACATCTCCTCGATGCCGAAGCCGAGCAGCGCCGCGCCGCCGCCGAACACCACGAGCCGCGCCAGCCAGGGCACCGAGCGGTGCGCGGCGCCGGACCAGCCGCGGCGCCCGCGGCGGTCGAAGCGGCGCAGCGACTGCGTCGGCATGGGGATCGGGCTCTCGGGCGGCATGGCCGGCACCGCCAGGATGGAGTCGAGGTCGATCACCGGGCGATCGCGGGCCTCGTCCATCACGCCGTCCACCGGTACAGCCATGTCTCGCTCACGGGCTTGCCGCCGCTCGCCAGCACGAGGCGGAGCTCCGACAGGGTTTCGCCGCCGAAATCGAGGTCGAACAGGGCGCGGCACATCTTGCGCTCGGGCGAGGGGAACAGCCGGAGCGACGCCACGGTGCCGGCCGAGGCGGTGAGCATGGGCTTCACGTCGCGCGCGAGCGCCGGGTCCGCGAGGCCGTCGCCCGTGAACTCGACCACGAAGCGCCGCCGCCGGCTGCCCCCCGCCCGGCCCACGCGCGTGTCGGTCGCGACCGCGAGGGGGGGGCGGTCGGGCGGCGTCCAGCACCAGAACTGGCGGTAGGCGAAGGAGGTCTCGGCCGCGGGGTCGAGCACCGCCTTCGGCCGCCAGAAGCACAGGATGTTGTCGTTGTTCTCGGTGTCGGTGGGGATCTCGACGAGCTGCACGCTGCCCTCGCCCCAGTCGCTGATGGGCTCGATCCACAGCGAGGGCCTGAGCTCCCAGCGCTGCTCGTCGTCCTCCAGCATGTCGAAGGCACGCTGGCGCTGCAGCAGGCCGAAGCCGCGCGGGTTGGCGTCGAGGAACACCGACACTTGGAGCGTCGAGGGATTGACGACGGGCCGCCACAGCCACTCGCCGTTGCCGTTGAGGATCTGCAGGCCCGACACGTCGTAGACGCCGTCGCGGACGTCGTCGACGTTGCGGCGGTTGTTGGGGCCGAACAGGAACATCGCCGTCATGCCGCCGAGGCCGTAGAAATCGGCCGGGCTGCGGGTGAACAGCGTGCATTCCGTGTCGATGATGGTGACGTCGCCGGGCCGGAGCGTGAAGCGGTAGGCGCCCGTCATGCTGTCCGAGTCGACGAGCGCGTGGATCACCATCACGTCGTTGGCGAGGCTCGGCTTCTCGATCCAGACGTCGCGGATGGCCGGGAACTCTTCCCCGCGCGGGTCGGCCGTGCGGATCATCAGGGCGCGGGCCGTGAGGCCGAAGTTCTGGCCGTTGGCGAGGGCGCGGAAGAAGCTGGCGCCCTGGAAGATCGCCGAATCGGCCAGGCCCCGGCCGCCCCGCGCGTGCAGCACGCGGAAACCCGAGAAGCCGATGTCGGCGAGGTCAGCGGGGGGCTGCACCTTGCCGAAGTCGAACTGGCCCGCCGAGTAGCCGAGGCGCCGCGCGACGCCGCCCTCGACCACGTTGATGGTCACGGGGGCGGTAAACAGGAAGCCGCGGTGCAGCGGCTCGATGGCGAAGCCGACGTTCTCGTCCCCCCAGACGGCCGTGCCGGCCCGGGGGCGGATCGACACATATTGGTCGTAGGTGAGGTCGGCGAAGGCGCCCGGCAGCGCCGCCTGGGTGGTCTCGTGCGGCTTCCTGGCGAGCGCGCGCGCCCGGTCCACCACCATGGCGAAGTCGAAGGCGGGGGCCGGCGGCGTGGATCCCTGGGGCGCCGCGGCGGGGGCCGGAGCGTCGGCGGCAACGGCCGGCGACAGGCCGGCTCCCAGCCCGGAGGCGGCCCATTTCAGAAGGTCGCGGCGAAGGAGCATCGGCCATCTATGACGAGAACACAGGACGGCGGAGGACGCCCGGACCTCGGGGCACCGCCGGCCGCAGGCCCTCGTATAGCTGAAATCGCCGATCCCGCGAGGGGCTTTTTGGGTGTCCTGCCGCACTGCACCCCGCCGCAATCTCCTGTTAATCCTGGGGCACGAAGGATCGGGCGTCGAAACGGAGCGGGGCGACGATGAGCGGAGCGAGACGGTGCCTCGCCGTGGTGCTGGCGGCGGGCGAGGGCACGCGGATGCGGTCCGCCACCCCGAAGGTGCTGCACCGGCTGGCCGGCCGCACGATGCTGTCGCACGTCCTGCACACCGCCGCCCTGGCCGAGGCCGAGGCCGTGGTGGTGGTGGTCGGCCCCGGCCGCGGCGACGTGGCCGCCGAGGCCGGGGCCGCCCTGCCGGGGGCCGCCATCGCGGTGCAGCGTGAGCGGCTCGGCACGGCTCATGCCGTGCTGGCGGCGCGCGACGCGATCGCGCGCGGCTACGACGACATCCTCGTGCTCTTCGCCGACGTGCCCCTGGTGCTGCCCGACACCCTGCTCGCCATGCGTGCCGCGCTGGCCGAGGGCGCGGGCCTGGCGGCGCTCGGCTTCGAGGCCGCGGACCCCACCGGCTACGGCCGGCTGCTGACGGCGGGGGGCGAGGTCCTGGCCATCCGCGAACACAAGGACGCCACCGAGGCCGAGCGCGCCGTGACCCTGTGCTTCGCCGGGCCGATGGCGCTCGACGGCCGCACGGCCCTCGACCTGCTCGGCCGCATCGGCCGGGAGAACGCCCAGGGGGAGCACTACCTGACCGAGGCCGTGGAGCTGACCCGCGCCGCGGGGCGGCGCTGCGTCGCCCTGCCCTGCTCCGAGCGCGACGCCATGGGGGTGAACGACCGGGTGCAGCTCGCCGCGGCCGAGGCCGCCGTCCAGGCGCGGCTGCGCCTCGCCGCCCTGCGTGGCGGGGCCACGCTCCAGGCGCCCGACACGGTGTTCCTGAGCCACGACACCGCGCTCGGGCGCGACGTCACGGTGGAGCCGCACGTGGTCTTCGGCCCCGGCGTGGCGGTGGAGGACGGCGCCGTCGTCCACAGCTTCTCGCATCTCGAGGGCGCGCGCGTCGGCCCCGGCGCCAGCGTCGGGCCCTACGCCCGGCTCAGGCCCGGCACGGCGCTCGGGCGCGACGCCAAGGTCGGCAACTTCGTCGAGGTGAAGAGCGCCGCCATCGGCGAGGGCGCCAAGGTGAGCCACCTCAGCTACATCGGCGACGCCGGCGTGGGGGCGGGCGCCAACGTCGGCGCCGGGACCGTCACCTGCAATTACGACGGCTACGGCAAGTTCCGCACCGAGATCGGGCCGGGCGCCTTCATCGGCTCCAACTCCGCGCTGGTGGCGCCGGTCCGCATCGGGCGGGACGCCTACGTGGCCTCGGGCTCGACCGTCACGGAGGACGTGCCCGACGACGCCCTGGCGATCGGCCGCGCCCGCCAGATCACCAAGCCGGGCCGCGCCGCCACCCTGCGGGCCGAGCGCGCCGCCGCCAAGGCCGCCCGCGACCGGAAAGGTTGATCCGGGCGCTTTTGCAGGAGCGGGCGGAACCGGTCTAGAGCTGTTGCCGCTCGCCTTGGCTCGCAGCTCCAGCTCCAGCCTCTTGTTTTTACGAGCATCTTCACGCGATCAGGTGATTCCACCTGATCGCGATCTGCTCTAACAAAGCCGGGACATCAAAGGCAGGGGATCGGCATGTGCGGCATCGTTGGCATCCTCGGCGCCGGCCCGGTGGCGGATCAGATCGTCGAGGCGCTGAAGCGGCTCGAATACCGGGGCTACGATTCCGCCGGCATCGCCACGCTGGAGGGCGGGGAACTCACGCGGCGGCGCGCGCCCGGCAAGCTGAAGAACCTGGAGCTGCGGCTGTCGAACCAGCCGCTCCGCGGCGCCATCGGCATCGGCCACACGCGCTGGGCCACCCACGGCAAGCCGACCGAGGCCAACGCCCACCCGCACGCGAGCGAGCGGGTCGCCATCGTCCACAACGGGATCATCGAGAACTTCCGCGAGCTGCGCGACGAGCTGACGGCCCGGGGCCACGCCTTCGCGACCGAGACCGACTCCGAGGTCGTGGCCCACCTCGTCACCGCGGAGCTCGACGCCGGCCGCAGCCCCACGGAGGCCGTGGCGGCCGCCCTGCCCCGCCTGCGCGGCGCCTTCGCGCTGGCCTTCCTGTTCGCCGGCGAGGACGACCTGCTCATCGGCGCCCGGCGCGGCGCCCCCCTGGCGGTGGGCCACGGCGAGGGCGAGATGTACCTCGGCTCCGACGCCCTCGCGCTGGCGCCCTTCACGGACGAGGTCTCGTACCTGGAGGACGGCGACTGGGTGGTGCTGACCCGCGGCTCCGTCGCCTTCTACGACGAGGCCGAGCGGCGCGTGTCGCGGCCGAAGCAGAAGAGCCTCGCCTCGGCCTTCATGATCGACAAGGGCAACTACCGCCACTTCATGGCGAAGGAGATCCACGAGCAGCCCGAGGTCGTCGGCCGGACGCTGGCCCATTACACGGACCTGTCGGCCGGCACGGTGTCGCTGCCCTTCGCCCTGCCCTTCGACCCCGCGGCCGTCGAGCGCATCACCATCGTGGCCTGCGGCACCGCCTATATCGCGGGGCTGACGGCCAAATACTGGTTCGAGCGCATCGCCCGCGTCTCCGTCGACATCGACGTCGCGTCCGAGTTCCGCTACCGCGAGCCGCCGATGGGCCGGGGCGGCGTGACGATCGTCATCTCCCAGTCGGGCGAGACCGCCGACACGCTGGCGTCGCTCCGCTACGCCAAGGCCCAGGGGCAGACGATCATCGGGGTCGTCAACGTCGGCACCTCGACCATGGCGCGGGAATCCGACGTCAAGGCCCTGACGCTGGCCGGCCCCGAGATCGGCGTCGCCTCGACCAAGGCCTTCACCTGCCAGCTCGCGGTGCTGGCCTGCCTGGCGCTGGCCTTCGCGCGGGCGCGCGGCACGCTCTCGGCCGAGGAGGAGCGGCGCCACGTCGACGAATTCCTGGCGCTGCCGGGGCTGATGGCCGAGGCCCTGAAGGGGGAGCGCGAGATCGAGACCGTGGCGCACGACCTCGCCCGCGCGCGCGACGTGCTCTACCTCGGGCGCGGCACGGCCTTCCCGCTGGCGCTCGAAGGGGCGCTGAAGCTCAAGGAACTCAGCTACATCCACGCGGAAGGTTACGCGGCGGGCGAGCTCAAGCACGGCCCCATCGCCCTGGTGGACGAGGACCTGCCCGTGATCGTCATCGCGCCGCCCGACGCGGTCTTCGAGAAGACCGTGTCCAACATGCAGGAGGTGGCGGCGCGCGGCGGCCGGCTCGTGCTGATCGGCGGCGCGGGCGGCGCTGAAGCCTCGTCCGTGAAGCTCCAGGCCTCGATCGTCATGCCCGACATGGCGCCCACCTTCGCGCCGATCGTCTACGCTGTGCCGGTGCAGTTGCTCGCCTATCACACGGCCGTCTTCATGGGGAAGGACGCGGACCAGCCGCGCAACCTCGCGAAATCCGTGACGGTGGAGTAGGGAGCTTGGTCCGGCTCAGATCAGTTCGAGCCGGACCTTCCGGCCCATGAGGCCCGCGGCCCGCGACAGCGTGCCCACGGTCACGTCCCGTTGCGGATCGAGCACGCGGTCGACCTGCGCCCGGCTCGTCCTCATGCGCCGCGCCAGTTCGGCCTTGGACATGTTCTGCTCGCGCATCTGGACCGCGAGTTGAACGGCGATCACCTTTTTCACCGCTGCAAGCGCGACGTCGTCGCGAATGCCCTCCTCATCGAGCCACTGGCCGAGGGTCGTCAATTCATCGACGCGACGGCCGCCGGGTCGGTCGTTCTCGACATCCATGCTGGTATGGCTCCTCTGCTCGAACTCTTTCATCCGCTTGATGGCCAGCGCGATGTCTTTTCTCGGCGTCCGCTGGACCTTCTTGATGGAACCATGGACGACGATGAGCTTGTCGCTCTTCTGAAAGAACAGAAGTCGGACTTCACGATTCGACGGGAGGGAGGTCCGAACTTCCCACAACGGCCCTTCCAGATGATCGCAGAGGGCAACCCCATGGGAAAGCCGATCTGGACCGCATAGAGATCGACGCCGATCGTTCGCCTGTCGTCGCTGTCGAACGATTTGATGAAGTCGAGCACGATGTCGCTGCCGTTGGCAGTTCTGTAGAAGACGACCTCAAACATGGATGATGAGTCTCTCATTGACTTTCATCATCATGCAGGATCACCTGCATCAAAGATGATACATGTCGTCAAGCTCGCTCGCTGACGTCGAGGCGCCATCGGACGCCGGCGCTGGCCGATGATGCTCCCACCCGCCTCATCCCCCCTGGAGCAGCCGCGCCGCCGCGTCCCGCTCGAACAGGTAGAGCAGCATCCTCAGCGCGGGCCCGCGCGGTCCCGCGAGCTGCGGGTCGTCGGCCACGAGACCGGCGGCCTCCTGGCGGGCCTCCTCCAGCAGCTTCTGATGCACGTCGAGCAGCGCCAGCTTGAAGTCGGGCAGGCCCGACTGCTTGGTGCCGATGAGCTCGCCCTCGCCGCGCAGCCGCAGGTCCTCGTCGGCGATGCGGAACCCGTCCTCGGTGGCGCGCAGGATCTCGATCCGCGCCTTGGCGGCCTCGCCGAGCGGGCCCTTGTAGAGCAGCAGGCAGACCGATTTCGCCGCCCCGCGCCCGACCCGGCCGCGGAGCTGGTGGAGCTGCGCCAGGCCGAACCGCTCCGCGTGTTCGATCACCATGATGCTGGCCTCGGGCACGTCGACCCCGACCTCGATCACCGTGGTGGCGACCAGGACCTTGGCGCGCCCGGAGGCGAAATCCGCCATGGCGCCGTCGCGCTCGGCCGCCTTCATCTGGCCGTGGATCAGCCGGACCTCGTCGCCGAAATATTCCTGAAGGGCGCGGAAACGGTCCTCGGCCGCCACGAGGTCGGCGTGCTCGCTCTCCGTCACCAGGGGGCAGACCCAGTAGACGCGCGCCCCGCCCGCGACGGCGCGGCCGACGGCCGCCACCACCTCCTCCATGCCGTCGACCGGCTTGGCCAGCGTCTCGATGGGCAGGCGCCCGGCCGGCTTCTCGTCGAGGATCGAGACGTCCATGTCGCCGAAGACGGTGAGCACCAGCGTGCGGGGGATCGGCGTCGCGGTCATCACCAGGAGTTCGGCCGCGCGGCCCTTCTCGGCCAGGGTGAGCCGCTGCGCCACGCCGAAGCGGTGCTGCTCGTCCACGATGACGAGTCCGAGGTCCTTGAACTCCACGCCCTCGGAGAAGAGCGCGTGGGTACCGATGACGAGGTCGATCCCGCCGTCCGCCAGCCCGGCCTGCGTGGCGGCGCGCTCGGAGGCGCGGTCGCGGCCCGTCAGCACCGCCACGCGCAGGCCCGCGGCCTCGGCGAGGGGCGCGAGGCGGGCGAAATGCTGGCGGGCGAGGATCTCGGTCGGCGCCATCAGCGCGGCCTGGCACCCGGCCTCGACGGCCGAGGCCGCGGCGAGCAGCGCCACCACCGTCTTGCCCGAGCCGACGTCGCCCTGGAGCAGCCGCAGCATGCGCCGCGGCGAGGCCATGTCGGCGCGGATGTCGTCCAGCGCCCGGCGCTGCCCGCCGGTGAGCCGGAACGGCAGCGCGGCCTCGATGCGGGCCGAGATCGTCCCGTCCGGCACGTGCGGCACGCCGTCGTCGACGACCGCGCGGTTGCGCACCAGCGCCAGGGCGAGCTGGCTCGCCAGCAGTTCGTCGTAGGCGAGGCGCTGGCGCGCGGGCGTGTCGGCCGCGACGTCGCCGGGCTTGGCCGGGCGGTGCAGCGCCTTCAGAGCGTCGCCGAAGCTCGGCCAGCCGCGCAGCACGAAGCGGTTGGGGTCGAGCCACTCGGGCAGAGGCGGCACGCGCTCCAGCGCCGCCTCGATGGCCTTGGCGAGCACGCGCGGGAACAGACCCTCGGTGAGCGGATAGACGGGCTCGACCAGCGGCATGGTGCTGAATCCCTCGGCGTCCATCACGCGGTCGGGGTGCACCATCTGCAGCCGCCCGTCCCACAGCTCCAGCCGCCCCGACACGAAGCGCGTGGAGCCGACCGGCAGGGCCTTCTCCACCCAGCTCGCGTTGTTGCGGAAGAACACCAGCGTGCAGTCGCCCGTCTCGTCCTCGATGACGGCCTTGAAGGGCGCCTTGACGGAGGCCGGCGCGAGGTGCTCGCGCACCCGGCCCTCCAGCGTCACGACCTGATCGCGCGGGGCGTCGCGGATCCTGGCGCGGGTCGAGCGGTCGATGACCGACACCGGCAGGTGCAGCGCGAGGTCGAGCACCCGCGCGGGGCGGCTGGGCGAGCCCAGCAGGCGGTCGAGCGCCGTCGCCACCTTGGGGCCGACGCCGCGCAGCTTGGTGGCCTCGACGAAGAGCGGGTTGAGGTCTGCGGGTCGCATGAGTTCGGGGGTGAGAGGTGCGGGGTGGTCCGGTGACGGCTGTGGCCGCGGCACCTCCTTGGCGGCACTCGGAGTGGTCTCTCTCGCCGGATCGCCTATGGGCGGCGATCTCGCGCGCTGGCACGCGACGTGCCCCATCGCTATATAGCCGCCAGCCCCCACCGTCTCCACCATCGAGCGCGCGACACCCCATGACGACATCGGACGAGGACGCGGTCCGCCGGCGCAGGATCGCCTTCCGGGCCTGGCACCGCGGCACCCGGGAGATGGACCTCATCATGGGACGCTTCGCCGATTCGGAGCTGTCCAAGCTCGACGACGAGGCCCTCGACAGCTTCGAGGCGCTGATGGAACAGCCCGACCCCGAGATCTACAAGTGGGTGTCGGGCGAGGCGTCCGTGCCGGCCGACGTCGACGCCGTCTTCCTGTCGCGCATCCGCGACTTCCACGACCGCACGGGTGCCCTGCGTGGCTAGGGCTGTGGCGGGACGGGTGATCTCATCGCCGAAGGACGCCGCGCCGGCCGCGCGGCCGGCGGCGCCGCTCGCCGAACTGGCCCGCGTCGTCAAGCTGTTGGCGGGGGATTCTCACGTCACGCTGAGCCGCGTGCCGGACGGGTTCGACGGCTTCGTGGTGGCGGACCTCGCCCGCGCGCTGGCCCGCGCCGGGGCCGAGCGGCCGGCCGTGCTGCTCCACGTCGCGCGCGAAGGGCAGCGCGCGCAGATGTTCCGCGACGCCGTCGCCTTCGCGGCGCCCGACATCGAGGTGCTGGAGTTCCCGGCCTGGGACTGCCAGGCCTACGACCGCGTGTCGCCCAACGCCGCCATCGCGGCCAGGCGCATGCTGGTCCTGTCGCGCCTCGCCCGCTCGCGCTCCTCGGCCGAGAAGCCGCGCATCCTGTCCACCACGGTCAGCGCCCTCCTGCAGCGCGTGCCGCCGCGCGACAGCGTCGCCAAGGACAGCTTCTCGGCGGCTCCCGGCAACTCGGTGTCGACCGACGACCTCGCGGCTTGGCTGGAGACGAACGGCTTCCTGCGCTCGGACGTGGTGCGCGACACCGGGGACTACGCGGTGCGCGGCGGCATCGTCGACCTCTTCGCCCCCGGCATGCCGCTGCCCGTGCGGCTCGACTTCTTCGGCCACACGCTGGAGTCGATCCGCTCCTTCGACCCCGAGACGCAGCGCTCGGTGGGGCAGCTCCGCTCGCTCGACCTCGTGCCGATGAGCGAGGTGCAGCTCACCACGGAGTCGATCCGCCGCTTCCGGCAGAACTACGTCACGGCCTTCGGGGCGACGCACAACGATCCCCTCTACGCCGCGGTGAGCGAGGGGCGCCGGCACCCCGGCATGGAGCACTGGCTGCCGCTGTTCTACCCCAAGCTCGGCACGCTGTTCGACTACCTGGGCCACTGCCCGATCGTGCTCGACCCGCTCGACGACCAGGCCGCGGCCGAACGCTTCAGCGTCATCGCCGACCACCACGAGGCCCGCGTCGAGGCCCGCAAGCAGCCCGGCAACGCCGGCAGCTTCAAGCCCCTGCCGCCCGACGCCCTCTACCTCACGCCCGAGGACTGGGGCCTCGAACTCGACCACGCCCCCGTGGTTCGCATCACCGACGACGAGGCCGGGGGGATCGGCAAGGCCGTGGTGGTGGATTGCGGCGGCCGGCCCGGCCGCTCCTTCGCGCCCGAGCGCGCCGAGGCGGACGCCAACGTGTTCGACGCCGCCGTGTCGCACGTCCGCGAGCTGGTGGGCGCGGGCCGGCGCGTCGTGGTGGCGGGCTGGAGCGAGGGCTCACGCGACCGGCTGCGCGGCGTGCTGGCCGAGCACGGGCTGAAGAAGGCCGAGCCCGTCGCCTCGCTCGGCCAGGCGATGGGCCTGCCGCCCGGCACCGTGGCGCTGGCCGTGCTGGGGGTGGAGCGGGGCTTCTCGGCCGGCGACATCGACGTCGTCGGCGAGCAGGACATCCTGGGCGACCGCCTCGTGCGGGCGCGCAAGAAGACCCGCCGCGCCGCCGACTTCCTCCAGGAGGTGGCGGCGCTGGCGCCCGGCGACTTCGTGGTCCACGTCGACCACGGCATCGGCCGTTTCCTGGGGCTGAAGACGCTGGTGGCGGCCGGCGTGCCGCACGACCTCCTCGAACTGCAATATGCGGGCGAGGGCAATTCCAGGCTGTTCCTGCCCGTCGAGAACCTGGAGCTCCTGTCGCGCTACGGCTCGGAGGACGCGGAAGCGACGCTGGACCGGCTGGGCGGGGCCGCGTGGCAGGGCCGCAAGGCCCGCATGAAGAACCGCATCCGCGAGATCGCCCACGGGCTGATCCGGATCGCGGCTGAGCGGACCCTGAAACCCGCCGCCAAGCTCGTGCCGCCGGACGGGCTCTACGACGAGTTCTGCGCCCTCTTCCCCTACGACGAGACCGAGGACCAGTTGAACTCGATCGAGTCCGTGCTGGGCGACCTCGCGTCCGGCCATCCGATGGACCGGCTGGTCTGCGGCGACGTCGGCTTCGGCAAGACCGAGGTGGCGCTGCGCGGCGCCTTCGCGGCCGCCATCAACGGCAAGCAGGTGGCCGTGGTGGTGCCGACGACGCTGCTCGCCCGCCAGCACTACAAGACCTTCTCGGAGCGGTTCGCGGGCCTGCCGATCGAGGTCGCGCAGGTGAGCCGCATGGTGCCGGCGGCCGAGCAGCGCCGCGCCAAGGCCGGGCTGCTCGACGGCACGGTGGACATCGTGGTGGGCACCCACGCGGTGCTGGGCAAGGGGATCGGCTTCAAGGACCTCGGCCTCGTCGTGGTGGACGAGGAGCAGCGCTTCGGCGTCGCCCACAAGGAGCGGCTGAAGGACATGCGGGCCGAGGTCCACATCCTGACGCTCTCGGCCACCCCCATCCCGCGCACGCTCCAGCTCGCCATGACGGGCGTGCGCGACCTGTCGATCATCGCCACCCCGCCGGTCGACCGGCTCGCGGTGCGGACCTCCATCTTCCCCTTCGACGAGCTGATGGTGCGCGAGGCGCTGCTGCGCGAGCGCTACCGCGGGGGGCAGAGCTTCTACGTCTGCCCGCACATCGAGGACCTGGAGGAGGCGGGAGCCTTCCTGGCGCGCTCGGTGCCGGAGGTGCGGTTCGTGATGGCGCACGGGCAGATGTCGGCGGGCGAGCTCGAAGACAAGATGTCGAACTTCTACGAGGGGCACTACGACGTGCTGCTCGCCACCGCCATCGTCGAGGCGGGGCTCGACATCCCGCGCGCCAACACGCTGATCGTGCACCGGGCCGACCTGTTCGGCCTGGCGCAGCTCTACCAGCTCAGGGGCCGCGTCGGCCGCTCGAAGACCCGCGCCTACGCGCTCTTCACCCTGCCGGCCAACAAGCCGCCGACCGCACAGGCCGAGAAGCGCCTGAAGGTGCTGCAGTCGCTGGACACGCTCGGCGCCGGCTTCGAGCTCGCCAGCCACGACCTCGACATCCGCGGCGCCGGCAACCTGCTCGGCGACGAGCAGTCCGGCCATATCAGGGAGGTCGGCTTCGAGCTCTACCAGCAGATGCTGAAGGACGCGATCGAGGCGCTGAAGGCGGGCGACGCCGAGGTCGTCGAGGAGGCGTGGTCGCCGGCCATCTCGATCGGCGTGCCGGTGACCATCCCCGAGCATTACGTGCCGGACATCGCGCTGCGCATGACGCTCTACCGCCGCCTGTCGGCCCTGGAGGACGAGGACGAGATCGAGACCTTCGGGGCCGAGATGGTGGACCGCTTCGGCGCCATGCCGGACGAGGTGCGCCAGCTCCTGAAGCTCATGGCCGTCAAGGGCCTGTGCCGGCGCGCCAACGTCGAGCGGGTGGACGCCGGGCCGAAGGGCGTCACGGTGGGCTTCCGCGACAACAGCTTCACCAACCCGCAGGGGCTCGTGAAGCTGATCCAGGACCCGCGCCAGGGCGCCAAGGTGCGGCCCGACATGCGGGTCGCCTTCGCCCGCGAGTTCGACCGGCCGGAGGACCGGCTGGAGGGCACGCGGGAGATCCTGCGCGTGCTGGTCGCCATCGGGGAACGCAAGAAGGCGGCGTGAGGCCGTCAAAAATGACAGCTCTCACGAGCGGGTCTCCAAAGGGCTCGCCCTTTGGCGGGTTTCAGGGCGGAGCCCTGAAGAAGCAGTCGCATCAGAGCTCTGCCCTGAAACCCGCAAAAGGCCGGGGGCCTTTTGAATCCGGATTCGGGCGATGCTTCGCCTTCGAGCACCGGCGAGAACGATCGGAAACCGCCTCAGATCAGTCCGCGGCGCTTCGCCTCGCGCTTGGCGGCGGCGTGGACGTCGGCCGCGACGTCGCCCGGGTCCTTCGGGCCGTGGCCCTCGCGGACCGGGCCGGGCACGAGGTCGCCGGACTCGATCCGATAGGTGAAGACGTGGCCCGTGGCGTTGTGACGGAGGGTCAGGGCGCCGTCGTCGCCATCGAGGATTTCAGTGTTGTCCATCGTCACCAGTCCCGCCGGCGGCCAAAGCGCCCACGGATGTCAATGTCGCCCACCGGCCCGATGTTGCGCGGCGGGCCGCGGCGAAGCGGCCCGGTCGGCTCAAGCCGCCGCCCGCTCCCGCCGCGCGGCCTGGAGGCGTCGGAAGTCGTCGCCGGCGTGGTGGGACGAGCGGGTGAGCGGCGAGGCCGAGACGACCAGGAAGCCCTTGGCGCTCGCCACCGTCTCGTAGGCCCTGAAGGCGTCCGGCGTGACGAAGCTCCGCACCGGATGGTGCTTCTTCGTCGGCTGGAGGTACTGGCCGATCGTCAGGAAGTCGATGTCGGCCGAGCGCATGTCGTCCATGACCTGCAACACCTCCGTCCGCTCCTCGCCGAGCCCCACCATGATGCCGGACTTGGTGAAGATCTCGGGGTCGAGGTCCTTCACGCGCTGCAGCAGCCGCAGCGAGTGGAAGTAGCGCGCGCCGGGCCGCACCGACAGATAGAGCGACGGCACGGTCTCGAGGTTGTGGTTGAACACGTCGGGCCTGGCCTCCACCACCACCTCCAGGGCGCCGGGCTTGCGCAGGAAGTCGGGCGTCAGCACCTCGATCGTGGTGCCGGGCGCGAGGCGGCGGATGGCCCGGATGGTGCGGGCGAAGTGCGCGGCGCCGCCGTCGGCCAGGTCGTCGCGGTCGACCGAGGTGACGACGACGTGGTGCAGCCCGAGCTTGGCGACCGCGTCGCCCACGTGCTCGGGCTCGGCGGCGTCGAGCGCGCCCGGCAGGCCGGTGCGCACGTTGCAGAAGGCGCAGGCCCGCGTGCAGGTGTCGCCCATGATCATGAAGGTGGCGTGCTTCTTGGTCCAGCACTCGCCGATGTTGGGGCAGCCCGCCTCCTCGCAGACCGTGACGAGACCGTGCTCCTTGACGATGCCGTGCGTCTCGGCGAAGCCCGCCGAGCCCGGCGCCTTGACGCGGATCCAGTCGGGCTTCTTCAGCACGGGCTGGTCCGGCCGATGCGCCTTCTCGGGGTGGCGCGGGGCCGCCTCCGGACGCGGCGGCTTGGCGCGCGGGTCGTCGTTGAGCAGGTCGAGCACCAGCATGGGACACCTCCGGCCCTTATCTAGGCGACGGCGCGCGCCGCCGCCACCACGACGAACCTCGTGACGAGGTCGCGCCACAGCCCGCCACGAGGCCGATGAGCAGGATCGCGACGAGGTCCGTGGTGTGCAGCGCGGCCGACATGAGGCCCGGTCAGGTGTGGACGACGCGGCCGTAGGCGTCGAGCACGGCCTCGTGCATCGTCTCCGACAGGGTCGGGTGCGGGAAGACCGTGTTCATCAGGTCCTCCTCCGTGGTCTCCAGGTTCATGGCGACCACGAAACCCTGGATCAGCTCCGTCACCTCGGCGCCGACCATGTGGGCGCCGAGCAACTGGCCCGTCTCGGCGTCGAAGATGGTCTTCACCAGGCCCTCGGGCTCGCCGAGCGCGATGGCCTTGCCGTTGCCCACGAAGGGGAAGCGGCCGACCTTGAGCTTGCGGCCGCTGTCCTTGGCCTTGGCCTCGGTCAGGCCCACCGAGGCGATCTGCGGCTGGCAGTAGGTGCAGCCGGGGATCAGGGCGCGGTCGAGCGCGTGGGTGTGCAGGCCCTTGATGGTCTCGACGCAGATCACGCCCTCGTGCTCGGCCTTGTGGGCCAGCATGGGCGGGCCGGCGATGTCGCCGATGGCGTAGATCCCCGCCACGTTGGTGCGCCCGTGGCCGTCGGTCGCCACCGTGTTGCGCTCGACCGTCACGCCGAGCGCTTCGAGCCCGAGGTTCTCGGTGTTGCCGACGACGCCCACGGCCGAGATCATCCGCTCGGCCGTGATCTTGGATGTCCCACCCTTGCCGTCCTCGATCGTCGCGGTGATCGCATCCTCCGCCTTCTCGACGCCCGTCACCTTGGCGCCGGTGAGGATCTTGATGCCCATCTTCTCGAAACGCTTGCGCGCGAAGGCCGCGATCTCGGCGTCCTCGACGGGGAGGATCTGCGGCAGCACCTCGACGATCGTCACCTCGGCGCCCATGGCGCGATAGAAGTAGGCGAACTCGACCCCGATGGCGCCCGAGCCCATCACCAACAGCGACTTCGGGAAGCTCTTCGGCACCATGGCCTCGTAGTAGGTCCAGATCAGCTTGCCGTCGGGCTCGAGGCCCGGGAGGGCGCGGGGCCGCGCGCCCGTGGCCAGGATGATGTGCTTCGCCGCGTAGATGCCGGCCGCCTTGGCGCCCTTGGGCGGGGGAATCGGCGGGCCGCCGAGCGCCGATCCCGTGGCGGGCTGGACCGCGATCTCGCCCGGCTTCGTCACCCTGGCCTCGCCCCAGATGACGTCGACCTTGTTCTTCTTCAGCAGGTAGCCGACCCCGTTCGAGAGCTGGGACGACACGCCGCGCGAGCGCCCCACCACCTTGCCGAGGTCGAAGCCCACGCCCTGGGCCGACAGGCCGTAGGCGTCGGCGTGCTGCATGGTGTGGTACACCTCGGCCGAGCGCAGCAGCGCCTTGGTGGGGATGCAGCCCCAGTTGAGGCAGATGCCGCCCAGGTGCTCGCGATCCACCACGGCGGTCTTGAAGCCGAGCTGCGCCGCCCGGATGGCCGTCACGTAGCCGCCCGGCCCGGCCCCGACCACGAGGATGTCGTATGCGTCAGCCATGGCGTCTCGCTCCCGCTGATGTCAAAGCGTGTGTTCTTGGAAGGACGATGTGTGGGGGTCGGCCGTCGGGGCGCCGGGCGCCCCCTCAAGTCAGACCAGCATGCCCATCGGGTGCTCGATGAGGCCCTTAAAGGCCGCCATCAGCTCGGCCCCGAGCGCCCCGTCGACGGCCCGGTGGTCGGTCGACAGCGTCACGGTCATCACGGTCGCGACCTTCGGCTCGCCGCCCTTCACCACGACGCGCTTCTCGCCGGCGCCGACCGCGAGGATCGTGGCGTGGGGCGGGTTGACGATGGCCTGGAAGCTCTTCACCCCGAACATCCCGAGGTTCGACACCGCCGTGGTGCCGCCCTGATACTCCTCGGGCTTCAGCTTCTTCGCCCGCGCGCGCCCCGCCATGTCCTTCATCTCCTCGGAGATGGCCGACAGCGTCTTGGTCTCGGCCATGCGGATCACGGGGGTGATGAGGCCGCCGGGGATCGACACGGCGACGCCGACGTCGGAGTGCCGGTGCTTCAGCATGGCGCCCTCCGTCCAGGTGACGTTGGCCTCGGGCACGCGCTTCAGCGCCAGCGCCAGCGCCTTGATGACGAAGTCGTTGACCGACACCTTGAAGGCCGGCTTGCCGTCCTTGTCCTTCGGCGCCGAGGCGTTGACCTGCTCACGCAGGGCCATCAGCGCGTCGAGCTCGCAGTCGGCCGAGAGGTAGAAATGCGGGATCGTCTGCTTCGCCTCGCTGAGGCGGCGCGCGATGGTCTTGCGCATCCCGTCGTGCGGCACCTCGGTGAAGGAGCCGGCGGCAAAGAGCTTCCGGGTCTGCTCGTCGCCGGCCCCGGCGGGCTTGGCGGCGGGGGCCGGAGCGGGCGGGGCCGCGGGCGCGGACTGCGGGGCCGCGGCGGCCGGCGCGGGGACGGCCTTCGGCGGATGGGCGATGGCGGCGCGCACGTCGCGCTCGATCACCCGGCCGTGCGGGCCCGAGCCCTTGACGGCCGCGACGTCGATGCCGCCCTCCCTGGCGACGCGGCGTGCCAGCGGTGAGGCGAAGACCCGCCCGCCGGTGCCGTTCGCGGCCCCGTTCGCCGGAGCGGGCGTTGAGGCGGGTGCGCCGGCCGGCTTGGCGTCGACCGGCTTCAGCTCGGGCGCGCGCTCGTACTGATGGCCCTCCGGCACGGTCAGCGTGTCGGCCGGCGCGGCCTGGTGCGCGGCCGAGCCGTTCGCGGCCGGCGCCGGCGCGGGTTTGGCGCCGCCGCCCGCCGCCACGGCCCGCACGTCCTCGCCGTCGGCCGCGATCAGGCCGATCAGCGCATTGACCGCCACGTCGGCCGTGCCCTCCGGCACGACGATCTTGGCCAGCACGCCCTCGTCGACCGCCTCGACCTCCATGGTGGCCTTGTCGGTCTCGATCTCGGCGATCACGTCGCCCGACTTGATCGCATCGCCTTCCTTCTTCAGCCACTTGGCCAGGTTGCCCTTCTCCATCGTGGGGGACAGGGCCGGCATCAGGATGTTGGTGGGCATGGTGGCCTCGGACGGAATGCCAAGCAGCCGTGCTGCTGCGGATCGGGCGGAGCGGAAGGTTCGGCGAAGCCAGCCGAGGATCCGGCGGAGGGCGCCGGGCCGGCCGCTCACCGGTAGGTGACGGCTTTCACTGCTGCCACGACGTCGGCGACGTGGGGCAGCGCCAGCTTCTCGAGATTGGCCGCGTAGGGCATCGGCACGTCCTTGCCGGTGACCCGCACCACCGGCGCGTCGAGGTCGTCGAAGGCCTGCTCCATCAGCCGCGCCATGATCTCGGCGCCGACGCCCGACTGCGCCCAGCCTTCCTCGACCGTGACGCAGCGGTTGGTCTTTTTGACGGACCTGACGATCGTCTCGGTGTCCATGGGCCGGATGGTGCGCAGGTCGATCACCTCGGCCTCGATGCCCTCCTTGGCGAGCTCGTCGGCGGCCTTGAGCGCCAGGCTCATGCCGATCGACCAGGACACGATGGTCACGTCCTGGCCGGCGCGGGCGATCTTGGCCACCCCGATCGGCACGACGAAGTCCTCGGCCTCCGGCACCTCGAAGCTCTGCCCGTAGAGGATCTCGTTCTCCAGGAACACGACGGGGTTGGGGTCGCGGATGGCACTCTTCAGCAGGCCCTTGGCGTCAGCCGCCGAATAGGGCGCCACGACCTTGAGGCCGGGGACGCTGGAATACCAGGCCGTGTAGTCCTGGCTGTGCTGCGCGGCCACGCGGGCCGCGGCGCCGTTGGGGCCGCGGAACACGATGGGCGAGCCCATCTGCCCGCCCGACATGTAGAGGGTCTTGGCGGCCGAATTGATGATCTGGTCGATCGCCTGCATGGCGAAGTTGAAGGTCATGAACTCGATGATGGGCCTCAGGCCCGCCATGGCGGCGCCGACGCCGATGCCGGCGAAGCCGTGCTCGGTGATGGGCGTGTCGATGACGCGCTTGGCGCCGAACTCCTGGAGCAGACCCTGGGTGACCTTGTAGGCGCCCTGGTACTCGGCGACCTCCTCGCCCATGACGAAGACCTTGGGGTCGCGGCGCATCTCCTCGGCCATGGCGTCGCGCAGGGCCTCGCGCACCGTGATGGTGACCATCTTGGTGCCGGCCGGGAACTCGGGCTCGGCCGGCGCGGCGGTGCCGCCCGCGAGCCCGTGGTCGGCGGCGTCCGCCGTGGGGCCGCCGCCTTCCTGGCCGGGCGCCCTGGGCTTAGTGGCGAGGTCGGGGGCGCCGGGCTCCGCGCCGTCCGGCACAGCACCCGAGGCCGGCAGGGCGGCGGCCGACGCGGGCGCAGGCTTCGGCGCGGCGTCGGCCGGCTCGCCGTCCGCCGCGATGACGCCGATCGGCGTGTTCACCGCCACGTTGTCGGTGCCCTCCTCGACCAGGATGGCGCTGAGCGTGCCCTCCTCGACCGCCTCGACCTCCATGGTGGCCTTGTCGGTCTCGATCTCGGCCAGGACGTCGCCCGACCTGACCTGATCGCCGACCTTCTTGACCCACTTGCTCAGCTTGCCCTGCTCCATCGTCGGCGACAGGGCGGGCATCAATACGTTGGTGGCCATGGTTCTTCCCTGGAGCGTGTCGGGCTTTTCCCGGAAGCGCGGCTTCCGCGCAAGCCCGCGGACAGGCTCGCTCTCTTCGGCTCCGCGCGCGCCGACCCGGCGCGCGCGGGGTGTGTCAGGGTCCCCGCGACGATGAGTGCCTCGCTCTCGACCCCGGCCCGAGAGGGGCATAGCCCCCTCGATCGAGGCACTCATGGCCGTGGGAGCCCTCAGAGCGTGATGTCGGTCCACAGTTCCGCAGGATCGGGCTCCGCGTCGGCCTGAGCGAAGTCCGCGGCCTCGGCCACGGTGGCGCGGATCCTGGCGTCCACGCCCTTGAGGTCGTCCTCGGTGACGCCGTGCTCTTTCAGCAGGCGGGTGCGGACCTGCTCGATCGGGTCCTGCTGGTCGCGCATCTTCTGCACTTCCTCGCGGGTCCGGTATTTGGCCGG
This sequence comes from uncultured Lichenihabitans sp., assembly GCA_964242785.1. Classification (GTDB taxonomy): domain Bacteria; phylum Pseudomonadota; class Alphaproteobacteria; order Rhizobiales; family Beijerinckiaceae; genus Lichenihabitans. Next base: position 70,776 of record CAXTBR010000003.1, on the reverse strand, counting down.
GTCCGACATGGAATGGCCGCGGTAGCGGTAGGTCTGCATCTCCAGGATGAAGGGGCCGTGGCCGGCGCGGCAATGCTCGGCGGCGCGCTCGCCGGCCGCCTTCACGGCCCGCACGTCCATGCCGTCGACCTGCTCGCCCGGGATGTTGAACGACACGCCGCGGCGGGAGAAATCGGTCTGGGCCGAGGAGCGCGTCACCGACGTGCCCATGGCGTAGCGGTTGTTCTCGATCACGTAGATCACGGGGAGCTTCCACAGCTCCGCCATGTTGAAGCTCTCGTAGACCTGTCCCTGGTTGGCGGCGCCGTCGCCGAAATACGCCATGGCGACCGAGCCGTCGCCCTCGTACTGGCTGGCGAAGGCGAGGCCGGTGCCGAGCGACACCTGCGCGCCGACGATGCCATGGCCGCCGTAGAAGTTCTTCTCCTTGGAGAACATGTGCATGGAGCCGCCCTTCCCCTTGGAATAGCCGCCCCGCCGCCCCGTCAGCTCCGCCATCACGCCCTTGGGGTCCATGCCGCAGGCCAGCATGTGGCCGTGGTCGCGGTAGCCCGTGATGACCTTGTCGCGCGGCGTCGTGGCCATCTTCATGCCGACGACCACCGCCTCCTGGCCGATGTAGAGGTGGCAGAAGCCGCCGATCAGCCCCATGCCGTACATCTGGCCGGCCTTCTCCTCGAAGCGCCGGATCAGCAGCATGTCGTGGTAGCTGTCGATCTCCTCCTGCCTGGTGAAGGCGACGAACTCGTTCCGTCGCCCGGCCGTGTCGTGAGCGTCGTCGTCGGCGCGGGACATCTGTACGGCTACGGCCATGGGCGCTCCTTCATGCGACAGCGGCGCCCCCGAGGGCGCCGTTCACATCTCCAGAGGTCAAACTAGCGGACCGCCAAGCCGATGGCGAGAGGGATGCGGCCCCATCGACCGCCGATCAACATGCTGTTCTGCATGGGTTATCTGCGCCGGAAGCATGCTGCGATGCACCATTTCATCGCTGCGATGCAAGGGCGGGCATCCCGGCACCGCGCCGGCCCCGCCTCAGCGCTTGCTGTTGGCGTCCGTGAAGATCACGAGGTCGCGGGAATCGACGAAGCCGAGCTTCAGGCGGATTTCCTCGCTGGCGAGATCGCGGTCGACAGTGTCGCTGTGCATCAGCGTGACGCGGTGCTGCCATCCCGCGCGCTCGCCCTTGAGGCGGTCGAGCTCGGCGCGGAGCTCGGCGATCTGGGTCTTGTACTCGTCCTTGGTCTTCAGGCCGCGCTCGCCGTGGATCGCGGTCTGGACGAAGTAAGCCGACATCGCGCCCGACACGGCGTAGAGCAGGAGGGGCGTGAGGATGGCGCGGAGCCGGGTGCGAACGACCATGGCGCCACCCTGCCCCGCCGACGTTGACGGCGGGTTAAGGATACTCCGCCGGCACGGAACGCATCAGGCTTTCGCCAGCGCCTTCAGCGCGCCCCGGCCGGCGTAGCGCGCCTGGGTGCCGAGGTGCTCCTCGATGCGGATGAGCTGGTTGTACTTGGCGAGCCGGTCGGACCGCGCCAGCGATCCCGTCTTGATCTGCCCGCAGTTGGTGGCGACCGCGAGGTCGGCGATGATCGAATCCTCGGTCTCGCCCGAGCGGTGCGACATGACGGAGGTGTAGCCCGCGGTCTTGGCCATCTCGACCGCCTCCAGCGTCTCGGTCAGCGTGCCGATCTGGTTGACCTTGACGAGCAGCGAGTTGGCGACGCCGCGGCGGATGCCGTCGGCGAGGCGCTCGGTGTTGGTGACGAAGAGGTCGTCGCCGACGACCTGGCAGCGGTCGCCGATTCTGTCGGTCAGGATCTTCCAGCCGGCCCAGTCGTCCTCCGCCATGCCGTCCTCGATCGAGGCGATCGGGTAGTCGGCGGCGAGCTTGGCGAGGTAGTCGGCCTGCTGCTGCGAGGAGCGCACCGTGCCCTCGCCCTCGTAATGGTAGCTGCCGTCCTTGAACCAGTCCGTCACGGCGCAGTCGAGCGCCAGGACGATGTCGGAGCCGGGCTTGAAGCCCGCCTGGCGCACGGCATCGAGGCAGAAGTCGAGCGCGGCCTCGGCGGAGGGCAGGTTCGGCGCGAAGCCGCCCTCGTCGCCGACGTTGGTGTTGTGGCCGGCCTTCTTCAGCGCGCCCTTCAGGGTCTGGAACACCTCCGATCCCCAGCGCACCGCCTCCTTCAGCGTGGGGGCGCCGACCGGCATGATCATGAATTCCTGGAAGTCGATCGGGTTGTCGGCATGGGCGCCGCCGTTGAGGATGTTCATCATCGGCACGGGCAGGATGTGGGCGCCGGCGCCCCCCACGTAGCGGTAGAGCGGCAGGCCGGTCTCGTCGGCCGCCGCGCGGGCCGCCGCGAGCGACACGCCCAGGATGGCGTTGGCGCCGAGCTTGGCCTTGGACGGCGTGCCGTCGAGCGCGATCATGGCGCGGTCGAGCTCCACCTGATGCTCGACGGGGATCGCCTTCACGGCGTCGAGGATCGGCTTCATGGCCGCGATGGCCTTCAGCACGCCCTTGCCGCCGAAGCGGGACTTGTCGCCGTCGCGCAGTTCCACCGCCTCGTGGGCGCCCGTCGAGGCGCCCGAGGGCACGGCGGCCCGGCCCACGACGCCGCTCTCCAGCCGCACGTCGACCTCGATGGTCGGGTTGCCGCGGCTGTCGAGGATTTCGCGGGCGACGATGTCGACGATGGCGGTCATGGGAGCCTCGGGTGGTTCGGGTCTGGCCTGCCGACGCTTCTAGGGGAGCCCGGCAGGGTTGAAAAGGCCGCCGGCCGCCGACCGCTCGAACGATCGACCCGCAGCGGGCGTTGCCCCTGCGATGAGTCCGGCGGCGCGACAGCCCCGGTCGGCGAGGGATGGAGACGAGCGACATGCCGGACGACAACGGGACGCCAGCCAGGCTGGTGACGGCGGAGTGGCTGGCCGGGGAGATCGACAAGCCCGACCTCGTCGTGGTGGACGGCTCCTGGTACCTGCCGACCCAGCACCGCAACGGACACGCCGAATTCGTGGCCGGCCACATCCCCGGCGCCGTCTTCTTCGACCATGACCGCATCGTCGACCCCGCGAGCGAGCTGCCCCACACCCTGCCCTCGGCGGCCGACTTCGCGGCCGCGATGGGCAAGCTCGGCGTCGCGGCCGACAAGCGCATCGTGGTCTACGACGGAGCCGGGATGTTCACGGCGCCGCGCGTCTGGTGGATGCTGCGCGTCTTCGGCGCCGGGGATGTGGCGGTGCTCGACGGCGGCTACCCGGCCTGGATCGCGGGCGAGCGCCCGGTCGAGACGGGCGAGTCGAAGCGGCTCGGCACGGCCTTCCAGGCCGAGCCCGACCTCGGGGCCGTGGCGGACGCCGAGGCCGTCAAGGCTGCGCTGGAGACGGGCACCGCCCAGGTGGTGGACGCCCGCGCCTCGTCCCGCTTCCGCGGCCTCGTGGCCGAGCCCCGGGCGGGGCTGCGCGCCGGCCACATGCCGGGCAGCCTCAACCTGCCCTTCACCGAGTTGGTCGAGGGCGCGAAGCTCAAGGACGACGAGGGGCTGCGGCGGGCTTTCGCCGAGGCCGGCGTCGACCTCGGCCGCCCGGTGATCACCACCTGCGGCTCGGGCGTCACGGCGGCGGTGCTGGCCTTCGGGCTCGCGCGGCTCGGCGTCGCGGACGTGAAGCTCTACGACGGCTCCTGGTCGGAATGGGGCGCGCGGGCCGACCTGCCGGTGGAGCGGGAGGAGGTCTGACGCTCAGAGCACACCGCCCCGGCGGGCGGCGCGCCACAGCCGCCACTGTCGGCGCCACTGCGGCGGCTCCGGCAAGGGCCCGAAGGGGTCGCCCGCACGCTCGCCCAGCGCCAGCCGCGGCTCGACCAGCGCGGCCGTGAGGAAGGCCGGCCCGGCGTCGCCGAGGCTGCGGCGGCGCCCCCGGAGCGAGGCCAGCCGCGCCCGCGCCGCGCCGCGCAACTCGGCCAGCGCCGCCCGCACCTCCGGCCTGTCCCGCCCGGCGTCGACGTCGGCCTGGGCCGCCGCGTGGCGGGCCATGAGGTCGGACGGCAGGGGCGCGGGGTGTCCCGCCGCGTCCCGCCGCAGGCCGTCGAGGAGCGCCGCGAGGCCGAGCGCCACGCCGGCGTCGTCGGCCGCGGGATCCATGGCCGCGCCGCCGCCGAGCGCGCGGGCGGCGAGGCGGATCGGCGTGCCGTGGGTGGCGACGAGGCGACGCTCCAGGGCGGGCAGGTCGGCGGGCGGCTCGTCGTAGAGCGCCATGCGGTGAGCGTCGAGCATGTCGCCGAAGGGCGCCGCGGGCAGCGCCGCGCGGGCGATCGTGTCGACCAGCGCGGCCGCGACCGGGTGGGCCATGGCCTCGCCGGCGCGGGTGCCGTCCACCACATCCTGCCACCATTGCAGGCGGATCTCGCCGGCGACCGCCTGGCGCACCCGGTCGCGCACGTGCCCGACCTCCAGGGCGAAGGCGCCGAGCGCATGGAGGTGCGGGCGGGCCTCGGCCGGCGCGAACAGGGCCGCGAGCCACGCGTCGTGGTCCTCGGCGCGGAGTTGGGCGTCGCAGTGGGCGTAGGAGGCCGCGATGGTCACGGAAGGCGCGCCGGTTCAGCACCGCGGTCTGGGTGTTCGTCGTCGCCCATGGTAGACGCCCAGCCTCCACATCCTGCGGCGACTGGGAGGTTCCGTCCCTCTCCCCTCCGGGGAGAAGGTGGCGCGCAGCGCCGGATGAGGGGGGATCCACCACCGGTAGAGGCCCCCTCATCCGCCCTCATCGCGGCTTCGCCGCGACCGGGCACCCGGGTCCCATCCCGGCAGGCCGGGATGGGTGCCCGATTCTCCCCAAGGGGAGAAGGGCACGATCGACCGACGTCGATGAAATGCAACGTCGACGGCAATCGAACGGGGCGAAGCGATCCGGCAACATCGTCACACCGCGATCAGCGCGACCGCGACGCGGCGCCGCTCGCCGAGCAGGATGTTGTAGGTGCGGGCCGCGGCGCCCGTGGCCATCGGGTCGGCCACGATGCCGGCGGCCTTGAGCTGGCGGCGCAGCGGCTCCGGCAGGGGCACGAGGTCGGGGCCGGTGCCGACCAGCAGCAGCTCGATCGCGCCCTTGGGAGCGGCGAAGACCGGCGCCAGCGACTCCGCGGTGATCTCCGAGGGCCGCGTCACGGGCCAGATGTGCACCCCCGCCGGCACCATCAGGATCGAGCCGCGGTGCGACATGTCGCCGAAGTTGAACCCGCCGGCGCCGTAGCCGTCGATGCCGTGGAGCCCGGCCAGGAAGCCGGAGCCCTGCGCCGGGTCGCTCATTCGGCCGCGACCTTCGGCGCCGGCTTGCCGCCCGCCGCCGGCCGGGTGCCGCCGGCGCCCGGCGTGCCGGCCCTGGCCTCGGGGCGGTTCTCGGTCCGCACGCCGAGGTAGATCAGGATCGGCGAGCAGATGAAGATCGACGAGTAGGTGCCGACGAAGATGCCCCACATCATGGCGAGCGAGAAGCTCTTGATCACCTCGCCGCCGAACAGCACCAGCGCCAGCAGCGCCAGGAACACGGTCGTGGCCGTCATGATGGTGCGGGGCAGCACGGCGTTGATCGACATGTCGATCATCTCGGCGGTCGAGATACGCTTGTACTTGCGCATCACCTCGCGGATGCGGTCGAGCACGATCACGGCCTCGTTGAGCGAGTAGCCCACGATGGTCAGGATGGCGGCGATCGAGGTCGTGTTGAACTCGAGGTGGGTGACGGAGAAGAACCCGACCGTGAGCAGGAGGTCGTGCATCGTGGCGATCACGGCGCCGACCGCGAACTGCCACTCGAAGCGGAACCACAGGTACATCAGCACGGCGAAAATCGACACGACGACGCCGATCGTCCCCGACTGGACGAGTTCGCCCGAGACGCGCGGCCCCACCACCTCGACGCGCCGGAAGTCGTAGCGGTCGTCGAGCGCCGCCTGCACGCGCTTGACGGCCGCCTCCTGGGCGACGTCGCCGCCGGGCTGCACGCCGAAGCGCAGCGTCGCGTCGGTGCGGTTGCCGAAGCCCTGGACCTCGATGTGGCCGAGGCCGGTCTCCTCGCCGAGCGCGCGGAGCTGCGCGAGGTCGGCGTCGCCGGCCTTGGCGCGGACCTCCATCAGCGTGCCGCCGGCGAAGTCGATGCCGAAGTTCATGCCGACCAGCACGAACATCAGCACCGACACGATCGAGAGGACCGCCGAGAAGGGGTAGCTCCAGCGCCGGAAGCGCATGAAGCCGAATTTCGTGTTCTCCGGCGCGAGGCGAAGGAGCGGCATGGGTCTCGTCCTCAGATCGGCAGGCGCTGCGGCCGCTTGGCGCGGTACCACAGGGCGATCATCATGCGGGTCATGGTGACGGCCGTGACGATGGAGGTCAGGATGCCCAGGCCCAGCGACACCGCGAAGCCGCGCACGGGCCCCGAGCCGAAGAGGTAGAGGATCAGGGCCGCCACGAACAGGGTGACGTTGGAATCCACGATGGTGGCGAAGGCCCGTTTGAAGCCCGAATCGAGCGAGGCGATCACCGAGCGGCCGTTGTGGTTCTCCTCGCGGATGCGCTCGTAGATCAGCACGTTGGCGTCCACCGCCATGCCGATGGTGAGCACGATGCCGGCGATGCCGGGCAGCGTCAGGGTGGCGCCGAGCAGCACCATGGCGGCGAAGATCAGCATGATGTGGACCGCGAGCGCGATGTCGGCGAAGACGCCGAACACCCCGTAGGTCACCAGCATGTAGGTCACCACCAGCACGCCCGCGACGAGGGAGGCGCGCTCGCCGGCGTCGATCGAATCCTGGCCGAGGCCGGGGCCGACGGTGCGCTCCTCCACCACGGTGAGCTTGGCGGGCAGCGCGCCGGCGCGCAGCAGCACCGCGAGGTCGTTGGCCTGGCTGACCGTGAAGCTGCCGGAGATCTGCCCCGAGCCGCCCGTGATGGCGCCGAGGATGCGCGGGTCCGACACGATCTCGTTGTCGAGCACGATGGCGAAGGGCTTGCCGACGTTCTCGGCCGTCACCTGCCCGAACTGCTGGCCGCCGCGCAGGTTGAAGCGGAAGTTCACCACCGGCTCGCCGGTGCGCTGGTCGAAGCCGGGCTGGGCGTCCGTGAGGTCCTCGCCCTGCACCATCACGCGCTTCTCGACGGCCTCGGTGCCGGGGCGGCTGTTCTTGTAAAAGGCGAGCTGGTCGACGTCGGCCGGGCTGGCACCCGGCTCGCCCACGAGGCGGAATTCCAGCTTGGCGGTGGTGCCGAGCAGGTCCTTCAGGTGCTGCGTGTCCTGCAGGCCCGGCACCTCGACGAGGATGCGGTCGTTGCCCTCGCGCTGGATCGTCGGCTCCCTGGTGCCCGAGGCGTCGATGCGCCGGCGCAGTACCTCGATCGACTGGTCGACGGCGCGGTGGATCTTGTTGGCGATGCCGGCCTCCGTGAGCTGCACCTGGACGAGGCCGTCGTCCGTCTCGTTCACGGTGTAGTCCTGCACGGCGCCCGTCAGGGCGGCGCCGAGCGAGGTCGAGGCGTTGCGCAGCGCGCCGGCGATCTTGCCGCGCTCGGCCGCGTCCGGCACGCGGAACTGCACGCCGCGGCCCTGGACGCCGATGCCGCCCGTGAGCCTGACGCTGTTCTCGCGCAGGAGGCGGCGGGCGTCGTCGCGCAGCCCGTCGACCTGGCCCTTGGTGAGAGAGGCGGCGTCGACTTCGAGGAGCAGGTGGGCGCCCCCCTGGAGGTCGAGGCCGAGCACGATGGTCTTGGCGGGTCCGGGCAGCACGCGGTCGAGCGCCGCGCGCGCGTCCGGCGACAGGAGGCTCGGCAGCACGATCAGGGCCGCCAGCAGCGTGCCCAGGAGGATCGTGACGACTTTCCAGGTCGCGAAACGCATCATGGCGGGACTACTTCACCTCATGGCGGAGCGGCGGGCCGCTCCCGGTTCAGACCTTGGCGGCCGGCACGGCGTCCTTCACGGGCTCGCCCTTGGCGCGCACCTCCGTGATCATGGCGCGGGACAGGCGGACGCGCACGTTGGGGGCGATCTCGACCTCGACCTCCGTGGCGTCGGTCGACTTCGTCACCTTGCCGATGAGCCCGCCGGCCGTCACCACGGTGTCGCCGCGGCGCACCGCGCCGATCATCTCCTGATGGAGCTTCTGCTTCTTCTGCTGGGGGCGCAGCAGCAGGAAATACATGATGACCAGGATGGCCGCGAAGGGCGCCACCTGCATGAGGATGTCGGTGCCGCCGCCGACGGCGCCGGCGGTCTGGGCAAAGGCAGGGGTGAACACGCGAAAGGACTCCCGGGCCGGCGTCCGGGTCTCCCGGTTTCGCGGCTCCCGTGCCTCTTATCCCCCCGGGGTGGGCGAAGCAATGCCGCAGGGTCGGCGGCGCCTTGACACGTCCGCGAGACCGGCCGCACAAGCCCGAACAGTTCCCCCCTCCCCGACCGCGCGAGCCGCCCCTTGCCCCCCGTCCCGCCCGACGCCGACATGGCCGCCCTGCTCCAGCGCATCGCCCTGGCCCTGGAGCGCCTGGCCCCGCCGCCGGCGCCCCCGCCCGACATGGAGGCCGCCGACGCCTTCGTCTGGTCGACGGCCGGCACGCTGTCGCCGGTGGCGCGGGTCAACCGCGTCGACATCGCGCTGCTCCGGGGCATCGACCGGGTGCGCGACCAGCTCCTCGACAACACGCGCCGCTTCGCCCGCGGCCTGCCGGCCAACAACGCGCTGCTGTGGGGCGCGCGCGGCATGGGCAAGTCGTCCCTGGTGAAGGCCGCCCAGGCGGCCGTCAACGCCGACCTCCCGGCCGGCGCCCCCCGGCTCAAGCTCGTCGAGATCCACCGCGAGGACATCGACGGGCTGCCGGCGCTGATGGGGCTTCTGCGCAACAGTCCCCATCCGTTTCTGCTGTTCTGCGACGACCTGTCCTTCGACGCCGACGACACGCGCTACAAATCGCTGAAGGCCGTCCTGGAGGGCGGCATCGAGGGCCGGCCCGCCAACGTGCTGTTCTACGCCACCTCGAACCGGCGCCACCTGCTGCCGCGCGACATGATGGACAACGAGCGCGCCACCGCCATCAACCCTGGCGAAGCCATTGAGGAGAAAGTGTCTTTGTCGGACCGCTTCGGCCTGTGGCTCGGCTTCCACAGGTGCTCGCAGGACGACTACCTCGACATGGTGGCGGGCTACGCCGACCATTTCGGCCTCGGCCTCGCCCGCGCCGAACTCGCGCCCGAGGCGCTGGAATGGTCCACCACGCGGGCCAGCCGCTCGGGCCGGACGGCCTGGCAGTTCATCCAGGACCTGGCGGGCCGCATGGACAAGAGACTGACGCAAAACTAAGCTTCGGCCCGCCGAACGGCCGCACCGTCCCGGCCACGGGGAGCCTCGCTGACAGATGACGTTTCGCCTCGGACGGGTCTCCACGGCCGCCGCCCTCCTGTGGGGGGCGCTGTCGCCGGCCTCCGCGGCAGACCTCCCGGCCAGGACCGCGCCCCTGCCGAGTTTCGTGGCCGCGCCCCCGGCGGTGTCGAGCCCCTACGGGATCCTGTCCGAGGTGCGCTTCGGCGTCCTCGCCCACGGCGTCGACGAGCATGAATTCGGCTCCGTCGACGTCAACGGCGAAGTCCTCACCGTCAAGCCCTACCATCTCGCGGGCGCCTGGGACCTCCTGATCCCCCGCTTTCACCTCGGCGGCAACCTCAACACGGCGGGGCGCACCAGCGACGTCTACGGGGGCGTCACCTGGCAGTTCCCGATCTATGCGCGCTTCTTCGGGGAGCTCAGCTTCGGCGGCGACGCCAACGACGGGAACACCTCCAAGGTCTTCCCGAAGGGCAATGACGACATCCGGGTCGGCTGCGTCCTCAACTTCCACGAGTCCGGGACGCTCGGCTACCACCTCGACGACCATTGGAACCTGATGGCCTACGCCCAGCACGCCTCCAATGCCGGCGCCTGCGCCCACAACGAGGGCATCACGTCCATGGGCGCCCGCGTGGGCTACGTTTTCTGACGCGTCGGCCCCTCGACCGGGGGCTGCCTGACACTCGATATCGAGAGGCGGCGGGCCTGGCTTTGGACCCGCCGCCCCCGATCGCACGCCCAACAGTGTCTCGCGGCTGGGCGGCTTTCCTGGCCGTGGCGCGCTTTGCCGCCGGCCTCATCTCGATGCGGAGCGGGAGCGGATCCCGGCCCCTTCACAGCCCGGCGAGGTAGCTCGTCGGATCGACCGGCTGCGCGCCCTTGCGGAGCTCGAAGTGGAGCTGGGGCGACGACACGTTGCCGCTCTGGCCCGACTTGGCGATCGTCTGGCCGCGCTTCACGGTCTCGCCGCGCTTCACGTCGATCTCGCCGTTGTTGGCATAGGCCGTGACGTAGCCGTTCGGGTGCTTGATGAGCACGAGGTTGCCGTAGCCCTTGAGCTCGTTGCCCGCATAGGCCACCACGCCGCCCTCCGCGGCCTTCACCTGCGTGCCCTCCGGCACCGCGATGTTGATCCCGTCGTTGCCGCCCGTGCCGCCCTTGAAGCCCTGGATGATGCGGCCGCGCGCCGGCCAGCGAAACTCCGGCCCGCCGGCATCGGCCGTGACGGTCGCGGGCGCCGCCGGGGCCGGAGCCGCAGCGGCCGTCGCGGGCGGCGGCACGCTGGCGGTCGGCGTGGCGTCGACCTGCTTCCTGGCCTCGACGGCCGGGGCCGGCTCGGCCTTCGGCGGGGTCGCGGCCGCCATCTTGGCGGCCTTGGCGGCGACGGCCGCGGCCTTCTGGGCCTCCGCCTTGGCCTTGGCGGCCTCGCGGTCGGCGACGAGCTTCTGGGCCGCGGCGGCCTTCTCGGCGGCGGCCGCCTTCTCGGCCTCGGCGCGGGCCGGCGCGCCCCTGTCGGCGCCCTTGTCGGCCCCCTTGGCGGCGACCTTGTGGGCCGCCGCGGCATCGGCCTTGGCGAGCTTGGCCTTGGCGGCATCGCGCTCGGCGGCGGCGGCCTTCTCGGCCGCGGCCGCCTTGCGGGCGTCGGCGAGCGCCTGGGCCGCGGCGGCGTGCTCGGCCGCCGCCGTCGCGGCCCGCTGGGTCGCGGCGGCGCGCCGGGTTTCCGCGGCGCGTTCGGCCGGCGTCTGGCCCTTGGCCACCTTGAAGGGCGGGACCGCGGGCTTGCGGGCCGGCTCGGCCGGCGCCTCCGCCGTGGCGACGTGGGCCGGCACGGTCTTCACGGGCGCCGGGGCCTCGCGGACCGGCTCGGGGGCGGGCTCGGCCCGCGGTGCGGGCTCGCGGACGACGGGCGCCGCCTGGGCGACGCGCGGGGCCGCGCCGGGCGCCGTGGCGACGGCGTTGTAGATCGGCACTACGATCGTCGCGCCCGGATGGACCTCGCCGGCCGCGTGGAGGCCGTTGACCTGGAGCAGGACGTTCTCCGGCACGCCGTAGCGCTGCGCCAGGACGGCGGCGCTGTCGCCCGGGCCGACCTGGACGGAGGCGCCGCCCTGCCCGGTCCAGCCGCCGAACGAAGCGCCGGGCACGCTATGGGAGGGCGCGATGGAGCCTGTGGTCTCGTGCGACACCGCCACCGGGGCGGGGCGGACCGACGCGGCGCTGGCCGTGGCGGTGCCGCGCGGGGGCAGCGCCGAGGCCGTGACGGGCGGGGTGCGGCCGGTGCCGGCGGGGTGGCTGACGGCCGCGACCTTCTTCGGCTTGGCCACCGAGCCGGTCGCGAAGGGGTTGCCGAAAGCGTCGCCGAAGCGGGTCGAATCGGAGGAGCAGCCGCTCATCAGGGCCGCCACGGCGGTCAAAGCGCAGATGCGGACCGCGATCCGGCACTGTCCGGGCGTCAACAGCTTACTCATCAGCGCAACATCCACTCAACGCAGGCTCAATAGAACCCATGTAGAGCTACGTCGGTTAAGGGACGGTTTAAGATGAATCGCGCCGCCGCGTTTTCGCCGGGAACATAAACTCGGGGTGCGGCCGGAATCATTGCCCGTCGCGGCCGGGAAGCCACGGCGCGCCGCAGGCGTCATGCGATTGTCGTCCGATCTCCCTCTCCACCGCTCATCCCCGCGCAGGCGGGGATGAGCGGTGGAGAGGGGCGATCCCCGAGCCGATCGGGCGGTCACGACATCAGAGCGTCAGAGACGGGCCGTCGTAGAGCGGGCGCAGGCGGGCGCGACCGACCGGCGTCGCGGCCCAGCCGCCGTCGCCGTCCCGCCGGGCGCGCACGAGCTCCTGCCGCCCCCCGTCCCGCCCCGGCCGCGCGAAGACCATCGTGCCGTCGGGCGCGAGGAGCCGGGCGAGTTCGAGCGGCACGTCCTCCAGCGCGGCGTGGACCAGCACCCGGTCGAAGGGGCCGCGCTCGGCCGGCACGCCCAGCCCGTCGCCCCACACCGCGGCGGCGTTGGACAGGCCGAGGTCGGACAGGCGCGCCGCCGCGGCGAGCGCCAGGGTGCGGAACCGCTCGACGCCGAGCACCTCGCGGCCGAGCCGCGCCAGGATCGCGGTGGCGTAGCCCGAGCCCGAGCCCACTTCGAGCACGCGGCAGGCCGGCGTCACGCCGAGCGCCGCCATCATGCGGGCCACGACCGAGGGCTCCGACATGGTCTGGCCGCAGGGGAGCGGCAGGGCCACGTCCTTGCCGGCGAGGTCGGCGTAGCGGTGCGGCACGAAGGTGCTGCGCGGCACGGCCTCCATGGCGCGCAGCACCGCGAGGTCGCGGATGCCCCGCGCCCGCAGGCCGAGGAGGAAGGCCGCCATGGCCTCGGAGGCCGGCGCCGCCATGCCCGGCTCCCGCCGCTCAGCCGAAGGCGCGGGCCAGCCGATCGCGCTCCGCGTCGTCTGTCAGGTCGAGGCGCAGCGGCGTGACCGAGATCCGGCGATCCTTGATGGCTTCGAGGTCGCTGCCCGGGATGGGCGTGAACTTGCCGCGCGCGAAGCCGATCCAGTAATAGGGATTGCCGCGGCCGTCCTCGCGCTCGTGCACCTGCATCAGGGCCGTGTCGCGCGCGCCCTGGCGCGTCACCTCCACGCCCGCGACGTCGCCGGGCGCGCAGTCGGGGAAGTTGACGTTGACGAGCACGCCGCGCGGGATGCCGGCGCCGAGCGCCGTCCGCACCACGGCGGCGGCGTGGTGCTCGCCGCAGTCCCAGTGCGGGTTCTGCCGGCCCGAGACCGCGCCGTAGGACTGGCTCAGCGCGATCGACGGCACGCCGAGCAGCGTGCCCTCCATGGCGGCCGCGATCGTGCCTGAATAGGTCACGTCCTCGGCGACGTTCTGGCCGCGGTTGATGCCCGACAGGATCAGGTCCGGCCGGTGGTCCTTGAGGATGGCGTTCACCGCCATGATGACGCAGTCGGTCGGCGTGCCCTTCACGGCGTAGCGGCCGGGCGACACCTCGCGCAGGCGCAGCGGATCGTTGAGCGACAGCGAGTGGGCCACGCCGGACTGGTCGGTCTCCGGCGCCACGACGTGGACGTCGTCGCTGAGCGTGCGGGCGACGCGCTCCAGCACGGCGAGGCCGGGCGCGTGGATGCCGTCGTCGTTGGTGATGAGGATCCGCATCAAGCCCTGCCCTTCGCCGCGACGATCCGGTCGACCCCGCCCATGTAGGGCCGCAGCACCTCGGGCACGAGGACCGTGCCGTCCGGCGCCTGGTAGTTCTCCAGCACGGCCACCAGCGCGCGGCCGACCGCCACGCCCGAACCGTTGAGCGTGTGGACGAAGCGCGTGCTCCTGGCGCCCGCGGCGCGGCAGCGCGCCTCCATGCGGCGGGCCTGGAAGTCGCCGCAGTTCGAGCAGGACGAGATCTCGCGGAACGTGTTCTGCCCCGGCAGCCAGACTTCGAGGTCGTAGGTCTTGCGCGACGAGAAGCCCATGTCGCCCGTGCAGAGCAGCATGCGGCGATAGTGCAGGCCCAGCCCCTCCAGCACGTCCTCGGCCGCGCGGGTCATGCGCTCGTGCTCCTCGGCCGAGGCCTCCGGCGCCGTGACCGACACCATCTCGACCTTGGCGAACTGGTGCTGGCGGATCATGCCGCGCGTGTCGCGCCCGGCCGAGCCCGCCTCGGAGCGGAAGCAATCCGTCAGCGCCGTGAAGCGCAGCGGGAGGTCGCGCTCGTCGATCACCCGCTCGCGCGCGAGATTGGTGAGCGGCACCTCGGCGGTCGGGATCAGCCAGTGCTCGGCGCCGGCGCGGAACTGGTCGTCGCGAAACTTCGGCAGTTGCGCGGTGCCGAACAGGGCGGCGTCGCGCACCAGCGCGGGGGGCGCGACCTCCTCGTAGCCGTGGCGGTCGACATGCATGTCGATCATGTACTGGCCGAGGGCGCGGTGCAGGCGCGCCAGGGCGCCCTTCAGCACCACGAAGCGCGCGCCCGACATCTTCGCGGCGGCGTCGAAATCCATGAGGCCGAGCGCCTCGCCGAGGGCGAAATGCTCCAGCGGGACGTATCCGTCCGGGAAGGCGGGGCGCTGGCCCGAGCGCTTGAGCTCGACGTTGCCGTGCTCGTCCTCGCCCCGGGGCACGTCCGCGTCGGGGAGGTTGGGGATCTCGGAGAGGGCGGCGTCGAGCGCCGCCGTGGCGTCGCGGTCCTCCGCTTCGAGCGCCGGCGCGTCCAGCTTCAGGCTCGCCACCTCGGCCTTGAGGCGATCGGCGGTGTCGGCGTCCTTGCGCCCGAGCGCCTGGCCGATCTCCCTGGCGACGGCGTTGCGGCGCTCCTGCACGGCCTGGAGGCGGAGGATGGCGGACTTGCGGCGGTCGTCGAGGGACGCGAGCGTGGCGCTCAGGGGCGGCAGGCCGCGCGCGGCGCGGCCCTCGTCGAAGGCCGCGGAATTGTCGCGTATCCACCTGATGTCGAACATGAACGGCTCCGCCACATCCTCGGCGGACAGAGGTCCTCGATCAGACCGAGGCGCCGGGATTCGCGCGGGCGCGCTTCTCCATCGTCCGCACGGCGATGATGGCGCCTTCGTAGAGAAGCAGCATGGGCAGCGCAAGCGAGCACATGGAGATGACGTCGGGCGGCGTCAGGATGGCGGCCGCCACCACCACCACGACGATGGCGTAGCGGCGCTTCTCGCGCAGGAAGGCCGAGTCGATGATGCCGATCTGGCCCAGCAGGGTGAGGATCACGGGCAGTTGGAAGGCGATGCCGAAGGCGAAGATCAGCGTGGTGATGAGCGACAGGTATTCGCTGACCTTGGGCAGGAGTTCGATCGTCGCCTGCCCCGGCGCCGGCGCCTGGAGCTGGTGCACGGAGAATTGGATCAGCAGCGGCATCACGATGAAGTAGACCAGCAGCCCGCCCAGGAAGAAGAACACCGGGGTCGCCACGAGATAGGGCAGGAAGGCGCGCCGCTCCGTCCGGTAGAGGCCCGGCGCCACGAACATGTAGACCTGCGTGGCGATGATCGGGAAGGCCAGGAAGGCGGCGCCGAACATCGACAGCTTGAGGTTGGTGTAGAACTGTTCGAGGAAATGCGTGGCGATCAGCGTCGCCTTCTCGGCGCCGACGACCCCCACGTAGGGCTCGACCAGGATGTTGTAGATGCCGTGGGAGAAGTAGAAGCAGAACAGGAACGCCACGAGGAAGGCGGCGAGCGCCTTGATGAGGCGGGAGCGCAGCTCGATCAGGTGCTCGATCAGCGGCGCCTTGGACGCCTCGATGTCGTCGACGTGCTGGTTCATGTCGGTTCACGCCGCGGGGGGAGGATGGCGCGGCCGCGGCCGGCCGGGACGGGGGCGGTCGACCGGTCGCCGGGCGGGCGGCGCTTCGGCACCACGACGCGGCGGCGCCGGACGGCATCGGCGGCATCGGGCGCCGCGGCCTCGACCGCGTGGACGGCCCCGGCCGACACGGCCGGCGTGTGGTGGGCGGGCTCGACGGCTTCGAGGACGACCGGACCCTGCTCCGCGGCCGGCGCCGCCCCGAGGAGGGCGGGGGTGTCGGCCGGCCCCGGCAGGGCGACGCCGACCATCTCGGCCACGGCGGGCTCGGCGACGGGCGCGGTGGCCGGGGAGGCGAGCGGCACCGACGTGCCGCCGACCGCCTTGCTCAGCTCGCTCCTCACGTCGTGGACGGGGTCGAAGGCAACGTCGAGCGAGGCCGTGTCCTTGAGCTTGTTGACCTCGTTGCGCAGGTCCTGGAGGTCGGCCTCCTTCATGGCGTCCATGAACTGGCCCTGGAACTCGCCCGCCATGCGGCGCAGCTTGCCCACCATCTGGCCGACCTGCCGGAGCACGCGCGGCAGATCCTTGGGGCCGATCACGATCAGCGCCACGACGCCGATGATCAGCAGCTTGCTCGCGTCGAAGTCGAACATGGATCCGGGGGCTCGAGCGGGGTCTCGCGGCGGCGGCGAGGGCCGTCACCCGCGGCGCGGAAAGGCGCCCGAGCCGGATGCGGCTCGGGACGCGGGGTCGGACGCAGGGCCGCCGGGCGGCGGCCGATGCCGATCAGCCGACGCGGCGGCTGTCCGTGGTGGTCTCGACGCCGCCGACGGGGCGGTGGTCGATGGTGCGCAGCGGGTCGGCGGGCCGCACCGTCTCGCCCAGCGGGCGCACGGGCTCGGCCACGACGGTCGGCTTCACCGCCTCGTCGTCGTCCGCCATGCCCTTCTTGAAGGACTTGATGCCCTTGGCGAAGTCGCCCATCAGGTCCGACACTTTGCCCTTGCCACCGAACAGGAGCAGCATCACGCCGCCCACGATGATCCAGTGCCAGATGCTCATTCCACCCATAGCGAACCTCCACGGCGTCGCGGCCGTGCCGCCGCCCCCGCTTCCATGGGACGGAACCTAGGCGCGCGCCCCCCCGAACACAAGTTGTTCGGCCCCGGCGAAGCGTCCCGCGCGCCCCCCGGTGTGGATGGAGGACGCGGATCGCGTCACAGGCGGTACTTGATCTGGTCGGTCCAGAAGCGCTCCAGGCGGACCAGGGCCTGGTTGACGCGGGAGAACTCGTCCGAGGAGATGCCGCCGATCTGCTCCACGGTCAGAACGTGCTTCTCGTAGAGCGCCGCCACCACCGTGTGGACCTCGGTCCCCTTCTCGGTCAGGCTGATGCGGACCGAGCGGCGGTCGATGCGCGAGCGGGCGTGATGCAGGAAGCCGGTCTCGACGAGCTTCTTCACGTTGTACGACACGTTCGAGCCGAGGTAGTAGCCGCGGGTGCGCAGCTCGCCGGCCGTCAGCTCCTTGTCGCCGATGTTGTAGAGCAGCAGCGCCTGGACGGCGTTGACGTCGCCGCGCCCGCGGCGGTCGAACTCGTCCTTGATGACGTCGAGCAGGCGGCGGTGCAGGCGCTCCACCAGGGTGAGCGATTCGAGATAGACCGGGCGAACGTCGTTCAAACGCTCGTCCCGTTCCTGGGCGGCTTCGATCTTCATGGCCTTCGTCATCCCACGCCCCGTCTGTCTGACCCCGCGGACCGGCTCTCCGACCGCTTTGCTGTAGGGCGAAGTTACGGCCGGGCCATGAAGACGAGTTTAAGCGACAGACTGAATGTGGGGTTTACTTCTTATGTTCAATCGAAACTGAATCCCGCGATGCCTGGGTGTCGGCCGATCGGATTCAAGTCGATTGAGGCGAGACTTCCCGAGCTCGAAGTTATCCCCAGCTTCACTGGAACCGACCCCGATTTAGACTTGGGAAAGCACGACGGAGCGGGGAGAGCGAGGGTCAGCCCTCGGCGTCCTCGGCCTGGGCGGCGAACCAGACGAGGGCGAGGTAGCCGGCCATCAGCCCGACGTCGACGAGGCCGGTCACGAGGGGATGATCGAAGAAGCCCGGCATGACCACGAGCACGAGGATCTGCGCCCCCACGGCGACGAGCCAGATCACCCCGCCCCAGGGCGCGGCGAGCCACAGGCCCACGGAGGCGATGAAATCCACCACCGCGAAGAACACGGCCGCCGCCATGGCGGCGGGCGCCAGGGCCGAGAAGGGGCTCACCCCACCCGGGCCCGTGCCGAGCACCGCGCCCCACTGCAGCAGGCCCTGGGCGATCCAGATCGCGGCCGTGACGCGCATGAAGAGCACCAGCGCGAAGCCGAGGCGCGTCCGGTCGTCGCGGCCGCCCGGCTGCTTCAGCGCGATGGCGGCCTGGGGAGCGGCCGTCGCGACCCGTCGCTTCGCGGTGGACCTCTGCATGGGGGTGCGACTCCCGGGTCGAGCGGCCTCGGCCGCGGTTGAAACCGTCATCTCGGGGGGGCGCGCGAGACGCCGGGGCCGGTGCTGCCGCGGCGCCCGGTCCGCCGCCGAACTTCCGGCCGGGCGGAGGCCGTGATAGCCTCAATCGACCGACACGGACAGCATCCCCCAGCCATGGATCCACGTTTTGCGGGCCCGTCCCCGGCCGAACCCGCCGTCGCCCCGCCGCCTGCCCCGGGCCTGGGCCTCGTCCATCGCCCGCGCCGCAACCGCAAGGCCGACTGGTCGCGCCGCCTGGTGCGCGAGCACGTCCTGACGGTGGACGACCTGATCTGGCCGATCTTCGTCACGGACGGCGAGGGGCGGCGCGAGTCCGTCGCCTCCATGCCGGGGGTGGAGCGGCTGTCGGTGGACGAGGCCGTGCGGGCGGCCGTGCGGGCGGCGCGGCTCGGCATCCCGGTGCTGTCGCTGTTCCCCTACACGGAGCCGGGCCTGCGCGATCCCCGCGGGTCGGAGGCCCTGCGCGACACCAACCTCGTCTGCCGCGCCTGCCGGGCCATCAAGCGCGAGGTGCCCGAACTCGGCCTCCTCACCGACGTGGCGCTCGACCCCTACACGAGCCACGGCCACGACGGGCTGCTCGACGGCCACCGCATCGTCAACGACCCGAGCGTGCGCGTGCTGGTCGAGCAGGCGCTGGTCCAGGCGCGGGCCGGGGCCGACATCATCGCGCCCTCCGACATGATGGACGGGCGCGTCGGCGCCATCCGGTCTGGCCTCGACGCCGAGGGCTTCGAGGACGTGCAGATCATGAGCTACGCGGCCAAATACGCCTCGGCCTTCTACGGCCCGTTCCGCGACGCGATCGGCACCGCGGCGGCGCTGATCGGCGACAAGAAGACCTACCAGATGGACCCCTGCAACGGCGCCGAGGCGCTGCGCGAGGTGGAGCTCGACCTCGGCGAGGGCGCCGACATGGTGATGGTGAAGCCCGGCCTGCCCTACCTCGACGTGGTGAGCCGCGTGAAGGCGCGGTTCGGCGTGCCGACCTTCGCCTACCAGGTGTCGGGCGAATACGCGATGATCCAGGCCGCGGCCGCCAACGGCTGGCTCGACGGCGACCGCGCCATGGCCGAGAGCCTCGTGGCTTTCAAGCGCGCGGGCGCCGACGGGGTCATGACCTATTTCGCCCCGCGGATGGCGGAGCAGCTCAACGAGAGGCGCTGACGTCCTCCGCCGTCCCGCCTTCGTGGCTCTCGCCGCGGCGGCCCTGACCCTGGCGGGCTGCGCCCGCACGGCCGACCGGGACCAGGCGACGGTCTGCCGCATCGCGGCCGCGGGCCTGGCGCTGCCGGTGCGCCTGCGCGTGACGGGGCAGGCCCCGCTGCGGCCCGCCGCGGACGGGCTGTCGGGCGTCCGGCTCGACCTCGTCCCCGAGGACCCCGACGTCCGGCTGCCCTGGCTGGAGTGCCGGTTCCGGGGCCGGGGTCCACGCCCCGAACCGGTCTCGCTCGTCACGGCCTCCGGCCCGGTCGACGCGACGCACCTGTTCGTCCTCCAGCGCTTCTGGCTCGGCTCGGAGGCGGCGGAGGCGGCCGATCCCGGCCCCGGCGAGGCCGAGGCGCCGCTGCCGGCCCTGCCCTTCGGCGCCGCCTATCTCGCCCAACAGCTCCTCGACGCCCTGCCCGACGCCGCCGTCTACGGCCTGCTGGCGGCCGCCTATTCGCTGGTCTACGGCCTCTACGGCCGGATCAGCCTCCACTTCGGCGAGATCGCCGCCGTGGGCGGCCTCGCCGCGGTGGTGGGCGCCGCCGCGGCGGGCGAGGGACCGGCCGGGGCCGTGCTGATGTCGGCCCTGGCCCTGGGCGTCTGGGCGGCGGCGATCCACGGCGCGGTGGCGGAACGGCTGGTGATGTGGCGGCTGCGACGGTCGAGCGGGCAGCAGGGGCTCGTGGCGACCGTCGGCGTGGCGCTGGTATTGCGCGAGTATCTGCGGCTCGCCGCGGGGCCGCAGCCCCACTGGGTCGCGCCCGTGCTGGCCGAGCCCCTCCGCCTCGCCCGCGCGGGCGCCTTCATCCTGACCGTCACGCCGATGGCGCTGCTGCTCGCGTCCGGAGCCGGCGCGGCCTCGGCGGCGCTGCTGCTGGTGTTCCGCTGCACGCGCTTCGGCCGGGACTGGCGCGCCGCCGCCGACGATCCGCTGGCCGCCGCCCTGATGGGGGTCGACCCGCGGGGCCTGTCGCTGCGCACGGCCGCGCTCGCCACCGCCCTGGTCGGGGCGGCGGGGGCCGGGGTCACGCTGCACTACGGCGGGATCGGCTTCGACTACACGACGGGGCTGGGCCTGAAGGCCCTCATCGCGGCCATCCTGGGCGGCATCGGCTCGGTGCCCGGCGCCTTCCTGGGCGGGGTCGGCATCGCGGCGGCCGAGGCGCTCTGGTCGGCCTACCTGCCGATCGCCGACCGCGACCTCGCCATCGACGTCCTGCTGGTAGCCGTGCTCGTGGTGCGGCCGGGCGGGCTGTTCGGCACGCGCGAGCCCGCGGCGCGGCGCTTCCGGTGACGCCCGCCGCGCGGCGGGCTTGCGGGCGAGGCACCGCGGCCCCAACTTGCCGGAAGATCCGACGAGGGACGCCCGCCATGGCCTATACGACGACACCCCGCGGCGTGGCGCCGGCCGGCCGCGCGGGCCTGCCCTGGGGCGCGCTCGACGGCGTGCGGCGGCGGCGCGTCACGGCCGTGGCGCTCGACCTCGTGCTGGTGTCGATCGCGGCCTTCGGCCTGTGGCTCGCCCTGCTGGTGCTGACCTTCGGCCTGTCGCTGGTGATCCTGCCGCCGCTGTTCCCCTTCGTGGCGTTCTTCTACAACGGCCTGACGGTCTCGGGTCCGTCCATGGCGACGCCGGGCATGCGGCTCTGCGGCCTGGAGCTGCGGATGGATGCGACCGGTGCGCGCGTCCCCTTCATCAATGCGGCGTTGCACGCCGTCCTGTTCTATTTCTCGTGGACCGTGCCGCCGATCCTGCTCGTTTCGCTGTTCACTGCGGACAAGCGCTGCCTGCATGATATGCTGTCAGGCGTCATCGTCGTGCGCCGTCCGTGAACGGGCGTCGGCGGGGAGTGGGGAAGAGCCACGGGCCATGATCGATCGTCGAACCAGCCGCGGCGCCGCGGGGGAGAGGCCGGCTTGACGCGGGAACCGCGCGACGCGCCGCAGTTCTACCTCACGGCGCCCTCCGCCTGCCCCTACCTGCCGAACCGGCTCGAGCGGAAGGTGTTCACCCACCTGATCGGCCGCCGCGCCGGCGCCATCAACGACGCGCTGACCCAGTCGGGCTTCCGCCGCTCGCAGACCATCGCCTACCGGCCGGCCTGCGAGACCTGCCGGGCCTGCGTGTCGGTGCGGGTGCTGGTGGACGAGTTCGAGCCCGGCAAGAGC
The DNA here is from genome assembly GCA_964242785.1 of uncultured Lichenihabitans sp. GTDB lineage: Bacteria > Pseudomonadota > Alphaproteobacteria > Rhizobiales > Beijerinckiaceae > Lichenihabitans. The sequence goes on along the minus strand of CAXTBR010000003.1, from coordinate 49,198 downwards.
TTCCGGCGCGTGTCGGCGCGCAACGCGGACCTCGTGTCCTTCCCGGTCGATTCCAAGCCCACCACCGAGCAATATGCGCTGTTCCGCACCTATCTCGGGGCGCGCCACGGCGAGGGCGGCATGGCCGACATGAGCATCCTCGACTTCGCCATGATGGTCGAGGACTCGCACGTGCAGACCAAGCTCGTGGAATACCGCCGGCACGGGCCCGACACCGCCATCACCAAGCGCGGCCAGGGGCCGCTGGTGGCCATGAGCCTGACCGACATGCTGGCCGACGGCCTGTCCATGGTCTACTCGTTCTACGATCCCGAGCAGACGGACCGGTCGCTCGGCACCCACATGATCCTCGACCACATCGCCCGCGCTAGGGCGCTCGGCCTGCCGCACGTCTACCTCGGCTACTGGGTCGAGGGCTCGCGCAAGATGGCCTACAAGGCCCGCTTCACCCCGCAGCAGCGCCTGGGCATGAGCGGCTGGGACCGGTTCGACTGATCGCCCCGGCGGCCGGCCCGGGGGTCAGGCCGCGTCCGACATCGGCGCCGGCCTCCGCAGCGCGTCGGCGACGTCCGCCACGATCTCGAAGGAGCGGAGCCGGGCCGCGTGGTCGTGCACCATGGCGGTGATCAGCAGCTCGTCCGGCCGATGTTCGGCCACGAAGGCGTCGAGCCCGCGCCGCACCGTGTCGCGCGACCCCACGATGGCCTCGGACAGCGCGCTCCGGAGGACCATGCTCTCGCGCGGGCCCCAGGCGTGGCCGGGATCGGAGATCGGCCGCGGCAGCTTGCCGGGCGTGCCGAGGCGCAGGTTGATGAACTGCTGCTCGACCGAGGTGAAGAGCCGCGCCGCCTCCGCGTCCGTGTCGGCCGCCGTCACGTTGAGGCAGAACATCATATGAGGCCGGGCGAGCTGCGCCGAGGGCTGGAAATCGCGCCGGTAGGCCGCGGCCGAGTCCCGCATCTGCGCCGGCGCGAAATGGGACGCGAAGGCGTGCGGCAGCCCGAGCGCCGCGGCGAGCTGCCCCCCGTAGGTGCTGGAACCCAGGATGAACAGCGGCACGTCGAGCCCCTGCCCCGGCACGGCCCGCACCGGCTGGCCGGGCTCGGCGGGCCCGAAGTAATGCTGGAGCTCCAGCACGTCGCGCGGGAAGGTGTCGGCGTCCGATAGGTTGCGCCGGAGCGCCCGGGCCGTGATGCCGTCCGAGCCCGGCGCGCGGCCGAGGCCGAGGTCGATGCGGCCCGGGTAGAGCGTCGCCAGCGTGCCGAACTGCTCGGCGATGGCGAGGGGCGCGTGGTTCGGCAGCATGATGCCGCCCGCCCCCACCCGGATGGTCGAGGTCGCCTCGGCCACGTAGCCCGCCACGACCGAGGTGGCGGCGCTGGCGATGCCCACCATGTTGTGGTGCTCGGCGAGCCAGTAGCGGCCGTAGCCCCAGCGCTCGGCGTGTTGGGCGAGGTCGCGGGCGTTGCGCAGGGCCGTGCCGGCGTCGGAGCCGTCGGGCACGGGGCACAGGTCGAGGACGGAGAAGGGGATCATGGCGGACATCCACGCGCGGGGCGGGCCGCGCCGGCCCGTCCCCTGGCTTTGAGAGTGGGACGGACGGCCCGGCACTTCAACCGCCTCGCCGCCGCGGCGGGACTCGCCTTTCGCCTTGGCGCCGGGGGCGCGGAGGTCTAGAACCGCCCGCAATTCCATCCCCTTCGCCCATCCCGCGAGCCGCCGATGCCTCCCTATCGTTCCCGCACGACGACCCACGGCCGCAACATGGCGGGCGCCCGCGGCCTGTGGCGCGCGACCGGCATGAAGGACGGGGACTTCGGCAAGCCCATCATCGCGGTGGTGAACAGCTTCACCCAGTTCGTCCCCGGCCACGTGCACCTGAAGGACCTGGGCCAGCTCGTCGCCCGCGAGATCGAATCCGCCGGCGGCGTCGCCAAGGAGTTCAACACCATCGCGGTCGACGACGGCATCGCCATGGGCCACGACGGCATGCTCTACAGCCTGCCCTCGCGCGAGGTCATCGCCGACAGCGTCGAATACATGGTCAACGCCCATTGCGCGGACGCCATGGTGTGCATCTCGAACTGCGACAAGATCACGCCCGGCATGCTGATGGCGAGCCTGCGCCTGAACATCCCGAGCGTCTTCGTCTCGGGCGGCCCGATGGAGGCCGGCAAGGTCAACCTGCGCGGCACGCTGAAGGCGCTCGACCTCGTCGACGCCATGGTGGCGGCCGCCGACGACACGATGACGGACGCCGAGGTCGAGACCATCGAGCGCTCGGCCTGCCCGACCTGCGGCTCCTGCTCGGGCATGTTCACGGCCAACTCCATGAACTGCCTCACCGAGGCGCTGGGTCTGGCGCTGCCGGGCAACGGCTCGACGCTCGCCACCCACGCGGACCGGCGCCGCCTCTTCGTCGAGGCCGGCCACCTCATCGTCGACGCGACGCGCCGGCACTACGAGCAGGACGACATGAGCGTGCTGCCGCGCTCGATCGCGTCCTTCGCGGCTTTCGAGAACGCCATGACGCTCGACATCGCCATGGGCGGGTCGACCAACACGGTGCTGCACCTCCTCGCCGCGGCGCACGAGGGCGAGGTGCCCTTCACCATGTCGGACATCGACCGGCTGTCGCGCCGCGTGCCCTGCCTGTGCAAGGTCGCGCCCGCCAAGAGCGACGTCCACATGGAGGACGTGCACCGCGCCGGCGGCATCATGGGCATCCTGGGCGAGCTCGACCGCGCCGGGCTGATCCACGCCGACTGCGGCTCGATCCACGCGGAATCGCTCGGCGCCGCCCTCGACCGCTGGGACGTCGTGCGGACCGAGAGCGAGACGGTGCGGGACTTCTTCCGCGCGGCACCCGGCGGCGTGCCGACCCAGGTGGCCTTCAGCCAGAGCCGCCGCTACGAGGACCTCGACACCGACCGCGCGGGCGGCGTCATCCGCGACAAGGCCCACGCCTTCAGCCAGGACGGCGGGCTGGCGGTGCTCTACGGCAACCTCGCCGAGGAGGGCTGCATCGTGAAGACCGCGGGCGTCGACCCGTCGAACCTCGTCTTCGACGGCACGGCGCGGGTCTTCGAGAGCCAGGATTCGGCGGTCGACGCCATCCTGACGGGCCGCGTGACGGCCGGCCAGGTGGTGCTGATCCGCTACGAGGGCCCGCGCGGCGGCCCCGGCATGCAGGAGATGCTGTATCCGACGAGCTACCTGAAGTCGAAGGGCCTGGGGAAGCTCTGCGCGCTGGTGACGGACGGCCGCTTCTCGGGCGGATCCTCCGGCCTGTCGATCGGCCACGTGTCGCCCGAGGCCGCCGAGGGCGGCACGATCGCGCTGGTGGAGGAGGGCGACCGCATCGCCATCGACATCCCGAACCGCTCGATCCACCTCGACGTGCCGGACGCCGAGCTGGCGCGCCGGCGCGCCGCGATGGCCGAGCGCGGGTTCAAGCCCGCGGAGGTGAGGAAGCGCAAGGTGACGACCGCCCTCAAGGCCTATGCGGCCCTGACGACCAGCGCGTCGCGCGGGGCGGTGCGGGTGCTGCCGGAGTGAGGAGCGTCGCCCCGGATCGGGCCGTCGACGTCGGCGCTCCGTGAAGGACGAATACGATCCCTCACGGGCCGAACGGGGTCGCTTCTTCCGGGAAGGCGCGACGTCGATCCCACCCATCCACCTCGACGCCGACGTGCGGGCTGTGCTGACGGCAAAAGCCGAGCGTCAGGGTGTGACGCTCGATGATCTCGTGAACGCGATGCTGCGCGAAGACATCGAGCCGAGTGAATGCGCTACGCCATCGTGATCGAGAAGGCGGACGGGAACTATTCGGCCCATGTGCCGGATCTGCCGGGCTGCGTGGCGACGGGCGAGACGGTGGCCGAGGTCGAACGCGAGATGCGCGAGGCCATCGGGCTTCACCTCGATGGGATGCGGGAGGACGGAGTCGTGCCGCCCGAACCGACCTGCGTGGCGGACTATGTCGATGCCTGACCGAGGCGGGACTGCCCTGGATACCGCTCCCAACGCCGACCAGGTCGCCTACTGGAACGGCGTGAACGGCGACAAGTGGGCCCGGCTCCAGGATCGGCTCGACGCGCTCTTCGCCCCGATCACCGAAGCCGCGGTGATGGCGGCCGCCGCGCGGCGCGGCGACCACGTGCTCGACGTCGGCTGCGGCTGCGGCGACACCGTGTTGGCGCTGGCCTCGGCTGTAGGCTCGCTCGGCAGCGTCACGGGCATCGACGTGTCGGCGCCGATGCTGGCGGTGGCGGGGCACCGCATCGCCGCGGCGGGACTGGATCAGGCCGCGGTGCTGGAAGCCGACGCCGCCGCCCACCCCTTCGCGCCGGGCTCGGTCGACCTCGCCTTCTCGCGCTTCGGGGTGATGTTCTTCGACGCGCCGGCCGAGGCCTTCATCAACATCCACCGGGCGCTGAAGCCGGGCGGCCGGTTGTTCTTCGCCTGCTGGCGGCCCTTCGCGACGAACCCCTGGTTCGCCGTGCCCTACGCGGCCGCCCTGCCCCACCTGCCCCCGCAGGAGGAGACCGACCCCGAGGCGCCCGGCCCCTTCGCCTTCGCGGACCCCGGGCGCGTGCGCCGCATCCTCGGCCTCGCGGGCTTCTCGGATGTCGCGGTCGAGCCCTTCGATGCCGACCTCACCTTGGGCCGTAGCAGCGAGGTGAAGGACGCGATGCGCTTCACCGTGCAGGTCGGCCCCGTGTCGCGGGCGCTCGGGACCGGCACGGAGGAGCAGCGAGCGGCGGCCGAGGGGGCCGTGGCGGAAGCGCTGGCGGCGGTCGACAGGCCCGAGGGCATCCGGCTCGGGGCACAGTGCTGGTTCGTCTCGGCGCGGGCGTAGGAAAGTTCCCCTTCTCCCGCGGGCGGGAGAAGGGGAACTCACCCGTCACAGGATGAAGCGCGACAGGTCGGCGTTCTTGGCGAGGTCGCCGACGTTCTTCTTCACGTAGTCGCGCGTCACCGTCACGGAATGGCCGGAGCGGTCCGAGGCCGTGAAGCTGATGTCGTCGAGCACGCGCTCCATCACGGTCTGGAGCCGCCGCGCCCCGATGTTCTCCACCGTGGAATTGACCTCGACGGCCACGCGCGCGAGCTCGTCGATCGACTCGGGGTCGAAGGCCAGCGTCAGCCCCTCGGTCTCCATCAGCGCCACATATTGCTTGATGATCGAAGCCTCGGTCTCGGTCAGGATGCGGCGGAAGTCCTCTTCGGTGAGGGCCGCGAGTTCCACCCGGATCGGCAGGCGGCCCTGGAGCTCCGGCAGGAGGTCGGAGGGCTTCGAGACGTGGAACGCGCCCGAGGCGATGAACAGGATGTGGTCGGTCTTCACCGGCCCGTGCTTGGTGGCGACCGTGGTGCCCTCGATGAGCGGCAGGAGGTCGCGCTGCACGCCCTCGCGCGAGATGCCGCCGTCGCCGCCGCGCCCGTCCCGCGCGCAGATCTTGTCGATCTCGTCGAGGAAGACGATCCCGTTGTTCTCGACCTCGTGGATCGCCTGCCGGGTCACGGCCTCGGGGTCGAGCAGCTTCTCGCTCTCCTCGGCGAAGAGGGGCGCGTGCGCCTCCTTCACGGTGGTGCGGCGGGGCTTGGTGCGCGCGCCGCCCATCTTGCCGAAGATGTCGCCGATCGAGATCGCCCCGATGGAGGCGCCCGGCATGTTGGGCAGCTCCATCATCGGGAGGGTGGGGCCGGCGGCCGCCACCTCGATCTCGACCTCCTTGTCGTCGAGCTCGCCGGAGCGCAGCTTCTTGCGGAACGAGTCGCGGGTCGCCGGCGAGGCCTTCTCGCCCACCAGCGCGTCGAGCAGGCGCTCCTCGGCCGCGAGATGCGCCTTGGCCTCGACGTCCTTCTTCTTGGCGTCTTTGACGAGACCGATGCCGATCTCGACGAGGTCGCGCACGATCTGCTCGACGTCGCGGCCCACGTAGCCGACCTCGGTGAACTTCGTGGCCTCCACCTTGAGGAAGGGCGCGCCCGCGAGCTTGGCGAGCCGGCGCGAGATCTCGGTCTTGCCGCAGCCCGTGGGGCCGATCATCAGGATGTTCTTGGGCAGCACCTCGTCGCGCATCGTGCCGGTGAGCTGCAGGCGCCGCCAGCGGTTGCGCAGCGCGATGGCCACGGCGCGCTTGGCGTCGTTCTGGCCGATGATGTGCCGGTCGAGCTCGGACACGATCTCGCGGGGTGAAAAGTCCGTCATATCTGGAATGCCCCGCTCAGCCGCCGATGGTTTCGACGACGAGGTTGTCGTTGGTGTAGATGCAGATCTCGGCGGCGATCTTCATGCCCTTGCGCACCACCGCCTCGGCCGGCAGGTCGGTGTCGATGAGGGCGCGGGCGGCCGCGAGCGCGTAGTTGCCGCCCGAGCCGATGGCCGCCACCGAGCCGTGCTCGCCCGCCTCGGGCTCCAGCACGTCGCCCGTGCCGGTCAGGACCAGGGCCGTGCCGGCATCCGCCACCAGCATCATGGCTTCGAGGCGCCTGAGGTAGCGGTCGGTGCGCCAGTCCTTGGCGAGCTCGACGCAGGCCCGCATGAGCTGGCCGGGGAACTGGTCGAGCTTGGTTTCGAGCCGCTCGAACAGCGTGAAGGCGTCGGCCGTGGCGCCCGCGAAGCCCGCGATGACCTGGCCCTTCGACAGCCGCCGCACCTTGCGGGCCGTGGACTTCATCACGGTCTGGCCGAACGACACCTGGCCGTCGCCACCGATCACCGTCAGCCCGCCCTTCTTCACGAGCAGGATCGTGGTGGCGTGGAAGGGCTGGCTCGGCTCGTTCCCGTGGGGCATCGACGTCTCCGGATGGTCGGGATCGGACGTATGGTGGGGGCGAGGGGCTTGCAAGGCCGCGGCCCCGGGGCGTGGCACGGCGTCCCGACCGAAAGAAGCCGCTTTGCTGGGGCAAGCTCCGCGCGTTAACCCTGGGGCAAGTCCGATCCGGCAGGCGCCGGGGCCAGTCCCCCGCGCGGCCCTCACCATGGTCACCCGATGAGAAGCCCCTTCCCGGCCGCCGGCCTCGCGATTTTGATGCTGGCGAGTGCGGCGCTCCCGGGCGGCGCCGCCCCGGCCGCCGCGCCCGACCCCACGCCCATCCGCCTGCGCTACGGCGTCACCCTGATCGGCCTGCCGATCGGCAGCGCCACGGTCGACGGCACGCTCGCGGCCAGGGACTACAGGCTCCAGGGCACCGGCAAGCTCACCGGCCTCGCCGGCGTCATCGTCGACACCAAGGGCGCGGTGACGGCCACGGGCCAGGTCAAGGACGGGCGGGTGACGCCGGCCGGCTTCGCGGCCACCGCCGGCACGCCCCATTACGTCCTCACCATCCGCATGGCGGAGGAGCGCGGCGCCGCCACGCAGGTCGAGATCACCCCGCCCTACGTGCAGACGCCGGACCGCATCCCGGTGTCGCCGGGCGACCGGCGCAACATCATCGACCCGATGAGCTCGTTCATCATGCCGGTGCCGGGCACGGGCGAGATCATCGGCCCCGCGGCCTGCGACCGCACCCTGCCGCTCTTCGACGGGGGCGTGCGCTTCAACGTGGCGCTCACCTTCAAGCGGGTGCAGCAGGTGGCGTCCCCCGCCTATACGGGGCCGGTGGCGGTCTGCGCGGCCCGCTACCAGCCGATCTCGGGCTACCGGCCGGACCGGCCCGTCAACAAGTTCATGATCGACAACAAGGACATGGAGACCTGGCTGGCGCCGCTCGGCGGCACGCGCTTCGTATTCCCCTACCGCGTCGCCGTGATGAGCATGATCGGCATGGTGACGATCGAGGCCAACGAGGTGTCGTTCGGGCCGCCCGTCAAGGCCGCGGGCGCGCGCTGAGCCACGCCTTGATTTCCGGGGTCGACCCGCTGACATGAACGGTGCCGGCCCCCTCGGGCCGCGCCTGCGGAGCGGGTCCCGGCTCACGAGCCGGGATCGAACGGTCTCAGTTCATCGATCGTCGAGGCCCGGCCGCTGCCGATGGATCATCAGAACCGTCCCGCACACGGCGCCTTCGCGGGATCGCTCGCCGGGATCCGCGATCAGGTGCGGGCCCGCACCGTCACGGCCATCCTCGGCCCCACCAACACCGGCAAGACCCATTTCGCCATCGAGCGGATGCTGTCCCACCCCTCGGGCATCATCGGGCTGCCGCTGCGCCTCCTGGCACGCGAGGTCTACGGCCGCGTGCTGGAGAAGGTGGGGGCCGACCAGGTCGCGCTGATCACCGGCGAGGAGAAGATCAAGCCGAAGCACCCGCGCTACTGGGTCTGCACGGTCGAGGCCATGCCGCGCGACCTCGACGTCAGCTTCGTGGCCATCGACGAGATCCAGCTCTGCGCCGACTTCGACCGCGGCCATGTCTTCACCGACCGGCTGCTGCACCGGCGCGGCCTCGACGAGACGCTGGTGCTCGGCGCCTCAACCATGCAGCGCATGATCGAGCGGCTCCTGCCGGGCGTGACGATCGTCAACCGGCCGCGGCTGTCGAAGCTCACCTTCGCGGGCGAGAAGAAGCTGTCGCGGCTGCCCCACCGCAGCGCCATCGTGGCCTTCTCGGCCGACGAGGTCTACGCCATCGCCGAGCTGATCCGCCGCCAGCGCGGCGGCGCCGCCGTGGTGCTGGGCGCGCTCTCGCCCCGCACCCGCAACGCCCAGGTCGCCCTGTACCAGAGCGGCGACGTCGACTACCTCGTGGCCACCGACGCCATCGGCATGGGGCTGAACCTCGACGTCGACCATGTGGCCTTCGCGGGCGAGCGCAAGTTCGACGGCTGGCAGTACCGCCGCCTCAACCCCGCCGAGATCGGGCAGATCGCCGGGCGGGCCGGGCGCCACGTCAAGGACGGCACCTTCGGCACCACGGGCCGCTGCCCGGGCTTCGAGGAGGACCTCGTCGAGGCCCTGGAGGACCACCGCTTCGACCCGATCGCCACGCTGCAGTGGCGCAACTCGGACCTCGACTTCTCCACGATCGCGACGCTCCAGGCCTCGCTGGAGGTGTTCCCGAACGAGCACGGCCTCACGCGCGCCCCCCTCGCCGAGGACGTGATGGTGCTGGACATCGCGGCCCGGGACGAGGCCGTGCGCCGCGCCGCCAAGACCCGCGCCGACGTCGCCCGGCTGTGGGACGTGTGCCAGGTGCCCGACTACCGCAAGCTGTCGCCGGCGGCCCACGCCGAGCTCGCGCTGGCGCTCTACGGCTACGTGGTGCGGGCCGGCCACGTGCCGGACGACTGGTTCGGCGGCCAAGTGGGTCTCTACGACCGGACGGAGGGCGACATCGACGCCCTGTCGGGCCGCATCGCCCAGGTCCGCACCCTGACGTACATCGCCAACCGGCCCGATTGGCTGCGCGATCCCGAGCATTGGCAGGGCGTCACGCGTCAGCTAGAGGACAGGCTGTCCGACGCCCTGCACGACAGGCTGGCCCAGCGCTTCGTCGACAGGCGGACGAGCGTGTTGATGCGGCGGTTGAGAGAGAACGCGATGTTGGAAGCGGAGATCACCGCCGGCGGCGACGTGATGGTGGAAGGCCAGCACGTGGGCCAGCTGCACGGCTTCCGGTTCACGCCCGATCCGCTGGCCGCGGGCGAGGCCGCCAGGGCGCTCAACGCCGCCGCCCTGAAGGCGCTGGGGGGCGAGATCGAATCGCGGGCCGACCGCTTCTCCGCGGCCGTCGACGAGAGCTTCGCGCTCGCCAACGACGGCACGATCCGCTGGCTCGGCGATCCCGTGGCGAAGCTCAGCGCCGGCGACAAGCTGCTGGCCCCCCGCGCCCGCATCGTCGCGGACGAATACCTCACCGGCCCGGCGCTCGAGACCGTGCAGCGCCGCCTGGACCTGTGGCTCTCCCAGCACGTGAAGAAGCACCTCGGCGTGCTGTTCGAGCTCGAAGCCGGCGAGGGGCTCGAGGGCATCGTGCGCGGCATCGCCTTCCAGGTGGCGGAGGCGCTGGGCGTGCTCGAACGCTCGCGCGTCGCCGAGGAGATGAAGGGCCTCGACCAGACGGCGCGCGGCACCCTGCGCAAGCTCGGCCTGCGCTTCGGCGCCTACCACATCTACCTGCCGGCCCTGGTGAAGCCGGCGCCGCGCGCCCTCGCGGCGCAGCTCTGGGCTCTGCGCCACGGCGGCGTCGAGACCGTCAAGGGGCTCGACGAGGTGCCGCACCTCGCGGCCTCGGGCCGCACCTCCTTCGCGGCCGACCCCGAGGTGCCCAAGGGCCTCTACCGGGCGGCCGGCTTCCGCGTCTGCGGCGCCCGCGCCGTGCGGGTCGACATCCTGGAGCGGCTGGCCGACCTCATCCGCCCCGCCATCGCCTATCGCCCCGGCACGACGCCGGGCGCGCCCCCGCCCGGCACCGCCGACGGCGACGCCTTCGTCACCACCGTGCAGATGACCTCGCTGGCCGGCTGCTCGGGCGAGGACTTCGCCTCCATCCTGAAGGCGCTGGGCTACGTGCTCGACCGCCGCCCCGGCCCGGCCATCACGGTGCCGCTGCTGCCCGCGGCGCCGGTCGTGCCGCTGAGACCGGCCGAAGCCGCTCCCGCGGCGCCCGAGGACGGCGAGGCGGCTTCCGTCGACGCGAGCGAGGTCGAAGCGAGCGAGACGGCTCCCGAGGCCGGCGACGCCGGCTCCGGGCCGAGCGAGGCCGCGCCCGAGACGGCCGAGGGCCCGGCGGAGGCCCTGTCGCCCGACGCCGAACCCGCGCGGGACGATCCCGCGCCGGCCGAGGCCGGCCTCGCCGAGATCCCGGTCGACGACGGCACGCTGGTCGACGGCACCGGGCTGCTGCGCTCGGATCCCCCCGCGCCGGAGCCCGAGGCCGCGACGGTGTCGGACGCCGAGGAGAACGAGGCGGCCGAGGCCACCGCGCCGGAGGTGGCGGCCGCCGCGGACCCGGTGACCGATGGCGAGCCGCCTCACGCCGTGGAAGCCGTGCCGGCGGCGGACGCGGGCGAGCCCGCCCCGGAGACGGTGGCGCCGGACATCGCCGCAGCGGAGGTCGAAGCGTCGGCGGACCTCACGGCCGCCGCCGAACCCGCGGACGCCGCGGCTCCGGCCGAGCCCGAAGCCCCGGCCGAGCCGGTGCTCATCGAGGTGTGGCGCCCGCATCGCGCCAATCAGCACGTCCAGCGGCGCCCCGAGCGGGGCGCCCCGCGCCGCGACAGCAGGCCGAACGATCGCCGCGGCCCGGCCCCCCAGGCCGCCGACGGCGCGGCCCCGCCCCCCGGCGAGCCGGCCGAGCGGCGCGACGACCGGCGCCCGCCGCGTTTCGACCGCGGCCCGATCGGGCGGCCACCCGGCGACCGCCGCCCGGCCCCGGCGCAGGCCGCCGAGGGCGTGGCGGCGCCATCCCCCGACCGCGGCCCGCGGTCGGGGGGCGAGGCGGGCGCGCCCGGCCGCCCTTCCGGCAAGCCCCGCTTCGAGGGCCGCCGCGACGAGAACCGCGGGCCACCGCGCGGCGAGGGCCGCCGCGACGAGCGGCGCGACGGGGGCCAGCGCGACGGCGGCCGTCCCCAGAGTTTCTCCTCCGAGCGCCCCGCGCCGCGCGACCGTCAGCCCGATCCCAATTCGCCCTTCGCCAAGCTGATGGCGCTCAAGGTCGAACTGGAGCGCGGCAAGAAGGAGTCCTGACCCCGCTTGCCCGGCGCCGCCCCTCCCCCCGCGGGTCAGCCGCCCGACGCACAGCGCCAGCGCCTCGACAAGTGGCTCTGGTTCGCGCGCGTGGTGAAGACCCGCTCGCTCGCCGCGAGGCTGGTGACCGAGGGCCACGTGCGGATCAACTCGGTGCGGGTCGAGACGGCCGCGAAGTCGGTCAGGCCCGGCGACGTCGTCACGGTGGCGCTGGAGCGCCACGTCCGCGTGCTGAAAGTGATGGCGCCCGGCGAGCGGCGCGGGCCTGCGCCGGAAGCGCGGGGGCTGTACGAGGATCTCGCGCCGCGGCCCGAGCGCCCCACGGGGGGCGACGCCCTCGACGAGGACGGCGCGGGCGAGGACGACGAGGACGCCTGACCGCCGCGCGGCATCATCGCGCCGGGCCGGCGCTTGCACGGGCGGCGCAAAATCTTTAGCACGGGCGGATGGCGAACCCCCGGTTCGCGCCGCGCAAGGCCATCGCGTCCGCATCGTCGGGCGCGTGCCGAAGGACAGGATATGACCTACGTCGTCGTCGAGAACTGCATCAAGTGCAAGTACATGGACTGTGTCGAGGTGTGCCCCGTGGATTGCTTCTACGAGGGTGAGAACATGCTCGTGATCCATCCCGACGAGTGCATCGACTGCGGCGTGTGCGAACCCGAATGCCCCGCCGAGGCCATCAAGCCCGACACCGAATCCGGCCTGGAAAAGTGGCTCGGCATCAACGCCGAATATGCGAAATCCTGGCCGAACATCTCGGTCAAGAAGGAGCCGCCCCCGGACGGCAAGGACTGGGACGGCAAGCCCGGTAAGGCCGACATGTTCTCGGCCACCGCCGGCACGGGCGACTGATCCGGCCGCCGCACTGACCACGAGACAGGCCCTCGACCACCCGGTCGGGGGCTGTTCTTTGGCGTCAGGCGAACAGCCCCGCGCCGCCCTCGCCCATCAACGCGGCCGCGTCGGGCCGGTCGAGGGCCGGCGGCCCGAAGAACCCGTCCCACAGGCCCATGGCCTCGGCGGGATCCACGCGGTCGAGGATCGCCACGAGCCGCGTCCGCCGCTCGGGTCCGGGCCAGGCGGCCAGGAACCGCGCGGGATGGAGGAGGTGGCCCACGGCCTGCACCACCGCGGGTCGGCCGGGGTCGTGGCGCAGCGCCGCGAGCCCCTTCAGGCGCAGCAGCGCCGGGCCGTGCCGCCGCTGCAGCACCGCGATGAACCCGTCGAGGCGGGCCGCGTCGACCGTCCCGGCCTCCAGCACGACGGCGCGGATGTGGGCCTCGGCGGCGTGGTGATGATGCCCTCCCGCCGGGACGGCCGGGCCCGCGAAGCCCGCGGCCGGGCCGAGGTCGAAGGGTGCCGTGGCGTCCCGCGCGTCCTCCACGGGCGCCGCCGGGTTGAGGGCCGCCAGGCGGGTCCGGAGCCGCTCGACCGCGTCGCCGGCGGCGAGGTCGGCCTTGGTGACGAGGACGCGGTCCGCCAGGGCGACCTGCCGGCGGGCCTCGTCGTGGCGGTCGAGCGTCGCTTCGCCGTCGACGGCCGACACCAGCGTCACGACGCCCGCGATGTGGACGGACCCGGCGAGGGCCGGGCCGAGCAGGATGGCGTTGAGGATGGGGCCGGGGTCGGCGAGGCCCGTTGTCTCCAGAACGATGCGGTCGAAGGCCAGCGCGCCGGCCCGACGGCGCTCCACCAGGCTCTCGATGGCGGCCAGCAGGTCGCCGCGGGCCGCGCAGCAGATGCAGCCCGTCGTCAGCACCAGCATGTCGCCCGGCGCGGCCTCGATCAGCAGGTGATCAAGCCCCACCGCGCCGAACTCGTTGACGATCACGGCGGTGCCGGCCAGCGCGGGGTCGCGCAGCAGCCGGTTGAGCAACGTCGTCTTGCCGGCGCCGAGGAACCCGGTCAGCACCGTGAGGGGGACCGAGTCGGCGCCGGCCGCCGTCATCGGCCGAGCGCCCTCACCTGGAAAGCGCCCTCACTTGGAGGCCGTCTTCTTCTTGGCGGATTTTGCGGGCGCCTTGGCGGCGGCATGTGCCGCCGGGGCATGCGCGGCCACGGCGCGCGGCTTGGGCGCGGGGGCCTTCGCCGCGACCTTGACGGCGGGTCGCGGCGCAGCTGCGGCGCGGACCTTGACGGGTGCCGCTTTGGCGGCGCGCAGGCTCAGGCGACCCTTGCTCTTCACCGCTTTGTTGGCGGCCGCGAGGGCCGCGGGGGCCGCGGCGGCGCCCGCCAGCGCGAGGGGAGCTTCCGCGCCGCCGGCCGCCGCGTCCGGGACGTCGGGAGCCTGGGCCACGGCGGCCGAGGCCGCACGGGGCCCCGGCGCCGGGGCCTCGATGGCGCCGACCGCCGCCACGCTCGACCCGGGCGCCGGGCCGATGAAGACCCGCACGGGCACGACGGGGTCGCGCGGGTGCAGCAGGGCGGCCGGGCCGCTGAGCGGGGTGGCGGGGGCCGCCGCCATGTTGACGAGGTCGGCGCGCTCGGGGGTCCGCCCGAACAGCGGGGCGGCCGCGGCCGCCGGTGCGGTCGAGGCCGGCGACAGGACGATGGCGGCGTCCTCCGCCTCGGCCTCGGCGATGGCGTTGTGCCGCCCGGGGCCGCAGATCTGGCCGCGCAGGTCCGGCGGCTCGACGACGTCGCTCGACGGCAGGGCCGCGATGTCGCCGAGCCCGGCGCCGGGGCTGGCGAAGTATCGCTCGAACAGCGCCACGGCCTTGAGGTTGCGCTGGTTGGTCGAGGGCGCCCCCATGATGACCACGAGCAGGCGCTTGTCGCCCCGCGTGGCGCTCTCGACGACGTTGTAGCCGGCCGAGCAGGTGTAGCCGGTCTTCATGCCGTCGACGCCGGGGTAGCGCCCGAGCAACCCGTTGTGGTTGGGGATGATCCGGCCGCCGAACTCCAGAGCGCCGATGTTGAACAGGTCGTGCTGTTCGGGAAAGTCCTGGATCAAACCGCGGGCGATCATGGCCATGTCGCGGGCCGAGGAATAATGCTGCGGGTCGGGCAGCCCGTTCGGGTTCACGAAATGCGACTCGTGCAGCCCGAGCCTCTGCGCATAGGCGTTCATCTCGTCCGCGAAGGCCGGCACGGAGCCCGAGATCCCCTCGGCGATGGTGACAGCGATGTCGTTGGGCGACTTCACCATCAGCATCTTCAGGGCGTTGTCGAGCGTCACCAGCGTGCCGGGGCGGAACCCCATCTTGGAGGGCGCCATGCTGGCCGCGTAGGTGGAGACGCGCAGCGGCGTGTCGAGGCTCAACTTGCCCTCGCGGACCTTGCTCAGCGCCACGTAGGTGGTCATCAGCTTGGTGGTGGACGCCGGGAACCAGGGCGCCGTCGCCATGTCCTTGTAGAGAACCTCGCCGCTCGCGGCGTCCACCACCACGGTCGGGTTGGCGCGCGCCGGGCCCGGGATGACGGCGGCGAGCGCCAGGAACGAGATCGCCGAGCGCCGGACCGCTTGCGTGAACTTCATCGAGGATCATTCCGATCGGACGGGACGGGCAGGCCGACACGCCTCGCTGTCCCGCCCCCTCCCGGGTTTAACCACGCGCCGGGATCTTGGAAAGGCTCGTTTCGTGCCCTGTCGACGCGGCGCCACACCGCCGGGCCTCGTGATGGCGGCGGCGCGGCGAGCGTCGGGCGGATCTGCGGCCGCGGCCTTGCGACGGGATGGCGACCGGCCGTAGACATCGGTCGATGCACGACGCCGCGACCGACCCTCCGACGCCCCGCGCTCCCCTGCGGATCCGCCTCGCCGCGGGCGCCGCGAGGGTCGGCCGCGGCGCGCTCGACGTCGTGTTCCCGCCCGCCTGCCTCAGTTGCCGCCGCACGGTGGAGGCGGGACGGGGGCTCTGCGCGGCCTGCTGGCGCGGCATGCGCTTCATCGAGCGTCCCTTCTGCGACCGGCTCGGCATCCCCTTCGCCCAGGACCTCGGGCCGGGCCTGCTGTCGCCCGAGGCGATCGCCCGCCCGCCGGCCTACGGCCGTGCCAGGGCCGTGGCGCTGTTCGAGGACGGCCCGGCGCGCCGCCTGATGCACGCGCTGAAATACGGCGACCGGCTCGACCTCGCCCGCCCGCTCGGTTCCTGGATGGCGCGGGCCGGCGCGGAGCTGCTGGCCGAGGCCGATCTGATCGTGCCGGTGCCGCTCCACCGCCTGCGCCTGTGGCGGCGCCAGTTCAACCAGGCCGCGGTCCTGGCCCGGGAAGTGTCGCGCGCCTCGGGTGTCCCCTGGGACCCGATGGCGCTCCGGCGCGTGAAGGCGACCGAGAGCCAGGTCGGCATGACGCGCCCCCAGCGCCTGAGCAACGTGCAGGGCGCCTTCGCGGTGGCGCCCGACCTCGCGGGCGCCGTGGCGGGGCGGCGCCTGCTGCTGGTCGACGACGTGCTGACCACCGGCTCGACGCTGGACGCCGCGGCGCGCGCCCTGCTGCGGGCGGGGGCCGCGACGGTCGACGTGCTGGTCTTCGCGCGGGTTGTCCCTGAAAGTTGACGAGTCCATATGAGACACGGCTTCCCGACTCCAGGACCGCGGCCCATGCCCCCCGTGACGATCTACACCACGCGCTTCTGCCCTTACTGCAGCGAGGCCAAGGCCCTGCTGCGCCGCAAGGACGTGGCGTTCGAGGAGATCGATGTGTCGGGCGACCGGGCCGGCCGCGCCGCCATGACGGAGCGCGCCCGCGGGCGGACCAGCGTCCCGCAGATCTTCGTCGGCGAGCGCCACGTCGGCGGCTGCGACGACCTCTTTGCCCTCGACGAAGCCGGCCAGCTCGACGCGCTGCTCGCGGCATGAGGCCGCGATGATCCGCTACGCCCTGCTGTGCCCGCGGGACCACGGCTTCGAGGCCTGGTTCCGCGACAGCGACGCCTTCGACCGGCAGAGCGAGGCGGGACAGGTGAGCTGCCCCTCCTGCGGCGCCGTCGAGGTCCGCAAGGCGGTGATGGCACCCGCCGTGCGGCGCTCGTCGGAGAAGCGCGTCGCGGCACCCGTGCCCGTCGAAGCGCCGGCGGCCGAGCCCGCCCCGGCGGCGGGCGTGCCGGCGCCGATCGTCGACGAGGGGTTCGCCCGCATGCGCGCGGCGCTGCGCGAGGTCCACGCCAAGCTGAAGCGCGACGCGGTCGACGTCGGCCCGGCCTTCCCGGATCAGGCGCGCCGCATCCACGACGGCGACGCCCCGCCCCGCGCCATCTACGGCACCGCCACCGACGACGAGGTCCGGGCCCTGGTCGAGGACGGCGTCGGCATCCTGCCGATCCCATCCCTGCCGGACGACCGCAACTGACGGTCTGGGCCATGATCTAAAGTCGCACCTCGGCCCTGGAACCGCCTCTCGAAAGCCCGCATTGCAGCTCGGACGGAGCCGGAAGGGATCGGGACATGGACCAGCACGACGAGGCGACCAGGACCAAGGTCATGGAGATGGTCAAGGACCTCAACATCGCCATGCTGTCGACCCGCGGCACGGACGGCAAGTTCCACAGCCGGCCGATGGCGGTCAGCGACGCCGAGTTCAAGGGCCGGCTGTACTTCCTCACCGACGTGCGGTCCGGCAAGGTCCACGACCTCGAGACCGACCCCGAGACGATCGTGACCTTCTCGGACCACGGCGCTCAGAAATACGTGGCGATGCGCGGCCGGGGCGCGATCACGGCCGACAAGGCCGCGATCAGGGAACACTGGACCGCCTCCGCCAGGGCGTGGTTCCCCAAGGGCGTCGACGATCCCGACATCTCGCTCATCACGGTCGACATCGAGGACGCCGAATATTGGGACGCGCCGTCGGGCAAGATGGTCGTGCTCTACGCCTATGCCAAGGCGATCGTCACCGGCCACAAGCCGGGCAACGTCGGCGAGAACGAGCGCGTCTCGATGCGCTGATGCCGATTGGATCGAACCGGTTCCGCAGTCACAGCCGTCATCATGGCATGCGCACACCGGCGCCGGCCATGCTGACCTTCTTCCCTCCGCCTCCCCATCCTGAGCCTACCGGCTTCACACATCTCGGTGGCGGGGGGGGGTCCCGCCCGTCTCCCGCAAGCGGGAGAAGGGCAATCCCCACGGGCGCCGAGATCTATGAATCCGGCAGCATCCTTCGACCCGGCTCTTCGGGCCTGCTCAGGATGTGAAGGGTCGAAGGACCGCCGTCGTTGCTTTGAAGAGCGGCCGGCCACGACATGTGGGGCCGCGCCGAAACGAAACTGTCGGAGGAAGAGAGCTTGCGAGCGTCGTCGCGTATCCCGCCCTCGGCCGTCGTGGCCATACCGGCCCATGACGAGGCCGACAGGATCGGCGCCTGCCTCGCGGCCCTCGCCATGCAGCGGGACGCGCTGGGCGCCCCGATGCCGACGGGCAGCTTCGACGTGCTGATCCTGGCCAACAACTGCCGCGACGCCACGGCCGCCCACGCACGGGCCTTTGCCGATGTCGCGCCCTTCCCGCTCCACGTGGTCGAATGCCGGTTGCCGCCCTCCGAGGCCCATGCGGGCGGGGCGCGTCGGGCCGCCATGGACCGCGCCGCGGAGCTGCTGTCGACCGGTCCGTCGCGAGACGGCGCGATCCTGACCACGGACGCCGACAGCCGCGCGCAGCCGACCTGGGTCTCAGCGAGCCTGTCGGGCTTGGCAGGGGGGGCCGATGCCGTGGCGGGCTACATCGACGCCGACCCGAACGAATACCTGGCTCTCGGCGCCGGGTTCCTGCGCCGAGGCCGGCTCGAGGACCGTTTCCTGTCGCGGGTGGCGGAGCTCTACGCCCTGCTCGACCCGCGCCGGCACGACCCCTGGCCGAACCACCGCGTCCACTCAGGCGCGGCCTTCGCGCTGACGCTGGCGGCCTACCGGGCCATCGGCGGCCTGCCGGTGCGCCCGCTCGGCGAGGACAGCGCGCTCGCCCAGGTGCTGGAGGAGGCGGGCTTCCTGATCCGCCACGCGACCGATGCGGCCGTGACGACCTCGTGCCGCTTCGACAGCCGCGCGCCGGGCGGGGCGGGCGACACGATGCGGGCGCGCCACGAGGACCTCGACGCGCCCTGCGACGGTGACCTCGAACCCGCGGAGAGGCTGTTCCGGCGCGCCCGCGCCCGCGGGGCCCTGCGCCGCCTCCACGCCGCCGGCCGGCTCGGCGACGGCTGGGGACGCCGCCTGGGCTTGGACCGCGACGCCGCGGCCGCTCTCGCCGCGGCGACGGCCGACCTGCCCTTCGCCCACCTGTGGCGCCGCGTCGAGGCCGAGAGCCCGACGCTGAAGCTCGGGGCGCCCCTGCGGCCCTCAGCCCTGCCGCGCGAGATCGACGCCATCGAGCGGCTGCTGCGCCGGCTCAAGGCGCGGCGGCCGACGACCGTCGAGACGATCAGGCCCGTGGTGGAGCCAGCAGGTCCAATCGGTATTCAGCTTCGCGCCGAGCCGCGGCCGGGCGCCATCGCGGCGCCGATGCGGCGATGAACAGCTCGGCGGCTCGGTCGCCCGTCAGCGGATAGTCGGTCTCGCCGAGCCAGTGGCACAGGACCATCTCGCCGTCGGGCTCCAGCGCGGCGCGGCAGCGCTCCGCCAGGGCCGCGAGGTCGGCCTCGGACAGGTAGTAGAGCACCTCGGACAGCACGATGAGGTCGTAGCGCCCCTCCGGGAAGTCGCGCGGCAGGGTGGCCTCGCGGAACCGCACGTGGGCGAGGTCGGCGTTGTCGCGGGCGGCCTCGGCGAGGGCGCGGGGCGAGGTGTCGAGCGCCAGGACGTCGCCGCAGCGGCCCGCGAGCCGGCGCGTGAAGACCCCGATGGAGCAGCCGACTTCGAGCGCGCGGCCGTAACGGGGACGCGGCAGGATGCCGAGCGTCGCCTCGTACTTGCCGCGCTCGTAGGGGCTGGTGCGGAAGCCCCAGGGATCGGGCGTCCGGGCGTAGATCGACTCGAAGTAGCCGCTGTCGAGCGAAGGGCGGCCCTCCGTCACGGCGTCACCGCGATGAAGGTCTCGACGTCGCCGAGGAAGGGCAGGAGCTGCTCCTCCGTGAAGCAGAAGGCCGACGGGTCGTCGTCGATCAGCCGCGTCATCTGCGACGCGTAGCAGTCGATCGCCCGCCGCTTCGCGGCCCGCCGTGCCGCGATGTCGAGGCGCCATCCGCGCGGCGGCGGCTCGTCGACCTCCACCTCCGGGGGCAGGTGCAGGCCCCAGACCGGATAGGCCCAGAGGCGGACGCCTGAGCAGGATGTCGTGGGTTCGCCCACGACATCCTGCCGCCCCTGATGGGACGGCTGAGCAGACTCTCGCGGACCGATCCGCGAAAGGCTGCTCAGCCGGGCCGCGGCGGACCTCGCCATGGCGTAGGCCGTCTCGTGGTCGCAGTGCGGGTCGTGCCCCCAGGTGACGAAGAGCGCGCGGGCGCCGACCTCCTCGGCGCGCCGCACGATCGCGTCGACGGCCGCGTCGAACTCCGGCCCGTCGCCCGGCGTGGCGGCGTCCCGCAGGTCGAGGAAGCCGAGCCGGCCCTCGGGCAGGCCGAGGTGGCCGAGGGCGCGGCGGGCCTCGTCGCGCCGCAGCGCGGTGAGGCGCTCGGCCGGGTGGCTCGGGGAGTTCGGATGGGAGGCCGCGCCGTCCGTGAGGATCAGCACGTGGCCCCGCGCTCCGGCCGCCTCGGCGGCCGCCAGCAGCCCGCCGCAGCCGAGCGTCTCGTCGTCGGGGTGGGGCGACAGGACCAGGAAGGGGTCACGGCCGACGAGGTCGCCGACCTCCCCGAACGGCAGGCGCCCCAACGCCTCCCGATAGTCGCCCGCCCTCATGCGGGCCTCCAGAGCGTCCGCGCCGGCGCGGGACTCGCCAGCACGGCCGCGGCGGCGTCCGCCATGGCGCCGTCGGGCGCGGGCTGGCGCAGGTAGGTGGCGAGGTCGCGCGCCACGCGCTCGGCCGGGTGCGGCCGCATGAAGGAGCCGAGGCCGAGGCCGCGGTGGACCGCCTCCATCACGTCGAGCCCGGCCCGCTCCGTGACGCCGCGCGCGAGCCCCACATAGGCCAGGATCTCGGCGGTGGGCCGCGCCTCCGCCGCGACGGTGCGGGCCGCCTCGGCGACCCACAGCGCCGCCGTCTCGGCCGCCGTGGCGCAGGCGGCGACGCGGGCCCTCTGATAGGGGTCGTCACCCCGCCCGAGGCGGTTGAGGTCGGCGCGGAACAGGTCGAGCAGGCGCTCCACGGCGCCGAGCTGCACGGCGCAGAAGCGCCATGCGCCGCCGAAGAAAGTGGGCTGCGCGCGGTAGTCGTCGTCGCGTCCGACGATCTGGTCGGGGCCGATGGGCAGACCTTCGAGGTCCACCGTGCCGGTGGCGGTCGAGCGCATGCCCTGGGCGGTCCAGCGCGACAGGTCGGCGCGCTCGCCGGGCGCGAGATGCGGCATCGTCATGACGACGGCGCCGTCGCGGGCCACAGGCACGATCGGGCGGGTGACGGCGCCCACCCCGGAGGCCAGGATCTTGGCGCCGGCGAGCCGCCATCCGCCGTCGCGGTGCTCCAGCGTGGCGGGCAGCGCCCCTTCGGCGTTCCACACGCCCGACATGGCGCCGGCCCGCACGTCGGCGGCGAGGCGTTCGAGCTGCGCCGGCGTGCCGTAGCGGGTGACCAGGGCCACGGCGTTGACGTGGCCCTCGTAGAGCCTCCCCACCGACAAGTCGCCTCCCCCCACGAGCCGCAGCACGCGGCACAGCGAATCGGCCGCCGCGGGCGCGACGAGGGCCGAGCCGCCGAGCCGGGCCGGGAAGGGCGCCATCATCAGCCCCGCGGCGTGGAGCGCCGCGAAGGCTTGGCTCGGAAAGCGGGCGGCGGCGTCGCGTTCCGCCGCGCCGGCGAAGAGGGCGTCGGCCGCCACCTCGGCGATGGCCACCACGTCGTCCACCGCGCCGTCACTGAAATGCGTCATGCCCCGCGGTGCCGTTCCCGTTCCGGCGGCCGGCCCGGCGTCCGGGCTGCACCGCATCCGATGAGCGTCAGCAGCGGATGTCCTGCCGGCGCAGGCGGAAAACGGTCGCGCCCGAAAAATTGGTCCAATGGTGGGGCGGAATATTGCAGTCCGCCAGGAGCGCCTCGTCGAACCACGCGCGCAGGTCGTAGGTCTCGGGGATCGGGAAGATCATGCCGAGCGTCCGTTGCAGGGCGTCGCGGCCGAAGCGCCGCACGTGGAGCATGGGGCCGAAGCGCCGCAGTTTCTCGTCCGGGGGCGCCTCGACGATCTCGTCCGTGAAGCCGCCCGGCAGGATCGGCAGGCTGAACAGCATCGTGCCCGCGTCGCTCAGCGAGCGCGCGAGGCGCATCAGCACGGCCGAGTAGTTGCACTCGACATGTTCGAGGACGTGGTTGTGGACGATGAGATCGTAGCGGCCGAGCGGCAGGTCGAACACGTCCTCGCAGAGGTCGAAGCGCTCGACGTCGAGGCCGGGATAGCGCGACGGGTCGATGTCGACGGCCCGGTAGTGGGGGCCGCCGATCTCGCGCAGCAGCACCGCGAGGCCGCGCTCGGGAGCGAAATGCAGGATGTGGCTGCCCGGCGGCGGCCGGATGTCCTCGACGATGTGGAGCGCCGCCACCCTGGTGCGCTCCAGCGAGCCGCAGCCGGCGCAGCGCACGCCGGGGCGCTTGGGCATGTCGGTGAAGGCGGCCCCGCCGCAGATGTTGCAATGCATGGGGTTTCACTGCCCCGCCGGGCGGCGGACCGCAAGGAGCGGGCCGCGCCCCGCCCGTCAGGCCGAGGTCGGGGCGAAGCGCAACGCGGCGCCGTTCATGCAGTAGCGCAGCCCGGTCGGCCGCGGGCCGTCGTTGAAGACGTGGCCGAGGTGGCCGCCGCAGGTCGCGCAGTGGACCTCGGTGCGGGCCATGCCGAGCGTGACGTCGCGGCTCTCGCCGACCGCGCCGGGGAGCGGCTGCCAGAAGCTCGGCCACCCGGTGTGGCTGTCGAACTTCGTCTCCGAGGCGAAGAGGGCCGCGTCGCAGCCCGCGCAGGAGAAGCGGCCGGGCCGGTGCTCGCGGTTCAGCGGGCTCGAGAAGGGCCGCTCGGTGCCCTCGCGGCGCAGCACGTCGTAGGCGCGCGGGTCGAGCCGCCCCTGCCACTCGGCGTCGCTCATCGCCACCGCGAAACTCCCCTCGGCGGCGCGGGCCGATCGCCCGCCGAACCCGAGCGCGGCCGCCAGCAGCGTCGCGGCCCTCACGATCGATCGCCTGTCCAGGTGCATGGTGGTGTCCCCCGCGTCGTCCCTGGAGGGTTACGCGACGGGGCGGCCCGGGGTTTCGCCGCACGGGCCCGATCGTCACGCGCGGGGTCAGGCCACGCGAAGGTCGCCGTCGGCCGCGCGGGCCGCGTAGGCGTCGATCAGCAGGGCGACGGCGTCGGCCGGGACCGGGTGGCTGAAGTGGTAGCCCTGCATGTCGCGGCAGCCGAGCGCCCGCAGGATGAGCAGGTGCTCGGCCGTCTCCACCCCCTCGACGATGCAGGACAGGTTGAGGTTGCGGCACAGGTCGACGACGGTCTTGACGATGTCGCGGCTCGTCCGGTCGACGAGGAGGTCCGCCATGAAGCTGCGGTCCACCTTGATCTTGTCGATCGGCAGGCGCTGCACGTAGCCGAGGCTCGAATAGCCGGTGCCGAAGTCGTCGAGCGAGATCTCGGCGCCCGTGGCCTTCAGGGCCAGCAGGGCGTCGCGCGCGGCGTCGAAGTCGTGCATCAGCGCCGTCTCGGTGATCTCCAGGGCGATGCGCTCGGGCGCCACCCCGCAGTCCTCGATGATGGAGGCGAGGCGGGCCACGGCCGGGGGCGAGGCGATGTCGTGGGCCGACAGGTTGAACGACAGGCCGACGTCGTCGGGCCAGCCGCGCATCGCGTCGATCGCCCGGGCGAGCAGGAGTTCCGTGATGGCGCCGATGAGGCCGATGCGCTCGGCCGCCACGATGAAGACGGCGGGCGGCACGGCGCCGAGCTGCGGGCTCTGCCACCGCGCCAGGGCCTCGAAGGCCACCACGCGATGGTTCGCCACGTCGACGATGGGTTGGAACATGAGGCTCAGCTCGGCCGCGAGGTCGGCCCGGCGCAGCTCCTGGTCCACCGTGCTGCGGGCCCGGATGGCCTGCTCGTGCTCCGAGGTGAAGATGGCCGCGCGGCCGCGGCGGTTCCCCTTGGCGTAGTAGAGCGCGTAATCGGCCCGCTCCACGAGCTGGGCGAGGTTCCGCGCCATCCCGGGGTAGACCGCGAAGCCGATCGAGGCGCCGATCTGGGCCACGCCGGTCGGGAGCGCGATGGGCGTCTCGAGGGCGGCGCAGATGGTCCGACCGGCCTCCATCATCGCGTCGGGGCCGTGGCGGCCCGGCAGCACGAAGGCGAACTCGTCGCCCCCGAGGCGCGCCAGCCTGGCGTCCGGGCCCAGCACCTCCACGAGGCGCCGCCCGACCTCGGCCAGGACGATGTCGCCCGCGCCGTGGCCGTAGACGTCGTTGACGGGCTTGAAGCCGTCGAGGTCGATCATGCCGAGGGCGAAGTCGCGACCCTCGGCGTCCGCGGCGTCGATGAGCGGCTGGAGGTCGCGGAAGAAGCTCCGGCGGTTGGCGAGGCCCGTGAGGCTGTCGGAATAGGCGATCCGGCCGTTCTCCTGGCTCAGCTCAGCGAGCTCGCATCGCGAGCGGATGAGGGCCCTGAACTCGCCGAAGTGCTCGAACATCAGCACCGTCATGATGACCGACACCATGCCGAAATTGAGCGCGATGGCGATCAGCACGACGTTGCCGGACATCAGGAAGACGGCCATGAACGGCACCGTCACGATCACCGTCAAGGCCAGCGCGGCGGCCCTGAGGTGCATCAGGCAGAACACGCAGCCGATCACCGTGATCGACATGAAGAAGGCCACGTGGGTGCGGGCATAGGCGTCGCCGTAGGGGGCGAGCGCCAGCGACCAGGCGGTGAAGAGGATGCCCAGCGACGCCACCGTGGCGACGCTGGCGCGCAGCCGCCGCCGCATGGCCTCGGCCGGCATGGCCGGCACGTCGTAGCGCATCCAGGCGACGGCGCGCTGCACGCAGAGCGGCAGGAGGAGGCACGGCGCCTGGAGCGTCAGGAACCGGGGCGCGATCCCGTGGTGGGTGAAGGCCAGGGCCAGCACGTTGGCGCCGAGCAGCAGGAACAGGAGCGGCACGGTCTTCTGCAGCGCGCCGAGCTGCGCCCGCATCAGGACGGGATCCCGATCCGAGGCCGTCACGGATGATCGCAGGCGTGCTGGCAGCATCGCGAAGGTCCTCGCTTCGGCGACCATGTGACGCGACGCGAGCTAAGATTTCGCAAACGGGATCAACGTCGACTTGAATGACCTTCCAGACGACGTTCCGTCCTCTGTCGTCCCGCGTCACTCGTCGAGGATCTTCTGCATCCAGAGAAGGTCGAGGTATCGACCGAACTTGAAGCCCACCTGGGGCATGGTGCCGACGGGTTCGAAACCGAAGCGGCGATGCAGCGCGATCGAGGGCGCGTTGGCGGCGTCGAGCCCGCCCACTATCGCGTGCTTGCCCATCGCCCGGGCCCGCTCGATGAGCGCCGGCATCAGCCGCCCCGCCGCGCCGCGCCTCCGATGGGCCTCCGCCACGTAGACCGAGTGCTCGACCGTGCGCATGTAGCCGTCGTGCGGGCGGAAGGGGCCGAAGGACGCGTAGCCCAGCAGCGCGCCGCCCTCGGCCGCCACGAGGAAGGGGAAGCCCCGCGCCTGCCGCTCGGCCACGAAGGCGCGCCGGTCCTCGATGCCCGCGGGATGATGGGAGAAGTTCGCCGTCGAGGTCTCGACCACGTGGTTGTGGATCGCCAGAATGGCGGGCAGGTCGGCCTCGCCGGCGTCGCGGATCTCGATGCCCGTCACTGTGCGCCCTCCCCGGGGTGCGGGGACTGCACGGCCCGCCCGCGCCGCCGGGCGTTGCCCTCGGCCCAGTCGAGCTCCTCCTCGATGTCGCGATAGGCGTCGTCGCCGATCTCGCGGGTGCGGCGCAGGCGCAGCAGCGTGTCGCGCTCGGCCGCGATGGCGCTCATGCGCAGGCGGCCGAACACCCTGGGCCGCAGGTGGCGCATGGCCTCGTCCTGCAGCACGACGTCGTATTCCTTGCGCAGGATCCGGGCCTCGGGCTCGTCGTTGCCGTCGAGCGAGCGCAGGGCCGCCCGCGTGGCCTCCTGCCGGGCGAGGTCGCGCTCGCGGTCGGCGCGGCCGTCGTCGGCCAGCGCGAGCCAGCGCAGGAGCGGCCCCAGCGTCAGCCCCTGGACCACGAGCGTGCCGAGCACCACCGTGAAGGCCGCGAGGACGATGAGGTCGCGCAGGCCGGTGTCGGCGAACTCGCCCCCGAAGGGCAGCGCCAGGGCCGTGGCGAGCGTCAGCAGCCCGCGCATGCCGCTCCAGCCCACCACCAGCGCGCTCTTGTAGCTGTGGCGGGCCGGCGTGCGCCGCTCGGGCGGGAGCATGACCCGCTCGATCAGCCGCACGAGGACGTTGTACGCGAAGGTCCAGCCGAGCCGCACCGCGATGACCGTGCCCAGGATGGCGAGGCTGAAGGGCGCGTAGCGGGCGAACCCGCCCGGGATGGCGTCGCCCATGTCCTGGAGCTGGAGGCCGATGAGGAGGAAGGCCAGCGCGTTCAGGACGTAGACCGCCACCTCCCACACCGCGAGCGAGCCGCGGCGGTTCTCGGCCCCCTGCCGGCCCGGCGTCAGCCGCGCCAGCACCACGGCATAGACCACGACGGTCAGCACGGTCGAGGCGCCGAGCTTCTCGGCCAGGATCCAGACCGCGAAGGTGCCGACGAACTGGGTGACGACCGAGACCGCGAGGTCATCGAGCCGCGCCGTCAGCAGCAGGTAGAGCCGCGCCAGGACGTAGCCCAGCACGAGGCTCCCCAGCGAGCTCGCCAGGAGCAGCGGCACGGCGTTCCACGGCGTCACGGCGGTGCCGAGCCCGACGCCGACGGCGAGGCGATAGACCAGCAGCGCGCTGGCGTCGTTGAGCAGGCCCTCGCCCTCCAGGATCACCATGAGGCGGCGCGGCGGCGACAGCCGGCCGAGCACGGCCGTGGCCGAGACGGGGTCGGGCGGCGCCACGATGGCGCCGAGCACCACCGCGGCCGCCCAGGGCATCTCGGGCACGAGGGCGCGGGCCACGAGGGCCACGGCCACCACGGTCAGCGCCACGGCGACGAGCACGAGGCCGGTCACCGGCACCCAGTTCTCGCGCAGGTCGCGCGACGAGGTGTTGAAGGCGGCGTCGAGAATCACGGGGGCGACGAAGAGCGTCAACGCGAGGTCGGGGTCGAGCCGCACGCCCGGCACCTCGACCGGCGCGACCGCGAGGGCCGTGCCGGCCAGGGCCAGCAGCACCGGATAGGGCGCACCGATCCGGTCGGCCAGGGCGGTCAGGACCGCGCCGCCGAGCAGCAGCGCGATGATCAGTTCGAACAACAGCATGGCGCGAGCTTAACCGGACCTCATCCCCGACGATAGCCGGGAGAGCACGCGAGGCGGCCCGCGGCGCCGACCCCGGACTCGCGTTTGCGCCGCCGCGGCATCGGCCCTAAAAGGCGCGGCACGGCGACGGCCGGACCCGCGGCCCGGACCGACGCCGCGGAGCCAAGGATTTGTTGACGCCTGCCGGCTCAGATGGCCCCGCCGGAGCCCCCGTTCCGGTCCCGGATTCCCCCGCCATGCAGCGACCCGTCCCGACCGCCCACGGCCAGCGCTGACGGCATGAAGATCATCCTGCCCTTCGTCAGCAACACGCTGATGAACTTCGTCATCGGCCTGCTGCTGGCCCGCTTCCTCGGGCCGGCGGAATATGGCCGCATGGCGCTCGCCCTGGCGGTCGGCCAGGTGATCCAGACGCTGATGTTCGACTGGCTGCGCCTCGCCGCCACGCGGTTCTATTCGGAGCGCGCGCGGGTCGAGCGGCCGGAACTGCGGGCGAGCCTCGACGCCAGCTTCGCGGTGCTGATCGCGGCCCTGAGCGGCCTCACGCTGTTCTTCCTCCTGAGCGGCATCGCGGTGCCGCTGTCGCACCCGCTGATCGGCCTCGCCGTGGGGGCGGCGATCGCCAACGGGCTCTTCGACTACCACACGGCGCTGGTCAGGGCCCGCTTCATGGACGGGCTCTACGCCCGCATCATCATGGGCAAGAACGTGCTGTCGCTGGTGCTGACGGTGGGGGGGGCGTGGTGGTTCGGCTCGGCCGCCATGGCCCTGACGGGCCTGTGCCTGTCGATGACGGGGTCGCTGCTCGCGTCGCGGCGCTCGCTGACGGACGGCGGCTCGGGGCCGCGCGCGGCGCGGCGCGGCCTCGCGCGGCAGGCGCTGCGCTACGCCCTGCCGATCGTCGTGGCCAACATGCTCTACCAGGTGATCCCGCTGGTCGACCGGGCGCTGATCGCGGGGCGCTTCGGCTTCGCCGAATCGGGGCAGTTCTCGCTGGCCTACGACCTCGGCATCCGGGTCGTGCTGGCGATGGGCTCGACGCTCGACGTGCTGCTGTTCCAGGTCGCGGTCCGGGCCGACGAGACCCACGGCGCCGAGCATTCAAGCCGGCAGATCGGCCGCAACATGGGGGTGGTGGTGGCCATCCTGGCGCCGACCTGCGTGGGCGCCTGGCTGGTGCTGCCGTCCTTCCAGCAGATCGTGGTGCCGCCCGAGTTCCGCGGCCCCTTCGCGCAGTTCTTCACCTACCTCCTGCCCGGCTTCTTCTGCTACCCGCTGATCCACTACGCGCTCCACCCCGTGTTCCAGATCCGCAAGCGCACGCGGCCGCTGATCGCCACGGCGGCCCTCGCGGCGGCCGCCAACGTGGGCCTGTGCTTCGCCATGCCGCCGGGGGCGGGCGCCATCGGCTTCGCGGTGGCGCTGTCGGCGGCGCTCGGCACGGGGCTGCTGGCGCTGGTCGCCGCCGCCGCCCTAGTCCGCGCCGCCTGGCCGGCGCCGCGCGACCTCGTGATGACGCTGCTGGGATGCCTCGGCATGGCGGCGGCGCTCGTGCCGCTGCGCGGCCTCGCGCCGGGCCTGCCGACGCTGCTGCTGCAGGTAGGGGTCGGCACGCTGGTCTACGGCGGCTTCGTGGCCGCGGTCGACCTCGCCGGCCTACGCCGCTCGGCGCTCGACCACCTGCCGGCGCGCCTGCGCCGCGGCGCGCGAGCGCCGGCGCAGGACGCGCCGTCTTCACCGACCGTTGACCACGCGGCTTAGGACCTATCCCGGTCGGGCCGGGTCCGGTCCGGCGGGTCTTTTCCGCGCCGGGCCTCAGCCCTTCCCGACCGGGATAGGTCCTTAATCTTCGATTCAGTTTATCACCTGCGTAACCATGGGCAGGGATAACCAATACTGAATTGCATTTAAGGTGTATTGTCCGGAGCTGGAAGACCAATCCTCCTCGCCTTCGGACCATCTCCATGAAGCGCTTTGTTGTATCGAGCGGCTGGGCCCTGCTGGGCCTCGTGGCCCTGGCGGCCGCGACCGGCGGGGCCAAGGCCGGCGGATCGCGCGTCCACGCGGCCGGCATCCCCGGCATCGGCCCGGGCACGGGCGTCGACGTCTACATCCCCAACCCCGACCCGCAGACGCCGATCGCCTGGTCGCAGGGCACGGAGCCCCCGCCGCCCCAGGGCGACTACGGCGGCGGCACGCTGCAGTACATGATCACCGGCAATGAGACCCGGCCCGCGCCGCATCCGCGCGTGCCGCCGCCCTATTATCCGGCCCGCGTGGCGCCGGTGCGGGGCTACGACGGACGCATCGACCTCGCCACCCATGCCCGTCCCCCCGCCGGGGGCGGGTATGCCCGGGGCGGATCTGCTCCGATGGCCTATCGCCCCTCGGCGGACCGCTACGGCGGCTGGGGCTTCGGCGCGGCCGGATCGGGCGGCGTGCGGCCGTCCGACGACGGCGTCGAGGCCCACGCCGAGCCGGCGGACGCCGGCTATGCCCCGGACGCCCGCCCCATGCGGGCCGGGATCGATCCCATGTATCGCCGCCAGGAGGTCGCCTACCCGGGGGACCAGAGCCCCGGCACGGTGGTGATCGATACGGCCAACAAGTTCCTCTACCTGGTGGAGGGCGGCGGGCAGGCGCTGCGCTACGGCATCGGCGTGGCCAAGCCGGGGTTCCTGTGGTCCGGCACCCACACCATCACGCGCAAGGCGGAATGGCCGGACTGGACGCCGCCCGCCGAGATGCTGGGGCGCCGGCCCGACCTGCCGCGCCACATGGAGGGCGGCATGGCGAACCCACTCGGCGCCCGCGCGATGTATCTCGGCTCGACGCTGTACCGCATCCACGGCACCAACGAGCCCGACACGATCGGCACCAACGTGTCGTCGGGCTGCATCCGCCTCATCAACGCCGACGTGGCCGACCTCTATGCCCGCGTCCGCGTCGGCACCCGCGTCGTGGTGATGTAGGGCGTTGCCGATCGGGGCGGCCGGGCTTTGACGGGGGCCGCCCCGATCGTCCATGACAGGCTCGCCCCGCGGAGACGGGGCGAGCGACGAGGAGGCGACCTCATGCCCAAGGGATACATGATCGTGCGGATGACCGTGACGGATCCGGACACCTACAGGGCCTATGCCGAGATGGCATCGGCGGCGATCCGCAAGTTCGGGGCGAAGCCGCTGGTGCGCGGCGGCCGCTGCGAGCAGGTGGAGGGCGAGGGCCGGCCGCGGAACGTCGTGCTCGAGTTCGACTCCTACGAGGCCGCGCGCACCTATTACTTCTCGCCGGAGTACCAGGCCGCCGTCGCGGTGCGGAAGCCGGCCGGCATCGGCGAGGTGGTGCTGGTCGAAGGCGCCGAATAGCGCCCCGCCCCCGTCACCGCGCCGGCACGCCGGCCTGCGGCTTGGCGGGTGCGCGCGGGCCCTCGATGAACTCGCGCCACAGCAGGATCAGCGCGGCCATCAGCGCGGGGCCGACGAAGAGGCCGACGAGGCCCCAGGTCTCGACGCCGCCGAGGATGCCGAGCAGCACCCACAGGAACGGCAGCCGCGTCGTGCCGCCGATCAGCACGGGGCGGATGAGGTGGTCGGCCAGGAAGGCCATGACGCTGCCGAACACCACGATGACGATCGCCGAGACCACCGAACCCTGCGCCACCAGGAGCAGGCCCACGATGGCGAACACCACCGTGACGGCGAAGGGGATCATGGCGGCCACGGCCGTGAGGGCGCCGAGCAGCGTCGGATGAGGCACCCCCGCCACCACGTAGGCGATGCCCATCAGCACGCCCTCGCCCAGGCCCACGAGCACGAGGCCGTCCACCGTGCCGTGGACGGACGCCACCATCTGCCGGGCGACGCGCTCGCCGCGCGAGCCGAACAGCCTCTGGCTGGCCTTGAGGAGGTCGCGCACCAGCGACTCCCCCTCCTTGAAGAGGAAGAACAGGGTCAGGAGCGCGAAGAAGAACAACACCAGCCGGTGCGCCAGTTCCCGGCCGACGTTGCGCCCGATCTGCAGCACCGAGGCCCGGTTGACCCGCTGCATCAGGGCCTGCTTCTCGACGGGGACCGCCAGGTTGTCCTGCCACCAGTGGGTGACGGCATCGACGCCGAACGGCAGGTGGGAGACCCAGTCCGGCACCGGGATGCCGGCGGTCGTGGCCCTGTTGTAGAGCGACAGCACGTCCTGGGCTTCCCGCGCGCCCTGGACGGCCATCACCACGATGGGCAGGCCGAACAGCACGGCGACCGCCACGGTGAAGAGCGACGGCAGGAGGACGTTGTGCCGGCCCGGCGGCCACCGCCGCGCGGCCCGCTCGTAGAGCGGCCAGAAGGCGATCGACAGGACGGCGGCCCAGGCCAGCGCGGGCAGGAAGTCGTGGATCGTCCACAGGCCCAGCGCGACCAGCACGGCGACGAGGATCAGCCGGGCGTTGCGCTGGCGCTGCCCCGGCACCGCGCCGTCGGCGTCGCCGCTCAGCGGGTCACGACGCAGCACGGGTTCGGTCGTGATCATGGGACGATGCACCTGAAACGGAAACCCGATCGGGCGGGATCGACCGATCGGGGATCATGCCCGCGGACGGGACGCGGTGGAAACCCGTCTCGCCGCGGGGACGCGCCGGACGCGGTCCGGCGCGATGCGGTCAGCGCACGGTGCGGGTGGTGGTGACCACGCGGCCGCCCAACGGCCCGCGACGCACCATCCGCCGGGTGACGACGGCGCGCCTCGGGCGCATCACGCGCTTCGTGATCACGATGGCGGCCTTGACGACCGGGGCTTCAGCGGAGGCGGCGAGCGTCGGTGCGACGGGCATGGCCTGGGCAGAGCCCGCCAGACAGAGAGCGGCGAGGCCGGCGAAGGCGACGGTGGCGAGGATCTTCATGGCTGAGTCCCAAGGCTTGATTGCCCGGTCCATCCAACGCGAACAGCCGCGTTCAAGTTTCAGCGGCGACCGCGCCGGGCGGCGCAGGACTTCAGCCAGCCTTAACGATTGAGGATGCCTGATCGGCGGGACCGCGATCGAGAAACGACGGACCGCCACGCCATGAGGCATCCCTTTCTGCCAGCCTGCGTCGCCGCGCTCCTCTGGGCGATGCCCGCGCCGGGCCACGCCCAGGACGCATCGGACTGCGGCGTTCTGTGCAGGCTCACCGGGTATCTGTCATCGGACCACATGACGGCGGAGCCGGGCCACGAGGCCGCCGCCGGCACCCCGCCGAAGCCGCACAAGACCCGCGCGGCCGCGGTCCACACGGCGGCGGCACCCGCCAAGCCGGTGACCTCCGCCGTCGCGGCGGCACCTGTCGCGGCCAAGCCGGCCGTCGCGGCGCCGGCGCCCGCCAGGATCGCGGCCGCGGCGCCCGTCGCCGTCAAGCCGCCCCGGCCCGTTCCCGCCAAGCCCGTCGCGACCCCGCCGGCGGCCCCAGCCATCGTCGCCCCGAAGCCGCAGGCCGCACCCGCGGCGATCGCGGCCGCCCCCACGCCGGTCGCGAGGTCCATGCGCCCTGCGCCGGCCCGGGCGGACGTCGGGCGCGTCGTGGCGCCGGTCCACACCGGCGCGGTGGCCGAGGTGAAGCCGCGCCCCACGCGGACCGCGGCCCCGGCGAAGCCCGTCCGCCTCGCACGGCTCGACGCCGCGGCACCGCACCGGGCGCCGCGGACCCGGACGGCCTCCGCCCTCATCCCGGGCAGCGCCCCCCTGGTGGCGGCCGGTTTCCAGCCCTTCGCCGGGTCGGAGTTCCACTGACCGCGCGGGCTCAGCCGCAGACCATCTGGAACAGCGCGGTGCGCAGGGGCGGGCCGTAGTCCGACTGCCGGAAATAGGCGGCCTGCGGCAGGGGATCGACGTCGAGCGCGATCTCGTCGTTGCGCGGCAGGGGATGGAGGATGCGGGCCTCGGGCTTCATGCGCAGCGCCGTCGGCCGATCGAGCACGAAGCGGTCCTTGACGGCGCGGAACAGGGCGTCGTCGGTGAACCACTCCTTCTGAGGCCGGGTCATGTAGAGGATGTCGACCCGCGGCACGAGGTCGTCCCAGGACTCCGTCTCGGCATAGGGCGTGCCGGCCCGGTCGAGGACGTCGCGCACGTCGGCCCCGACGCGCAGTTCCGGCACGGACACGAAATGCACCCTGGCGCCGGGACAGAGCGACAGGAGGGTGACGAGCGAGCGGACCGTGCGGCTGTAGCGGCAGTCGCCCACGAAGGCGACCTCGACTTCGCTGGTGCGGCCGAGCTCGCGCTGGATGGTGTAGAGGTCGAGCACAGCCTGGGTCGGGTGCTGGCCGGCGCCAGAGCCGGCGTTGAACACCGGGACGCGGAAGCCGAGCCGCTCCATGTTGCGGTCCACCACGAAGGGCGCGTCCTCGTCGTGGTGGCGCAGCACCAGGGCCTTCGGGCGGTAGCCGGCGACGACCCGCGTCGTGTCCTCCAGGATCTCGCCCTTGGCGGCCGAGGAGAACTGGCCGGCGTCCTCGGTGTAGATCACCTGGGCGCCGAGCCGGATGGCGGCGAGCTGGAACGACATGCGGGTGCGGGTGGAGGGCTGGTAGAACAGCATCACCACGGCCTCGTCCCGGAAGATCGGCGCGGGCCGGGCGTCGAGCAGCCGGGTCGTGCGCTCGGCCAGTTCGGCGAAGATGTCGGGCGTGAAGATCCCGGCGTCGAGGATGGAGCGGCCCTTGAGCGACATGTCGGCATCCCGCGGCTGAGTGATCGGCCGGTCCCCTTGCCACGGGGTGCGCCCGGAGCACAACGGTTCCTGGTGGATTCCGAGTCCGTGATCCCGATCTTCGGGGATGATGTCAGTCCGGCTTCAAGAGGCCCCCGGCCTTTGGCGGGTTCCAGGGCAGCGCCCTGATCTAATCGTCTGATAACGTAGAGAATTCAGGGCGGACGTCGACACTCTGCATGGCGGCGGCGAGGCGCGGCCAGTCCTTCTTCGGCGACCAGACGACGTTGAGCGCCGCCACGTCCGCGGCGACCTCGGCATCCCCCTGCCCGTGCTGCCCGAAGGGCTTGCGCACCACCGCGGCCACCGGCAGCACGAGCCCGGGGCGCGGCGCGTAGCTGTCGTCGACCGCCGCGGACCGGTTGAGGAAGCACAGGATGCCGGCGACCCGCGCGCCGTGGCCCTCGACCAAATCCACGAGCTTCGCGGTCGTGGAGAAGTTGTTGCACACGTCCTCGACGATGAACCAGCTCGTGCCGGCCTCGGGCTCGTGGCGCGAGAACACCATCTCGGAGGTCTCGCGCGAGGTCGCCGAGGCCGCGACCGCCGTCCTCTTCTCGGGGTAGATGTAGCTCTTGCCGGCGTCGAGGGCGAGCTGGTAGGCGAAGGCCTTGCCGCCCTCGGGGGCCCCGATGAAGCCCGCGGCCTCCTCGACGAGCCCGGACAGGCCCCGCGCCCGCAGCACGGCGCCGAGCTGTCGCGAGAACACCGCCAGCAGCGCCGGCCGGCTCTCCGCACGGGCGAAGTTGACGTAGATGTCGCCGACGTATTGGCGTCCCTCGGCGTCGCGCCCCGCATAGCCGACGAGCGGGCCGAGCCGGCGCCCGTCCGGGCCGCGGGGGCATTCGTAGAAGGCGCCGGCCTCGCGCATCAGGTCGAGCGGGGCGGCATCGGGGGAGGCCATCGTGTCGGTCATCCGCAGCTCGCGATCTCGCGCGTGAGCCGCTCCGTCTCGGCGCGGGCCGCGCGGGCGAAGTCGGCGCCCGCCGACGCGTAGAGGATGCCGCGCGACGAGTTGACGATCATGCCCCGCCCCCGCGCGTCGCGGCCGGCCTCGACGGTGCGGCGGACATCGCCGCCCTGGGCGCCGACGCCCGGGATGAGGATGGGCATGTCGCCGACGATGCGGCGCACCTGGGCGAGTTCGTCGGGATA
This sequence comes from uncultured Lichenihabitans sp., assembly GCA_964242785.1. GTDB lineage: Bacteria > Pseudomonadota > Alphaproteobacteria > Rhizobiales > Beijerinckiaceae > Lichenihabitans. The sequence goes on along the minus strand of CAXTBR010000003.1, from coordinate 14,210 downwards.
GGTGGCGCCCACCACGACGGCGCAGTTGCCCGCGCCGTTCCAGCCCTCGGCCACGCGCCGCGCCACGGCGCAGTAGAGCGGCTTTCCGCCGACGTCGAGGTCCTGGAACTCGCCGCCGCCGGGGTTCGAAGTCCGGCACAGCACGATGATCCCCCGGTCGGCCCGATCGAGGAAGGGGAGCAGCGCCTCGCGCCCGAGATAGGGGTGGACCGTGATGGCGTCGGCGCCGAGCCGGTCGAAGGCGTCCTCGACGTAGCCCCGGTTGGTCGAGCCGATGTCGCCGCGCTTGGCGTCGTAGATCACCGGCACGGCGGGCGCGACGGCGCGGATGTGGCGCATCACGGCGTCGAGCGCCGCGATCCCCGGCGCCCCGAAGCTCTCGAAGAAGGCCGCGTTGGGCTTGAACGCGCAGGCGAGGTCGGCCGTGGCGTCGACGATCGCGGTGCAGAAGCCCGCCACCGCGAGGGCCCGCGCCGCGTCGTCCGGATCCGGGCCCGCCGCGGCCCTCACGGGGTCCGGAAGCCTGTCCCAATCGGGGTCGAGGCCGACGGAGACGAAGAGCCTCGCGTCCCAGCGCGCGTCGAGCAGGGCGCGGAAGGAGCGGGGATGGAGGCTCACGCCGCGCGCCGCGCGGCGGAGGGCGCGGCGGCGGCGCGGGACGCGAGGTCGCGCTTGACGATGCGGGTCGGCAGCCAGGGCGCGCGGAAGTGGATGGCGCCGTAGCCGACCGCGCGGGCGCCGAGCGCCCGGACGCGGGCGAGGTCGTCGTAGTGCATGATGCTCGGCGCGATGACGGGCAACGCGCCCTCGGCGGCGATCTCGCGCACGGCACGCCAGTTCAGCGCCTGGGCCGGGCGGCCCGACACCCCCCCTCCCCCGCCGCCGACGCGCCCCTCCAGCCGCCACAGGGGGCTGCGGCCGTCGGGATAGACCTGCTCCCAGGGCACGCTGTTGAGCGACACGGCCTCGGCCACGCCGCGCAACCCGCGGGCGATGGCGAGGTAGTCCTGGGCGGTCGACACCTTGACGATGATCGGGTGGCGCGACGCGCGCCCGGCGGCCTCGACGCCCCGAACCACCGCCTCGGCGCCGCCGAGCGCATGGCCGGTGTTGGGGCAGGACGGGTTCACCTCCAGGGCCGCCAGAGGAAAGGCGTCGAGCCGCGCCGCCATCTCGGCGAGTTCGGCGTCGTCGCCGAAGATCGACGCGACGGTCCTCACGCGCGCGAAGTCGAGCGTCGGGGCGACGTCGCGGCACCACCGGTCGAAGCCCGGGTTGGTGAGCCCGACCTTGTTGACGGAGCCGCCGGGCACGAGCCGCACGCAGGCCCAGGGCTTGTGCCAGCGCAGGTTGCCCTCGCGCGGGGCGAGGGTCAGGGTCTTCAGCACCACGGTGAAGAGGTCGGGGCGGATCAGGCCCGATGCCACCATGGGCTTCTGCCACGGCCAGCCGCGGCCGTCGAAGGCGAGCGATCCGCTCGACACGACGTGGTCGAGGACGTGGCCGTTGGACAGTCGGATCATCGCGGCCTCGGCGGGCATGAGCGCGGCAGGGATAGCAGATCGGGCTGGAAAGCTGAACCCGCCCCGTCATCCTGTCGACATGTTTGCGGGCCGGGATTGGACCGCAAGGGGCGGAGTGCGGCGGATGCGGGCGGCGCGTAGACGGGACGTATCACCCAGGAGCCCCGCGCCATGACGACCGCCACAGCACCCCTCATCGACGTCGACGCCGCCCGCTGGGCCGCCGTGACGGCGCGCGATCCCGCGGCCGACGGACGTTTCGTCTATTCGGTCCGCACCACGGGCGTGTTCTGCCGCCCCTCCTGCCCGTCCCGCCGGGCGCGGCCCGAGAACGTGGCCTTCCACGCCGACGCGGCCGAGGCGGTGGCCGCGGGGTTCCGGCCCTGCCTGCGCTGCCGGCCGGGGGGCATCGGCCCGGCCGAGCGCCACGCCGCCCTGGTGGACCGCGCCTGCCGGGAGATCGACGCCGCCGAGGACGAGCCCGACCTCGACGCCCTGGCGCGCTCGGCCGGCCTCAGCCGCTTCCACTTCCACCGGCTGTTCAAGGCGAAGCTCGGCGTCACCCCGAAGGCCTACGCGGCGGCCCGCCGCGCGGCCCGCACCGCGGCGGCCCTGAGCGAGGCCGCGAGCGTGACGGACGCCATCTACGGCGGCGGCTTCGGGTCGAGCGGGCGCTTCTACGCCGCGGCGCCCGGGCGGCTCGGCATGACGCCGACGGCGCGGCGCCGCGGGGGCGCCGGCGAGACGATCCGCTTCGCCGTGGGCCTCTGCTCGCTCGGGTCGGTCCTGGTCGCGGCGACCGACCGGGGCGTCGCGGCCATCACCTTCGGGGACGACCCCGACGCGCTGCTGGGCGACCTCCAGAACCGGTTCCCGGCGGCGGCGCTGATCGGCGGCGACGCGGGTTTCGAGGCGCTGGTGGCGCGCGTGGTGGGGTTCGTCGAGGCGCCCGCGACGGGCCTCGACCTGCCGCTCGACATCCGCGGCACCGCCTTCCAGGAGCGCGTGTGGCGGGTGCTGCGCGACATCCCGGCCGGGCGGACGCTGACCTACGCCGAGGTGGCGGCGCGGCTCGGGGCGCCGAAGGCCGTGCGGGCCGTGGCAGGGGCCTGCGCGGCCAATGCGCTGGCCGTGGCGATCCCCTGCCACCGCGTGGTGCGGACCGGGGGCGCGCTGTCGGGCTACCGCTGGGGCGTCGCGCGCAAGCGGGCCCTGCTGGCGCGGGAAGCCGGAAAGTGACGCGGGACGGGCGCGTCAGGCCCGCCGCAGGAGCCGCACCGCGAAGAAGCCGTCGAGCCCGACCAGGGGCGGATCGCGCCGCGCCGGGTGGCACGGCAGGGTCCGGAGCTCGCCGAGCGGCGTCAGGCTCGCCGTCAGGCCCGCCACCTCCTCGGCCCCGATGGGTGAGCGGACCATGTCGGGGTTGCGCCGCAGCAGCGCCGTGACCTGGGCCTCCCCCTCCTCCGGCTCGATCGAGCAGGTGCAATAGACGAGGCGCCCGCCGGGCCGGAGCAGCGCCGCGGCGCGGTCGAGCATGCGGGACTGGAGCGCCGCCAGCGTCGGGATGTCGGAGGCCCGCTTGGTCCAGCCCACGTCGGGGTGGCGCCGCATCGTGCCGGTCGCCGTGCAGGGCGCGTCGAGCAGGATGGCGTCGAAGGGCTGGGCCGAGTAGCTCGCCACGTCCGCCACTTCGGTCTCGGCGCTGAAGCCGAGGCGCTCCAGGTTGACGGCGAAGCGCTTCAGCCGCTCGGCCGAGCGGTCCACCGCCGTCACGGCGGCGCCGGTCGCGCAGAGCTGGGCGGTCTTGCCGCCGGGCGCGGCGCAGAGGTCGGCCACGCGCTCGCCGGGCTCGGCCCGCAGCAGCCGCGCCGGCAGCGCCGCCGCGGCATCCTGCACCCACCATTCGCCCTCGGCGTAGCCGGGCAGGTCCGGCACGGGGACCTGGTTGCGCAGCCGGATCGACCCCGTCGCCAGCACGTCGCCGTCGAGGCGCGCCGCCCAGCCCTCGGGATCCGACTTGACGGTGATGTCGAGCGGCACCTCGGCCCGGTTGGCGGCCGCGATGGCGGCCGCGACCTCATCGCCGTAGGTCTTGCGCCAGCGGAGCGCGAGCCAGCCCGGCGTGTCGACGAAGGGGTCGTCGCTGCCGTGCTCGTCGCGCTGGCGCGCCACGTTGCGCGCCACCGCATTGGCCAGCGGCGCGAAAGCCTGGCCCACGGGGTCGAGCCGCACGGCCTGCACGCAGGCGTTGACGGCCGCGTGGTCGGGCACGTCGAGGAACAGGATCTGCGCGGCCGTGACGATGAGGATCCATTCGAGCTGGCCGCTCTTCTTGGGGAGCCCCTTCTCGAGCAGGCGGCCGAGGAAGCGCCGCAGCGTGCCCAGGCGCCGCAGCGACACGATCACGATGGAGCGCGCCAGCGCCCGGTCGCGGTCGTCGAGCGGCTGGGTGAAACGCGGGTGCTGCGCCGCCGCCGCCAGCGCCTCGTCGAGCCCGCGGGCGTTCATCACCACGTCGCTCAGCGCGGCGGCCGCGGCGAGGCGGCAGGCCAGACCGGGCGGAAGCTCGACGGGCGGGGCCTGGACCTTCATGCCCGGCTTGGAACGGATGGGGCGCCCGGGGGGCGCTTTGGAGACCATGGATCAGTGCGCCCCCGCCGAGGGGGGCCAGGGTGCGGCCCGGAGGGACGCGGGAGTGAGGAACATCGAGGGCCTTCCAACCGGCTCGCTTCGGTCGCCTGTCCGATGGGTGTTCGGGGACCTATATGGGGGTGACTGAGGCACCGGGCCCAGCCCGGACGGCTTAGCTAAAGAAGGTGGTGGAAGCGTGATGGACGACGACACACGGATGAAATCGCCCGTCGTCCCGGCGAAGGACGTCAAACCGCCGCAACCCGGCGCTGCCGAGCGCGCCCTGGCCGAGGCCGAGGCGCGCCGCGCGGAGCGGCTGCGGGCGGAACACGCCCGGCCGCGCGAGATCGACGGCCGGCAGGGGCCTGAGCCGGTCCGCTACGGGGACTGGGAGAACAAGGGCATCGCCTGCGACTTCTGACGCGGCCCGGGCGGCCCGCCGATGCGGCGGCCGCCCGGGGGCGCCGTCACACGTCCCGTGCCGTCGCGTCGAGCGACGTGCCGGCTTTGTCCACCACCGCCTTGGCACTGTCGCCGAGGTCCTTGACGAAGTCCGTCGCGGAATGGCGGACGTGGTCGACGGCGTCGCCGGCGGCGGCGCGGATCCCATCGATCTCGTTGCGGGCCACGTCCTGCGCCGACTCGCGGAAGCGATGGGCGGTGCTGCCCATCAGGCTGTCCTCGGCCACCGTCATGGGCAGGGCCGCACCGATCGCCGCCCCGACCGCGAGGCCGATGGCGCCGAGGATCAGCGGCTGCTCCTCCAAGAGGTGCGACAGCTTGGAGCGGACCTCGGTGCGGTCGTGGGGGATGTAGCGGGACACGTTCTGCATTGCATCACCGGCTCGTGATGACGTGGCGTCATAGGCGTCGTAGGCCCGGCGCTTGAGGTCGGCGCTCGTGGTCGAAAGCGTGTCGGCGACGCCGTCGCGCACCTCGGCGAGACCCGCCGTCGCCGAGGACAGGGCGGAGCGGCCGGGCGCCGGGGTGGAGGACGACGGGCGCAGCAGGGGGGGACGCCGCCCCGTGCCGAGCTCGACGGGGGAGCGGGCCGTGACCGGGCGGCGCTCCAGCGGCTCGAAGCCCGTCGCGTCCGACTGCGCGTCGCGCTTGGCGAAGAAGCGCAGGATCAGGGCCGAACCGGCCGTGAGCAGCATGGCGGGGAGCGGGTGCTGCTTCGCCACGCCCGCGAGGTTGTCCATCACGGTGTTGGCGCCGACCCGGGCGTTGGACACGACCTCGTCCATCACGTTCTCGGGGCGCAGGTTGGTGCGAAGCTGTTCGAGCGTGCTGGCGAGGTTCGCCCGCGTGCCCTCCGCCTCGTGGGCGACCTCGCTGGACGATTGCCGACCGGTGTCGCCGCTCATTTCACTTGCTCCTTGACGATGGTGGCGTCCTTGCCGAGCTGGTCCATCGACCGCTTCGGCATGAGGTTGTCGGTGGAGAGCCTGTTCAGGGCCAAGTAGAGGACGATGGCGCCGATCACCGCGAGGACGCCGCCGACCAGGAAGTAGGCCAGCCAGGGCACCACGCCGAAGTAGATGACGAGCTGCACGATCCCGAACAGGATGATGAACAGGCCGGCGAGCAGCAGCACGGCCGCGACGAGCAGGAAGACCACGGCCCTGATGGCGGCCGAGATCTTCTCGGAGATCTCGGTCCTGACGAGGCGGATCTCCGTCTCGAACAGCGTCGTCATCTGCGACAGGGCGTCTGCGAAGAGGGAGGGGGTCGATGGGCGGCCCGGCGTCTCGATGCTCATGGCGTCACCTCCGTTCGGCGCGCTCAAACCCGACCGCCGCGATACAGCGACGCGTCGTCGACGATCGGGGCGTCGCTCTTGAGGAAGCGCGAGAGGAGGAAGCCGCCCAGGACGGCGCCGCCGAAGAACGCCACCGGCTGCCGGCGCCCGAAATCCGCCAGCGTCGCGAACACTTGGCCGATGTCGCGCGAGCGCACATCCTCGGCGACGCGATCGACGTTGTCGGCCGCGATGCGGACGAGCCGCGCCATGTGGGGGTTGGTCTTGTCGAGGTCCTCGGCGGCGGAATGGGCGGCCTTGGCGACGCCGGCGATCTTGTCGGCACCGGCCGACTTCTGCTGGCCGACGATCTCGTTCAGGCGCAGGCGGGCCTGCTCGGCGAGGGTCGAGGCCGTGCCCTTGGCCTCGTCGGCGGCCTGCGAGGCCTGGCCGCGCAGCGTGCCGGCCGGGGCGTCCAGGGGGTCGGCGTGTCCATAGTCCTTCGCGCCGGACGCCGCGTCGCGGCGGAGATCCTGGAAGCGGGCGTTCAGGTCGTCCTTGGCACGGGCCGCATCGGCGCCGAAGCTCGAAGTCGAATCGGTGTCATACGGGTCAGCCATCGCGTCCTCCAGCCAGCGAGGGCCGGGGGCGCGCCCGCGCCGCCACCCCCCATCGTGTCCGGCGAGCCAACGTAGCGGGAGAGCGGGCGGTTCCGGCCCGCCCCGCCCCGGTCGAAGAATCCCTGAGCAGCCTTTCGCGGATCGATCCACGAAAGGCTGCTCATCCATCCCATGAGAAGCGGCAGGGTGTCGTGGGCGAACCCACGACATCCTGCTGAGGGATCCGCGCGTCAGGGCATCATCACGACCGGGGTGCCGACCTCGACGCGGTCGAAGAGGTCGACGATGTCGCGGTTGAGCATGCGGATGCAGCCGTAGGAGGCGGCCGTGCCGATGGACTCCGGCCGGTTGGTGCCGTGGATGGCATATTGGTCGCCGCTGAGCGTCAGGGCGCGCATGCCCATCGGGTTGCGGGACGAGCCGCCCGGGATGTAGTCGGGGAGCCAGGGCTCGGCGCGCTTGACCTCGGCGGGCGGCGCCCAGGCGGGGTTGCGGTACTTGCCGTCGATCTGCACCGTGCCGCGCCACTGCCGGCCGGAGCGGCCGACCGCCACGGGATAGCTGATCGCGTCCCCGCCCTCGCCGATCAGGTAGAGGCGCCGCCGCGCCTGGCTGATCACCACGGTGCCGGGCGCGTATCCGGCCGGCCCCTCGACGGAGGCGGCGCGGGCCGGCGCCACCGCCGTGCAGAGCACCGTGAGGGCCGCGACCGCGATGGAGATCGCCAGCGCGATGTGGATCAGGATGGGGCCGGTCCGGCCCGCCGAGCGGGCGCCGAAGCCGGCGCCATGGGCTTGGTCCAGATGCGTGTGGTCCATGTGAGACGCTCCCTGCCGGTCTCGGCCGGCTGCGGCGCGACCGTGATGTCCGGTGCCTGAACGGCCCGTTACGGGCCGCCCGCGCGGCCGCCCGCGCTGCCGGAAGGGTGAACGGTTAACGGCGATCCTGCCCCGATCACCCCCGGTTGGCCACGAGGTCGTCCACCACCGACGGATCGGCCAGGGTCGAGGTGTCGCCGAGGCTGCCGAGTTCGTTCTCGGCGATCTTGCGCAGGATGCGGCGCATGATCTTGCCGGAGCGGGTCTTCGGCAGGCCGGGGGCGAACTGGATCACGTCCGGCGACGCGATGGGGCCGATCTCCCGGCGCACGTAGGCCACCAGCGCCTTGCGCAGCCCGTCGCTCGCCGCCACGCCCTCCATCAGGGTCACGTAGGCGTAGATCCCCTGCCCCTTGACGTCGTGCGGGTAGCCGACGACGGCGGCTTCCGACACGCTGTCGTGCGCCACGAGCGCGCTCTCGACTTCGGCCGTGCCCATGCGGTGGCCCGACACGTTGATGACGTCGTCGACGCGCCCGGTGATCCAGTAGTAGCCGTCCTCGTCCCGGCGGCAGCCGTCGCCGGTGAAGTACTTGCCCGGGTAGGCCGAGAAATAGGTGTCCTCGAAGCGCTTGTGGTCGCCGTAGACGGTCCGCATCTGGCCGGGCCAACTGTCCGCGATGACGAGGTTGCCCTCGCAGGCGCCGTCCAGCACCTTGGCCTCCGCGTCCACCACTTCGGGCTTCACGCCGAAGAAGGGCCGCGTGGCGGAGCCGGCCTTGAGCCGCGTGGCGCCCGGCAGGGGCGTGATGAGGATGCCACCCGTCTCGGTCTGCCACCAGGTGTCGACGATGGGGCAGCGGCCCTCGCCGACGACCCGGTGATACCATTCCCAGGCCTCGGGGTTGATGGGCTCGCCGACGGAGCCGAGCAGGCGCAGGCTCGCGCGGCTCGTCCGCTTCACCGGCGCGTCGCCCGCGCCCATCAGGGCCCGGATGGCCGTGGGGGCCGTGTAGAGGATCGACACCTTATGCTTGTCGACCACCTCCCACATCCGCGACACGGTGGGATGGGTGGGGACACCCTCGAACATCAGCGTCGTGGCGCCGTTGGCGAGCGGCCCGTAGACGGTGTAGCTGTGCCCCGTGACCCAGCCCACGTCCGCCGTGCACCAGAAGACGTCGTCCTCGTGCAGGTCGAAGACGTATTGGTGGGTCATCGACGCGTAGACGAGGTAGCCCGCAGTCGTGTGCAGCACGCCCTTGGGCTGGCCGGTCGAGCCCGACGTGTAGAGGATGAACAGGGGCGCCTCGGCCTCCATCTCCTCGGCCGGGCATTCCGCACCGACGGCCGCGGCGGCCTCCTCGTAGCGGAGGTCGCGGCCCTCCACCATGGCGACGTCGGCGCCGGTGCGGCGCACGACCAGCACCTTCTCGACGATGCCGGACTTGTCGATGGCGGCATCGACGTTCTTCTTCAGCGGCACCACGCGGCCGCCGCGCAGCGCCTCGTCGGCCGTGACGACGAACCGGGAGTCGCAGTCCGTGATGCGGCCCGCGAGGGCGTCCGGCGAGAAGCCGCCGAAGACGACCGAATGGACGGCGCCGATGCGGGCGCAGGCCAGCATGGCGACGGCGGTCTCGGGGATCATCGGCATGTAGATGGTGACGCGGTCGCCCCGGCCGACGCCCTGCGCCTTCAGCACGTTGGCGAAGCGGCACACTTCGCCGTGCAGCTCGCGGTACGTGATGGCGCGCGCGTCCTTCGGGTCGTCGCCCTCCCACAGGATCGCGACCTTGTCGCCCCGGTCGGCGAGGTGGCGATCAAGGCAGTTGGTGGACACGTTGGTCGTGCCGTCGCCGAACCACTCGATCGACACGGCGCCGGGCGCGAAGGAGGTGGCCTTGACGCGGCTGAACGGCTTGATCCAGTCGATCCGCATGCCGTGCTCGCCCCAGAAGCCCTCGGGGTCCCGCAACGAGCGCGCGTACATCTCGTCGTAGCGGTGCGCCCCGATCAGGGCGCGCTTCCTGAACGACTCCGGCACATCGTGAATGTGCTGAGACATGACGCTTCCTCCTCGCACCGCGGCGGACTTCCCGACCAGCCTCTCGCGGGCCGGCTGCAGGCCGGAGCTTACAAAGCGCGAAGCCGCGTCACAAGGGCGGGCCCATGCCGCGCCATGCCGGCGCGGGCCGGTCACGCCCCGTAGGCGTGCGTCACCCCCCAGGGGTCGTCGACGGTGCCGTCGCCGAGGTAGTCGGGGCCGACCGGCACCTTGCCGTGGCCGCCGGGGATGTCGAGCACGTAGGTCGGCTGGCAGAGGCCCGACACGCGCCCGCGCAGGGCCCGCATCAGGGCACGGCCCTCGGCCAGGCCGACCCGCAGGTGGCCCGTGCCGGGCGCGAGGTCGCCGTGGTGGAGATAGTAGGGCCGGATGCCGAGCTCCACGAAACTCCGCATCAGCTCGGCCAGGGTGCCGGCGTCGTCGTTGACGCCGCGCAGCAGCACGGTCTGGCTGACGAGGCTCACGCCGGCGTCGATCAGCCGGGCGCAGGCGGCCCGCGCGGCCGGCGTCAGCTCGCGCGGGTGGTTGCAGTGGAGCCCGAGGTAGGTGGATCGGCCCGAGGCGCGGAGCGCCGCGACGAGCTCGGGCGTGACGGCTTCGGGCGCCACCACGGGCACGCGGCTGTGGAAGCGCACGATCCTGACATGCGCGATCCCGGCCAGCCGCCGCATGGTGTCCGCGATGCGGCGCGGCGACAGGGCGAGCGGGTCTCCCCCTGTGAGGATCACCTCCCAGATCGCCGGATGGGCCGCGATGTAGTCCAGCGCCGCCTCGGCCTCGGCGGGCGGGAGAACGGCGTCGGCGCCGGGGCCGACGCGCTCGCGCCGGAAGCAGAAGCGGCAGTAGACCGGGCAGACGTGCAGCAGCGTCAGCAGCACGCGGTCGGGGTAGCGGTGCACGATGCCCGGCACGGGGCTGTGGGCGGCGTCGCCGATGGGATCGGCCAGCTCCTCCGGGCGATGGTCGAGCTCGGCCGCGCTCGGCACGAACTGGAGGGCGATCGGGTCGCGCGGGTCGGCGGGGTCGATCAGGGCCGCCATGGCGGGCGACACCGCGACGGCGTAGCGGGTCGCCACGGGTTCGAGCGACGCCGCGGCGCCGGGCGCGATGAGGCCCGCGGCTTCGAGGTCGGCCGGCCCGCGCAGGGTGCGGGCGAGGGCGATGGCGGGCGCCCTCACGCCCCGGCCACCGGCAGCCACATCACCTGCTCGACCCCCGGCGCGCCGGCCGCCAGCATGACGAGCCGGTCGAAGCCGAGCGCGATGCCGCTCGCCTCCGGCATGGCGCCGAGCGCGTCGAGGAAGTCCTCGTCGATCGGGTAGGGCTCGCGGCCGCGGGCCTCGCGCCCCGCCATGGCGGCGGCGAAGCGGCGGCGCTGCTCGGCGGCGTCCGTCAGCTCGCCGAAGCCGTTGGCGAGTTCCACGCCGCAGCAGTAGAGCTCGAACCGCTCCGCCGCGCGGGGGTCGTCCGCGCAGGGCCGGGCCAGGGCGGCCTCAGGGGCGGGATAGCGGTCGAGCAGGGTGGGGCGGCCCAGCCCGAGGTGGGGCTCGACGCGCTCGCCGAGCACGCGGCTGAACACGTCGGACCAGGTGTCGTCGGCGGCCGTGCGGACCCCGGCGGCCTCGGCCCCGGCCGCGAAGGCGTCCCGGTCGGGCTCCGGGCCGTCCAGCGTCGCCAGGAGGTCGAGCCCGGCGTGGCGCCGGAAGGCTTCGGCGACGTCCACGCGCTCGGGCTCGGCGAAGGGATCGCAGGTGCGGCCGCGGTGGTGCCAGAGGCGCGACCCCGCGGCCTCGGCGGCGGCGCGCAGCAGCGCCGCGGCATCCTCCATCAGGGCGCCATAGGGCTCGCCGGCGCGATACCATTCCAGCATGGTGAACTCGGGATGGTGGGTGCCGCTGCGCTCGCGGTTGCGGAACACCCGCGCCAGGGTGAAGAGCCGCGGCTCGCCGGCCGCCAGCAGCTTCTTCATGGCGAATTCGGGCGAGGTGTGGAGGTACATCGGGCGCGGCACCCCGTCGGGCCCCACCAGCGCGGTCGCGAAGGCTTCGAGGTGGGCCTCGTTGCCGGGCGAGCGCTGCAGGATGGGGGTCTCGGCCTCGATGAAGCCGTGGCGGTCGAACCAGCCGCGCAGGGCCGCGGCGATCCGGTTGCGGGCCAGGAGGAAGGGCCGCCGATCCGCGAAGACGGAGGGCGACCAGGGCGGCGAGGGGGGTGCGTCGGGGGGCAAGCGGGCGACTCGAGACTCTGGCCAAAGGCACGAAAAACGCTATGTTGCCGGCCGATTGCGCGTCCGGACGGCAGCGTCCCGGATCGCTTAGCATTTTTCGAAGGTCCAACACCCGTGAGAGTCATCGCCAGCTCGGTCCGCCGGGGCAACATCATCGAGAAGGACGGCCAGCTCTACGCCGTGCTCAGCGCCGAGTCCTTCCACCCCGGCAAGGGGACGCCCACCACCCAGATCGACATGCGCCGCATGAGCGACGGCGTGAAGGTGTCGGACCGCTACAAGACGACCGAGCAGGTCGAGCGCGCCCACGTGGAGGACATGAACTTCTCCTACCTGTACCGGGACGCCGACGGCTTCACCTTCATGAACGAGGAGAACTACGAGCAGATCGTGGTGCCCGAGGACGTGCTGGGGACCCAGGCGCAGTACCTCCAGGAGGGCATGAAAGTCCAGTTGTCGATCTTCAACGAGACGGCGGTGGCGGCGCAACTGCCGCAGCGCGTGACCTTCGAGGTGATGGAGACGGAGCCCGCCATGAAGGGCCAGACGGCCTCCTCCTCCTACAAGCCCGCGAAGCTGTCGAACGGCGCCCGCGCCATGGTGCCGCCCCACATCCAGCCCGGAACCCGCATCGTCATCCAGACGGAAGACGGGTCCTACGTCGAGCGCGCGAAGGACTGACACGGCCTCGGTCTGACCGCTTCCCTTCACGGCTCGTCGCCGCGCAGGCGGGGACCCAGCGCCAGGAGGCGGCCGAAGGCCGACACTCTCGATCCCGCTCCGCGCGTTGCGCGGTTGCAGGGGGAGGACCGGCCTTCGGTCGGACGTGTTGCGCTGGGTCCCGCCTGCGCGGGGACGAGCGGCGGAGAGGGCGGCATGACGAGGGGATCGGCGCCGGCTTCGACCTCGGGACGCCGCCGCGCTCCGTCCCTGCTGGCGTCCGTCGCGGCCACGGCCCTGGCGGCGCGCCTCGCGGTGGCGCCCGCCTCGGCGCAGGACACGCCGACCGGCGCCGGCAACCTGCCCGACCTCGGCGGCACGCCGCAGAGCTCCGGCCAGCCGTCGGCCCAGGGGACGGAGGAGCAGGGCAACGCGAGCATCGCGTCCTCCCTCGGCCGCTTCGGGGACCCCGGCGGCGTGCGGGCCGCGCTGGCGCGGCGGGGCGTGACCTACAGCTTCGTGTCCATCGGCGAGGTGCTGGGCAACCCGACGGGCGGGCTGCGCCGGGGCTCCATCGCCGAGGGGCGGCTCGACCTCCAGCTGAACGTCGACCTCGGGAAGGCCATCGGCCTCGACGGCGCGACGCTGCACGCCAACGGCTACGAGATCCTCGGACAGGGCCTGAGCCGCCGCGACCTCGGCAACCTGTCGCCGGCCAGCAACATCGAAGCCCTGCCCTCGACCCGTCTCTACGAGGCCTGGTTCGAGCAGGTGCTGCTCGCCGGCCGGGTCGGGATCAAGGCCGGCCAGATCGGCGCCGACACCGAGTTCTTCGTCAGCCAATATGCGACGCTGTTCGTCAACTCGACCTACGGGTGGCCGAACATCACGAGCTACGACCTGCCGAGCGGCGGGCCGGCCTATCCGCTGGCGGCGCCCGGCCTGCGGCTGCGGCTGTCGCCGGACGCGAAGTGGACGCTGCTGGCGGGGGTGTTCGACGGCGACCCGGCGGGCGCGGCCCGGCTCGGCGGCGACGCCGACCCGCAGGCGCTCGACCCGAACGGCACGAGCTTCCGGGTGACGGACCCGCCCCTGGCCATCGCGGAAGCCGCGCTGACCTACGGCGACAAGGACGGCACGCTCCTGCCCGGCACCGTCAAATTCGGCGGCTTGGAGCATTTCGGCCGTTTCGCCGAGGACGTGCCCACGGCGGCCGGGCTGACGCTCGGCGCGGGGACGGGCAGCCTCCGGGGCAACGACGGGATTTACGGCATCGTCGACCAGACCCTGTATCGCATTCCCGGCAGGGAGGACGGGTCCGTGTCCGTGTTCGCCCGGCTGTCGGGCTCGCCGGGCGACCGCAACCTCGTGTCGTTCTACGCCGATGCCGGGATCACCGAGCAGGGCCTCGTGCCGGGCCGGGCGGACGACACGGCCGGCCTGTCCTTCGCCTATACCCAGGTGTCGCCGGCCGCCCGGCGCACCGACCGGGAGGAGAGGGCTGTGCTCGGGATGCCCTATCCGGTGCGGTCGAACGAGGTGCTGTTCGAGGCCACCTATCAGGCCCAGGTGGTGCCGGGTTTCACGCTTCAGCCGGACGTCCAATACGTGATCCGGCCCGGCGGCGGCATCCCCGACCCGTCGAGCGAGAGCGTCAGGCCGATCCGCGACGAGGCCGTGTTCGGACTGCGCGCGACCGTGCAGTATTGATCGACATCGAAAACCGATATGACAAAGATTTGATGTGAAGTGATGCTTCAATCCTGGTTTCAAAAGGCCCCCGGCCTTTTGCGGGTTTCAGGGCAGAGCCCTGAAAAGCTTCACATCGAGGAGCGACCGGTAGACTGATCTCGAACGTCCAGGATCTCCGGTAACTGCTCAGGTGTCGCTCACGGGTTGCCGGTGTCGAGGTTTGATCTCAG
>CAXTBR010000002.1:89201-116344 GCA_964242785.1 uncultured Lichenihabitans sp. | reverse complement strand
TCCAGGCGGGCGTGCTGCAGGGCGACGTCAAGGACGTGCTGCTGCTCGACGTGACCCCGTTGTCGCTCGGCATCGAGACGCTCGGCGGCGTGTTCACGCGGCTGATCGAGCGCAACACCACGATCCCGACGAAGAAGAGCCAGGTCTTCTCCACCGCCGAGGACAACCAGACCGCCGTGACGATCCGGGTGTTCCAGGGCGAGCGCGAGATGGCGGCCGACAACAAGATCCTGGGCCAGTTTGACCTCGTCGGGCTGCCCTCGGCGCCCCGCGGCGTGCCGCAGATCGAGGTCACGTTCGACATCGACGCCAACGGCATCGTCAACGTCACGGCCAAGGACAAGGCCACCAACAAGGAGCAGCAGATCCGCATCCAGGCGTCGGGCGGCCTGAGCGACAGCGACATCGACAAGATGGTCAAGGACGCCGAGATCCACGCGGCGGACGACAAGAAGCGCCGCGAGCTGATCGACGCGCGCAACGCCGGCGAGGCCATGGTCCACTCGACCGAGAAGTCGATCGCGGACTACGGCGACAAGGTCTCGGCGGCCGACCGCTCGGCCGTGGAAGGCGCCATCGCGGCGCTGCGCCCGGCCCTCGAAGGCGAGGACGTGGAAGCCATCAAGGCCCGCACCAACGACCTGATGCAGGTGTCGATGAAGCTCGGCGAGGCCATGTACAAGGCCGGTGCCGCGGCCGGCCAGGACGGCGGCCCCGACGGGGGCGCCTCCGCGGGTTCGGACGACGTCATCGACGCCGACTTCAAGGAGGTCGGCGAGGACGACAAGAAGCGCCGCGCCTGATCCGCGCCACCCCGGCGGGCCCTCAAGCCCTCCGGGGATGCTTGCCATCCCGGGGCGTGCCGCCTAAGACACGCGCTCGCGCCCGCCGACACCCTTGGAGGCACGGGCGCGCGACGACGGCCGCATCGGGCGGCCGTTTCTCTTTCTCAAGGACTGAACTGATGGCAGCGACCAAGACCATCGCGGCCGCGGTCCGCAGCGGGATCGGCAAGGGGGCCGCCCGCAGCGTGCGCCGCGAGGGACGCGTGCCGGCCGTGATCTACGGCGGCGGCGAGCCCGCCGAGACGATCTCGCTCGAATACCGCGACACCCACAAGAACATCTACGCCGGGCACTTCCTGACCACGATCTTCGAGATCGACATCGAGGGCCGCAAGGAGCGCGTCATCCCGCGCGACTATCAGCTCGACAAGGTCAAGGACATGCCGGTCCACGTCGACTTCATGCGGCTGAAGCCCGGCGCCAAGCTCCGGCTGGAGATCCCGCTGAACCTCGTCAACGTCGACCAGTCCCCCGGCGTCAAGCGCGGCGGCACGGTCAACATCGTGCGCCACACGGTCGAGATGCTGGTGCCGGCCGACAACATCCCGGACGCCATCACGGCCGACGTGTCGGGCCTCGACATCAACGGCTCGCTGCACATCTCGGCCGTGACGCTGCCCGAGGGCTGCGCCCCGGTGATGCGCGACCGCGACTTCACCCTGGCCACCATCGTGGCGCCCTCGGGCCTCGCCGAGGCCAACGCGGCCGACGCCGCCGCCGCGGAGGCCGCGGCCGCCAAGGCCGCCGCCGGTGCCAAGGGCGGCAAGGGCAAGGCGGCCCCCGCCGCCAAGCCCGCCGCGAAGAAGTAAGCTCCTTCGCCTGACGCTTCAGGAAACGCCCGCTTCGGCGGGCGTTTCGCTGCGATCCCCCCGGACCCCGCCATGCTGCTCCTCGTCGGCCTCGGCAACCCCGGCGCACAATATGCCGGCCACCGGCACAACATCGGCTTCATGGCGGTGGATGCCGTCGCCCGCGCCCAGCGCGCGGCGCCGTTCCGCGCGCGCTTCCAGGGGCTCGCGGCCGAGTGCACGGTGGGGGGCGAGAAGCTCGTGCTGCTGAAGCCCACGACCTTCATGAACGAGTCCGGCCAGTCGGTCGGCGCCGCGGCGCGCTTCTTCAAGCTCGGCCTCGACGACATCGCGGTGCTGCACGACGAGCTCGACCTCGCGCCCGGCAAACTGCGGGTGAAGACGGGGGGCGGCAACGCCGGCCACAACGGGCTGCGTTCCATCACGGCGCATCTCGGCAACGACTACCGCCGCGTGAGGCTCGGCATCGGCCACCCCGGCGACAAGGCGCTGGTCCACAGTTTCGTGCTGAGCGACTTCGGCCGCGGCGAGCGCGCCTGGGTGGAGACGCTCTGCGAGGCCGTGGCCGACCATGCCGCGCTGCTCGCCGCCCGCCAGGATTCGAGCCTGCAGAACAAGGTCCACCTGCGCATGGAGGCGGCCGGCTTCGCCGAGGTGGCCCTGCCGGGCCGATAGGGTCGCGCCCGCCCACCCTCCACCGCTCGTCCCCGCCGCCGCGGGGATGAGCGGTGGAGGGCCCGAACGCGACTTTCGCGCCCTCCTCCCCTGGCGTCCCGGGCCGATCGGCGTCACATGGGTGTCGGGCGGAGACGCGGCGGGGGGCCGGCACATGGACAGGGTGGACGTCGCGGGTCTGAGCATCGCCGGGCCGCTGCAGCGCTTCCTCGACGCGGAGGTGTTCCCCGGCGCGGGCGTGTCGTCCGAGGGCTTCTGGGCCGGCTACGCGGCGCTGCTGCGCGACCTCGGCCCGCGCCTGCGCGCGCTCCTCGCCACCCGCGACGCGCTTCAGGCGAAGATCGACGCCTACCACCGCGCCCGCCGCGGCCAGCCGCTCGACCAGGGCCACTACCTCGGCTTCCTGCGCGAGATCGGCTACCTGCTCGGGCCGGTGCCGGCGGCCGAGATCGCCACCGAGAACGTCGACGACGAGATCGCCCGGCAGGCGGGGCCGCAGCTCGTCGTGCCCCTGTCCAACGCCCGCTACGCGCTCAACGCCGCCAACGCCCGCTGGGGCTCGCTCTACGACGCGCTCTACGGCACGGACGCGATCCCCGACGCGGGGGAGGCCGCGCGCGGCGGCCGGGGCTACAACGCGGCGCGGGGCGCTCTCGTCATCGCGAAGGCCAAGGCCTTCCTCGACGCCGCCGTGCCGCTCGCCGGCGCCTCCTACGCGGAGCTCGCGGGGCTGTCGGTCGAGGGCGGCGCGGTGCGGGCGCGGCTCGCGGACGGGCGCACGACCGGCCTCGCGGCGCCCGGCGGCTTCGTGGGCCACGCGGGGGAGGCCGCGGCGCCGCGCGCCGTGCTGCTGCGCCACAACGGCCTCGGGGTGGAGCTCGCCTTCGACCGCGCGAGCCCCGTGGGGCGCACCGACGCCGCCGGCCTGTCGGACGTGGTGCTCGAATCCGCCGTCTCGACCATCATGGACATGGAGGATTCGGTCGCGGCCGTGGACGCCGAGGACAAGGTCGGCATCTACCGCAACTGGCTCGGCCTCGTCACTGGCGCGCTCACGGCCTCCTTCCCCAAGGGCGGGGCGACGGTGGAGCGCCGCCTGAACCCGGACCGCGTCTACGCGGCGCCGGGGGGCGGCGACGTGACGGTGCCGGGCCGCAGCCTGATGCTGATCCGCAACACCGGCCACCACATGTTCACCGACGCCGTGGAGATGGACGGCGCCGAGACGCCCGAGGGCTTCCTCGACGCCGCCGTGAGCGTGCTGATCGCCAAGGCCGACCTCGCGCCGGACCGCGCCATCCGCAACAGCCGCCGCGGCTCGATCTACATCGTCAAGCCCAAGATGCACGGCCCCGCCGAGGTGGCGCTGACCGACGCGCTCTTCGCCCGCGCCGAGGCGCTGGCCGGCGTGCCGGCCGGCAGCGTCAAGATGGGCATCATGGACGAGGAGCGCCGCACCTCGGCCAACCTCGGCCATGCCATCGCGGCGGCGTCGCGGCGCGTGGTCTTCATCAACACGGGCTTCCTCGACCGCACCGGCGACGAGATCCACACGTCGATGGAGGCCGGCCCCGTGGTCCGCAAGGACGCGATGAAGAACACCGCCTGGATCAGGGCCTACGAGGACAACAACGTCGACGTGGGGCTGGCCATGGGCCTGCCGGGCCGCGCCCAGATCGGCAAGGGCATGTGGGCGGCGCCCGACCGCATGGCCGACATGCTGGCCCAGAAGGGCGCCCACCCCCGGGCCGGCGCCACCACGGCCTGGGTGCCGTCCCCCACCGCCGCGACGCTGCACGCCCTGCACTACCATGAGACCGATGTCGCGGTCCGCCAAGCCGAGATCGCGGCTCGCGCCCCGGCCCGCATCGAGGACCTGCTGACGATCCCGGTGTCGGATTCCAACTGGGCGCCCGAGGCCGTGCAGGAGGAGCTCGACAACAACCTCCAGGGCATCCTCGGCTACGTGGTGCGCTGGATCGACATGGGGGTGGGCTGCTCCAAGGTGCCGGACATCCACGACGTCGGCCTGATGGAGGACCGCGCCACGCTGCGCATCTCCTCCCAGCACGTCGCCAACTGGCTGGAGCACGGCGTCGTCACCGCGGCCCAGGTGAGCGCCACGCTACGGCGCATGGCGGGCGTGGTGGACGGGCAGAACGCCGGCGACCCGGACTACCGGCCGATGGCGCCGGGGTTCGACGGGGAGGCGTTCCGGGCGGCGTCCGATCTGGTGTTCCAGGGGCGGGTGCAGCCCAACGGCTACACGGAGTTCGTGCTGCACGCGCGGCGGCGGGCCGCCAAGGCCGCCACGGCGCCCCGGGCCTAGCGCCCGCCGCGGGGCTCCGTCCCCCGCGGCCGGCCGACGATGGATGCCCTTCTCCCGCTCCGCGGGAGAAGGTGCTTAGGATCGAAGGCGGACGCCCACAAAGCGCCCCACGTATTGTGGCGCAAGAGATGCATCTCGGAAATTTCGCATTCTGCACCTCTCAACCGCGTGCCTCTCGCCCACGTTTTGGAGCACACTGCACGTCACTGACCAAAACTGAGCCGGGAAAGAAGCTTGCCGCGAGGACGGAAACCAGGAACGAAGAAGGCGGAGGCGCAACCAACGAAGGCCAGCCTCGGCTTCGAGACAACGCTCTGGGCGGCGGCCGACAAGCTGCGCGGCAACATGGACGCGTCCGAGTACAAGCATGTCGCCCTCGGCCTGATTTTCCTCAAGTACATCTCGGATCGGTTCGAGGAGCGGCGTGCTGAAATCCTGGCCGAGCCCGAGGTGCCGGCCGACCTGGCCAAAGAACTGGCCGAGGATCGCGACGCCTACACCGCCGAGAGCGTCTTTTGGGTGCCGGCGAACGCGCGGTGGGACTTCCTGAAGGCGAACGCCACCAGCACAGAGCCCACCATCGGTGCATTGATCGACCGGGCCATGCTCGACCTCGAGGCCGAGAACCCGAGCCTCAAGGGCGTGCTGACCAAGAACTACGCCCGACCGGAGTTGGATCAGACGAAGCTCGGCGAGGTCATCGGGCTCTTCACCAATCTGGCCTTCCAGGACGAGCACGGCGGTCAGGACGTGCTCGGGCGCGTCTACGAGTACTTCCTCGGCCAGTTCGCCATCGCCGAGGGCAAGCGCGGCGGCCAGTTCTACACGGCCGGCTGCGTCGTGCGCCTGCTCGTCGCGATGGTGCAGCCCTTCAAGGGGCGAGTCTACGATCCCTGTTGCGGGTCAGGCGGGATGTTCGTTCAGTCGGAACAGTTCGTCGAGGCGCATAACGGCAGGCACAACGACGTGTCGATCTTCGGCCAGGAGTCGAATCCGACTACGTGGCGACTCGCCAAGATGAACCTCGCCATCCGTGGCATCGAGGCGAACCTCGGCTCCAAGTGGGCCGACAGCTTTCACGAGGACTTGCATCCGGGCCTCAAGGCCGACTTCGTCCTGGCCAACCCGCCGTTCAATGACAGCGACTGGGGCGGTGAGAAGCTCCGCACCGGCGACCGCTGGACCTATGGCGCTCCCCCCGCCGGCAACGCCAACTTTGCCTGGGTCCAGCACTTCATTCACCATCTCGCGCCGCATGGGGTCGCGGGGTTCGTGCTGGCCAACGGCTCCCTCTCCAGCCAGCAGTCGGGCGAGGGCGAGATCAGGAAGGCCATTGTCGAAGCCGATCTTGTGGACTGCATTGTCAGCTTGCCAGGCCAACTCTTCGCGACGACGCAGATTCCAGTCTGCCTGTGGTTCCTGGCGCGCGACAAGTCCAATGGGCTGGTTCGGGACTTGAAGCTCCGCGACCGGCGTAAGCAGACGCTGTTCATCGACGCGCGTGGGCTCGGAACAATGCAGAGCCGGACCCTGAAGGTGTTGACAGAGGTCGATGTCGCCAAGGTGGCGGACGCCTACCATACCTGGCGCGAGAGGGGCGGCCGCTACACCGACGAAGCAGGCTTCAGCAAGGCGGCGACAACAGCGGAGATCGCGGTGCATGGCTACGTGCTCACCCCGGGCCGCTATGCTGGAACCGCAGAGGTTGCCGACGATAAAGAACCGTTCGAAGAACGTATGATGCGGCTGTCTACGACACTGCGAGAGCAGGTGGCCGAAGGCACGCGGCTAGATGAGCGTATCCGCAAGGCACTGGCTGGGATCGGGCATGACTGGTAACTGGCCAATCATGAAGCTAGGTGAGTTCGTTACCCTGCAGAGGGGCCACGATCTTCCCGACGAGCGCAGAGTTGCTGGTGAAGTTCCGGTAATCGGATCGTTCGGGATCACAGGATGGCACAATGAAGCTCGAACGCACGGACCCGGTGTCACGGTGGGTCGGAGCGGCGCATCTTTTGGGGTGGTGAGCTACTCACCCATCGACTTCTGGCCTCTAAACACCGCGTTATACGTGATCGATTTCCACGGCAACGACCCAAAATTCTCTTACTACTTCCTCCAGACCTTTGATTTCGCCAAATTCAACTCGGGGAGCGCGCAGCCCTCCTTGAACAGGAACTTCATCCATCCGGTCGAGGTATGCGTTCCGCCGCCTGCGGAGCAGGTTGTGATCGCGGATCTCCTAGGCACTCTGGACGACAAGATCGAGCTGAACCGGCGCATGGCGGAGACACTGGAGGCGATGGCACGGGCGCTGTTCCAGAGCTGGTTCGTCGACTTCGACCCCGTGCGCGCCAAGGCCGAAGGCCGCCCGACCGGCCTTCCTGACGAACTTGCAGGCTTGTTCCCGGATAGCTTCGAAGAAGACAGACTGCCTAAAGGCTGGTCGAAGCGTAGCGTCTATGACTTCGCCCGCATCATATTCGGAGCCCCGTTCGCCTCTTCAAAGTTCAACAACGACCGTAGAGGGCTCCCGTTGATCAGGGTGCGTGACCTTGGCGTTCATGATCCGGCAATCTTCACAGATGAGCAGCACAGGGTTGGGCACGTCATCCAGCCCGGCGACATCGTGGTCGGCATGGACGGTGAGTTCCGATGCCACTTATGGCGCGGCCCACCAGCCTATCTAAACCAGCGTTTATGTCATTTTGAGCCGCTGCCGAATGTTCCGAAGTCGTTCGTGACCCTCGCCCTGCATGAACCTTTGGCTGCGTTCGAAGCCAGCGCTGTTGGCACTACAGTCATTCACCTGGGCAAGAAAGACTTAGACGCTGTCGAGTTCATCTGGCCGGGTAAGGGCCTTCTTCACGCGTTCGGCACTTTGTCCGACCAGCTACTCGACCGTGCAATCAAGGTTGCACAGCAGTCTCGCACCCTCGCAGTCCTCCGCGACACCCTTCTCCCCAAGCTGATCTCCGGCGAGTTGCGGATCGCCGACGCCGAGAAGCGGATCGCGGCGGCCTGACGATGCCCTATGCCCTCCAGATGCTCCGCGCGCTGATGCAAACCCACCCGGACCGGGCGGAGCCGCTACGTCGACATGTCGAGGCGCTGGAACTCAGCATCGAGAGCCAACCGGCGTTCTGCCTCCAGAACGTCCGCACGCTGTTCGAGGCCGCACACCACACCATCGCGCCACGTCTCGGCGTGACCTTCGCCAAGAAGGGCGGCTTCCCCGACCGGATGCGGGACGTCATCGAAGCGCTCGACTTCTCGATCGCCGACCATCCGGAGGCTGAGCAGATCAATGCTCAGATCAGGGCGTTGACGCAAGGGATCGACGACATGGCCGTTGCCTTGGCCAAGCTCAGCAACATCCCGAACATGCGGCATGGGGGCTCGCTGGACTGGGGGACGCTCGAACGTCAGCACGCCTCGATGCTCGGCGGCCTGTGCGACACGCTCGTCAGCTTCCTGTTCGATGTCGCGTGGAGCCGAGTGCCGGCCCGCGCGGAGGGTGCTGAAGCAGCCCGCTACGAGGACTTCGAGGCGTTCAACGCATCGCTGGACGATGACTACGGCGACATCGAGATCGCGGGATCGAGATTCCAGCCCAGCCGCGTGCTCTACCTGCTGGACGCCACCCAGTATGAAGCCGCCCGCCTCGAATGGGAGTCGGAGCAGGCGAACGACGTTGCCCCCGACGAGGAGGCCGCCGCTTGAGCGTGTTCCTGACCCAGGCCGAGGCGGACGCACTGCTCGCCATGGAGAAGCACCGCACGATCGCTGAGCGTCTGCGGCTTCCGGATATCGGCGGCGGTCTGACGGTTCCTCTGACGTCCGCCGATGGTTCAGAGTCGTTTCACCTGGACATCAGCCGGAGCCGCATCAACCTCGCCAAAGGCAAGGTCCAGAACCGAGCCCGAACGACGGCCGTCCTCGCCCGCATCGACTTCGGCGGTGCGCCGCATCGCAACCCCGACGACGAAGAGATCGCGTGCCCACACGTCCATCTCTATCGGGAGGGGTACGGCGACCGTTGGGCCTCTCCCATCGACCCGGCGGTGTTCACCGCGCCGTCCGACCATTGGCAGGTGCTGATGGACTTCATGCGGTTCTGCAACATCACGCAACCGCCCGACTTCGATCGGGGGCTGTTCACGTGAGCGAGATCGACACCCTCGTTGAAGGCTACTGGCGGTGGCTGCGGGACAAGACTGTCCTCCGGCAGCTGAAGGACTGGACGGAGATCACGACCCCCTACCTCGACCGACATAACGACTACCTTCAGCTCTACGCACGGAAGGTCGACCCAGGCTTCATGCTCACGGACGATGGTGAGACCTTGCTTGACCTGGAACAGTCGGGATGTCTGCTGGACAGCGCGAAGCGACAGGCGATCCTTCGATCGATCCTGAACGGGTTCGGTGTGGAGCAGAAGGGCAATGACCTTCAGGTCCACGCGACGCCTGACAACTTCGCCGTTCGCAAGCACAACCTCATTCAGGCGATCCTGTCCGTCCATGACATGTTCTATCTCGCGTCCTCGACGGTGGAGGCCTTGTTCTTCGATGACGTGGCCGCGTGGTTGGACAGCGAGGACGTCCGCTTTACGCCACGTGTGAAGTTCTCGGGCAAGAGCGGCTTCGACCATATGTTCGACTTCGTGATCCCGAAGTCCAAGGCAGCCTCTGAACGCATCATCCGCGCGATCAACAACCCCAACAGGACGACGGCGCTCAACCTCATCACGGCTTGGCACGACACGCGGGACAGCCGTCCAGCCGAGGCTCGCCCCTACGCATTCTTGAACGACAACGACAAGGTGATCGGCGGGAACGTGACGGACGCGCTGACGAACTACGGCATCACGCCGGTTACATGGAGCCAGCGGGATCAGTTCCGTGAGCGGCTCGTGGCATGAGGCGGCGGACGTATGACCGATCTCTATCCTGTCTCGTCGTCCTCCAACGCCTCCGGCTTCCGGGAGGAGGCCGTTGAACTCGCGGCTCTGTCCTGGTTCGAACTGATAGGCTGGCGCACGGTCCCGGGGGACTATCTTGCGCCTGATGGGCCGATGGGTGCGCGCACCAGCTACAAGCAGGCGGTGTTGGAGCCCGAGTTGCGCAGTGCGCTCGCGACCCTGAACCCCGACGCGACGCGGGAGATGATCGACGCCGCCGTTCGCACGGTGCTGGCAGCGTCGAGCCAAGACCTCGTCGAGAACAACCGCGTCTTCCACCCACTTCTCGCCTCCGGCGTGCCCGTCGAGGTGAACCAGGGCGGGGAGACGCGCACCGTCGGCCTTCGCCTTCTGGATCGCGCCGATCCTTCCGCGAACCGCCTGCTCGTTGCCAATCAGTTCATCGTTCAGGGCGAGCGCGACACGGTCCGCGCCGACGTGGTCGTGTTCGTCAACGGCCTTCCGCTCGCCCTCATGGAGCTGAAGAGCCCCGCCAACGCGCAGGCGACGCTGGAGCGGGCGCACACGCAGCTTCAGAACTACCGGGCGAAGGCACCCGAACTGCTGCGCTTCAATCAGGTGCTGATCATCTCGGATGGCTTGGAGGCTCGGATCGGCTCGCTGACGGCGGGGCTGGACCGTTTCGCGCCCTGGCGCACGATCGACGGCACGAACCTCGACGATACCGGACGCTCCGAGCTGGAGGTGATGATCCGGGGCGTGTTCGCGCCCGAGCGGTTCCTGGACCTCATCGTCGACTACGTCGCCTTCGAGGTGGTCGACGGTGTCGTCAAGTCGAAGAAGCTGGCCGGCTATCACCAGTTCCACGCGGTGCGCAAAGCGCTCGCCTCAACGGTGGAGGCGGCGGGCGAAGGTGGACAGCGCAGGGGCGGCGTCGTCTGGCATACGCAAGGGTCTGGCAAGTCGCTCACCATGCTGTTCTTCGTGCGTCAGCTCCAGCTCGCGAGGGCGCTCAAGAACCCGACCATCGTGCTTGTCACCGATCGCAACGATCTCGACGATCAGCTATCCGGGACCTTCAACGCGCACGCCTCGGCACTGAGGAAGACGCCTGACCAGGCAGACAGCGCGGCCGACATGCGCCG
Source organism: uncultured Lichenihabitans sp. (assembly GCA_964242785.1). Classification (GTDB taxonomy): domain Bacteria; phylum Pseudomonadota; class Alphaproteobacteria; order Rhizobiales; family Beijerinckiaceae; genus Lichenihabitans. The sequence continues at coordinate 105,617 of CAXTBR010000002.1, read as the reverse complement.
CCTGCTCACGGTCGACATCGGCGGCCTCGTCTTCACCTCGATCCAGAAATTCCGGGGCGATGAAGGCGAGCACCCCATCCTCACCCGTCGCAGCAACGTGGTTGTGATCGCCGACGAGGCGCACCGGACACAGTACGGCTTCAAGAAACGCTTCGTGGTCGGCGCGGGCGGCGTGCGCGAGCAGGTCGGCTTCGCCGAGTACCTCCGCCAGGCTCTGCCAAACGCGACCTTCGTCGGCTTCACCGGAACGCCCATCGACGCGCGTGATCGTTCAACGGTCGGCGTCTTTGGCGACCTGATCGACACCTACGACATGACGCAGGCCGTGGCGGACAAGGCCACCGTACCGATCCACTACACGGCCAGGCTCGCCAAGCTCCGGCTCAACCTGTCGGACGAGGAACGCGCCGAACTCGACGCGCTCGCCGAGGAACTCATCGAGGGCGATGAAGCTGCGGTCGAGCGCGGCAAGAGCAACCTCACGCGGTTCGAGGAAGTCGTGGGCTCCCCGGACCGCGTGGGCCAGGTCGCGGCCGACATCGTGGAGCACTTCGAGCGTCGGCGAGAGGCGATGGCGGGCGGCAAGGGCATGATCGTCGCCATCAGCCGGCGCGTCGCCGTCGACCTCTACGACCGCATCGCCGCTCTTCGGCCCGGCTGGGTGTCGGCCGACTCGCGCGATGACGCGTCTGGGATGCTGAAGGTCGTCATCTCCGGCGGAGGTAGCGACGAGCCGGCGGCGCTTCAGCCGCACTTGCGCAGCGGCAAGGCCCGCGAGGCGATCGCCGAGCGATTCAAGAAACCCGACTCCGGCTTCGACCTCGTCATCGTGCAGAGCATGTGGCTGACCGGGTTCGACGCACCCTCACTGCATACCCTCTACATCGACAAGCCCATGCGTGGGCACGGCCTGATGCAGGCCATCGCGCGCGTGAACAGGGTCTGGGGCGACAAGCCGGGAGGCCTCGTCGTCGATTACCTCGGCATCGGCGCGGAACTGAGGGCGGCTCTCGCGCAGTACACCGCACGCGACCAGGACCAGGTCCGGCTGGACCCCGATGAGGTCGTCCGTCAGACCTTGATGAGGCTTGAGAGCGCGCAAACGTACTTGGAGGGAGCCCCCTGGCGAGACTTCTTTCCCGGAAGTCCGGCGGCGCGCCTGACAGTCCTAAAGCAGTGCCTCGAACGTGTGCTGGCGAGCGGGCGGCGAGACGAGTTCATCAAGACTGCCACGGAGCTTGAGACGGCCTACGCGCTGAGCGCGGGCGACGAGCGCGTCACCGCACGCCGAGACGAGATCGCGTTGATCGCCGCCATCCGGGCGAACCTCGTCAAGTACACGGCCGGAGCTGGGCGGGGGCGAGCGAGCATCGAACGGGACATCCGCCAGTTGCTGTCCCGCGCCGTCATGGCGGACGGCATCTTGGACGTGTTCAAGTCGGCGGGCCTTGACCAGCCCGACCTGTCCATCCTCTCCGACGAGTTCCTGGCGGAGATAGGACGGACGAAGGAGAAGAACTTGGCGGTCGAGACGCTGCGTCGACTCCTCGCTGACGAGATCAAGGCCCGTTCACGTTCCAACATCGTTGAGGCCAGCAAGCTCAGCGATCGATTGGACGAGACCCTGCGCCGCTATCACAACCGGGCAGTCGACAGCGTTCAGGTCATTGATGAACTGATCGCTCTTGCTAAAGACATCAGCGCGGCCAAAGCCCGAAGCGCGAAGCTTGGCCTCAGCGCCGAGGAAATAGCCTTCTACGACGCGCTCGCAGAGAATGGCTCGGCGAAGGCGCTTATGGCACATGAATCGCTTCGCACGCTGGCGCAACTTCTTACGCAGACCATCCGGGGATCGATGAGCATTGACTGGACGCGCAAAGAAAGCGTACGGGCGAAGATGCGTATCGAGGTTCGCAAGCTGCTTGCTAAGTACGGCTACCCTCCTGACCTGCAGAAAGCCGCCGTCGACCTCGTCGTACGTCAAGCCGAGGTGCTGGCCAATACGTGGAGCGAATGAAGCTTGATCGATTCCTGAGCCCTATCCGATTTCTCAGAACGCGTACCGCACCTCGCAATACGGCATCACCTCGGTCAGCAGCGCCTTGAACCGCGCGAGCCACCGGCCCTTCCAGCCCGTCCGGTAGCGCAGGTTCACCTGCCCGCCCTCGCTGAGCTTGCTTTCCTGCACGTCGGGCGTCCACAGCCAGTCCTCGGCCCGCGGGTGCCAGGCGAGGTTGACCTCGTGCAGCGCCGCGTTGTGGGTGAGCAGGATGATCTCGGCCTTGAGCTGGCGCTTGGCAGGCCCCGACAGCGCCGCGTCCACGGCCTCGAACAGCGCCCGGTAGTCGGCCTCCCAGCCGGGGTAGAGGATCACCGGCGAGAAGTTGACGTGGGTCTCGTAGCCGGCCCGCACGAAGTCGTCGATGGCGCCGATCCGCTCGGCCATCGGCGCGGTCCGCACGTCCACCACGCGGGCGACCCGCTCGGGCATCAGCGAGAAGCGCACCCGCGTCTTCCCGGCCGGGTCGTAGCCCAGGAGGTCGCGGTTCACCGCCTTGGTGGCGAAGGAGCCCTTGGCGTGGGGCGTCGCGCGGAACATCGCCACGAGGTCGCGCACGTTGTCCGACAGCGCCGCGTCGACCGACAGGTCGCCGTTCTCGCCGATGTCGTAGACCCAGTCGCGCGCGTCGATCTGGTTCGGCTCGGGCTTGGGGCCGAGCTTCGCCGCGTGGCGCGCGATGGCGCCCGCTACCTCGTCGCAGTTGACGAAGAGCGACACCGGGTTGGCGTAGCCCTTGCGCCGCGGCACGTAGCAATAGGCGCAGGCCATGGCGCAGCCGTTCGAGGTCGAGGGCGCGATGAAGTCGGCGCTGCGGCCGTTGGGCCGCATCATCAGCCCCTTCTTCACGCCCAGCACCAATGTGGTCCGCTTGGTGCGGAGCCAGTCCTCGGCCAGCCCCGCGTTGCCGTGCAGCTCCGGGATCCGCCAGTGCGACGGCACTTCGATGCGCCGCGCCGCCGGGAACCGGGCCAGGATCTCGCGGCCCCGCGGGTAGGCCTCTACGGCCGGCTCCAGGTAGATCGTGTCGATGGCGAGGAGCGCGCGGAGGTCGGTCATGCGTCAGGCGAACGGCAGCGGCCCCGGGAAGGATCCGACCGGCACGAGATGCGTCACGAGGCCCGTGCCGGGGCTCCAGCGGTGCAGCAGGAAGCCCGGCGGCTCGACATAGGAGGCGGGCGCCGCGTCGGGCCGGAACCGCAGCGCGATGCTGGTGGCCGTGCTCGGCGCCGTGCAGAGCAGCGTGCCGGCGAAGCGCAGCGCCATGAAGCGGTGCACATGGCCGCAGGCGATCCGCTCCACCGCCGGATAGCGCGCCACCACCTCGGCCAGCCGGTGGCCGTCGCGGCACAGGTAGGCGTCGAGGTAGGGCACGCCGGTGGCGAAGGGCGGCTGGTGCATCAGCAGCAGCGTGGGCCGGGCCGGGTCGCGCGCCAGCACGCCGTCCAGCCAATCCGCGGCCTCCGCATCCATCAGCCCGTGGTGCTCGCCCGGCACCGTTACGTCGAGCGCGACGAGCCGCACGGGCCCGAGGTCGTCGCGCACGGCGTGCAGCGGCCCCGAAGCGGGCAGGGGGCCGCGGTCGGCGAAGCAGAGCCGGAAGGCGTCGCGCGCGTCGTGATTGCCGGGCAGGGGGAGGAGCGGCGCCCGCAGCCCCGCCAGCAGGGCGCGCGCCGTCGCGTATTCGTCGTCCCGCCCCTCGTCCACCACGTCGCCCGTGAGAACCACCGCGTCCGGCTGCGGCACGAGCGCGTCGATCTGCCGGAGCGCCGCCGCGAACAGGGCGTTGGAGTCGACCAAGCCTTTGTAGAGCTGCCCCTCGGGGCGCAGGTGCGGATCGGAGATCTGGCAGATCAGCATGGGCGGTCCCCGAGGGCTGCGGACACGAGGCTAACCCGCTCGATCACCATGCAAGCCGGATTCTTTCCGAACCTGTGGATAACATGTGGATAAGCATTGAACAGAACGGGAACGCGCCTACCTTGTTCTCCAACGACGGGACTGCGGGAACGAGGTCGGGCCATGGCGACGCTGAAGGAATTCGAGGAGGCGCTGCGCGAGCAGGGCATGTCGATGGCCCTGGCCATCCTGGCGGGCCTGAAGGAGCGCGACCGCGCGAAGCGCTCGGCCGTGGCGCCCGCCCGGCGGCTGACGGGCCAGAAGATGACGCCCGAGCTCGCCCGCCGCATCCTGGAGCTGCACGGCACGACCGGCATGACCCAGCAGGAGATCGCCTTCAAGGTCGGGGTCAACCAGGGCCGGGTCAACGAGGTCATCAAGCGCGGCAAGTGGCTCGACGGCGACCCGAACTCGGCCGAGGCCAAGGCGCGCGACAAGGCCAAGGCTCGCATCGCGGCCGGCCCCCAGGCGACCGCCGCGGCCCGCAGGCCCAAGCCCCGCGCCGACAAGGCCACCCCGCCCCGCCCCCAGGGGAACGAGCGCCCCAAGCCGGCCGAGACCGGCACCGGACAGCTCACCTTCCTGTGAGTCCGGCGCATGGATTCAACCCTGTGGACAAGGTCGGGCGCCCGGCATTTTGTCTCGGGCCGGCCCACTTGCCTTCCCGGTCGGGCCGTGTATCATCAAGTCATCGTCAACCAAACGGAAGGAGGTGATCGAGTGTCTCATTGTTTCATGCTGTGTGGGGCTCGGGTCTTCTCTTCGGTGAAGTCCGCGTAACGAGTTCTGGGCCGCACAACGGCTGACAATGCTTTAGCTCTCAGAGCTTAAAATGAGCCGCGGCGCCCGTGAGGGTCCCGCGGCTTTTCACGTTCAGGAGCCCCTTCAAGGGCCCCTGCGTCCGCCGCCGGTCCACAGCGCCGGGGCGCTGCCGTCGCCCGCGCCGAGCGCCCGCTGCACCATCACGCTGTCGGCCCAGTGGCCGAACTTGTAGGCCACGGCCGGCAGCAGGCCGACGCGCCGGAACCCGCAGGCCTCGTGCAGCCGCAGCGAGGCCGCGTTGCTCCCGTCGATGTAGCCGATCATCTGCCGGTAGCCGCCCGCCGCGCAGGCCTCGACCAGGGCCGGCAGCAGCCGGCGGCCGATGCCCTCGTGCAGGTGGTCGGCGTGGACGTAGATCGAGTGTTTCACCGTGTAGCGGTAGGCCGGGCGCTTGCGGAACGGCACCGCGTAGGCGTAGCCCGCGACCTCGCCGCCGAGGTCGGCCACGAGGTGGGGCAGGCGCTTCCGGCGCATCGACTTGCGGCGGCGCTTCAGGTCCTCGGCGTCGGGCGCCACGGCCTCGTAGTCGCCGAGCTCGCCGATGCCGCGCGCGATGTGGTGGGCGTAGATCGCCACCATGGCGGGCAGGTCGGCGTCGGTCGAGGGGCGGATCACCACCGCCCGGCCGTCGTGTGCGGCGTCGTCCATCAGTCCCCCGCGAGCCAGCGCGCCGTCCAGTCGCCCCGCTGCCCGGGCCGCGCCAGCGCCTCGGCGAGCCAGGGCAGCAGGAGTTCGGCCTCGTCGCGCAGCGTGTAGGGCGGGTTGACGAAGACGAGGCCGGCGCCCGCCAGCGGCCCGGCCTCGGGGTCGCCCACCAGCAGGTGGAGCTGGAGCACGCGCTTCATCCCCGACCCCGCGAGCCCGCCCGAGAAGCGGCCCACGGCGGCGCGGTCCTTCAGCGGATACCACATCATGTAGCTGCCGGTCGGCCAGCGGCGGTGCGCGCGCAGGATCGCGGCCAGCAGCGCGTCGAACTCGCGCGTCTTCTCGAAGGGCGGGTCGACCAGCACGAGGCCGCGGCGCTCGGGCGGCGGCAGCACGGCGTTCAGCGCCGCGTAGCCGTCCGACGCCAGCACCCTCACGCGCGGGTCGCGGCCCATGGTGCGCCGCAGCACCTCGGCGTCCTCGGGGTGGAGCTCGCAGAGCGTCATCCGGTCTTCCGGCCGCAGCACCCACTGCGCCACGGCGGGCGAGCCGGGATACTGCCGCCACGTCCCGTCGGCCCCGCGCGGCCCCACGGCCGCGAGATAGGGCGCCAGCGTCTCGGCGAGCGCGGCCGGCACGGACGAAGGCTCGATCCGCCCCACGCCCTCGCGCCACTCCCCCGTGCGGGTCGCCTCGTCGCCGGCGAGGTCGTAGACGCCCAGGCCCGCGTGGGTGTCGACGAAGCGCAGCGGCGCGGGCTTGCCCACCATGTAGCTCAGGGCGCGGGCCAGCAGCGCGTGCTTGAAGACGTCGGCGAAATTGCCGGCGTGGAAGGCGTGGCGGTAGTTCATGGGCTGGGGTTTAGGGCAGATCGCGAGAGGATGCACTTGCCGGCGTCAGACCATGGCCTTCACGCATCCCCTGCGACCGTGCCGTCCCGCCCTTCTCCCCCAGGGGATAAGGGCGCGATGGACCCGCGTCGATCATGTGGCGAGTCGGTCGCCTGCGCGGATGATGTCCTGCCTCGTCCCTCAGGACATCGCCCCGCGCAGCACCGCGCCGACGAGAGCCCCCGAGGTCTCGAGCCGGCTCCACTCCGGTTGGCGGAGCTCGCCCCCCATGAAGACGTGGTCGCGCCGCGCCGTCGCCGGGCTCTCGGCGAGGCGCAGGGCCGCGAAGTGGATCTCCCGAGGCGCGGCCCCCGCCACGATGCGGGCGACGTTGCGCTCGGTGATGCCGCCGCCCGGCATGACGATGATGCGGTCCCCGGCGCGCCGCACGAGGTCGGCGATCAGCGGCAGGCCCTCCAGCACCGTCGCCTCCTGGCCGGAGGTGAGGACCCGGTGGACGCCGAGCCCGACCAGCGTCTCCAGCGCCGCCACGGGGTCGGGCGTCATGTCGAAGGCGCGGTGGAAGGTGACGGACAGCGGCCCCGCCGCCGCCATCAGGGCGCGGGCGCGGCCCTCGTCGATCCGCCCGTCCGGCAGCAGCGCGCCGATGACGACGCCGTCCGCGCCCTCGGCCCGCGCGGTCTCGACGTCCACCAGCATGGCGGCGGTCTCGTCGTCGTCGAAGACGAAGTCGCCCCCGCGCGGCCGGACGATGACGTGGAGGCCGATCCCCGCGACCGTGCGGGCCTGCCGGATCATGCCGCGCGACGGCGTGATGCCGCCCTCGAACAGGTCGGCGCAGAGCTCCACCCGGTCGGCCCCCGCCGCCCGCGCCGCGCGCACCCCCATCACCGAATCGACGCAGATCTCGAACCGCACGTCCACCCTCCCGCCCGTCTCGCCGCCATCCTGCGCCCGCGCTTGCCTTCCCATCAAGCCCCGCCCCCGGCCCCCCGGCCCCAGCGCGCGGAGAGGCGGGCGCGGGGCGTGAAGCTGGCGGCGCGGTCGAAGGGGAAGATCGGCCCGACGCGCCGCCGGTTCGGCAGGCCGCGGATGTCCTGGTTCACCGCGCCCTCCGTCAGCGCCATGAGGTTGGGGTTCGCCAGCGGCGCCAGCTCGGGCGACAGGTAGCCCGACTTCACCACCAGCAGCCGCGCCGTCGCGGGGTCGAGCCCCAGGCGGCGGAGGTCCGCGAGCGCGTGGTAGGGCCGCCGCCGCGCCGCCAGCACCACCTCGATCCCGCCGACCCGCACGACGGCCTGCCGCTCGGCGGCCGGGCCCGGATCGTCGAGCCGCAGCACGAGCGCCTGGACTTCGGCCGGCGCCGTCGAGGGGTCGAGGCTGCCGCCGACCCGCAGCGGAAGGGTCGTGCCGATGCCGGCCGCGAAGCAGGCCTCCACGGCCGGCCGGTCGGCGATGCCGGCGAGCAGCGCGCCCTGCCAGCCCCGTCCCAGCAGGGCTTTGAGCACGTCCGCCCGGTCGCCGACCCCGCCCCCCGTCGGGTTGTCGCCCGAATCCGCCAGGATCACCGGGCGGGTGGCGAGGCCCTCCGCGATGTCGAGCATCGCGTCGAGCGGGCCCGTCACCGGCCCGAAGCCGAAGTCCTCGCGGGCGTCCCAGTAGGCCGCGGCGATGGCCTCGGCGGCCGCGGCCGCGGCGGCGGCGTCGAAGCCCGTGACCACCGCGCAGGCGGTGGCCCGCGGCTCGTCGGCCCAGACGTAGCCGACCATCAGGTTGGCATCGCGCACGCCGAAGCGCCGCTCCACCTCGGGCAGGGCGGCGTAGAGGTCGCGGGCGGGGCGGTCCTCCGTCGAGGTGCACTCGCCCGGCAGCAGCACCGGCACCGGGGCCCAGGCCACGCCGGGGCGGCGGCCGCTGCGCAGCCCCTCCACCAGCATCGACCAGGCCCGCGCCATGGTGGCGCGCACGTCGGTGTGCGGCGCCGTGCGGTAGGCCGCGAAGACGTCGAGCCCGTCGACGACCCGCTGGCTGACGTTGCCGTGGAGGTCGTAGCTCGCCGCCACGGCGCAACCGTCGCCGACGGCGGCCCGTGCGGCCGCGATCCAGTCCCCCTCCGCGTCGTCCATCCCCTCGACGCTCATCGCCCCGTGCAGGGCGAGGTAGAGGCCGTCCACCGGCAGGCTCGCGCCGAGCCTCGACAGGAACTCGGCCTTCAGCGCCTCGTAGGCCGCGCGCGATACCGGCCCGCCCGGCACGGCGCGGGCGTGCAGCAGCGGCAGCACCTCGACCTCGGCGGTGCCGGCCAGGACGCCGAAGTGATCCGACGCCAAAAGGTCCGCGCCCCGCAGCACGCGGAAGTCCTCCAGGGTCATCGGCACGGGCGACGAGGTGCTGCATTCCGTGTGGATGCCGCCGACCGCGATCCGCATTGTTTAGAGGCTCGGGCTCAGGGGCGCGATGGCCGCGAAGCGCAGCCAGTCCTTGCCCGCCCGCGGCGTCCAGGCGGCCTCGGCCACGGCGGCGAGGCGCGGGAAGACCAGCCGGTTGAAGTAGGCGCGCGAGGTGAAATACTCGCACCAGATGCAGGCCTGCACGCCGCGGATGTGGTGCTTCAGCTCGTCGGGGAAGCCGTCCTCGGCCTCGTAGGCGTAGGTCCGGGCCGGCGGCACCGTGCCGGCCCAACTCGCGCCGGGCTCCTGCCAGGCCTCCGCCTGCACCATGTCGAGGTAATAGGCTTGGCCGGGCGCCACCACGACGTCGTAGCCCCGGCGCGCCAGCTCCACGCCCACGTCGGCCTTCTCCCACGCGGTCAGCAGCGTGCCCTCGGGATCGACGCCGCCGCCGTTGGCCACCTCGTTCCAGCCGACCAGCACCTTGCCGCGCCGGGTCAGCATGGCCTTCACGCGGGTGAGGAGGTGGGATTGCAGCTCGAAGGTGCCGGCGAGGCCGTGCTCCGCCATCAGGGCCTTGGCCCGCGGCGAGGCGAGCCAGGACCCGTCCGCCACCTCGTCGCCGCCGACGTGGACGAAGCGTGATGGGAACAGCGCCGCCACCTCGTCGAGCACCGCTTCGAGGAACGCGTAGGTCCCGGGGATCCCGGGGTTCAGCGCGTTGTTGGCGTAGCCCTGGACGGAGTGGTAGCTCTCCGGCGCCTCCTGCCCGTCGGCGAGCTCCGGCAGGGCCGCGAGCGCCGCCGCATTGTGGCCGGGGATCTCGATCTCGGGCACGACCTCGACGTTGAGGGCGGCCGCGTGGGCGACGACCGCCCGCGCCTCGTCCTGCGTGTAGAACCCCTCGACCGGCTCGGCGCCGTCCCCCAGTTGTGGCAGGAGCGGCCCGTCGGGACAGCGGCGCGCCCCCACCGCGGTCAGGGCCGGGAAGGCCTTGATCTCCAGCCGCCACGCCTCGTCCTCCGTCAGGTGCCAGTGGAAGATGTTGAGCTTGAACCAGGCCAGGATGTCGACGAAGCGCCGCACGTCGGCCACGGGGTAGAAGCGCCGGCACACGTCGAGGTGGCAGCCGCGCCAGCCGTAGCGGGGCGCGTCCGAGATCGTGCCCGTGGCGGGGAAGCGAAAGGGCAGGCCGGGCGAGCGCGCGCCGTGCAGCAGTTGTGCCAGCGTGGTCAGGCCGTATTGCCGGCCGGCCGGCCCGCCGTAGCCGAGCCGCACCTCGTCGGGCGCGAAGGTCAGCGCGTAGCCCTCGGCCGCGAGGCCGGGCTCCGCGGCGAGCCGGAGCGCCCGGCCCCCCGGGGCCGCGATCAGGCTGAAGGGCATGGGATGGGTCGGGAACAGGCGCTGGGCCAGGGCCTGCACGGCGTCCACGGCCCGGAGGTCGTCCAGCGTCGTCCCGGCCACGGGGAACAGGGCCGCGGGCGGGGCGTCGCCGGGCTCGGCCGCGACCGCGCGCGGCCAGGGCTGCACCGCGAAGGGCAGGTCGAGCCTCCCCTCCGGCAGGAGCACCGGCGGCGGCTCGCTCGGGCGCCCGTCGAGCAGCAGGTCCGACACCGCCACCGCGACGTGCTCGCCGCCCGACAGGGTGACATAGGCGGCCGTGGCCCCGTCGGTGCAGTGGCGGGGGGCGCGGTTGAGGCCGCCGACCGTGAAGCTCCAGCGCTCGCCCGGCGCCAGCACCAGGCCCCAGGGCGGCGCGAAGGCGTGATAGTTGGCGTCGCGCTTCAGCAGCACCGCGTTCTCGCAGGCCGCGGGATCCACCACCCGCGTCATCGACGTGTAGACGATGCGGAAGTCCTCGACCGGCTCCGGGCCGAGGTTGACCAGGGTGAAGGTGAAGCGGCCGTTCCCCGCCCCGTCGCCAGGGTGCCAGGTGTTTTCGAGGCGGTAGCTCGGCGTCGGCATGGGTCGTCCTTCGGTGGGATGCGGGGTTCGGCGGTGCCGGGATGGGGCGTGGCCCCCGGGCTTCGGCGGCGGGACGTGCCTGCCCACGTCGGGCGTGCGGGCGAGGCGCGCCTCCGGTGACCCGCCGCCCTCACCTCAACCCGCCTCGCCCCGGTAGGCCACGCAATCGATCTCGACCTTGCAGTCGACCATCATGGAGGACTGCACGCAGGCCCGGGCCGGCGGGTGGGCGCCGAAATAGCCCTGGTAGACGCCGTTGAAGCTCCAGAAGTCGCGCGGGTCGTCGAGCCACACGCCGACGCGCACGACATGCTCCAGGCCGTAGCCGGCCTCCTCCAGGATGGCGATGAGGTTGGCGATGGCCCTGTGGGTCTGGGGGACGATCCCGCCGCCGATCACCTCGCCGCCCTCCATGGCGACCTGTCCGGACACGTAGAGCCAGCCGTCGGCCTCCACGGCCCGGGCGAAGGGCAGCCCCTTGCCGCCCGCACCCGCCTGCTCGGCCCCGTAGCGCTTGAGGGTCATGGTCGCCTCGGCTCTCGATGGATGGTGTCTCGAAGAAGGGATTCCAAAGGGCTCGCCCTTTGGCGGGTTCCAGGGCGGAGCCCTGAAGGACAGTTCTGACTTCTATTCAGGGCTCTGCCCTGAAACCCGCAAAAGGCCGGGGGCCTTTTGAAACCGGACTGATGCGAAGCTTCAATCTTACAATCATCGTCAGGCCGCCGCGGCCTTGAGCAGCCGCGCGTCGATCGCCGTGAGCGCGACGCGCCGCTCGAAGGCTTGGCCCGCCGCGTCGAACAGGTGGCAGTCGGCCGCGCGGATCCCGGCCGCGACCCGCTCGTCCGCCCGGATCGGCGCGTCCCCCGGCAGGATCGCGCAGAAGGGCTCGGCCTCCTCCCCGCGCGGCGCGTAGGCCACCGTCTGGGCGCCGAGCCGCTCGATCACCGTCGGCACGACCGCCAGCGACAGGTCGCCGGACCCGACCTGGACGTGCTCGGGCCGCACGCCGAGCGTCAGCGGCTGGCCGACCGTCAGCCCGGCGCGGGGCGCCACCGGGAGCACGGCGGTCTGCTCCCCATACGCCACCTCGATCCCGGCCTCGCCGACGCCGCGGCACACCACCGGCATCATGTTCATCCGCGGGTTGCCGATGAACCGGGCCACGAAGGCGTTGGCGGGCTTGTGGTAGAGTTCGAGCGGCGCCCCCGTCTGCGAGATCTCGCCGGCGTTCAGCACCACGATGCGGTCCGCCATGGTCATGGCCTCGACCTGATCGTGGGTCACGTAGATCATCGTGGCCTTGAGGCGGCGGTGCAGCGTGGCGAGCTCGATCCGCATGTCCGAGCGGAGCGCCGCGTCGAGGTTGGACAGGGGCTCGTCGAGCAGGAAGATCTTGGGCTCGCGCACGATGGCCCGGCCGATGGCGACGCGCTGGCGCTGGCCGCCCGACAAGAGCCCCGGCTTCTGCTGCAGTCGCCCGTCGAGGTGCAGGACGCGGGCCACGTTCTCGACCCTGTCGCGCAGCTTGTCCTCCGCCATCCCCTCGACCCGGAGCGGGAAGGCGATGTTCTCGAACACCGTCATGTGCGGGTAGAGCGCGTAGGACTGGAACACCATGGCGATGCCGCGCTTGACGGGCGGCAGGTCGTTGACCCGCCGCCCGTCGATGAGGATGTCGCCGGCCGTGATCGTCTCCAGCCCCGCGATCATCCGGAGCAGCGTCGACTTCCCGCAGCCCGACGGCCCGACGAAGACGACGAACTCGCCGTCCTCCACGTCGAGCTGCACGCCCTTGATGATCTCGGTCGTCTCGTAGGACTTCCGGACCTGATGGAGGGTGAGGTGTCCCAAAACGCTGTCTCCGCTCGCCTCCGAGGCGCGGTCCGGGGCAGTAACGCCTGCCCGAAGCCGTCATGAGCCTGCCCGCTTCCCGCTCGATCGCTTCCCCGCGCCGCCCGGTTGCGGACGGACCGGCCTTCGGCCGGACATCCTGCGCTGGGTCCCCGCCTTCGCGGGGACGAGCGGCCGGGAGGGCGATCAGAGCCGATCGGTCGGCCGCGTCACTTGTACGGCTCGATCTCGGCGGACGTCTTCTTGAGCGCGTCCGCGGGGGTCGCCTTCCCGGTGACGACCGACTGGACCATGTCGATCATCGCGTTCTGGAAGCCCTTGTAGTCGTTGAACAGCGGCTCAGGCCCGCCGAACTTGATCCCTTCGATGAAGGGCTTCCAGGCGGGATGGTCGGTCACGAACTTGTCCACGGTCGCCGAGGGGCGAAGCGGCACCAGGCCGTCGTCGCCCTGCAGCTCGTATTCCTCCTGCCGGGCCGGCGCCGTCAGGAATTTGGCGAACTCGATCGCCTTGGTCTCGACCCCGGTGCCTTTGAAGATCGCGAGGCTGTCGGTGATCAGCAGCGTGCCGGGGCCCTTGGCGTCCGGCCCGAGCGGCAGGTTGGCGGCGCCCCAGTGGATCTTGGTCCCTTCCAGGCGCTTGATGGCGCCGGTGCCGGCGTGGATCATGCCGATCTTGCCGTCGAGGAAGATCGCGCGGACCTCGTTCTGCTCGTAGGCGGTGGGGCCTTCCTCTCCGAAGGGCGTGATGTCCTTCAGCGCCGTCAGGGCCTGCAGGTTGTTCGGGCTGTCCAGCGTGACCTTGCCGCCGGCATCGATCACCGAGCCGTTGTTCGTGTAGACCCAATGCAGGAACTGGTGCATCGTGTTGTCGAACGTCTTGGCCACGACGCCGAAGCCGGCGATACCGGTCTTCTCCTTGATGGTCTTGGCGTCGGCGATCTCCTCGGCCCAGGTCTGCGGCGGTTTTTCGGGGTCGAGCCCGGCCTGCTTGAAGAGGTCCTTGTTCCAATAGAGCGCCTTGGTCGAGAAGGCGATCGGCACGCCCCACTGCTTGTCGCCGATCGTGACGGTGTCGACGATGTGCGGCTGGTAGCTCGCCTTCTCGGCGTCGGTCATCGGCACGGTCACGATGAGGTCGTTGTTGGCGAACTGCTTGAGCGTCCGCGACCCGACATAGGCGAGGCCGACCGGGTTGCCGGCGGCCGCCAGCGTCGTGGTCTTGTCCTGGCACTGTTCCCAGCCGACGAGTTCCGGTGCGACCTTCGCATCGGAGTTCTTGTCGTTCCACTCCTTGAACGCCTTGGCATGCACCGGATTGATGGCGTCGCCGCAATAGATGAAGCTGATGTCCTTGGCCGACGCCATGGACGGCAGCGCCGTCGAGGCGAGAAGTGCCGTCGCACCTGCGAGACGCGTGAGGCTGGGTTTCATGACGCGATGTCTCCGATCCTGAATCTGTCCGGGGGATTCACTGTTTCACGGCACCGGCCGTGAGGCCGGCGACGAGATAGCGTTGAAGAAGGAAGATCACGATCATGGCTGGCGCGATGCCGACGAAGCTCGCCGCCATCAGCTCGTTCCACACCACTTCCTGCTTGCCGAAATAGGCGAAGAGGCCCACCGGCAACGGCATGTATTCCGTCTTCGAATTGAACGTCAGCGCGTAGATGAACTGCTGCGCATAGGCGCCGATGAAGGTCGTGATCGTCACCACGATGATGCCCGGCATGGCGATCGGCAGGATCACGCGGCGGAACGTGTAGAGGTGGCCGGCCCCGTCCATGTAGGCCGCCTCTTCGAGCTCGCGCGGGATCCGCAGCATGTAGGTGCGCAGGAGCCAGACGGCCGTCGGGATCAGGAAGGCGATGCCCGGCACGATCATGGCGAAATAGGTGTTGAGGAGGCCCATCGCCCGCATCAGGCGGTAGAGCGGGATGAGCAGCACCGCGCCGGAGAACATGTTGACGGCCAGGAACATGCCCAGCAGCGGGCCGCGGCCGCGGAACGTGAAACGCGCGAAGGCGTAGGCGGCCGGCACCACCAGCACCAGCACGACGGCGGTGGCCGCGATCGAGATCAGGAAGGAGTTGAAGATGTACCAGCCGAATTCCGGCACGCTGATCCACATGGTCCGGTAGGCCGCGAACGAGCCGTTCTCGGGCCAGAACCGGTAGGGCGAGGAGAACAGGAGGCTGAGCGGCTTCAGCGAGACCAGGAACCCTTCCACGAAGGGCGCCAGGAGGAAGCCCAGGAACACGGCCGTGCCGGCATAGAGGCCGAGAAGCTCGTGCCAGCGGTACCGCTTGATCGCCGCCCCCGTCGCGCTCATCGGGCCGGCTCCGTCGAGAGGCGGCTGGTGACCCTGAAGTAGCAGTAGCAGAAGGCCGACAGGAACAGGCAGATCAGCACCGCGCGGGCCGCCCCTTCGCCGTATTTGTAGGAGCCGATCGCGGTCTTGTAGGTGTCGATGATCATCGTGGTGGTGGAGCCCGAAGGCCCGCCCTTGGTCAGGATCCAGATGATGTCGAAGGAATTGAAGGTGGAGATGAGCGAGATCATCGACATGGTGATCATCGACGGCACCAGGAGCGGCAGGGTGATGCGGCGGAAGCGGTGGAAGCGCCCGGCGCCGTCCGTCCAGGCGGCCTCGTAGAGGTCTTCCGGGATGGCCTGCATGGCGGCCAGGAGATAGAGCGTCACGAGCGGCACGCCGATCCAGACATCGGTGACGATCGTGGCCCAGAAGGCGCTCGATCCATAGGCCAGGAAGGCTACCGGGCCGCTCACCAGGTGGGCGTTCTGCAGCACGCCCGAGATCATCCCGAACTGGCCATTGTACATCCACCCCCACATGAAGATGCCGATCGCCATCGGGACGATCCAGGGCGGCATGGTCAGGACCCGGAAGAGGGCGCGGCCCGGGACGGCCGCGTTGAGGAGCGTCGCCCCGCAGGTGCCGACGATCATCTTCAGCAGGACCGAGAAGAAGGTCCAGACGAAGGTGCGGACGATGACGGCCGCGAAGGTGTCGTTGAAGATCCTGTCGTAGTTGAACCAGCCGACCCAGTCGCTGGTCCTCTTGAGCGAGGCGTCGGTGAAGGACAGGATGCCGGTCTCGACCAGCGGGTAGGCGACGATCACGAGGATGTAGAGGATGGCGGGGGCGAGGAGCGCCCAGGCGAAGAGGACGTTGCGCCGGGCCGTCATCGCGCGGCGCCTCAGGCCGCCACGGCGTGGAGCGCGTCGTCGAAGCGGTCCCAGACCGGCCGCAGGTCGACGACGCTCCGCGTCAGGCGCGCCTCGTCCATGGCGAGGGCCAGGATGCCGGCTTCGAGCGCGTTCAGCGTGGAGACCGGCAGGGGCGCGCCGTCCCGGCAATGGGCCACGAGGTCGGCCGCCATGCGCTCGTCGGCCCCGTAGTGCTGCGACAGGGCCGTGCTGGCCGGGTACTTGTTCTCGACCACCTTCCGGCCCGTCAGCATCTCGTGCACGTCGAGGTAGCCGCGGATGAAGTCGCCCTCGGCCATGCCGCGCGAGCCGATCACGCAGAAGCGGCGGAACTGGTCGGGGACGTTGAGGTTGGTGTGAAAGTTCATCCCCACCCCGTTGGCGTATTCCACGATGGCGACCTGATAGTCGATGATATCGCCGTCGCTGTCGAACACCTTGTCGGACCCCATCCAGCCGCTGGGCTTGCGGTGGAACATCTCCAGGTCGTTGATGCCCTCCCGGGCCGGATCGTTGGCGGGCACGAAGCTCTTGCGCCCGCCGAAGCTCGCGACGCGCTCCGGCCGCGCGCCGACGACGCCGTTGTAGAGGTCGAGGTCGTGGCAGCACTTCTCCAGCATGAAGCTGCCGGAATAGCGCTCGTAGCGCCGCCAGTCGCGCATGAAGAAAGCGCCGTGGTAGGGCTCGATGTGTTCGGACTCCTC
>CAXTBR010000002.1:0-89191 GCA_964242785.1 uncultured Lichenihabitans sp. | reverse complement strand
CTCGATGGACACGACGTGGCCCAGCGTGCCCGCCCGCTGGGCGGCCAGCAGGTCGCGGTACATCGGCGAATAGCGCAGGACCAGCCCCACCATCAGCCGCTCGTGGCCGAACCGCGCCATGAGCCGGGCCAGTTCCAGGGTCTGCGGAATCGTGGTCACGACCGGCTTCTCGCAGAAGACCCTGAGCCCGGCCTCCAGCCCGATGCGGATGTGGTCGAGGTGCATGTGGTTGGGGGAGCCGACCATCAGGAGGTCGAGCCGCTCCGCGGCGATCATCTCCTCGGCCGTCCCGTAGGCTTTGCCGGGGGAGACGCCCTTCTCGACGAGGTCCGGCAGTCCGGCCGGTGCCGGATCGACGTAGCCGGCGATGTCGAAGCTCTCGTCGATCGCCTTGAAGACGTAGCCCAGGTATCCCAGGCGAAATCCCAGTCCGACGATGCCGACCCTCATCCCGAAGCAGCCCCCACGACGTCCGCCATCCCTCTGCGGAGGGTGGTGCAGGCGTCCGGTGGCGTCAAGCCGATCTTCTGGGCCCCCTGGCGATAAAAGTCGCAGGGGTGGGATCGCTTTTCAACCGGCGGGGAGGGCGGTTCAGGGTTCCTCGAAGCCGTTGAACACGAGCGCCCCGTCGATCGCCATCATGCCCCGGTGCAGGATGCAGGCGCCCCCGATGGCGCTGGCCGCGTCGAGCCGCGACAGCTCGACCCTGGGCAGCGGGTGGTCCGGCAGCAGGTGGTCCCGGGCGGAGCGGAGCACGGCGGCCTCGGCGTGCGGGAACAGCCGCGCCACGGGGCCGCCCAGGATGATGAGGCCGGGGTCGAGCACGCTCGTCAGGGTGGCGATGCCGCGGCCGAGCAGGTGGGCCCAGTCGTCGAGCGCGGCCGAGGCCGCGGGTTCCCCGCCCGCGACGGCGAGCAGGAGGTCGTCGAAGTCGGCGCCGGTGCCGCCGTTCTGCCGGTAGCGCGCCACCACGGCGTCGCGGCCGATGTAGGTTTCGAGCGAGCCCGGCATCTGGCCCGGCCGGGCCTGCGTCGCGTCCCGCACGTGGATGTAGCCGACCTCGCCGGCGAAGCCGTGCGCCCCGTGGACGATCCGCCCGTCGGCGATCAGGCCGCCGCCGATCCCGACGTCCATGTAGAGGCACAGCGCGCCGGAGATCGGCCGCGGCCGGGCTCCGTAGATCTCGGCGAACGCGAAGGCGTTGGCGTCGTTCTCGAAGGCCAGCGGGCCGTCCCACGCCAGCAGCCCGCGCAGGCGCGCCGCGAGGGGGACGTTGCGCCAGCCGAAGATGGGGACGCGGTGGATCGTGCCGCTCCGGTCGACCGTGCCGGGGACCGTGACGCAGACGCCGCGCAGCGTCGCGGCCCCCGCCGGCAGGGTGGCCACGACCTCGTCGATGAGGGCCGCGAGGCGTGGCACGATCACCTCGGCGTCGGGGTCGCCGCGCGCGAGGCGCTCGGTGCGGCGCGTCACCACCTCGGCCTTGAGGTTCAGCACCACCAGGGTGATCCGGTCGACCGCGAGGTCGGCGCCGATGAAGTGGGCGTGGGACGGGTTGATGTCGACCTTGAGGCCGGGGCGGCCCGCGCGGTGGTCGTCGCCCTCCGGGGCCTCGACGATCTCCAGGAGCTGGCCGTCGCGCACGAAGCCGTTGACGAGGTTGCCGACGGTGGAGCGCGTGAGGCCGAGGTTGCGCGCGAGATTCGCCCGGCTCATGCCCCCGTTGCGGAACAGCGACGACAGGATCCGGCTCTCGTTGATGTGTCTCACGGCCCGCGGCATCGACATCGGACAGGGGCATCCTCGGGCAGGACCGGACGGGGCGGCGCGCTTCTCGGTCCCGTCTTCCCCCGGGAGGGCGCGCCGAGGCAAGCGCCAAGGCGAGCACCGAGGCGAGTACCGAGGCGCCGCCGGGACCGCGACTCGGCTTGACAGCGGCCCCCGGGGGAGATTTGTTTTGGACGCGAACTAATGCGTCCCGGCCTTCCGCCGCCCCACCGGGCGGCCGCGCGGCGGGAGGCATCGGGGCGAACGTGAAGGGCTGCCGGAACAGCCCTGGTGTTGGGAGGACATGACGTGACTCTTCGCTCGAAACTCATCGTCGGCGCGGCCGCCGCGGCCCTGATCTCGACGGCCGGCGCCCGCGCGGCCGACGTCAAGGAAGTGCAGATGCTGCACTGGTGGACCTCGGGCGGCGAGGCGGCCGCGCTGAACGTCCTGAAGAAGGACCTCGGCGCCGAGGGCTACACCTGGAAGGACGTGCCCGTCGCGGGCGGCGGCGGCGATGCCGCCATGACGGCGCTCAAAGCCATGGCGGCGGCCGGCAACTATCCCACGGCCTCGCAGATGCTGGGCTACACGGTGCTGGACTACGCCGGGGCCGGCAAGATGGGCGACATCTCCGACCTCGCCAAGAAGGAGGGCTGGGACAAGGTCGTCCCCGCGCCGCTGCAGAAGTTCTCGATGTCCGGCGGCAAGTGGGTCGCGGTGCCGGTCAACGTCCATTCGGTCAACTGGCTGTGGATCAACAAGGCCGTGCTCGACAAGGTCGGCGGCACCGAGCCCAAGACCATGGACGACCTCTTCGCCCTGCTCGACAAGGCCAAGACGGCCGGCGTGATCCCGCTGGCGCTCGGCGGCCAGAACTGGCAGGAGACCGTGCTCTTCGACGACGTGATGGTGGCGACGGGCGGGCCGCAGTTCTACAAGAAGGCCTTCAACGACCTCGACGCCGACGCCCTGAAGTCGCCGATGATGAAGACCTCCTTCGACAACCTGAAGAAGCTCGTGGCCTACGTCGACCCGAACTACTCGGGCCGCGACTGGAACCTCGCCACCGCCATGGTGATCAAGGGCGACGCGCTGATGCAGGTCATGGGCGACTGGGCCAAGGGCGAGTTCAAGGCCGCCGGCAAGACCGCCGGCCAGGACTTCCTGTGCCCGCGCTTCCCCGGCACCGACGGCACCGTGGTGTACAACTCCGACATGTTCGGCATGTTCGACGTGCCGGCGGACCGCAAGGCCGCCCAGGCGGCGCTCGCCCAGGCGACCCTGTCGAAGAGCTTCCAGATCGCCTTCAACGTCGTCAAGGGCTCCGTCCCGGCCCGCACCGACGTGTCGGACCAGGACTTCGACGTCTGCGGCAAGAAGGGCATCGCCGACCTGAAGGCCGCCGACGCCGGGGGCACGCTGTTCGGCGACATGTCCCAGGGCTACGGCGCGCCCCCGGCCGTCGCCAACGCCGTCAAGGACGTGGTGACCAAGTTCGTGCACGGCCAGATCAAGAGCTCGGACGAGGCCGTCGCCCAGCTCGTCCAGGCGGTCGACGACGCCAAGTAGGGCCCGACCGGGCCGGGGCGGACGGGTCCGCTCCGGCGTGTCATCGAACGGGCGGGCGCGGGTTCGACCCCGCGCCCGCCGCGCCGCCGTCCGGAGCCCCCATGTCGTCAGTCGCCACCACCCGGCCCGAACTGGTGCAGGCCCGCGCCCTCCCGCCCCGCGCCACGATGCGCTCGCGGCTCGGCGACGCCGTCCCCAAGCTGGTGCTGGCCCCGAGCTTCATCGCCACGCTGGTCTTCGTCTACGGCTTCATCCTGTGGACGATCTACCTGTCGTTCACCAATTCCAAGGCCTTCCCGTCCTCGGTGCTCACCGGCACGCGGGCCTACGAGCGCCTGTGGCGCTGGACCTGGGAGAGCGACCCGCCCTCGTCCTGGTACACGTCCATCACCAACATGGCGGTGTTCGCGGTGCTGTACATCGGCCTGTCGCTCGCCATCGGCCTGCTGCTGGCGATCCTCCTCGACCAGAAGATCCGCGGCGAGGGCCTGTTCCGGCCCCTCTACCTCTACCCCATGGCGCTGTCCTTCATCGTGACCGGCGTCGCCTGGAAGTGGTTCCTCGACCCCGGCCTCGGCCTGGAGCAGACGCTGCACGGCTGGGGCTGGACGAGCTTCCACTTCGACTGGATCAAGAACAAGGACCGGGTCATCTACACGGTGGTGATCGCGGGCGTGTGGCAGGCCTCGGGCTTCGTCATGGCGATGTTCCTGGCGGGGCTGCGCGGCATCGACGGCGAGATCGTCAAGGCCGCGCAGATCGACGGCGCCAGCGCGGCGCAGATCTACCGCCGCATCGTCATCCCGCTGCTGCGGCCCGTGTTCCTGTCGGCCTTCATCGTGCTGGCCCACATGGCCATCAAGTCCTACGACCTCGTCGTGGCGCTGACCTCCGGGGGGCCGGGCGGCTCGGCCTGGCTGCCGTCGAACTTCATGTACGAATACACCTTCAAGCGGAACGAGATGGCGGTCGGCTCGGCCAGCGCCGTCATCATGCTGGTGGCCATCAGCCTGATCATCGTGCCCTACCTGTGGTCGGAACTGCGGGAGCGCGTGCGATGAGGGCCGCCTCCCTGCCGCCGCCCCGCGCGTCCCGCCTGCCCGCCGCGCTCGGCCGCGCCGCGCTCTACGGGGTGCTGGGGCTCTTCGCGGCCGTCTACCTCGTGCCGCTGTTCGTCATGGTGGTGACGTCGTTCAAGACCATGCCGGAGATCCAGGGCGGCGGCATGCTGGCGCTGCCGCAGGCCCCCACCCTCGCGCCCTGGGCGCGGGCCTGGGGCGAGGCCTGCGTCGGCCTGACCTGCGCCGGGCTCAAGGGCTATTTCTGGAACTCGATCCGCATGGTGGTGCCGGCCGTGGCGATTTCCACGGTGCTGGGGGCGCTCAACGGCTACGTGCTGACCAAATGGCGCTTCCGCGGCCACAGGCTGGTGTTCGGGCTGATGCTCTTCGCCTGCTTCATCCCGTTCCAGGCGGTGCTGCTGCCCATGGCGACGGTGCTGGGCAGCTTCGGCCGGTTCGGCACCGCGCTGGAGAACCTGACGGGGTCGCGCTTCGGCTTCGGCGACCCCACGGCCAACCTCGTCTTCGTGCACGTCGTCTACGGGCTCGGCTTCACGACGCTGTTCTTCCGCAACTACTACGAGGCCTTCCCGACCGAGCTCGTGCGCGCCGCCATGGTGGACGGCGCCGGCTTCTTCCAGATCTTCCGCCGCGTGCTGCTGCCGAACTCCGTGCCGATCGTCGTGGTCTGCGTGATCTACCAGTTCACCAACATCTGGAACGACTTCCTCTTCGCCTCGGCCTATGCCGGCTCGGGCGACGCCATGCCCATGACGGTGGCGCTGAACAACATCGTCAACACCTCGACGGGCGTGGTCGAATACGACGTCAACATGGCGGCCGCGATGATCGCGGCGCTGCCCACCCTCATCGTCTACGTCGTGGCCGGCCGGTACTTCGTGCGGGGCCTGATGGCCGGCGCCGTGAAAGGCTGACAGCGCGATGGCGTTCCTCGAGATCGACGGCCTGAAGAAGCGCTACGGCGGCGTCGAGGTGCTGAAGGACATCAGCATCGACCTCGACAAGGGCGGCTTCCTCGTCCTCGTCGGCCCCTCGGGCTGCGGGAAGTCGACGCTGCTCAACACCATCGCGGGGCTGGAGACCATCACCGCGGGGCAGATCCGCATCGACGGGCAGGTCGTCAACGACCTGCACCCCTCGAAGCGCGACATCGCCATGGTGTTCCAGAGCTACGCCCTCTACCCCAACATGACGGTGGCGGGGAACATCGCCTTCGGCATGGAGATGCGCGGCGTCCCCAAGCCCGAGCGCGACAAGGCCATCGCCGGCGTCGCCAGGACGCTGCAGATCGAGCACCTGCTCGGGCGCCGCCCCTCCCAGCTCAGCGGCGGGCAGCGCCAGCGCGTCGCCATGGGGCGGGCGCTGGTGCGCGACCCGCGCGTGTTCCTGTTCGACGAACCGCTGTCCAACCTCGACGCCAAGCTGCGCGTCGACATGCGGACCGAGATCAAGCGGCTGCACGCCACGACCGGCACGACGGTGGTGTACGTCACCCACGACCAGATCGAGGCCATGACGCTCGCCACCAAGATCGCCGTGCTGAAGGACGGCACGCTCCAGCAGGTCGGCACCCCGGCCGAGATCTACAACAGGCCCGCCAACCTCTTCGTCGCCGACTTCATGGGGTCGCCCGCCATGAACCTGCTGGCCGCCCGGGTGGCGGACGAGGACGGCCGGACCGTGCTGAAGCTCGTGCAGAACGGGGCCGCCAGCGTGACCTTCGCGTGCCCGCCGACGGTGGGGCGGCCCCTCGAAGCCGGCCGCGAGCTGATCCTGGGGATCCGGCCCGAGGCCATCACGGACCGCGACGGCGCCGACCGCAACTCCCGCTCCGTGCAGATCGTCGACGGGCTCGTCGACGTGGTCGAGCCCGCCGGCTCCGACACCTTCGTGGTGACGCAGCTCGGCGGCAAGTCGCTGACGGCGCGCATGCGCTCGGACGCGCAGGTCAAGGCCGGGCAGGTGATCCCCTTCGCGTTCAACCTGGAGAAGGCGGTGCTGTTCGAGCCCGCCTCCGGCGTGCGCCTGTAAGGCCGCGCCCAGCACCCTCGCGGCCTGCCGGCGCGGGGCGGGACTTGGAGCCCGCTCGACCAGACGCACGCGACGGCCGACGTCGGGCCGCTTCCCTCCGCCGCTCATCCCCGCGCCTTCGCATAGGCGCTCATTGAGGCGAGACATACCCCACCCTCGCTCAGGGTGAGGGAGCGTTGGCACACATCACTAAGGCTGGGCGTCAGCGCCCTTCTCCCCAGCGGGGAGAAGGTGCCCGGCAGGGCGGATGAGGGGGCCTCCAAAGGGGGTGGATCCCCCCTCATCCGGCGCTGCGCGCCACCTTCTCCCCGCTGGGGAGAAGGGCAACCCCCGCGGGCGCCGAGATGTGTGCCAACGCTGGCTCAGGATGAGGGAGGGTGGGGAGAACAGGGTTTCTGCTGTCATCTGAGCACCTCTGCGCAGCCGCGGGGATGAGCGGCCGAGGGGCGATCATCTCGGCGGCGTCGCAGTGCAAAATTGCGCATATGTCAAATTTTTCGGCAGCGGTCGCCATCAGGGCAGGTCACGCGACTGCGACGTCATCCGCTGGACACCGCCGGCATCGGGACCCAACGCCTTCGCGGTCCGCAGGTCCGACAGGTTCAAGCCCACGAAGGAGAGGCACAGGACCCGCACCCGCAAGGGCTGCAAGGGCTGATAGTGTCCCGACAGCACCCTTCCTGTCGGACCGTCGAAGCGCGAATCCGATGGTCGGCCATCAGCGGCTAATCACGGAAGGTCACACTGCGCGTGAGGGCCGCGATCTGGCTGAGGACCTGCTCCGCGGGCCCACGCTCGCGCTGCCAGATGTTGCGTCCGACGATGACGCCCCTTGCACCCGATCGAATGGTCCCAGCGACGGCGTCGACGGTCATCGACGGCTCACCGGTCAGCGGACCTCCGGCAATGACCAACGGGACTCTCAATTCGTCGACCAGGCGCTTCGTCCTCTCCTCTCCGGGGAAGGCGATCTTGATGATGTGGGCCCCGAGGTCGTAGGCGATCCGCGCGACCTTCTCCTCCGCGTCGATGACCTCTTCGGAGCGTGGCGCGCCGATGATCACGGGTTCGAGCACCAACGGGATGTCCCAGCGGTCGCAGGCGGTCACGACCTGTCCGACACGCGTGCACATAGCCACGCGCTCCTCCTTCGACATGTTCCAGGGGAAGAGCATTTTGACGGCATCGACACCCATGCGAACCGCGTCTTCGACGGTCGTGATGAGGCCGTGCGATCCACCCTCGGGTTCGCGGTAGTCGTAGTAGGTGTCGATCGTGAGAACGCGCGACAGATGGGGATGGGCAGCGAAAAACGTCTCGGTCTGCTTGACCTGACCGGGCGTCATCATAAAGCCGGTCACGTCATTGTCGGCCCACGCGGCGAAGGGTGCCGACGGCGTTTCGAGCCCCTCGATGCGGTCGAAGATCAGTCCGTGATCCACGGGCATGATGATGGCGACCCGGTTGCTGGGCAGCGTCCGGCGAAGGCGATATTGCATGGACATAAGCATACTTCCTAGCTGAGACTTTACGAGTGACTGCACGCAAAAGACGTTATTGGCTCATGACGGAGTTCAGGGTGATGATGTCGGTCCGCGATCGTCGCGTCAGTCTGGTTTCAAAAGGTCCTCGGCCTTTTCTCGGGTTTCAGGGCGGAGCCCTGAAGAGGCTGGATGATCTCTTTTCAGGGCTCCGCCCTGAAACCCGCCAAAGGGCTCGCCCTTTGGAATCCCTCACGAAGGGGACCATCAATCTGGACTCCGATGAGAGCCTCGGAAATTCTGTCGCCGCCCATCAACCAGGTTTGCTCTCCCTCATCCGACATGCGGCGCGAGCGCCTCGACCCAGCAGGCGACGGCCGCGGCGCCGGCGTCCGGGATGCCTGCGGCACGGGCGCCGAGATAGCTGGCGCGGCCGAGCCGGGGCCGCATGCCGGCCGTGGCGTCGCGACCCGCGCGGGCCGCGTCGACCGCCGACCGCCACGCCTCGTGAGGCGGCTGCCCGGCGTCGACCGCTTTCGAGAACGCATCCGCGGCGGGGCGCAGGGCGTCGATCATCGTGCGGTCGCCCACTTGCGCGCCCCCGAGATCCGATACCGCACCCACGGCGCCGTCGAAGGCGGCGGCCCAGTCCCTGGGGGAAGGCTGCTCGATGTCCGCCAGGAGCCGCGCGGCGCGCAGGAGGGCCGTCGCGTAGAAGGGGCCGGAGCTGCCCGCGATGGCGCGCCGCAGCGCGTGGCCGAGGCTCGCCAGGGTGTGGCCGGGCGTGGTCCAGGCCGACGCGGGCAGGGCCATGACGGCTGCGGCGCCGCGGGCCATGCTCGATCCGAGGTCGCCGTCGCCGGCCCTGGCGTCGAGGTCCGTCAGTTCGTCTTCCCGGTCGATCAGGGCCTGCGCGGCCGCGAGGACCGCTGCGCGCAACGGCGACGACATCTCACCCGGCGCTTCGGCGGCCGAGGAGGCTACGGTGCCCGGCAGACTCGTCACGGGCGTGCGATTGATCTGCCCGCCACCCGGCCATGCCGGTGCGCTCGCGGCTGCGTCGAGCCATCCGAGGCGGCGGTCGTCGAGGCGCAGCAGCGACAGCGAGAAGCCCGGCATGTCGAGCGCGGACAGGAACGTGCCGCACCAGCAGCGTTCGACCACGACGCCGCGGCGCGCCAGGACCTCCAGCGCGTCCCGCACGACGACGGCCAACTCCATCGGCGGAGTGGCGCCGAGGCCGTTGACCAGAAGGGCCACCCGGGACCCCGCGGCGAGCCGGCGGTCGTCCAGGATCGCGGAGAGCAGGCGCTCGACGAGCGAGGCCGCCGTCGCCATGGCGGCGCGTTCGATGCCCGGCTCGCCGTGGATGCCGAGGCCGAGCTCGACCTCGTCGGCCCCCAGCTCGAAGCTTGGCCGGCCGACGGCCGGCAGGGTGCAGGACCCGAGGGCGACGCCCATGGACCCCAGATCGGCTGCCGCGTCGCGCGCCAGTCCCGCGACCTCGGTCAGGCTCGCGCCGGCTCGCGCGGCGGCGCCGGCGAGCTTGTGGATCAGCACCGTCCCGGCGATGCCGCGCCGCCTCGCCTCCTCGACCGTGTCGCGGAGCGCGACGTCGTCCGCCACCACGACCACCTCGACAGGCACGCCCTCCGCGCGCGCCATCTCGGCCGCCAAACCGAAGTTGAGCCGGTCACCCGTGTAGTTCTTGACGATCAGCACGGCGCCGGCCGGGCCGGCGCAGGCCCTGATCGCGGCCAGCACCGCATCGCTGCTCGGGGACGTGAAGACGTCGCCCGCGACGGCCGCCGTCAGCAGGCCGTGCCCCACGTAACCGGCATGCGCCGGCTCATGGCCGCTGCCGCCACCCGAGATGATCGCGACGGGCCGCTGCCCGGCCGGCGGCAGGCCGGCCTGCACGACGACGGTCTCGTCGGCGAGCAGCACCTGACCGGGCGCCAGGGCGACGGCGCCTTCCAGCATCTCGCGGACGACGGCGAGGGGATCGTTGATGAGCTTCTTCATGGGGCACCCGCGGGTTCGTGGCAGGAGGGGAAGGATCAGGAGGCCAGGACGGACTGCCCGGTCGCGGGGTCGAACGCATGCAGCATGTCGGGCTGCTGGACCAAGGTGATCGGCCGGCCGACCTCCAGCCCGCCGCGACGTTCGAACTGTGCCGTGACGAGCCGGTCGGCGCTCCTGACCTGGATCATGACCTGCGAGCCGAGCGGCTCGATGAGTTCGATCTGACCCTCGATGGAGCCCGCACCGGTCGTCGGGCCTTCGGCGGGACGCAGGTGCTCGGGCCGGATGCCGGCCGCGACCTTGCCCGACCTGCTCCGCAGCACGGAGGCGATCCGCGGACCGGCCTGCAACCGAAAGCCCTCGCCTTCCAGCACCGTGCCGCTCTGGGCGATGTCGGCGTCGAGGAAGTTCATCGGCGGCGAGCCGATGAAGCCGGCCACGAAGCGGTTCGTCGGCTCGTCGTAGATGCGCTGAGGTGTGTCGATCTGCTGGGCGACGCCGCCCTGCATCACGGCGATGCGGTGCCCCATCGTCAGCGCCTCGAGCTGGTCGTGCGTGACGTAGAAGGTCGTGACCTTGAGCCGGCGGCAGAGCTTGACGATCTCCGCCCGCATCTCGATGCGCAGCTTGGCGTCGAGGTTCGACAGCGGTTCGTCCATCAGGAAGATGCGGGGCTGCCGCACGATGGCGCGGCCGAGAGCGACGCGTTGCCGCTGCCCACCCGACAGGGCGGCGGGTTTGCGGTGCAGGAGGTCCTCGATGCCGAGCGACTGGGCGGTCCGGCGCACCTGCTCGTCGATCCTCTCCCTGGTCCAGCGCCGAACCCGCAGGCAGAAGGCCATGTTCTCGTAGACCGTGAGATGGGGGTAGAGCGCGTAGTTCTGGAACACCATCGCGACGTCCCGGTCGGTCGGCCCCCGCTGGGTCACGTCCTCCCCATCGATGCGGATCGCGCCGCCCGTGGCGTTCTCCAGGCCGGCGATCATGCGCATGGTCGTGGTCTTGCCGCATCCCGACGGGCCGACCAGCACCACGAACTCGCCGTCCTCCGTCGTGAGGTCGAGCGCCTTGACGGCGTGGAAGCCGCCGAAGGTCTTGGACAGGCGGTCGAGTTCAACGATGGCCACGGATCGTCCTTCCTTCCGGTTCCGACGACGCGGAAACCGGTCCCTCGTCCTGCCGGGTCAGCGTCGCCTCGAGCCTGCGACGGACGGCGGGGTAGACGGCATCGTATGCGCCGGCCCAGGCCGGCACCGGTTCGACCGTGCCGACCCGACGGGTCGCATCGAGCCGCGGCGCCGCACCGTTCGCGGCCTCGAAAGCCAGGAATGCGGCTCCGATGGCGGTCAACTCGGGTTCATCGATCGTGTGGACGGGCTGACCGAAGATGCTGGCGCGCAGTTCGAGGAAGGCACGGGAGCGGGCCCAGCCGCCGGTCGCGAAGACGGGACCGGGCGGTGCACCGGCATGGTCCATCGCCGCGAACATGCGACGGGCATGGAAGGAGGCGCGTTCGAGCGCACGGCGGACGGCGACCTCGGCATCACGGCCGCCATCGTCGGCATCCGGCAGCGGCTCGCCGGGCAGGCGCGCCGCTCCGAGAAGCCGATGAAAGGTCGCACCGTCCTCACGGGCCCGAGCGAGCGCCGCACTGAGCTCCATGACACCGAGGCACGCCAGGCCGGGCGCGCCGGACGGCGGCACCGAGAAGGCCATGAAGGGGTCGAAGTCGGGCTCCGCCGGTCCGCCCGCCTCTCCGTAGACGAGATTGGCGGTCCCCATCGAGTCGACGCGCGCGTCCGGCGCGAGGCGGCGAATGGCGGCGGCGGCGACCGGGTGGTCATGCCCGCCCGCGATCACCAGTGTCTCGACCGAGGCGGCGCCGCTTCGGGTCAGGGGACCGGAGCGCAGGGTGCCGACCGGGGTGCCGGCCTCGATGAGCCCGGGCAGTGGAGGCGCGCCGGCCGCATCGAGCAGGGGTTCGATCCATCGCCGCGCATAGACGTCATAGCAGGCCGTGCGGGGTGCCAGCGTGGCGCTCATGAAGGGCACGCCGGACCACCACGCCGCCGGGTAGTCGGTCAGCGCGATCCAGTGCCGGGCCGCCCGGATCTCGTCGGGCCTCCTTCGGCGCAGCCACAGCCACTTCGCGGCCGTCCGGTCCGGCCCGATGGCGATCCCGGCGCGCGGGGTCGCGGCAGGATGCCGTCGCAACTCTTCGGCTTCGGTCGCCGCGCGCGTGTCGAACCAGGGCAGCGCCAAGCCCGTCGGACGGAGGCCGGCGTCAGTGCAGACGCCGTCCTCTCCGACCCCCGCAGCCGCGATGGCCGCCAGGGGAGCGCCCTGGCCGACCTCGCGCCAGCCCTCGATGATCATCGATTCGAGCAGCGACACGAGGGCGGCCGCGTCGGTCGCGGGTCCGACGCCGTCCGAGACGCGAGGCGTCGGGACCGCGCAGGTGTGGACCGCACGGCCATCCTCGTCCGCGAGCACCACCTTGACGTTGGTGCTGCCGATGTCGACGCCGCAAGCCAGGCTGGCCAAGACGCTCCTCCTCGTGCCGGCGCTCAGGAGAAGCCGAGTTGGGTCTTGACGGCATGGCCCGCGACCATGCTGTCGATCGCCCGGGCGAAGTCCCAGACCGGAAAGGGATCGCCGAGCAGCACGGCCGCGCGGCCGTGGATGTCGGCCATCATGTCCACCGCGGCCGGGAACTTGTCCGCGCAGGAGTTCGACCCGATGATGCGGATCTCGCGCTCGTAGATCCTGAACGGATTGAAGCCGACGATCGCGTCTTCGTCATGGACGCCGACCTGGACGAGGACACCGGTCTTCTCGACCAGCGCCACCGCCTGTTCGAGGGCCGGACGCACGCCGGCCGCCTCGAAGACCACGTCGTAGGACTCCGAGCCCAGCGCCTTCGGGTCGACCACGTCGGTGATCCCCGCGCGCCGCGCGACGCCGTGCTTCGCCGGCGCCGGATCGGCCAGCGTCACGCGGCCCGCGCCCGACACCTGGGACACGATGGCGATCAGCAGGCCCATGGTGCCGCCGCCGAGCACCAGGACGCTCCTGTCCTCGACGCCTTGCGCGGACTCGACCGCGTGGATCACGCAGGCGAGCGGCTCGATGAGCGACGCCACGCCGCCGCCGAGGCTCTCGCGCACCACGAAGGCGTTGCGGGCGGGGGTCGCCATGAACTCGGCCGCCGCGCCCGGCCGGCCCACGCCGATCGGCGACAGGTGCGGGCAGAGGTTGGGCCGACCGGCCAGGCACCATCGGCAGTGACCGCACACGACGTTGGGGTCGACGGCGACGAAATCGCCCTCCTTCACGCCCTCGGCGCCCGGTCCGACGGCGACGACATGGCCTGCGAACTCGTGGCCCGGCGTCACGGGGTAGCGGGTGCCGGGAAAGCCGTGCCGCAGGATGTGCAGATCCGTCCCGCAGATGCCGCAGGCCGTCGGGCGGACCAGGATCTCGCCTTCGGCGAGGGTCGGCACCGCGGTCTCGATGATGTCGACCGAGTGGTCCTGCGCGATGCGCACGGCCCGCATCCGGCCGCTGGAGGACGGAGCGCCTGATCCGGCGGCGTCGAACATGGACTGCAGGCTCATCGGACGGCTCCGAAGGTGAGGCCGCGGGTCAGGCTCTTCTGAGCCAGCCAGCCGGCCAGGACGACTGGGACGTTGATCAGGGTCGCCACGGCCGCGACCTGGGCGGTGTAGAGCTGGCCGAAGCTCAGGAACCTCTGGAGGAACACTGGCAGCGTGCTGTCGGTCGAGGTCAGGTTCAGGGCGAGGAAGAACTCGTTCCAGGCGAAGATCCCGCAGAGCAGCGCCGTCGAGGCGAGGCCGGGACGGATCAGGGGCACGATGATGGTGACGAGCTCGCGCCACACGCTCGCCCCGTCGACCTTCACGGCGTCGAACACCTCGACGGGGATCTCCGACATGAACGACCTGATCATCCAGATCGCCAGCGGCAGGTTCATCGACGTGTAGACGATGATGAGCACGAGCGGCGTGTTGAGCAGGTTCAGGCTGCGGGCCACGAGATAGATCGGCACGATGCCGGCCGCGATCGGCATCATCTTGGTCGAGATGAAGAAGAACAGGACGTCGCGCCACTTCGGCACCGGCCGCACCGTCAGCGCATAGGCGGCCGGGATGGCAAAGGCGATGACGATCGCCGTCGAGGTCGAGGTCACGATCGCCGACGCCCAGGCAAAACTCGCAAAATCGGCATCGAAGATGCGGGCGTAATGCTCCAGCGTCGGGCGGAAGAAGAGGCTCGGCGGGTAGCTGACGGCGTCCTGCTCGGACTTGAAGCTCGTCAGCACCATCCAGGCGAGGGGCGCGAACATCACGAGGGCGCCGAACCACGTGAGCGCGCCGAGGACGGGGTCGAGCGGCCTGCGGCCGAGAGGGCGGCTCATGCGCGGCCTCCCTCCTTGAAGAGGCCCGACACGACCTTCAGCATCGGCATGATCATGGCGATCGCGATGGCCAGGGTGACGACGCCGAAGGCCGAGGCTCGGCCGAGGTCGAAGGCCGAGAAGGCTTCGAGGTAGACGTAATAGGACAGGTTCGTGGTGGCGTAGGCCGGGCCGCCCGCGGTGAGCAGCGCGATGGCGGCGAAGTTCTCGAGCACGTACATGGAGGTGAGCAGCGCCGTGAGTTCGAGGAAGGGGCGCAGGTGAGGCAGCATCAGGCGGCGGAAGACGTAGAGGCGTCCGGCGCCGTCGATCGCCGCGGCCTCCGACACTTCGGTCGGGAACGACTGCAGGCCGGCCAGGAGGATGAGCAGGGCGAAGGAAGACCATTGCCAGGTGGTCAGAACGATGATCGAGAGCTTGGGATATTGGCTGATCCAGTTCAGCCGCCCGAGGCCCATCTCGTCCGTGATCCAGCCCAGGATGCCGAAGGTCGGATCGAAGAGGCCGGTCTTCCAGAACAGGGCGGCGGCGACCGGCATGACGAAGAAGGGCGTCACCGCGAGGGTCCGGGCGAGGGCGCGCCCCGCGAACTCGCGCTGGAGCCCGACCGCCAGGAGACCGCCCACCAGGATCGACGAGGCCACGATCGAGGCCGTCATGACCGCCGTATTGCCGATCGCTTGCCGGAACACGCCATCGCTCGCGGCCGCGACGAAGTTGTTCAGCCACACGAAGCGAGGCGCCCGCATCGACAGGAGGTTCCAACGCTGCACGCTGTAGTAGATCGTGATCGCGAAGGGGACCTGCGTGACCATGATGACGAACACGAGCGCCGGCAGGAGCGGCAGGCGACGCACCCAGACGGATTCGCGCAGCGCGGCTCGACCGGGGCGATGACCGGGGCGGCCAGGGGCCGCGGACGGCGGCAGGGCATCGGAGGACATGATGACGCTGTTTCCAGGCGCAGGCGCGCCGAGTCGGAGCTGAAGACGTCATGGAGAGGGGCCCGGGAGGGAGTGGGAGGACATCTCCCGGGCGGCCGGCTACTTGAGGTAGCCGGCGTCCTCCATGACCTCCTTGATCTTGGCCTCGCTGGCCGCGATCGCCGCATCGGTCGTGTTCTGGCCGCTGATCGCCCCGGCGAGCTGCTGGGACGTGAAGTCGCCGATCTGCTCGAACTCCGGGATCGTCACGTATTGGACCCCGGTATAGGGGACCTTGTCGACCGTCGGATGCAGCGGGTCTGCGCCCTTGATCGAGGCTATGGTCAGGTCACCATAGGCGCCCGTCGCCTTCTGGTACTCGGGGATCGCGTAGGTCGACTTGCGCGAGCCCGGCGGCACCTGACCCCAGCCGGCCTTCTCGCCCGCGAGCTTGATGTAGTCCTCGCTCGTCAGCCAGGAGATCAGCTTCCAGGCCGCATCGGCATGCCGGCTCGTCTTCGGGATCGACAGACCCCAGGCCCAGAGCCAGCCGGAGTCCTTGGTCTCCTTCACGGGCGCCATGGCGAAGCCGACATTGTCCTTGACGGCCGGCGAGGCTTGATCCAGCACGGGGCCGGCGAAGACGGTGTCGTCGTACCACATGGCGACCTTGCCCTGCGTGAAGAGCTGCAGGCATTCCTGCCATCCGTCCTTCGCGGCATCGGGTTGCCCGTGCTGCTTCAGAAGATCGACGTAGAAGTCGATCGCTGCCTTGGTCTTGGGCGCCGACAGTTGCGGGTTCCACTTCTCGTCGAACCAGCGCCCACCGAAGGTGTTGATCACCGTCGTCAGCGGGGCGAGGTTCTGTCCCCAGCCCGGGATCCCACGCAGGCAGATGCCCGACATGCCGCCCGCCTTGTCATCGAGCTTGGCGGCGTATTGCGCAACCTGATCCCAGGTCGGGCGCTCGGGCATGGTGAGCCCGGCCTTTTGGAACAGGTCCTTGCGATAGAACATGAAGGACGAAGAGCCGTAGAACGGCGTCGCGAAGAGATCGCCCTTGTAGGAGACGAGGTCCTTGATGGCGGTCGTGAGATCGCCGACGTTCCAGGCCGCGTCCTTGGCGACGTAGTCTTGGCCGAGGTTGACGATCCAACCCTTCTCGGCCCAGAGCGGCACCTCGTAGGCGCCGATCATGACGGCATCGAACTGGCCCGAGTTGGTGGCCACGTCCTTCAGCACCGTCGGGCGCAACTGGTTCTCGGGCAGGATCTGGAACTTGACCTTGATGTCCGGGTACTTGGCGTAAAAGCTGTCGATCAGCTTCGCGGCCGTCTCCATCTGCGGGTTGGCGGCGAGCGCGACCGTCAGATCGACGGTCTCGGCATGAGCTGGAAGAGCGGTGCTGCCCAGTAAAAAGGCAAACGTCAGGGTTCGGAGTCCGGCCGCAGCCGGCATCCGTGCATCGATCGTCATGGGTGTTTCCTCTCGTGGCGGGATCCGGCGGTTGGTCCGCCTCTTGTTGTTCAGTTCGCGTCGAGGACGGCCTGCGCCTCGACGGTGATGGGCACGACGTCGGTGCGGACCCACGATATGTAGTAATCGAAGGGCCGCTGGTCCTTCCCCCAGGAGACCGAGGTCACCAGGAGCAGGGGCGACTTGATCGGCACATCCAGCAGCTTGGCGATGTCTGCCGGTGCAGATACCGCCTCGACGCTGCGGCGCGCTCCGAAGATGGCGTATCCGGCGCCTCGAAGGACGCGGTTCAGCGAGCCATAGGGTGCCATGACTTCGCTGCCCCGCACGATATCCTCCAGTTCGGGCAGCAGGAAATTTTCCGAGTAGAGCGCCAGAATGCCGTCGAGGCGACGCAGGCGCTTCAGACGAAACCCATGCTCGCCGTCCGCAAAACAGAGCGCCTTGGCGGCGGCCTGCGGGAAGGCGCATCGTGCGGCTTCGAGGATGACCGTCTCGACCTTTCGTTTGTTGTGATCGACCTCTCCTTCGAAGAAGCCGGTCGTCACTTGCAGCGACCACCCCGATCGCTCGGTATCGATCACGAAGGCACCGCGGCGCGGGATCATCTTGATGCGTCCGCGCTCCTGAAGGTTGCGCAACGTCTCCCGCACGGTCGAACGTGCGAGATCGTAGCGCCGACAGAATTCGCTTTCGCCGGGCAGGCGGTCGCCGACCCTGAACTCACCCGTGTCGATCGCCTTCTCCACCAACCGGGAAAGCTGCATGTAGAACGGCTCCGGGGAGAGCCGGTCGATGTCGCGTCGTTGCAGCGTTGATCCATCCATCCCGGCCAGTCCGTCTTGTACGTACAGTATCCACCGTAAGGGCGTTTGCAACACCTTTTTTCGCGGACCGTCCCTGCGACCCGCGGCCCCCGATGAGGGATCGCCCTGAACGGCGCGAGAACGCCCTCCGCACCGATCCTGCCACTCATACCGGCCGTCGCCGACGATGGCTCGTCGACGACGGGATAGGCCGCACGAGCGGCGGCGGGCCTTCGCGCTGGCCAGCGGTCGAGAGGTTCGACCGCTGGTCTCACGAACTCTCAGGCGGCGAAGAGCTCCGGGCGGCGGTGGCGGAGGGCGAGGACCAGCAGCAGGGTCTTCATGTCGGGCAGTTCGCCCGCATCGGCCATGCGGGCCAGGCCGTCGAGGGGCAGGACCTCGACCGCGATATCCTCGCCCTCGTGGGCGAGGCCGCCCCCGGGTCCCGCGCGGTCCTGCGCCCGATAGGGGGCGAGGAAGAGGTGGATGCGCTCGGTCGACACCGCCGGCATGGCCCAGGCGGTCGCCACGGGGTCGAGTGCGCCGAGGACGACGCCGCACTCTTCCAAGGCTTCCCGCGCGGCGCAGGCGGCCGGGTCGAGGCTCTCCAGGCGGCCGGCGGGCGCCTCCAGCATCGTGGCCAGGCCCGCGGCGACGAGGGCCGGGGTGCGGAGCTGGCGCACCAGCAGGGCTTCGCGGCGCTCCGGGTCGTAGGGCAGGACCGCCACGGCGTCGCCGTGGTCCTCGACCTCCCGGTCGACCTCGCTGCCGTCGCCGAGCCGCAGCCGCGCCACGAGGAAGCGGCCCCAGCCCTCGTGGACGGTGCGCGCCGAGAGGAGGCGGGGCGGGTCAGCCACGCCGGCGATGGTCGTCGAGGACATCGAGGAGCGTCGTCTCCCAGGGGATGGACGGGCGCCAGCCGAGGAGGGCGCGGGCGCGGGCGGCGTTCCCGGCCGTCACGGGCACGTCGCTCGGGCGCATCAGCGCCTCGTCGCGCTCGACGCGGATGGGGATGCGGCTCAGGTCCAGCAGGGCGTCGAGCACGTCGCCGATGCGCCGCGGCTGGCCCGAGGCCACGTTCAGCACGGCGCCGCGCGGCAGCGAGGGCGCCGTGACGGCGAGGAGATAGGCCTCGACGACGTCGCGCACGTCGAGGAAGTCGCGCCGGGCATCGAGGTTGCCCACCCTCATCACCGGGGGCCGCCCGCCGCGCTCGACCGCCGCGATCTGGGCCGCGAAGGCCGGCACGGCGAAGCCCGTCGATTGCCCGGGGCCCGTGTGGTTGAAGGGGCGGAAGCGCACGGCGTCGAGCCCCGCCTCGGCCATCTCGCCCAGCAGCAGGTCGGCCGCCGCCTTTGTGGAGGCGTAGGGGTTGAGCGGGGCGAGCAGCGCCCCCTCGTCGACCGTGCCGCCGGCCGCGTTGAAGGACGCGCCGTAGACCTCCGACGATCCCGCGTGGATGAAGCGCGCGTCCGGGGCGTGGCGCAGCACCGCTTCGGCGAGGTGCAGGGTGCCGAACAGGTTGACGTCCCAGGCGGCGCGCGTCTCGGTCCTGGCCCTGACCAGGGACGACACGCCCGCGAGGTGGAGCACGCAGGTCGGCCGGAAGCGCGCCACCAGCGCGTCGACGTCCTCGGCCCGGGTCACGTCGAGGCTCGGGCCGCCGGCCGCCCCGCCGTGTCCGGCCGCCAGGACCTCGGCGCCCGGCAGGGCGGCGGCGAGGCGGCCCGTCATCCAACCGCCCACGAAGCCGCCGGCGCCCGTGACGAGGATCCGTCGTGACACGTCCATCGCGGTCGCGGTTCAGTTGTGGCGGCGCAGGCGCGCGAGGTCGGCGTCCACCATCTCGCGGATCATCTCGTCGAGCGTGACGGTGGGCTCCCAGCCGAGCTTGGCCCTGGCCTTCGCGGCGTTGCCGAGCAGCACGTCGACCTCGGCGGGGCGGAACAGCGCGGGATCGATCACGAGATGCTTGTCGAGGTCGAGGCCGGCGTGGTCGAACGCGATGGTGCACATGTCGCGCACCGTCACGCTGCGGCCGGTCGCCACCACGTAATCCTCCGCCACATCCTGCTGGAGCATCATCCACATGGCGCGGACATAGTCGCGCGAATGGCCCCAGTCGCGCTTGGCGTCGATGTTGCCGAGGCGCAGCTCGTCCTTCAGGCCGAGCTTGATGCGGGCCACCGCGTCCGTCACCTTGCGGGTCACGAACTCGATGCCGCGCAGCGGCGACTCGTGGTTGAACAGGATGCCGCTGGAGGCGTGCAGGCCGAAGCTCTCGCGGTAGTTGACCGTCATCCAATGGCCGTAGAGCTTGGCGGCCGCGTAGGGCGAGCGGGGGTAGAAGGGCGTCGACTCGCTCTGCACCGGTTCCTGGATCAGCCCGTACATCTCCGACGACGAGGCCTGGTAGAAGCGGGCCTCCGGGCAGATGAGCCGGACAGCTTCGAGGATGTTGGCCGTGCCGAGCCCCGTGACGGTGCCGGTGAGCAGCGGCTGCTGCCACGACGACTTCACGAAGGACTGGGCGGCGAGGTTGTACACCTCGTCGGGCATCACCTCCTGGACGGTGCGGATGAGGCCGGACAGGTCCGTCAGGTCGCCGTCGACGAGGCGCACGCGGTCCGCGATGCCGAGCCAGCGCAGGCGGTGGTCGTTGACGTCGGCGGTCGAGGACCGGCGCACGAGGCCGTGGACTTCGTAGCCCTTGCCCAGGAGCAGATCCGCCAGATAGGCGCCGTCCTGCCCTGTGATGCCGGTGACGAAGGCCTTTTTCATGTCGTGTCCTGAAAGCCGCGTGGTCTGTTCGGCACTGCGCTGAGGAGGCCGACAATCATGGACGCTCTTAACAGGTCAGATCCAGAATCGCCAGAGATGCAGCCCACCCCGGGGCGTGGTCACCCAATCTGCGGAGAGCGCGTCATCGGTCGCCTGCAGGCGACAAGCGTATTGCCGAACGACGTCGCCTCACAAACATGAAGCTGTGAGTCGAATCCCGATCGATCAAGCATATCGAGGAGAGAGCTCGGGCGAAAGATGAGCTTGAGGCGACCCTGCCGATAAGCCGCCCAAAGCCCGTCGCCAAACGGATTGACCCCCCAATGATAAGGCAGATCTTCCAAAAGCGGCTCGCCGACGAGAACAAGGCGTCCTCCAGGCGCGAGGAGTTGATCTCGGACGACCGCAATCGTCGCTACAGGATCGTGACACTCGCACAACGCATCGTGAAATATAACATAGTCGAACTGTTCGCCTTTAAGAGCATCCTTGAGATTCGAAGCCGAATATTGCATGATTCTGAATTCGATGTGCGAGCGCCGCGAAAGCTCCTCAAGGAGCGTGGCATAGCGACCGTCGTCGTCGACTGCCGTAACTATGCACCCCAGGCGCACAAGGGCCATCGTGAGATTCCCCCATCTGGCACCAATGAGAAGGCAGCGATGGCCGGCGCGGGCGCCCGTCCGGGTGACCGCGTGGCCCACCCCCGTCAGGATCGCACCGACCTGCAACGCGTCTCCCGTGCTGTAAGGCCACGGCCTCGCCGCGAGAACCTGCACGGTCGCAGGGTCGAACGCGGTCCCTCGGGGCTGCCCGACGAACGGCCTTCCCGTGATCGTCCTGAACTGCATCAGCACCGCATCGCGATATGCGGGCGATAAAGGATCGAGGTTGGGCGGAAGCGAGCTGTCGAACCAGAAAACGCCGAAGTGGGCCTCCGGTCCTTCTGGATCTTCAGCCATGGCGCTGAGACGATCGGCGAGTTCCTCGGTAGACAGGATGCGTTTTCGTCCCGGGTATCGGTCAGCCATCGCGAGAGCCTCCCTTTACCAACTGGACGACGGCCCGAAGCGGGCGCGTCACGCGCCATGAGGTCGACGTGCGGACAGCTTCCCGCCACGCCAGAAGTTGTGCGTTCTCCCGGCGTAACTCGGCGATCTCGACGGCATGATGCGCCAAATGCTCGGCCAGCGACGCTTTCGCTTGCTCGGCTCGATATGCATGGGCTGCGCAATCGATCTCTTCAGCGTGGATGGCGGCTATGGCTCGCTTCAGATCTGCGTCGCTCACTCGGCTCATCTCGGCCGCGATTTGCGCTCTCATCTCCATGTCGGCTAGGGCTGCCTCCGTCGCCTCTTCGCGCCGGTGCGCGTTTGCCGCCGCATCTCGGACGCGACCATGTTCGACGTTGAGTACATCGATCCGCGCCGCGAGCAATGCCGCGTCCGTTTCGCTTCGCTTGACCTGGGCGCGCGCCTCCTCAGCATCGTGGCGGAGAGCCGCTTGGACTCGACCATGTTCGACGTTGAGTACATCGATCCGCGCCGCGAGCAATGCCGCGTCCGTTTCGCTTCGCTTGACCTGGGCGCGCGCCTCCTCAGCATCGTGGCCGAGAGCCGCGGAACGGAGTTCGGCCTGATTCGCGACCTGCCGAAGCCACTCGCGATCTGCCGCGCCCCGCGCCGCCTCGGCTTGGGCGGACGCCTCTGATTTGCGCATCCAAACATCAAGTACACAGGCAGGAGAGCTCAGGGACGGCAACAGCTGATCGGCGTCCTCATCACGGCAATAGAAGCGGTTCAGGCCGTCGAACAGAGCAAAGCGGTAGCCGCCGGCGAGGAGGCCCTGTTCCCAGGCGGTATGGCTCGGCACTCCCTGGGGGTCGACAGCCTCGATGAGCACCACGGCCGGACGATGGCGCGACCAATCCACACCGCCGAGGACCATATGTTCCCAGCCCTCGACGTCGATCTTCAGGAAGTCGACCCGACCATCCTCGGGGCCGTACATATCGAGGAGGTCGCCGAGCGTCATGACTGGAACGCGAAAAGCCCGCTCGCAAGCCTGCTGCCGCGCGGCGCTTTCCGCGTTCAGGGTGCCGTGCCCGCGGATCCCGATAGGGAAGAACTGGGCGCGGCCGCGCTCGGTGCCGATAGCCGCGTTGACGTTCACGTCCCGGTCGCGCGCCTCGACGAAGAGCCTGAACAGATCAGGATCCGGTTCTACGTTGATCCCCCGCCAGCCCCGTTCGTAGAAGTGTTGGGTCACGCTGTCTTCTTCGGGGTGACATGCTCCGATGTCGACGTAGAATCCCGGCCCCTGGTGATCCTTGAAGGCCCTTCGCAGCACCACGTCCTCGCCGTTTTGGGCGTAGGACACCATCGGAGGCTCGATCACAATCCGGTTCCTGTCGCTGGGCCATTAGAGGCGCGTCCTTGCTGCGGCGCCCACTTATCACGGATCGCACTTGCCTGGCATCCCGTCGAGCGCGGCCGTGCAACCCTCGGCGCTCTGTCGAGGGCTTCACACATCCGACATAGTCCCGCTCGGCGACAGACCATACCGAGAGAACAGGGCGTCAGGGGCAAGCTCGTCGGCGACGATCCGTCCCGCTTCCCAGGCCTCGCGATAGGCGTCGAGCACCTTCGGCCATTCCGTGCCGAAGGACGGGACGTGCTTGCAGCGCTCCAGGAGGCGCGCCACTGACACGCCGGTCCGGATCGCGTCCTCGGCGGTCATCAGGGCGTTGCGCGTCCACTCCCCCGCATTCCAGCAGTGCTTGTGCCGATGCCGATCGAGCCGGACAGAATCGATGCCGGCGAGTTCCGCCGTGTCGAACAGGTCCGGCATGCGTTCAAGGTGCCACAGGAGGGCCCAACGCAGCCAGGACACGTTCATGTTGACAATGATCGCGGGCTGACCGACCCACCAAGCCGGCCGATCCTG
Source organism: uncultured Lichenihabitans sp. (assembly GCA_964242785.1). Taxonomy (GTDB): domain Bacteria; phylum Pseudomonadota; class Alphaproteobacteria; order Rhizobiales; family Beijerinckiaceae; genus Lichenihabitans. The sequence continues at coordinate 65,863 of CAXTBR010000002.1, read as the reverse complement.
GAGCGCTGCCAGCGCGTAGGTCGAGGATGGCACGCAGGTGGCCAGCGAAGAAAAGGGGTCGCCGCGCGTGTCCTGCTGATAGGCCCGCAGCGCGTGATCGCGGCGGAACGCGCAGGCGTAGATGGCGGTGAACAGGTTTTCGTTCAGGGCGGCCACGTCGCGGAGATGCGTGACACGGCGGTTCTGGCCGCCGTAGCCGATCGGGCGGGCACCGCGAATCACATCTCCGGGGTCGGACAGCTGCTCCGGCGCGTCGAAGCTAGTGTAGGCGTAGTTCATGTATGCCATTTCGACGTCGCGATGGCGGTCGAGCCCCGTCAACACGGCCTCAAGACCGGCGTGCAGCATCAGGTCGTCGTCGCCCAGCAGCCAGACAAAATGGCCGTTGGAGACCCGAGCGGTCGCCCCGAGGTTGCCCAGCATGCCGACGTTGGCGGGATTGCGATGGGCCGTGACGCCGGGCGTGCCGACATGCCGAGCCACGACGTCCGGCGTCGCATCGGTCGATGTGTTGTCACAGACGACGACCTCGACAGCCGAGCCGAAGGGCTTCGCGGCCTCGATGAGTCTCGGGAGGCTGTGCGCGAGCCAGCCGGCCCGATTGTAGGTTGTGATGGAGCAACTGAGGAGCGGCCGCGCCCGGCCGGTAACCGACACGCTCGGCAAGGTCCAGCCGGGTGCCGTGCCGGCGCGGGCCAGCGCGGCGAGCACGTCCTTCGCGTAGATGTCCCAATCGCGGATGGGCCGGCGCACGGCCTCCTCGGACAGGCGCTCCGCTAGCCCGTCCTCATCGGCGAGGCGGGCGAGACCGGCCGCGATGGCGTCCACGTCGAGCATATCGACCATGAGCGTGCCGCCGCCCGGGGCCACCTCGGCGAGGGATGAACCCTGGTGGCACAGGCACGGCAGGCCGCGCCATAGGCTCTCCAGGACGGGCAGCCCGAAGCCCTCCTCCCAGGACGCGTAAACGGTGGCGTGGCTCTGGTCCATCAGTGCCACAAGATCGCGATCCGAGAGGTGATCGTACAGCGTCACGTTCCCGGCACGGTCGGCGAGTTGCCTGATTTCTTGATCGAGCTCGTGCCGATCCTCTCGTCGCCCGATGATCGACAGATGCATGGGGCGAGACGTCTGCTCGCGGATGGCGATGAGCGCACGCAGCAGCCGAGGATAGTTCTTTCGTGGCTCCCACGTGCCCACGGCAACGAGTTTCAAAGGCTCGTCCGACTTAGGGGCATGCCGAGGCACGAATGTACGGGCTGTTCCCGTGATGCTGCCCGCGAGCGGGCAAGCTATTATCCTCGGCATCGGTCGTCCCTCGGTGGCGAGCAGCCGCCGTAGATCGCCCGTGACCGAATAGGAGATCGGCAGGACGACGTCATTGTTAGCCATGCCCATCAGATAGTCACGAATTGATTGCTGTACGCTCACCGGATAGAGGTGCTTCATACGCAGCGGTATCGTGTCGAAAAATATTGATGCAGTGTACATTCCCAGCTTGCGAGCGAGGTCGGGCACGGTCTCGCCGGGGCCGAGGAGAGTGATCTCCGGATGAAGCAGCCACTCGCCTACGAGCGACGCAGGCCAAGCTGCTTCAGTGTCGACTTTTGGCCCGCCCCAATCCGCGAGCGTCTCAGCATCCCCGGGGGACAGCGGAACAAAAGTGCCTCGCTCCCCCAGTTTCACGGGGATCAACTCGCACCCATTCTGTACCAGAGCCGAACCAAGTGCCCGCACCACGCGCTGTATGCCACTGTTGAAAGGCTGGCCGCGGATCAGCTCGCAACAGTAGAAGATCCTCGTCGGTGGGGACGGTATGCCGACCGCCGTCGTCGCGGGACGTCTGGCGTAGATCTCCCGCAGGACGGCGGCCGCGCCGTCGGCAGATGCGACGCGGGCGCGCAGCGTCGCCGTCTTGTGCCGGTGCGCCAAGGCGAGGTCGAGCGCGAGGGCCAGATCCCGCTGGTTCGCGAACAACGCGAGATCGACTCCGTCGATCAGGCACAGGCCGCCCTCGTCCTCGATCGATCCAGACGGCACCAGCACGGCGACACGCATCCCCAGCCCCCGCGCCTCGTCCACGATCCGCATCGCTTCCGCGCGGTCGGCCGCCGTTTCGACGGGCAGCAGCGCCCAGAGGTCCCGCAGGTCGCCGTCCCCGGGTAGGGCCGGACGGCGGGTAAGGTCGTCGAGGCTCGGGATGAGAGCTCCGCTGTCGCAGCGCCACCGCAGGCCGCGCACCCGCGTGCCGAGCACCCGGATCTCCCGCGAGAACGCCTCGCTGCCGCCGCGGCTGCCCTCGACGACGACGATTTCTGGAACTTCGACCGTGTCTCGGAGCGCCGCCACGACGCCGCGGCCGTAGTCCGCCCAGGTGGGGAGTGGACGGGACAGAGCGGCGTCGGTCAGGCGCGCGCGCAAACCGGTATCGACCGCAAGCGCCTCGATGGCGCGCTCGATGGCGCCCCGATCCGCAGGATCGACGGGCAGGCACCCGCCCCCGGCCGCGATGTCCGACATTGGCGCGACGTTCGAGCAGATGCAGGGCTTGCCCTGCCACAAGCTTTCGACGATCGGCAGCCCGTACCCCTCCGCGAGGGACACGAAGGCCGTGGCGTCGCACCCGTAGATGTACTGGCAGGTCTCGCCGTCCGGCAGGAAGCCGTGCAGCGCGATGCGACCGCCGGACCTCTTCTCCTCTCGACGCGCCGCGTCGGCGATGTCGCGGTGCAGGCTTCCGATCACGTCGAGCCGCAGTCGCAGGTCGGGGCGACGCTCGGCGAGGTCGTTGAAGGCCGTCATCAACCGGACTTGGTTCTTTCGGGGTTCCACCGTACCGAGGGCCACGAGACGGAGGTGGAAATCGTCCGTCGCTGCCCGCACCGGCGCGGTGCGGGCTCGGGGTATGCCGGTCATCTCGGCCGCCAGCTCGACGGCGCGCGGCGCGGGCAGCCGATCCACATCGAGCCCGACCTCGCGCCACCAAGCCATGAGATCCGAGCCGGCGGCGGCCGAGATCGGCACCACGAGGTCGGCGCCCGCGAGCGCGGACGCATAGGCCTCGTGGGCGGGCCGCATCGCCTCGTACCCGGCGACCCTGACCGGGATCAGATCGTAGAAGATGAAAGCCGAGCGTATCCGGTAATACCGCGCATAGTCGATCACGACGGCGACGGGTGGCTGCGCCGAGGCATCAGGGTCGACGTGGGGCACTTCGGGCACGAGCAGCCAGGCACCCTGGAGTTCCGACGCTTCGGCGAGGTGGAGAGGCTGGCCCGAGTTGGCCGGCGGCGCCAGCGCGGGACCTTCGAAGCGGGCCAGGGATCGGACCTGCTCCTCGCTCGCCGTCACGAGACACTCCCGCTCCACCGACCAGCAGACCGGGATGATGGCGATGTCGTGCAGATTGGCTAACACCTTGCCCAGCGCTCGGGTGACCCGCTGGACGCCGCTGTTGCCGTCGTAGGATGCGATGTGGTGGATCCAGTAGTAGACACGCATCGGCTGAGGCATGGAGATACTCGGAGCGTGGGGACGGGCGAAGCGGGCACAAGGCTCGCGGCGGGATTTGTAGGTGACGTCCGACAGTCCCGCAATGAAGTCTCTCGCGACCGAACCCTCGCGCTCAGACACAGGGCCTTCGTCAGCCCCAAGATCGTCGAACGCTGCTACATGTTGCGGGGCTGACGGCGACGCTTTAGACAAGAGGACGTCGAGGGACGGCTACGGGGGCGCAGGTGAAAACAAGATCGCACTCGGCACTGTCCGCATGAACGACCTGCATCAAGATCGAGAGGCGGCGATCGCGGACGCTGCGATCGAAACGCTGCGCGAGAGCGGCCTCGTGGACGAGGACTGGTATTGGCGTCGCTATCCCGATGTTGCCGGGGACACCTTGGACCCTGTCGCGCATTATGTACAACATGGTGCGGCCGAGGGTAGATATCCCAACTCGCATTTCGACACACGCTGGTATGTCGAGCAATACCCCGATGTCGCAGATGCGGGTGTGAACCCGCTCCTTCACTATATCCGAAGCGGTGCGAGCGAAGGGCGCGCTACGAGCCCCGCTTTCGACACGGCCTACTACCTCGCCGTCAATCCCGACATCAGGTTCGCGGCGATTAATCCCTTGCTGCACTTCCTGCAGTTCGGATTTGCCGAGGGACGTGCCGCGCGTCCTCGCCCCTTCGGCCGCATTCGAGAGGGCTGAACTCCTAGGGCGTCTCCTCTCAAGCTTGGGAGGGGCCGCAAGGAGTACGGACCGCATCGCGTTCGAAATGCGCAAGCCTGGACCTACGGCGGTGCGATTCCGGAGCGGCCCTGCCTTGTGGGCAATGCGCGGCGCGACCCCACCTCGCTCAGGAACCGAGCCTCGCGATCCGGCCCCCATGCGGAGCACGCCGCTATGTGGAATGCTGCAGGGATCACACGATCTCGATCTCCGGCAGGGGGAAGATCATCTTGCCGCCACCGGCGATGAACTCCTGCTCGCGCGCCACGATGCCGTCCTTGAAGTGCCAGGGCAGCACGAGGAAGTAGTCCGGCTTCATGGCGCGGGCCTCCACCTCGGAGACGATCGGGATGTGCGAGCCGGGCGTGAAGCGGCCGAACTTGTCCTCGTTCACCTCAGCGATGCACGGGATGTCCTTCGCCGTGAAGCCGCAGAACTGGAGCATGACGTTGCCCTTGGTCGACGCGCCCAGCCCGACGATGGTCTTGCCGTCGGCGTTGAGCGCCTGCACGAGTCGGATCAGGTCGGCACGGTGGCGATAGACGCGCTCCTCGAACTCGCGGAACGGCCGCGGCGTGCCGAGGCCCATCCGGTTCTCCTGCTCCAGGAGCCAGTTGGTGATGGCCGCGTTCGGCCGGCGCTGGGACGACTTCGGGGTGGCCGTGACGGCGAAGCTGCCGCCGTTGATGGCGTTGAACTGCACGTCGATGATCTTGAGATCGGCCGCATCGGCGATCCTTTGAACGACCCCGAAAGAGTAATATTCGATGTGCTCGTGGCAGATCGTGTCGTAGGAGCACAGCCGCAGCATCGACGGCATGTAGCTCTGCTCGAAATGCCACACGCCGTCGGGGGCCAGGACCGAGCGGATGTCGCGTGCGAAGGCGATGGGGTCTTCGAGGTCGTAGAACATCGCCAGCGACGTCACGATCTTTGCCGACGTCCGACCCGCTTTGCGGAACGCCTCCGCCGAGAAGAAGTCGGGCACGAGGGCGATGTCGTCCGGGTAGTAGGACTTGAACTTCGCGCCCGTCGGGTCGATGCCGATCCGGTCGAGGCCCGGCGTCGTGTAGGCCCGGAGCGAGGTCGAGTCGTTGGAGCCGATGTCGAGCACCGTGTCGCCGGCCTGAAGATCGTAGGCCCGCTCCAGCATGCGGATCTTGGCCGTGAGGTGGCGCACCATCGAGCCGTTGAGACCCGACCTATAGCCGTAGTTGTCGCCGTACATCTCTCCCGGATCGAAGGAATGCGCGAGTTGGAGCAGGCCGCTGTCCGGCGCCCAGACGAGTTCGAGCGGGCCCGACGTGACGGGCTCCCCGGGCGACGTCGGGAACACTCCGGTCAGGTCCTGGTAACCGAGATTCAGGACGCTTACGAGGTCGCTGCTGCCCGATACGCGACAGCGGTCGATCCGGCGAAACGGTTCTGTCATGACCCTCGACCACCTCATCTTCTGATGTGCGGAGCCAGCGTGCTCTCACCAACGCCGATCTAGCCGTCAGACCGCACGATCACAACCGCCCATAAAACCCTAGGACTGTCCTTCTAGACCAGGACGTGCGATCCCGCAACGCCGCGGCAGGCTCGTGTAGACCATGGGATCTACCGCTTATCATTCCTGCACCTCAACCTACTCCACTAGGACCATGTAACCAATCTCACGATGGAGCTCAAATCGGGCGCCAACGTGTTGGGGCTGAACGGAAGCTTTCTGCCCCGCGTAGGTGTAGCGGCGCTCAAAATCCTACCTATCGTTTCGCCAGGATAGGTTATCCTTGGCTGTCGCCTCGCTGCGTGCTATCAGGACAGGATGAACTAAATCGCGCAAGCGTTCTCTCGTGGATTGCAATATGCACCGGAATGACTTTTTGGCTATTGCGACATTCATACTTTCCTGTATTTTCATCGCATTTGCTTACGGACCAACCTTCAACGGAGCTTCGCTGGATTTTGCTCTACATCTGTCTTTGGTCAATTTTATATCTTCAAACTTGAGCTTCCCGAATTGGGCTTCAATTGGTCAGTCTCAGCACGTTTCAACATTAGGAGTCATGACATTCTACCCTCCAATTGCTCATGCATCTGCTGCGCTGTTTGGGAAAATTTTTCACTCCGACGTACTAGGTATTCTTGTCATTGGCAAATTGAGCGTGTTTCTGCCCTATGTGGTTGTTAATTACGCAATGATGAAAGATCGCAATCTTGCCGGCTCTCTATTATTTACTATATTTATAACGATTTTTGCTTCGTACCGCATTTTCCATGGTGACGAACTAATCGGAAATTTTTTCTTCGCACAATCATTCGGCTTCGCGTTGATGATCGCCTGCCTGTATGCATGTATAATGATCTTTGACGGGTGGATGTCCATCATTTTAGCTTCCTTGATGTCATATTTGCTCGGTCATACCTATTTATTATCGCAGATTGAGTTTTCTGCTGCATTTACTCTATTTTTATTCACGGAACTGATCGAGAAAAGGCGTGCTAAGGCTGTAATCAAAACTGCGTCTCTCCAACTTTTATTTGCAGTAGGACTACTTGGAGCAATTACTGCTCTTCACCCGCAATTTGCTGTTATGAGACAACTATCAGCCAATGATGGCGCGATCGACCCGAATTTTCGACCACTCCTAATTGCTATTTTCTCTCTAGCAGCACTTTTTATCTCGCTCCTAGCTTGGTTTGTCTCAGGAGAACGTAGTTGTAAGTCCTTGCGGATGGCCTATTGTCTCAGTGCTGCCGTTGCGATCATCGCCCTGGGCCAGTATGCAGCTTTGATCCTAATAAAATCAGGGTCTCCCTACGCTGTGCGAAAGTTCACCTTTGATATTTTTACGACCGCTACGCTCACGGTTTCGGCGCTAATTGGTTGCCGTTTTGCTTCGAAGCGCATCGATTTCACCACTTCACCTGCAGGAAATGTCATAGCTGCATCTCTTGCAGGCTGTTTTTTGGTCTACAGGGTTTTTCATGGATTTGCAGCTGTTAATGCTTCGGCGTTCGTCGATACAATCCAATTCGAGAAGCAGATTATTACCTACGACTTACCTGCTGACGCGTTTGGACATACTGCGTCGCTTTTGCATGACATCTCATCGGCAAAAGAATTCGATCCAATATTGAATGTCTCACTCGATCAGTTGGTGCTTGGAGCTACGGTTGATCAAGGTGTTGAATTTTCGTACGACCACAAAACCGATGGACTGACCTACGCCCTAGTGAACACAGATAACCCATTAAGCAAACAGGTTGAGTGCGTACATTCGAAATTCACGCATGTCGGGATTGTAGGCGTGAACTTTCCATGTGCTATCCACAAGGCGCAATCTGTGGCTTACAATGTATCTTTTCCATCAATGATTGATGGGGTCGTCGGAGCGCAGTTAAGTAATGGATGGAGTAAGGCTGAGCCTGATGGCGTCTGGTCGTCAGGAAAAGAATCTACAATTGATTTCATTATCAATGACAGCAAAGCTCCACAAAGATCATACCTGCACCTTTTTTTTGCAGACACCTTCGTAAATGCACAACATCCAACCCAGAGGGTAGTAGCAAAAGTGGATGACGAGAAAGTTGCGGAGAAGACTTATGAGCTCGGGGCATTTCCGAATTCCTTTGTTGTTCCTTTGCCGGATGCAGCCGTTTCAAGAGGAATTGTCCGTGTCACACTTTCGCTTCCTGATGCAGTCAGCCCGGCTACGATAGGCATGCAGCCGGATCCACGTATCCTTGCTATCAAACTCCGCAGTTTCGAGATTACCGGAGATGCAGACCAGTAGATACTTGAGCGGCAATGGCTCTAGTATCTCGATCAGTTAAGGCGGAACGGCGATTGACACCGGCTTCGACGCTCCTTCAACCCGGTCGACGCTCTCGGTGTCACTGCTGGCACCGCGGATCACCTACGGACACGCCGACCCGCCGCAAATACGCTTCCAATTGCGCGACCCCGTCATTTCCCGAGAGCGTTTCTGGACGGTGTTCAGAAATTCGCGGAACGGGCCGGCGTAGCGGTCGGAAGGTGGACGCGAGTAGTAATGCGCGATGACCGGACGAGGCAGCTCCGGCTTCGAACCCGGAACCACCGTGGAAGCTAAAAAATGCGCAGGTCGGGGATGGCTGTGACAAACTTACCACCCCAGCTTCGGATGGTTGATAGTTGGTCAGCGATCTCCTCCTTGAGATTCCAAGGCAAGATTAGAACGTAATCAGGCTTCATGTCGAGGAGGGCGCCCGGTGAGATGACGGGGATTCGACTGCCGGGCAGCAACGTACCTTGCTTGTGCGGGCTCTGGTCGGCGACCGCGGTCACGTAACCCGGGCCGATGCCGCAATAGTTGAGGAACGTATTCCCTTTGGCGGCCGCGCCGTAGCCGACCACGACCTTGTTGTCGCGACGGGCTTCGATGAGAAATTCCAGGGCAGACGATTTAATAGCGAGCACGCGTTCAGCAAAACCCTGGTAGCCGGACAAGGACGCCAAGTCGGCGGCCTGCTCGGCGGCCAGGACGCCATCGACCGCAGGCGTCCTGACGTAAGATGCGCCCTCCTGGCACACGAACACGCGCAGCGATCCCCCGTGAGTAGGAAGTTGTTCGACGTCGAAGACCCTGAGCCCGTTCCGCCGCACGACACGTTCCACGACACCGAGCGAGAGATAGGAGAAGTGCTCATGATAGATCGTGTCGAACTGCATGTGCTCGATCATGCGCTGCAGGTGCGGAAATTCGAACGTGGCCGCGCCTTCCGGCTTCAGCAGCACGCGGAAGCCGGCCACGAAGTCGAGGATGTCCGGGACGTGCGCCAGGACGTTGTTGGCCGCGATGAGGTCAGCGGCATGCCCTTCGGCGCGCAACTGCGCGGCCGTGGCTTCGCCGAAGAACATGACGCTGGTCGGAACTCCGCGGGCGACGGCCGCCTCGGCGATGTTGGCGGCGGGCTCGACGCCACGGACCGGTATGCCACGGCTCACGAAATATTGCAGGAGGTAGCCGTCATTGCTGGCGACCTCGACGACCTTGCTGTCGGGCCCAAGGCTGAACCGCGCCGTCATCGTGCCCGCATAATCCTCCGCATGCTTGAGCCAGCTCTTGGAGAACGATGAAAAATAGGCGTAGTCCGAGAAGATGTGCTCCGGGGTCGCGAACTCTTCGAGCTGCACCAGGTGACATTCGGAGCAGACGAACGCACGGAGTGGGTAGAACATCTCACCGAGGCGAGAGCGCTCCATCGAAACGTATGAATTGGCAAGAGGAGAGAGTCCGAGATCCACGAAGGTGTGGTTCAACGCTGCGCCGCAAACCCGACATGACCTGCTCATCACACAGAAGCTCCCCACGACTTTTGATCCGCTCGCTGGCTTGCTGACTCGATCGCGGATCCGCGGGCAGGTGGATCAAAACTCCCCTCGACGACGTCCACGTCCTCTGCCCGAGCTTCATCGGTATGTCCAGCCCGCCGCCCGCTTCCCGAGTTGAGCAGAAGGGCCCCGAAGCACCGGAGGCGCTGCGGCCGGCGATCTCAGGCCCGCCGTCTTGCTCCTGGCGCTCTGCGTGGAGGCTGTTCGCGTCTTCGTGACGTCATCGGAGCGCATCCGCGCTGGGCTCCTCAGGGGGGGCAGAGCTCGGAGGTGGTGCCCAGCCGATCTCGCCACCAATCGACCGTGGCTGCGACTCGCTGTCGGTGCGAGAATGCCGGCGACCAGCCCAGATCGAGCCTCTGCCGCGTGAGGTCGGGCAAGAGCACGTCTGGGTCGTTCAGTGCTCGCGCGCGACCGCCGAACTGGAGGAGGTGGCTCCGGCCGATCTCATGCCCGACGAGGCCGAGGAGTTCGCGGATGGAGACGGCTTCGCCGGAGCCGATGTTGATCGGACCCTCGACACGGGACCACAACAGGGTTGCGAGCCCCTGGGCGACGTCTCGGCTGTGGAGGAAGTCCCTGACCTGACCGCCATCCGAACACACGAAGGAGCGTCCTTGCAGCAGAGTCAGGATCGCGCCGGCGACGAGGCGACGCGGATTTTCATGAGGGCCGTACATGTGAAAGAGCCGCGCCCAGGCGAGGCTGACCCCCGTAGATTCGCAAAGGCCCGCAAGCGCAAGGTATGTCTCTCGCTTGGCGAGTCCATACGGCGTCTCCGGTCGCGTCACATCCGCTTCGCGCCGTATCCCGGAACCGGCATATTCGGCGCAGCTTCCGGAGACGACGATGCGCTTCCCGCCGAAATGAGCGAAGGACCGAGCGAAAGCCAAGCTGGCCGCGATCCAGTCCATGTTCTGTGGCGCGGTCCAGATCAGGTCCGGACCCGCATGCCATGCGAGATGGATCGCATGGGATGGCCGAGTTTCGCCGAGGATGCCGGCCAGGGCTGCACCATCGAGAAAATCGGCCGTGTGCCACCGCAGCCTGTCATCGTCCGGCCCAGCCCAATCCGGCTTGCGGCGGGAGACGGCCTCGACGACCACGTCGTCCGCGTTGAGCAGCAGGTCGATGCATTGTCGACCGATGAAACCGCTCGCGCCGAGCAACATGACCTTACTCTCGACCATTTCCATCCTCCCCCATCAGCACTTCAAATTCAGAAGCCTGTCTCACAAGGGAGGAGTGGCATAGGACAAGCTCGTCAGCCATGGTGATGCTCGACCGTGTGGCCCGATGCCCGAGAGTCCGTCCGATCAGGGCATGAGCAATCGTCAAACCGGGTGTCTCCTATGAGGGAAACCGATAGGTCATTTTCAACTTGCCGTAGCCTTATCGGACAGACACTGAGCGATGACATGGCCGATGGGCGCAGCTTCGAAGTCCCACCCTACAAGGGGCCGTCGCGGGCTCATACTTCCACTGCCTCCGATAGGGAGCGACGGATGCCCGGTGAACCGAGCAGAGAGCTGAAGGCCTATATGACTTCGCGTGTCGCCGCCGACGACTAGCGGGGTTGCCGTTGCAAGTCCTCCGGTGTACCTCCCGGTCTCATTTCGATCGTCCTGTCGGGGTGGTCGAGCGGTGAGGTGAATCTGAGGGGTTCCACCATTTCGATGTCCGGGGATCCTCATTCAGGGGCAGTTGAGCAACAGCGCGGATTTGCAAGCATCGAAGAAGGGTGCCCTCGATCGGTGCCCACCTCGCCGGTCGGGTGCATGGGAGTTCCACGTCACCGCTCGCCGTCGAGGGTGAAGGCTGTCTTCGACAGATCTACGCTCTGGATCTCCGGCTCCCCTTTCATCCGCTTTCTCCTGATCGGCGGACTGAACACCCTCTTTGGATACACCGTCTATCTCGTCGGATTGATGGCTCGGCTGCAGCCCGAGTTGGCGCTTCTGGTCGCCACTGGCGTGGGCGCTTTGTTCAATTATCTGACGACGGCTCGGCTGGTGTTCCGGCAACGCACACTGAGCCGCCTCGTGCCCTTCGTCGGCACCTACGCGCTGGTCTACCTCGTCAACGCCGGCGCCATCCGCCTGCTGCTGTCGGGCGGGCTCGCGCCCGCGCTGGCCCAGGCCGTGCTGGTGCCCGCCATGGCTGTCCTGTCCTTCGTGCTGTTTCGCTTCCTCGTTTTCGGACCTGTCCAGCCGTCATGACCCGCCGCCTCATCACCATCGTCTCGCCCTGCTTCAACGAGGAGGACAACGTCGAGGCCTGCCATCAGGCGGTCCGCGATCTGTTCGAGACGGATCCCGTGCTGGGCAAATACGACCGCGAGCACATCTTCGCCGACAACAGCTCGTCGGACGCGACGGTGGCGAAGCTCCGCGCCATCGCGGCGCGCGATCCCGCCGTGCGGGTCATCGTCAACGCCCGCAACTACGGCCTCTTCCGCTCGACCTTCAACGCGCTGCGGCGCGCCACCGGCGACGCCGTGGTGCCGATGCTGCCGGTCGACCTGCAGGACCCGCCCGAGCTGATCCCCCGCTTCGTGGAGCTGTGGGAGAAGGGATACCTGCGCGTCTACGGCGTGAAGGCACGGCGCGAGGAGGGGCTGCTGATGCAGTTCGTCCGCCGCCGCTACTACGCGACCGTGAACCGGTTCTCCAACATCGAGATCCCGAAGAACGTCGGCGAGTTCCAGCTCATCGACCGCCAGGTCCTCGACGCGCTGCTGCGCTTCAAGGACTATTACCCCTACATCCGGGGCATGCTGGCCAACATCGGCTTCGCCCACGAATCGACCTCGATCGAGTATACGTGGCGGGAGCGTCGGGCCGGCATCTCGAAACACCGTCTCTACAGCCTCGTCGACCAGGGGCTGAACGGGATGATCTCGTTCACCAACGCGCCCATGCGCCTCGCCATCTTCACCGGCTTCGGCATGGCGGTGCTGTCGATCCTTTACGGCTTCGTCCAGCTCGTCATCAAACTGCTGGATACGAGCGCGGCGCCGCCCGGCATCGCGACGCTGATCGTCGCGCTGTTCTTCCTGTCGGGGGTGCAACTCGCGCTGCTCGGCGTGCTCGGCGAATACATCTCGGCGATCCACTTCCAGGTGCGCCAGGGCGACATCGTGGTCGAGCGGGAGGTGATCAACATCGAGGGCGCCGGCGGGGCGGCCCGCCGCGAGTGGGCGGCCGAGGCGGTGGACCGCGTGGGGAGCAGCCTGTGACCGACATCGCCGACATGAAGACCGTGATCCTGGCGGGCGGCCTCGGCACCCGCATGCAGGAGCTAACGCGCCTCGTCCCCAAGCCCATGGTGGAGATCGGCAGCCAGCCGATCCTGTGGCACATCATGAAGATCTACGCGCATTTCCGGGTGCGCCAGTTCTGCGTGGCGCTCGGCTACCGGGGCGACATCGTCAAGGAGTATTTCGCCAACTACCGCATGCGCGCCAACTCGGTTCGGGTGCACCTCGGCTCCGGCACGGTGGACCTGCACGGTTTCGACCACGAGGACTGGGTGCTCGACCTCGTCGAGACCGGCGCCAACACGCAGACGGGCGGCCGCGTCGCCAAGCTCCGCCACCACGTGGGCGAGCGCCCCTTCTTCCTGACCTACGGCGACGGCGTGGCGGACGTCGACATCGACGCGTTGCTGGCCTTCCACCGCGCCCACGGCAAGGTGTGCACCGTGTCGGCTGTGCGGCCGCCCTCCAAGTTCGGCGCGCTGGAGATCGGCGACGGCGAGCGCGTGACGAGCTTCACCGAGAAGCCGATCTCGGGCGACACCTGGATCAACGGCGGCTTCTTTGTCTGCGAGCCGCGCATCTTCGACTACGTCAACACCGACGACGACTGCATCTTCGAGCGCGGGCCGCTCGAAGCCCTGGCGCGGGACGGCGAGCTCGTCGCCTACCGCCACCACGGCTACTGGCAGTGCCTTGACACGGCCCGCGACGTCGAAACCGTCAACCGGATCTGGAACTCCGGCACCGCGCCCTGGAAGGTCTGGGCCTGACGGTGGCGACCGCACCCTCCGCCGAACATCCAAACCTTGGACGACACCCGATGCCGCCTCTCACCTCTGGTTTCTGGCGCGGGCGACGCGTGCTCGTCACAGGCCACATGGGCTTCAAGGGCGCGTGGCTGACCTACATCCTGTCGCGGCTCGGCGCCGACGTCACCGGCTACGGGCGCGACGACCGCTCCCCGCTGCTCTACCGCAGCCTGCCGTCCTCCTCGCACCGGCACCGCGCGGGCGACGTCAAGGACGGCGCGGCCCTGTCGGCGGCGCTGGCCGAAGCGGCGCCCGAGATCGTGGTCCACATGGCGGCGCAGCCGCTCGTCCTGGCCTCCTACGCCGACCCGCGCGGCACTTTCGACGACAACGTCATGGGCACCGTGAGCCTGCTCGACGCCCTGCGCCGCGCCCCCTCGGTCCGGGCCGCCGTGGTGGTGACCAGCGACAAGGTGTACCGCAACGAGGAATGGGTCTGGGCCTACCGGGAGAACGAGCCGCTCGGCGGCTCCGATCCCTACAGCGCGTCGAAGGCCGCGGCCGAGATCGTCACGCAGTCGATGGTGGCATCTTATTTCTCGAAGCCCTGCACCGCCCGGGTGGCGACGGCGCGCGCCGGCAACGTCATCGGCGGCGGCGATTGGGCTGAGGCGCGGCTGCTGCCCGACGCCGCCCGCGCCCTGTCGCGCGGCGAGCCGCTGATGGTGCGCAACCCCCGCTCCACCCGGCCCTGGCAGCACGTGCTGGAGCCGCTGAGCGGTTACCTCGCCCTGGCGCAGGCGCTGGTCGAGGGGCGGGACGGCGGCCGGCCGGCCTGGAACTTCGGCCCCGCCCACGAGGACGCCCTGCCGGTGTCGGAGATCGCCGACCTGTTCGTCTCCGCCTGGGGCCGCGGCGCCGTGTGGCGCCTGGCCGAGGCAGGCACCGACGCCCCGAAGGAGGCCAACGTCCTCGCGGTCGACACGGCCCTGGCGCGGCGCGAGCTCGGCTGGCGGCCGCGCTGGCGCGTGGCCGAGGCCGTGGCGCGCACCGCCGACTGGTACCGAAGGGCCGCGGAGGGCGCGGATTGCACGGCCCTCCTCGATCGCGATATCGATGCCTTTCTTTCGCCCGAGGGGCGGGGTTTGTGACCTTGACGGGTTGACGGCTGACGCGACGATCGCGACCCGACATCATCACCCCGTAACCCGTCATGAGCCACCTGCTCAGGCCCGGACCTCGCTTCCCCGGGGTTCGAGGGAACTGACCGCCGTGGTGGCCGGCGTCCGGGCGAGGTCCTCCGGGGAGGGCTCGGCGCGGACGCGGGATTTTCGCGGATCGAAGTGCGGGAACGGCACCACCCTGGCCGGCAGACGCTTCGACTGCCCGTCCAGCTTGCCGATCTCGACGGCCGTCCCGAGGGCCGCGCAGGCGACGTCGAGACTGGCGAGTGCGATGGTTCGGCCCAGGACGGGCGACCGGGTGGCGCTCGTCACGACGCCGATCCGGGCTCGGCCGACATGCACGCCATCTCCGGACGCCACGTGCTCGTTGCCCGCGATCTCGAGCCCGACGAGGCTTCGCCTCGGGTGCGCGCGCCGGCGCACCAGCGCATCCGCGCCGATGAAGGGATCGGCTTTGTCCTTCGGCACGACGAAACCGAGGCCGGCCTCGAACGGGTCCGTCTGGTCTGAGAATTCGGAGCCGGCGAAGGCCAGGCCGGCCTCGATCCGCAGCATGTCGAGCGCCTTCAGACCGAGCGGGCTGATCCGTTCGGCCGCACCCGCCGCCATGATGGCGTCCCAGAGCTGCGGCGCCTGATCCGGGTGGCACCAGACCTCGTACCCCAGTTCGCCGGTGTAGCCGGTGCGCGAGACGATGACCGGCAGGCCGGCGATCTTGCCGATCGTGAAGCGAAACCATTTGAGCTCGCTCAGCGTCGGCTGGTGGGCCGGGGTCGTCACGAGGGACGCGAGGATCGCACGCGACCGCGGACCCTGGACCGCGACGTTGTGGAGTTGGTCGGTCGAGGTCTTGACCCAGACCTTCAGGCCGCGCTCGGCCGCGAGCGCGCGCAGATGGACGCCACAATAGTCGTCGCCGCAGACCCAGCGGAAGTTATGCTGCCCGAGGCGGAAGACCGTCCCGTCGTCGATCATGCCGCCATGGTCGTAGCACATGGCCGTGTAGACGATCTGGCCGACCGCGAGCTTCTTCACGTCGCGCGTGACGGCCAACTGCATCAGGTCCTCGGCGTCCGGGCCGATCACCTCGAATTTCCGCAGGGCCGACAGGTCCATGATGGCTGCGCGCTCGCGGCAGGCCCAATATTCGGCGATCGGGCCCTCGTCCGAGAAGCCGTCGGGGAGCCAGAAGCCCCGGTAATCCACGAAATGGCGGGTCAGCGCGGCGATGCGCGGGCCAAAGCCGCTCTGGCGCGTCAAGCGCGGTTCTGCGTCGGGCGTCATGCGATGAGCGATGCCTCTGGGGAAGTCTTCGGCCTTGTCGTAGACGCGGACGTGGATGTCGGTCGGGTTCCAGGCATTCGCCGTGTCGATGTCGTCGGCGCAGGACGAGGAGGCGCAGACCAGGTCCGTCATCGCGCGCAGCAGGACGTGGTCGCCGGGCCGGGACCAGGGCTCGTCCATCCCGATCGTATCGTCGGGGCCGACGAAGGTGTTGTAGAAGAAGTTGATGGCGGGCCACCCGGCCCGTGGCTCTATCCCAAACGGCTTCAGCGCCCTGTTGAAGTTGTCCGTGCAGTTGTCATGCCCCGGATAGCCCATATCCTCGTAGTATTTGGCCGAACAGGCCAGCAGGAAAGCGTCGTGGCGTCCGACCGTGTCTTGAACGATCTCGACCAGCGGCGTCATGCGGGCATCGAAATATTTGGAATGCAGGCCCGGGCGCGGGTTCGCCGTGCCCATCAGCGTGCGCGTGACGGTCGGATCGAGGCCGAACTCCTCCCCCCGCTCCAGTGCGGCGGCGTCGAAGGCGAGGAAGTCGGAACATTGCTTGCCGTCGACGTCGATGATCTGGATGTAGTCGCCCGCGCCGACCCGGAAGGCCGAGGCCGTCGCGGCCGCGATGCGGAGGTCGAGTTTGGGCCGGGCGAGCGGGGGAGGGACGTCGCCGGCGCTCGGCCGCACCGTCCCGATCTCGACCTTGAGCTCCGTCGGGGGCGTCTGCTCGTCCGGCGCCATGCGAGGCCCCGGCGCCACCAGCGCGAGCGTCACCGGCGCCCGGGCGCGGAGGAGGACGGCGCTCCCGGGCTCCGCATCCTCCGAGAACAGGGCGACGCCCGACAGGCTTTCCGCCGCGATGCCGCGCCTCTCGAACGCCATGCGGGCCATCGAAGCCTCGCCGGCGATCGATCCCGTGACGGGCCGGGAGGCCAATCCGTCGAGGACGGAGGGGTCCTCCAGGAACAACAGGCCGGGTTGACGGCCTTCCGGATCGACGACCCGGCAGGAGTCACCTTCGGCGAGTGCGAACGCCATGGCTTCGCCGCCGCGGATGACGAGATGGGTGAACCGGGCCGCGGCCGTCTCGTGCCGGTCGTCCATGGGAGTCCCTCATCGATCTATTCTGCGGCGACACGGCCTGGCTGGTTCAGAAAGGCCTCGAGGGAATCGTCCATCGTGTCGAGCCAGGGCGTGTGGTGAACCGGTGCCATGGTGCCGGTGACGGTCGACGGATAGGAGCGATCACGATAGGTCAGGATGCCGCTCTCCTTGTGGTGTTCCCATTCCTTGAAGAGTCCCGCGACCTTGTCGACGTCGAGATGCGGGTAATCGGTCGCCTGCAGGAGATCCCGCACGTAATCCGTCTGGAAGTCGATCGCCTCGAAGGCATCTGCGAGCGTCTCCTCGCGCCGCAGCCACCGCCCGCTGTCCTCCCGCATCGCCGCCGGATCCGGAAGGGCGGTGCGCCCGAGCAGGACGTCGCGCGCGTACCACGCCTGCGCGTCGAACATGTTGAACGTGTAGTACTGATCCTGAGCACCGATATAGATCAGCTTGGGGTTGGGCTCCCAGAAGATGCCCTTGTAGAGGTCCGGCGGAAACAGGCGCGTCCTCGTCTTCAGACGGAGATCGTCGGGCAGGAACGGGTAATGGTTCAGGTAGCCCGTGCAGAACACGATCGCGTCGACCTCGGCGGTCGAGCCGTCCTTGAAGTGACAGGTCTTGCCCGCCACTCTCTGCAGCAGGGGCTTGGTCTCGAAGCCGTCCGGCCAGTCGAAGCCCATCGGCCGGGTGCGATAGCTGAAGGTGATGCGGGCCGCGCCGTATTTGTGGCACTGGATGCCGATGTCCTCCGCCGAGTAGCTCGATCCGATCACCAGGACATGCTTGCCCGCGAACTCGTCCGCGCAGCGGAAGTCGTGGGCGTGCATCACGCGGCCCAGGAACGTCTCGATGCCCTGGAACTGCGGGGCGTTGGGCGTCGAGAAATGCCCGTTGGCCACGATCACGGAGTCGAAGACGTCGGACACCAGGTGGTCGGCGACGAGGTCCTTCACCGTGACCGTGAACCGGCCCGTCGCCTCGTCGTGCGCCACCCCGCGCACGACGTGGTTGAACTTGCAGTGCTTGCGGACGTCGCTCTTCTCGACGCGCCCGGCGATGTAGTCGTGCAGGACGGCGCGGGGAGGATAGGAGGGGATCGGCCGTCCGAAATGTTCCTCGAAGGAGTAATCCGCGAATTCGAGGCATTCCTTCGGGCCGTTGGACCAGAGGTAACGGTACATGGAGCCGTGGACGGGTTCGCCGAACTCGTCGAGACCGGTGCGCCACGTGTAGTTCCACAACCCGCCCCAGTTCGACTGCTTCTCGTAGCAGACGATCTCCGGGACCTCGGCCCCCTTCAGCCTCGCGGATTCGAAGGCACGGAGGGCCGCGAGACCGCTGGGTCCGGCACCGATGATGGCAATTCGCGTCACTCTGTCCCCCTCTATCGCTGATGGCCCCGAAGGCCGGCCGATGACTCACGCGTCAAGACGATTCCCGCCGCGTGGCGTCCATGACGGCGGCGTCCTGTGCGCGTCATCCAGCGGCTCGCCACGGCTGACCGTCTCGGTGTCCTGCTCGATAATCGGCCCCTCGTCGAGGCCGGCCGTCGCGTGGCGGCCCGTCGCCCCGATGATCCTCAGGCCCCCTCGTGCGCCCGGTGACGGGGCTCGGCGCCCTCGACGCTCGGCGGGGAGAAGCCCGGCAGGGATGGAGTGGTGCATGGTGATCCCGTGACCGAAGAGCTCGCCCGGCGGCGCCTGCACATAGCGGGCCAGAACGGTCGGCTCGGCCCCGGATCGATCGTGGACCGCGGGCGACCGGCTTCCCCGCCCTCCGCCGGCCGATGGCGCGCCTTCCGCCGACCTGCTACCGTGTCGGCCTGATGCCGCGCAGGACGTCCGCGGCACGTCGATCGGGCCGGAGCGGCTCCGGTCGTGACCGGATGGCGTGATGGCCCGTGGCAGACAGGTGAATGTCGAACGCGTCTCGGAGGGCTCGGCGAAACCGGGGATCCGCGGTGGTTCGGACGAAGCCGTCGGCCCGATCGGCCCCCCCGCCGGGCCGAAGCTCGCCCAGGATCCCCATGCGCTCACCGGATCGCGCGAGAACCTCCTGGAGGTCGCGATCGGCCGCGAGGTGCACGCCTTTCGGACCAAGCTGGGGATCACGGTCTCGGATCTCGCCTCGGCGGCCGGGCTGTCGAACGGCATGCTGTCCAAAATCGAGAATGGGCTGATATCGCCCTCGCTCACGACGCTGCAGTCGCTGTCGCGCGCCCTGGGGGTTCCGGTCACGGCCTTCTTTCGGCGGTTCGAGGAGAGACGGGGTGCCGTGTTCGTGAAGGCGGGCGAGGGCTTGGCGATCGAGCGTCGCGGCACCCGCAACGGGCATCAATATCACCTGCTCGGCCACACGAACGACCGGTCGTCGCGGGTGGTGGTCGAGCCCTACATGATCACGCTCACCGCCGAATCGGACGTCTTCCCGCTGTTCCAGCATCCCGGGCTGGAGTTCCTGTACATGCTCGACGGCGAGGTCGTGTACCGCCACGCCGACAAGCTCTACCGGATGGAGCCGGGCGACAGCCTCTTCTTCGACGCCGATGCGCCGCACGGTCCCGAGGAGCTGCGCAAACTGCCCATCCGCTTCCTGTCCATCATCTCCTATGCGCGGCAGGACGGCGAGTGAGGAGAGGAGATCGATCCCGGCCGGTGTGACGGCGATCCGAGAGGCGAGCTGCATCCTGCACGGTCCGGTGAACCGGGGTCTCGGCCGCGGGACCCCTCAGTCCGGCCAGAACCCCGCCGAGGTCGGGGCGCCGTCGTCGTGACCCGCCAGGTAGTCGACGGCCGTCTGGCGCCACCGCACCAGCCCCTTGTATTCGGCGAGGTCCGGGGGGAGGTCGCGCAGCACGCGGTGCATCCGGCGGCCCCATTTCGGCACGGTCACGAGCTCGTCGAGCTTGAGCAGGTAGCAGCGGATCGGAAAGACGAGCGCGTTCGAGCGCGGCAGCCGCCAGAAGCTCTGCACCTCGACCCTGAGGTGGACCTTGTCCCCGACGTTCTCGGGCGTGACCGTCGTCCGGTCGGTTCCCCACCTATGGTAGTTCTCGGGGCTGGTGTCGAGCCGCGGATTGACCGTCATGGTCCAGTTGAACCGGCGCATCGGCTGACCTTGGCGCAACTGCAGCAGGAATTTGAGCGCCCGGTCGAAGATCCCCATCCCATGGGCCCGGGGCACCGGCGCGTGCCATTCCATGAAGCTCATGCCGATGTCGAAATCGAGCGACCAGTCGGCCTGCGTGGTGACGATCCCCGCATCCATCCACAGGTCGCCGCCCCGCTGATCGAGGAGGCAGAAGTCGCCCTGCGACTGGCGCGTGATGTATTCCATCGGCCCGTAGGGAAGCGTCGCGGCCTCGCCGAACGTGAAGGTGTCGTCGATGCCGAGCGGCCGGTTGATCCATCGCCAGCGGTCGCCGCTGCGCTGCAGCTCGAAATGGTCCGGGTAGCCGGCCGCCTGCTGCTCCATCAGGAGCTCCAGCAGGTCCCAGCCCGCCAGTTCCATGTGGGGCAGCGACTGGCAGCGCAGCGGGTCTTCCTTGAGGACGAGGGCCTTGTCCTCCATCTCGGCCACGTAGTGTTCGTCGACGTCGATCAGGCTCTCGAAGACCGTGCCGGCCCGCCCCCTGACGTGGGGCTCGATGTTGACCGCGTACATGTAGTCGTCGCGGTCGAAGGGAAAGGGAAAGCGCCGGATGTTGGCCGGGCTGTTGCGGAAGGTGAAGTCGTCCCGAAAGGTTTCCTTGCGGAATGCGATGCCCATGATGCTCTCCCGATATCCGACCGGCGGCGCGATCGGCCGGCGCCCCCGATGCCCGTCCCAGTCCGACGCGGCGCCACGTCGCGACCCGTGGCTTCACCCGGCCCCGGCCGAAGCGAGGCGTCAAAGATCCAGGGTCAGCGCCTCGCCCTCGAAGCGGGACACGCAGGGCATGACGAACTGTCCCGAGGCCCGTTCGTCCTCGCTCAGGAAATGATCGTGATGCAGCAGGCGGCCCTCGCAGGCGACGACCGCCGTCCGGCATTGCCCGCAGGCGCCGCCCCGGCACATGTAGGGCGCGTCGACACCCGCGCCCTCGATCGCTTCCAGCATGCTCTGTTGCGACCGGACGTCGACCGTGATGCCGGAGCGGGCGAGCCTCACGCGGTAGGGTTCCCCCACGGCCGGCGAAACGAACCGCTCGGCGTGCAGGCTCCCCTGGGGCCAGCCCAGCTCCTCGGCCAGACCGAGCGCCGCGTCGAGCAGCCGGTCCGGCCCGCACAGGTAGAGATGCGTCCCGAGCGGCTGATGGGTGAGCACCCGTGCGAGGGGCACGCGTTCGCCCTGCTCGGAATGATAGACGTGGATCCGGCCGCCGTACCGCGCCACGAGTTCGTCGGCGTAGACCGCATGCTCCCGCGACCGGATGGCGTAGTGGAGCTCGAAGGCCCGGTGGTCGTGGAACAGTTGCTCGGCCATGGCGATGAAGGGCGTGATGCCGATGCCCCCGGCCACGAACAGGTGCTTGCGGGCGCGCCATTCCAGCGGAAACAGGTTGGTGGGGTGGCTGATGTGGAGCGTGGCGCCCGCGGTCAGACGGTCGTGGAGGTAGCGGGATCCTCCCCTGCCGCCCTCGTCGCGCCGGACGCTGATCGTGTAGTCGGAGGTCCGCGAGGGCGCACTCATGAGGGAATAGGCGTTGCGGCGAAGGATGTCGCCATCCTGCATCTCGACCACGATGTGGGCGCCGCCCGAGAAGCTCGGCAGGGGCGTGCCGTCGAGCGCTTCGAAGTGGAAGCGCTTGACCAGCGGCGTCACCTCGACGATGTCGCTGACCCGCACGGCGATGCGCGGCTGGCTCATGGGAAGGCCTCCTCCGCGGGCGGGACCACCCCGGGTTCCTCGGCGTCGATGCAGACGCCTTGAAACGCCGCGATGCGGCGGGAATAGTGATCGCGCACCAGCAGCGCCAGCCCGCAATGGCTGCAGACGCAGGGCTGGGTGGTCACGTCCTCGGTGATGCCCTTGCAGTGCACGCATTGCACGCGGCGGGCAGATGAACCGCGATGCTCGCTCTCGATCGAGGCATGGTCCATGCCGGCCTCGATCGCCAGCCGCATGGCCTGTCCGATCAGGCCCTCGGTCCCGGCGAGGTAGAGCCGCGTGCCCATGCGGGCCGTCGCCAGCACCCGCTGCAGCCGCGGCAGGGCCGCGGCGAGGCTCGGCCCCTCGTAGATCGTCTGCGCATCGAGCCGCCTCAGGGGCTCGCCGTAGCGCGCCCCGGCCGATGCGTCGGCGACGTGGATGATGTGGGCGCGGCCGAAGAAACCGGGCGGAGCCCTGCCGGCCATGTCGAGGATCGCCGCCGCACCCTCGCCGTCGGCGACCAGCAGGTGCAGCGTGCCGGGGCGCGGCGTCAGGGGCCGATAGACGGGCCGACTCTTGAGCGTGCTCGCGGGCATGAGGGCGCAGTCCTACCCTGGATCGCTGGATCGCATCCGCCGGATGCGGGACGGTCTCGGTGGTCCGACCCGGACGGGGCTCATGCGGCGGTCCGCTTCTTCTTCTCCGGGTCGTCGAAATCGATCGGATGGGCGATGGCCTTGCATTCGACGGACTTGCCCTTGACGTCGAGCGGCGTCCCGTCCCGGGCGACCTCGACGGCCATGCGGGCGATCGCGAGCGAGCGTCCGGTCCGGCGCGAGACCATGCCGCAGGTCACCACGCCGACCGGCCGGCCGTCGGCGTAGAGCGCATCTCCCGCGTCGAGCACCCGGTCGGTCGAGGCGACCACGCCGAAGATCCTGAAGCGCTCGCGGCCTTTCAGCCGATGATGCTCCTCGGCGCCCCGGAAGCCGACCTTGCCGGGCGAGACCGTGAAGTCGAGCCCGAGTTCCCACAGCGTGTCGCCCGGCGGCTCGTCCTCGAAAGGGTACATCTGCGAATTGTCGTAGGGATAGAACAGGAGATAGCTCTCGACCCGAAGCCAGTCGAGCGCCGTGAAGGAGGCCGGCACGATGCCCATCGCCCGGCCCTCCGACAGGATCTGATCCCAGATCGCCGTCGCATCCTCGGCCCGGCAGAAGATCTCATATCCCCGCTCACCGGTGTAGCCGGTCCGGGAGATCATCACATGCTTGCCGAACAGCGTCGTCTGCATGTGGTGGAAGTATTTCAGTTCACGGATGCCCGGGACGTGCCTGGACAGGTAGTCGACCGCGACGGGCCCCTGCAACGACAGGTCCTGGAGATCGTCGTCGAACAGCAGCGCGGCATTCTTGCCGAGCACGTCCTTGGTGAGCTCCTCGTAGCCGGTGCCGGACCCCAGCACCACCATCCAGGCGTTCGGCCCGGTGCGATAGAGGATGCAGTCGTCCGTGAACTTGCCGCCATCGTTCAGCATGCAGGCATAGACCGAGCGGCCGGGGTAGAGCTTGCGGACGTCGCGCGTCGTCGCACGCTGCAGGACGTGGTGCGAATGCGGACCGACCAGGTGCACCTTGCGCAGGCCGGAGACGTCCATGAGGCCGGCGGTCGTGCGCAGAGCCTCGTGCTCGTCCGCCACGTCGCTCGCCGTGTAGGTCCAGGCGGTCTCCATGCCGTTCCAGTCTTCGAGCTGGGAGCCCAGGGCCCGGTGCCGCTCGGCGAGAGGAGACCGCCGCCAGGACATCACACTCATCGCATCCTCCATCCTTGGGGCCTCAGCAGGCTTGCGTTGGTAGACCAACGCTTCGCCTGCCGAGCTTCCTGTTTTGTCGCAGGTTTTGTCGAAAGAGCGTGTGGCGCTCTTTCGACAAAACCTGCTTAGCGTTGGCACACATCTCGGCGCCCGCGGGGATCCCCTTCTCCCGGTTCTCCCCGAGGGGAGGAGGGCGCCGACGCCCAGCCTCAGTGATGTGGGCCAACGCTGGATTCTTCGGGCCGGGGCCGCATCGCGTTCAGATCCTGAAGATCCAGTTGGCCGCGAGCATCACGACGAGGCCCGCGAGCAGCGTGAGATAGGGCAGCATCCCGGCCTTCCTGCGTGTCAGGTCGGCCTGTGTCATGTCGAGGTCGTCGAGCATGTGTTCGGGGAAGCGGCCCTTGTCCTGCACGTAATGCCGGAAGCAGAAGACCGGGATGATCAGCGCCGCCGCGATCAGGCCGGCCCACAGGGCCAGCGGGTTCCAGGTCTTGGCTCCCGCGCCCATGAACACGAGGTTGACGAAGGAGAAGATCGCGCCGAGGGCGATGATCCAGCTCGGCGCCCGCCAGGGCCGCTTGATCTGGCCGTTGTCGATCCGATGGATCCAGCCCGCGTTGAGGTTGAGGAAATTGAAGATGATGTAGCCGCAGTTCGACACGGCCAGGATGAAGAAGAAGCTGGTCGCGTCGGCCGAGGCGATGGCCAGGACGATCAGGTTGAAGATGAGGTCGGTCCACATGGCCCGGGTCGGCGCGCCGTGCTCGTTGACGTGGCCGAGGTAGCGCGGCAGCCAGCCGTCCACCGAGCCCTGGTAGAGGGTCCGCGACGACCCCGCCATGGCGGTCATGATGCAGAGCATCAGGGCGAGGATCATCAGCATGACCAGCAGGCCGTGGACGATCTGGCCGCCGCCCACCATGCCGGCCAGCGCGTCGGCCACGCCCGAGCCGTCGACGATGGGGGTCGCCAGCATGCCGTTCAGGCCGAGGACGCCCTGGAACGTGAAGGGCACCAGGATGTACAGCACGATGCAGAGGAGGCCCGAGTAGAAGATCGCCTTGAACGTGTCGGTCCCGGGGTCCTTGAACTCGCTCGTGTAGCAGACGGCGGTCTCGAATCCGTAGGTCGACCAGGCGGCGATGAACATGCCGCCGAGCACGAGCGTCCAGCCCGGGACGTTCCATGTGCCCGGATCGGGCGCGTAGGCGGTGGCGAGCGGAACCAGGGGCGAGAAGTTGGCCCAATGGATCTGCCCGGTGAGGATCGGCACGATGCCGACGATCAGCATCGGGATGATGACCAGGAGGCCGACGTATTTCTGGACGTTCGCGGTGCCGAGGATGCCGCGGTGCTGGATCGCGAAGGTGATCAGCATCAGCACGGCGCCGATCATGAAGGTCATGTTGAACGAGAAGCTGATCGGACCGAGGGTGTGGCCGAACAGCGTCCAGGTCCGGATCGCGGGGGTCGCGGCGGCCGTGACGGCCGCGACGGCATCGGCCGGGCTCGTGCCCGCATGGGCCGCGATATAGCTGACGACGTCGGGCGCATCGGGCGTGAAGGCCGGGATCGGCGCCAGGGCGTTGAGGATGTAGGCGGCCGCGATGGAACAGCCGAGCGACAGCACCGGCGACCAGGCGAACCAGTTGCACCACACCGACAGGGGCGCGATCAGGCGTGAATAGGGCAGCCAGGCGGTCGCCCCGTAGATGGAGGCGCCGCCCGACTTGTTGGGGAACAGCCCGGCGATCTCGGCATAGGTGAAGGACTGGATGAAGCCCATGATCATGGACACGGTCCAGATCAGGAAGGCCAGGGTGCCGGTGGTCCCGGCGATGCCGCCAATGGAGAAGAGCACCAGGGCCGGGACGCCGCTCGCGACCCAGAACGCACCGCGCCAATCGATCGTCCGCTGGAGGTGTCCGGAGACCGGAACCCCATGGTCCGTGACCGTCGATGTGATCGTCATGCCGTGCTCCCCATCGAGTCTGGGCGATGCAGTATACGAAAAAAAAGTTATTCTGAATAAATATTGTGGCTCGTCAGGATGTCAATTCTCAATTTTAATCACCTGAGGTCAGCAACGGAGCAGTCTGGTCACGTCTTGAGCAGTATGGGCCGGTGAGCGACCGAGTCCCGACGCTGCGAAGTCGAAGCCGCGCGGCGCGTCACGTTCTCCGGGGTTGGCGATCCTGGGGCCGTGATGGACGGCGGCCCCATCGCGGCGCGGGGACGCGGGCGAGGGCCTCCACGCCGGGCAGCGGCCGGGCGCGGAGGGAGGCGTCATGGAACCTCAGTGGTCATGGCGTCCGGCGAGGCGCCGAGGGCGTCGGCGACGGCCGCGGCGAGTCCGCCGCCGTCGATCAGCTCGCGCAGGGCCGCGAGGTCGGGGTACATGTCGCGGTCGTCCTCGCGCAGGGGGACGCGGCGGCGGATCGCGCGATGGGCCGCCCCGGTCCCCCGCCCCGCGCGCAGGGGGGCGTGGAGATCCAGCGCCTGCGCGGCGCAGAGCAGCTCGACCGCGATGATGTCGGCGAGGTTGTCGGCGGAGGTCCGCGCCTTGACGGCCGCCGCGACGCCCATCGAGACGTGGTCCTCCTGGCCCGCGCAGGTCGAGACGCTGTGGACGCTCGCGGGGGCGGCGAGCCGGCGGTTGTCGGCCGACAGGGCCGCCGCGACGTAGGGCGGGATCATGAAGCCCGAATGGGACCCCTTGCCGTCGGCGAGGAAGGCCGGCAACCCGCTGAGATGGCCGTTCGTGAGGCGGTCGGAGCGGGCCTGGGACATGCCGCTCACCTCGGCCAGGGCCACGGCCAGGACGTCGAGCGCCAGCGCGGTCGGGGCGCCGTGCCCGTTGCCGCCGTGGAGCACCGCCAGTTCGCCGTCCTCGATCAGGAAGGCCGGATTGTCGGTGACGCTGTCGAGCTCGATGTCGAGCACGGCCTCGCAGTAGGCGAGCGCGTCGCGGACCGCGCCGTGGACCTGGGGCATGCAGCGCAGGCTCAGCGCGTCCTGGAGCCGGTGGCCGCGGTTCGCCGCCACGATCTCGCTCCCGTCGAGGAGGCGCATCAGGCGCGCCGCCGTCGCGGTCTGGCCGGGGTGGGGGCGCAGGCGCTGCAGCCTCGGATCGAAGCCGCGCGTGTTGCCGCGCAGGGCTTCGAGGCTCATGGCGCCGGCCACGTCGGCGAGGTCGACGAGGCGCCGCGCGCGGTCGAGCGCCAGGGCGCCGATGCCGGTGATCTCGTAGGTGCCGCTGATCAGCGCGTGGCCCTCGCGCGGGCCGGGCGCGCGCCGGGCGATGCCGGCCCGCGCCAGGGCTTCGGCGCCCGGCAGGAGCTCGCCCCGGTACCAGGCCCGGCCGTGGCCGAAGACCGCGAGGCCGATGTGGGACGTGGCGATGAGGTAGCCGACCGAGCCGCCGCCCGGCGACCAGGGCGTGACCCCGCGGTCGAGCATCTCGGCCATGGTGACGACGAGCTCCGGGCCGACCCCGCTCGCCCCGTGCAGCAGCGCCTCGATCATCGCGGCCATCATGGCGCGCACCGCGGGCGCGTCATGGGGCGCGCCGACGCCGCTGGCGTGGCTGCGCAGCATGTTGATCTGGACGTGCGCGGTCTCCTCGGGCCCGAGCCTGATCTTGGAAAGGTCGCCGACCCCGGTGGTCAGCCCGTAGATCTGCCGCCCCTCGGCGAGGGCGCGGGCCACGAGGTCGCGGGTGGCCGTCATGGCGCCGAGCCGGCCCTCGTCGAGGCGCACGGGCGCGCCGCCCGCGACCGCCGCGACATCCGCCACCGTCGTCCGCCCCCCGCCCAGCGTCACCGCCCTCACGCGCCCCTCCCCGTCGATTCGGCCCATGATGCCGAGGCCCAGGCGTCATGCCAGTCTGGACTCGAAAGGTCATCGGCCTTTTGCGGTCGGGGCGGAACCCCCCATCGGCACTCATCGAGGCTGGGCGATACCCCATCCTTGTGAGTTGCCCTGTCATGGCAGGAGGGCCGCGGGCCTGCCCTTCCGAGCTCGTTTATTGGGCGGTCAGCCCGCCGATTGGACGATCCGGCGGCCGGACTGCCTACCGATCGGCGTTGACTCCGGAGACGGGCCTGCGATGCTCCGAGGGAGCGGCGGACGATCGGTCCGCCGGCACGTCGGCCTCGACGGCCAAGGGCAATCGCGCCCCACGACGCCTGTCCTCACCGGGATCGGGCTCGTGGGGCTTTTTTTGGGACCCACGCATGGGCGGCTTCCGTCTCGGCATCCTGTTCTCGACCTCGGGCGACTATGCGGCCCTGGGGCGGGACTGCCGGGACGGCGCCCTGCTGGCGATCGAGGACCTGCGGGCGGAGCGCGCCGTCCCCGTCGCGGTCGAGCCGGTGTTCGGCGATCCCGCCGGGGCGGGCGACCGCTACGTCGCGCTGGCGCGGGACATGATGCGGGAGGCCGGCTGCCGGCACATCGTCGGCACGGTCACGTCGCAGGCCCGCAAGGACGTGATCCCGGCCGTCGAGAAGCACGACGGCCAGCTCTGGTACGTGTGCCCCTACGAGGGCTTCGAGGCCAACCCCAACGTGATCTACACGGGCGCCTGCCCGAACCAGCATCTCGTGCCGCTCCTCGCCCACCTGCTGCCGACGCAGGGGCGGCGCGTCTACCTCGCCGGGGCCAACTACGTCTGGGGCTGGGAGATGAACCGGCTGGCCCGCGAGATCGTCACCGCGGCGGGCGGCGAGATCGTGGGCGAGCGGTGCCGGCCCATCGGCGACACCGACATCGCCCGCCTCGTCGCCGACGTCGCGCGGCAGCGGCCCGACTTCATCCTCAGCAACATGCTCGGGCCCTCGAACCACGCCTTCCTCCGGGCCATGCGGGCGATGGGCGCGCGCGATGGCAGGTTCGGGCCGGACCGCTGCCCCGTCGTGAGCTGCGACCTCACCGAATGCGAGCTGCCGGAGATCGGCCTCGGCGAGGCGGACGGGCAACTGGCCGCCGCCTCCTACTTCGACGCCCTCGACACCCCCTCGAACCGCGCCCTCAAGGCCCGGGCCGCGGCGCGGTTCGGGCCCGGACGGCGGATCTCGAGCTACTTCGCCACGAGCTACGCCACGGTGCGCCTCTGCGTCGAGGCCGTGGCGCGCTGCGGCAGCGACGATCCGGCCCGCGTCCGCGCGGCGATCGAGGGCCACGTCACCGACAGCGTCATCGGGCCGCTCGTCGTCGATCGGGGCACCCGCCACGCCCGCCTGCCCTTCCACCTCGGGCGCGTCAGGGGCGACGGGTTCGACGTGTTCCGGTCGGAGCCGAGCGTCGCGGCCGATCCCTACCTCGTCGATCGCCGGCCGCCCGCCCCGCCGGCGGCCCCGCGGCTGAGGGTCGTGTCGTGAGCGCGACCCCGACCTTCGCGGGCCGTCGTGCCGTCGTGCTGCACCGCCCGGGCGACACGACCCTGCACCTGTCGCGGCAGCTCGGCCTGCTCGGGCTCGAGGCCCAGACCCGCTGGGCGCCCCTCGCCCCGGACGATCCCGCGGACGTCGTCTTCGTCGACGCCGACGAGGGCTGGAGTGGCCTGCTGCCCTGGCAGGGCGGAGAGAGCCCCGTGCCGCTGGTCGCGCTGCTGGGCTCGGAGGCGCCGGGGCGCATCGCCTGGGCGCTGGACCGGGGCGCCCACGCGCTCGTCGCCAAACCCGTGACGAGTTCCGCGGTCTACCCGGCGCTGGTCATGGCGTTCCGCCGCCACGCCGAGATGCGCGACGCCGCGCGCCGGATCGCCGAGCTCCAGGAGCGCGTCCGCCTGCGCCCCCTGGTGCTCGGGGCCGTGCAGGCCCTGATGCGGGCCCGCGGCTGCGGCGAGGAGGAGGCCTACCGGCACCTGCGCCGGGACGCGATGGGCGCGCGCGTGCCCCTCGAACAGGCGGCCGCCGCCATCCTGGCCGCGCCGCGCACGAGGGCGGGATGAGGCGCGCCCTGGCCGAGGTCGCGCGGCGGCCCTCGACGCTCCTGGCGGCCTGCCTCATCCTGCTCGTGGTCGCGGCGGCCCTGGGGGCGCCCTGGCTGGCCCCCTTCTCGCCCGACGACCAGCCCTTCGACGGCCTGTCGCTCGACGGGGCGCCGCTGCCGCCCCGCGCGCCCTACTGGCTCGGCACCGACACGCTCGGGCGCGACCTCCTGTCCCGCCTGCTCTTCGGCGCGCGCACGTCGCTGCTGATCGGGCTCGTGGCGAACGGCGTCGCCGTGGCGATCGGCATGCTGGTCGGGACCGTGGCGGGCTACCTCGGCGGGATCGTCGGCACCGCGCTGATGCGCTTCACCGACCTGATGATGGCCTTCCCGGCGCTGCTGCTCGCCATCGTGCTGGCGGCGCTGCTGCACCCGAGCCTGTGGATCGTCGCCCTGGTGATCGCGCTGGTGAACTGGGTGCAGGTGGCGCGCGTCGTCTATACGGAGACCCGGGGGCTGGCGGAGCGCGACTTCATCATGGCCGAGCGCTCCCTCGGCGCCGGCCACGCCCGCATCCTGTTCCGCCACATCGCGCCGCACCTGATGCCGACCGCCATCGTGTGGGGCACGCTCGGCATCGCCACGACCGTGCTGCTCGAAGCCACCCTGAGCTTCCTCGGCGTCGGCGTGCAGCCGCCGCAGCCCTCCTGGGGCAACATCATCTTCGAGAGCCAGAGCTACTTCCAGGCCGCGCCCTGGCTCGTCTTCATCCCCGGTGCCGTCATCCTGGCGACGGCGCTCAGCTTCAACCTGCTCGGCGACGCGCTGCGCGACCTGCTCGACCCGACGCAGCGGGGGCGCGGCTGATGCTGGCCTTCGCCCGCCGGCTGGCCCAGGCCGCGACGATCCTGCTCGGCGTCGCGGTCGTCACCTTCCTGCTGCTGCACTTTCTCCCGGCCGACCCCGCGGCGCTGATCGCGGGACGCAGCGCCAACGCCGGGATGATCGCCAGCGTGCGCCACCAGCTCGGGCTCGACCTGCCCCTGCCCCAGCAGTTCTGGCGCTACCTCGGCGGCCTGCTGCGGGGCGACCTCGGCCGCTCCTACGTCCAGCGCAGCGAGGTCGCGGCGCTGATCGCGGCCCGCATCCCCGCCACCCTCGTGCTCATGCTGGCGGGCATCGGCGTCGAGGTCGCGCTCGGCCTCACGCTCGGCATCCTGGCGGCGATGAAGCGCGACGGCCCCGTCGACCGGGCCGTGATGACGCTGGCCTTCGTCGGCGTCTCGTCGCCGCAGTTCGTGGTGGCGCTGCTGCTGCTCTACGTCTTCGCCGCGACGCTGGGCTGGTTCCCGATGAGCGGCTACGGCACGCCCGCCCACGTCGTCCTGCCGGCCCTGACGCTCGGCCTGCTCGGCGCCGGCTGGTACGCCCGCATGGTCCGCTCGGCCATGGTGGACGTCCTGAACCAGGACTACGTCCGCACGGCCCGGGCCAAGGGACTGACGCGGGCCCGCGTGATCCTGCGCCACGCCCTGCCCAACGCCCTGCTGCCCATCGCCGCGATGATCGGCATCGACATCGGCCAGTTCATGGGCGGCGTGGTGGTGGTGGAGGCCGTCTACGGCTGGCCCGGCATCGGGCAGCTCGCCTGGCAGGCGATCCAGCAGGTCGACGTGCCCATCATCATGGGCGTCACGCTCGTGTCCTCCCTCGCCATCGTGCTGGGCAACCTCCTGGCCGATGCCGCCGCCCCCGTCCTCGACCCGCGCATCCGCGGCCGATGATCTCCACCCCCCGAAGGAACTGCCGATGACCCGATCCTGGCTGAAGACCACCACGGCGGCGCTCGCGGTCGCGAGCGGCCTCGCCGCCGCCCGCGCCGACGAGGCGCCCGTGCAGGGCGGCACCATCGTCGTCACCTACAAGGACGACATGGCGACCCTCGACCCCGCCATCGGCTACGACTGGCAGAACTGGTCGATGATCAACGGGCTCTTCTCGCGCCTCGTCGACTACAAGTTCGGCACGACCGAGATCGTGCCCTCGCTGGCCGAGTCCTGGACCATCTCGCCGGACGGGCTCGTCTACACCTTCAAGCTGAACCCGAAGGCCAAGTTCACCAACGGCCGCAAGGTCGTGGCGGGCGACGTCAAATACTCGATCGAGCGCGCCGTCAACCCGAAGACGCAGGGGCCGGGGGGCGGCTTCTATCATTCGGTCGTCGGCGCGGCCAAGATGGCGGACGGCTCCGCCCAGACGATCTCCGGCATCGAGGCGGTGGACGACGCCACCCTCAGGTTCACGCTGTCCCAGGCCGACGCGACCTTCATGAACGTGCTGGCCCTGAACTTCTCCTCGGCGGTGCCCAAGGAGGTGGTCGAGGCCGAGGGGGCGGACTTCGGCAAGAAGCCCGTCGGCTCGGGCGCCTTCGCGCTGAAGGAATGGGTGGCGGGGCAGCGGCTCGTGTTCGAGCGCAACGCCGACTATTTCCGGGACCGGCCGAACATCGACGGCTTCCGGGTCGAGATCGGGCAGGAGCCGCTGGTGGCCATCCTGCGCCTGCAGAAGGGCGAGGTCGACATCGCGGGCGACGGCATCCCGCCGGCCAAGTACCTCGAGATGAAGAACTCGCCCGACGCGGCCCAGATGATCGTCGACCGCGAGCAGTTCGAGACGAGCTACATCACCATCAACACGACCCGGAAGCCCTTCGATGACCTGCGCGTGCGGCAGGCGCTGAACATGGCGATCAACAAGGAGCGCATCGTCCGCATCATCAACGGCCGCGCCACGCCCGCCGGCCAGGTGCTGCCACCGCTGATGCCCGGCTACGACGCGGCCTACAAGGGCTATCCCTACGACGTCGCCAAGGCCAAGGCCCTGCTGGCCGAGGCCGGCCTGAAGGACGGTTTCACGACCGACCTCTACGCCATGAACACCGACCCCAACCCGCGCATCGCCCAGGCGATCCAGCAGGACCTGGCGGCGGTCGGCATCAAGGCCGAGATCAAGGCCCTGGCGCAGCCCGAGGTCATCGCGGCGGGCGGCAACAAGGAGCAGTCGTCGCTCACCTGGTCGGGCGGCATGGGCTGGATCGCCGACTTCCCCGACCCGTCCGACTTCTACGGGCCGATCCTCGGCTGCGGCGGCGCCGTGACGGGCGGCTGGAACTGGTCGTGGTTCTGCGACAAGGGCTTCGAGGACCGTGCCACCAAGGCCGACGCCATGTCGAAGCCCGAGCAGAAGGACGAGCGCTTCAAGATCTGGGCCGGCATCTTCACGGACATCCAGGCTCAGCAGGCCCCGTGGGTGCCGGTGTTCAGCGAGCGCCGCGTGGTGGCGAAGTCCAAGCGCATGGGCGGCCCCGACCAGGTCTACATCGACCCCACCCGGGTGATCGACTACGAGGCCATCTACGCCAAGAACTGACCGGCCGCCCCCTTCCCGCTAGCCCCTCACGGGGAAGGAGGGTCTCCGCCTTCCGCGTCGGCTCACGCCAGGGGGCGTGACGAGAACAGCGTCCCACCCGGGAGGGACGACAACATCCGCCCGTCGGGGACGGGCCAGGACGAGGACACGCCCATGTGCGTCGCGTGCAGCTACACAATCCACCGCGAGAACCACAACTTCGGCTGGAACCGGGACTTCCCCCCGGCCGTGACCTGCAGGCCCGGCGAGACGGTCCACTTCGCCTGCCTGGACTCCTCCGCCGGCCAGCTCGGGCGCGACTCGACGGTCGAGAGCGTCCGGGCCCTGGACTTCGGCAAGGTCAACCCCGTCACCGGCCCCGTCCACGTCGAGGGCGCGGAGCCCGGCGACGCGCTGAAGGTCACGATCCGGCGCTTCGTCCCCTCGGGCGTGGGCTGGACGGCCAACATCCCCGGCTTCGGCCTCCTGGCCGACCAGTTCCCCGACCCGGCCCTCCACGTCTGGACCTACGATCCCGCCGCCATGGCGCCCGCGCTCTACGGGCCGAAGGGCAGGGTGCCGCTGAAGCCCTTCGCGGGGACGATCGGGGTCGCGCCCGCGGAGCCCGGCCTGCACTCGGTCGTGCCCCCTCGCCGGGTGGGCGGCAACCTCGACATCCGCGACCTCACGGCCGGCACCACGCTCTACCTGCCGGTGGAGGTCGAGGGCGCGCTGTTCTCGATCGGCGACACGCATGCCGCGCAGGGCGACGGCGAGGTCTGCGGCACCGCCATCGAGAGCCAGATGGACGTCGAGGCGACGCTCGACCTCGTGAAGGGCGCCCATCTCAAGGGCCCGCGCTTCACCACGGACGGGCCCGTCACCCGCCACCTCGACGGCGCCGGCTACGAGGTCACGACGGGCGTCGGCCCCGACCTGATGACCGGCGCGCGCGAAAGCGTGATGCGGATGATCGACCTCTTGGCCGCCGAGCACGGGCTCGACCCGGTGGACGCCTACATGCTGGTCTCGGTCTGCGCCGATCTCAGGATCAGCGAGATCGTCGACATGCCGAACTGGGTCGTGTCCTTCTACTTCCCGCGCATCGTCTTCTCGTGACGGGCGCGGGGACGGGGGGAGCGGGGGCGATCCTCGCGGTCGAGAACCTGTCGATCGACGCCCGCACCCCCGACGGGCTGCGCCCCGTGCTGGAGGACGTGAGCTTCGCGCTGGCGCCCGGCGAGACCCTGTGCCTCGCGGGCGAGTCCGGCTCCGGCAAGTCGCTGACCGCGCTCTCCATCATGCGGCTGCTGTCGCCGTCCCTGAAGCAGCGGTCGGGATCGATCCGGCTCGCCGGCCGGAACCTCACGGCGCTGCCGGAGCGCGCCTTCCGCCCGCTGCGGGGCGGCGACATCGCCATGATCTTCCAGGAGCCGATGACGTCGCTGAACCCGGTGATGACGATCGGGGCGCAGCTCACCGAGGCCATCCGGGCCCACGGCGCCGCGGAGGCCGGGAGCGCCGCGTCCCGCGCCCGCGCCATGCTGGACGCCGTCCACATCACCGAGCCGGCCAGGCGGATGGGCCAGCACCCGCACGAGCTGTCGGGCGGCATGCGCCAGCGCGTGATGATCGCCATGGCGCTGTCCTGCCGCCCCAAGGTGCTGATCGCCGACGAGCCCACCACCGCGCTCGACGTGACGGTGCAGGCGCAGATCCTGACGCTGATGCGCGAGCTGAGGGGCGAGTTCGGCACCGCCATCCTGCTCATCACCCACGACATGGGCGTCGTGGCCGAGATGGCCGACCGCGTGGCCCTGCTGCGCGCCGGCCGGCTGGTCGAGGAGGGCCCGGTCCTCGACATCTTCGAGCGGCCGCGGGACCCCTACACGAGGCAGTTGCTCGACGCCGTGCCGCGGCTCGGCGCCTTCGCCGGGACCGACGCCCCACCCCGTGTCACCGCCGCCCCGACCCTGCCGCTGCCGGCCGGCCCGGTGCTCTTCGTGCGCGATCTCGCGGTCTCCTACGGCGGCTCCTCCGGCTGGTTCGGCCGGGGCGCGCCGCCCGTGCCGGCGGTCGCGGGCGTGAGCTTCGAGATCGGGGCCGGCCGCACGCT
Source organism: uncultured Lichenihabitans sp. (assembly GCA_964242785.1). GTDB lineage: Bacteria > Pseudomonadota > Alphaproteobacteria > Rhizobiales > Beijerinckiaceae > Lichenihabitans. The sequence goes on along the minus strand of CAXTBR010000002.1, from coordinate 30,565 downwards.
GGGGCTCGTCGGGGAGAGCGGCTCGGGCAAGTCCAGCATCGGCAAGGCCGTGCTCGGCCTCATCCCGTTCACGGGCGAGGTCGTCATCGACGGCACCGCCGTGGCCGGCCTGTCCCCCGCCGCCATGAAGCCGCTGCGCCGGGTGGCCCAGATGATCTTCCAGGACCCCTACGCCTCGCTCGATCCGCGCATGTCGGTCGGCGACGCGGTCGCGGAGCCGCTCGCCATTCACGGCATCGGCACGCCGGCCGGGCGGCGGGACCGCGTCGCGGCCCTGCTGGAGCGCGTCCACCTGTCGCCCGACCACGCCACCCGCTACCCGCACGAGTTCTCCGGCGGGCAGCGGCAGCGCATCTGCATCGCCCGCGCCCTGGCGCTCGGGCCCAGGCTCATCGTGGCGGACGAGAGCGTCTCCGCCCTCGACGTCTCGGTCCGCGCCCGCGTGCTCGACCTGCTGCTCGAACTGCAGGAGGAGATGGGCCTGGCCTTCCTGTTCATCTCGCACGACATGGCCGTGGTCGAGCGCATGAGCCACACCGTCGCGGTCATGCGGGGCGGCCGGATCGTCGAGCACGGCACCCGCCGGGCCGTCTTCGAGACGCCGCGGGACCCCTATACCGTGGCCCTGATGCGGGCCGTCCCCATCCCCCACCCGCGCGGCGCCGAGGTCGTGGCTCGGCTGGCGGTGTAGAGGCCGGGGGGCCGCCGGACGCGGACCGCGCGGTTCCGGGCACCCCGATCGCCCCGCGGTCGCCGCCAGGGCCGTCGGGTGAGGCGACGACTGGCCCGCGCCGCGGCGCACCCGGCCATGACGTCACCCCGCGGCCGTGATAGGGCGTCGAGACCCGATCATGCGAGGGGAGGCGGCGATGGCGGATGGCGGCACGGCGACGGTCCGGATCGGGTCCGCGGGCCTGACGGCGGAGGTCGCCCTGCAGGGGGCGGAACTCGTCCGCCTCCGGGACGAGGCGGGCCGCGATCTCCTGTGGGACGGCGACCCGGCGTTCTGGACCGGCCGGTCGCCGATCCTGTTCCCGATCGTCGGCCGCCTCAAGGACGACCGCCTCACCGTCGACGGCGTCGCCTACCCCATGCGGCAGCACGGCCTGGCCCGCACCTCCCTCTTCGAACTGGTGGACCGCGACGACGGATCCTGCCGCCTGCGCCTGCGCGCCGACGAGACCACGCGGCGGGCCTTCCCTTTCGACTTCGCGCTCGATCTCACCTACCGGATCACCGGGGCGACCCTCGCCATCGCGGGCACCGTCCACAATGGCGGCGCGATCGGGATGCCCGTGTCCTTCGGCTTCCATCCGGCCTTCCGCTGGCCTCTGCCCTACGGGGCCGCCGCCCTCGACCACGCGGTCGTCTTCGCCGAGGAGGAGCCGGCGCCGCTCGCCACCGTGGCGGGCGGCCTCCTGTCGGATCGGCGGACGCCGTCGCCCGTGCGGGGCCGGACGCTCGCGCTCGAACCCCACCTGTTCGACGAGGACGCGCTGATCTTCCTCGCCCCGGCCAGCCGGTCGCTGCGCTACGGGCCGCCCGGCGGCCGCTCCCTGCGCGTCGATTTCGCCGGCATGCCGCAACTGGGCCTGTGGTCGAAGCCCGGCGCCCCCTTCCTCTGCATCGAGCCGTGGTCCGGGTACGCGAGCCCGGCCGGTTTCGAGGGCGACATCACGGAGAAGCCGGGCATGACGAGGATCGCGCCGGGCGAGGACCACAGCTTCGCCATGCAGGTGTCGCTCGACGCTCCCTGACGCGGCGCCCGGCCCGTCACGCGAACCGCTTCGCGCCGAACACGCACGGCACCACCAGGCCCGACGCCGCGACCGTGGTCCAGGCGACGGGTTCGTGCAGCAGCCATCCGGCGAGCGCCAGCCCGAAGAAGGGCTGCAGCAACTGCAACTGTCCCACGCCCGCGATCCCGCCGAGGGCGAGCCCGCGATACCAGAACACGAAGCCCACCAGCATGCTGAACACCGACACGTAGGCGAGCCCTGCCCAGGCCGGCAGGCCGATCCCGCTCCACGTCGCCGGCAGAGTCGCGGCGGCGGCGACCGCCATCACGGGCAGCGCCAGCACGAGCGCCCAGGAGATGACCTGCCAGCCGCCGAGCCGCCGCGACAGCGTCGCGCCCTCGGCATAGCCCAGGCCGCAGAGCAGGATCGACGCCACCATCAGGAGGTCGCCGGTCGCCGAGGCGCCGCCCCCCTGCGACCCCGCGAAGCCTGCGACCGAGAGGCCGCCGACGGTCGAGAACAGCCAGAAGGCCGGCTTCGGCCTGTCCCCGCCCCGCAGCACCCCGAAGACCGCCGTCGCGAGCGGCAGAAGGCCGATGAAGACGATCGAATGCGCCGAGGTGATGTGCCGGAGCGCGAGCCCCGTCAGCAGCGGGAAGCCGATCACGACGCCGGCCGCCACGACCGCGAGCGGGCCGAGGTCGCTCCGGGCGGGACGCCTCTGCCGGAGTGCCAGGAGCAGCGCCGCCCCGAGCAGCGCGGCGATCACCGCGCGGGCCGAGGTCAGGAACAGCGGGGTGAAGCCGCCGACCGCGATCCGCGTCGCCGGCAGCGACCCGCTGAAGATGATGACCCCGATGAGTCCGCTCCCCCATCCGTCCGTCGCCCGCCGCATCGTCCTCACCCCCTCGCGATGCCCGCCCGTAGCGCGGCCGGGCTGGTCGGGACAGGGACGATCCGGTACGGTTCCGCCGAACTGTGTGGGTGACGGCACCCACACGATCGGCGGGCCGTGGACGATGAGCGACGGCGCGACGACCCGCACCGGGGCGGTGATGGACGCGATCCGCCGCAGGATGGCGACCCGCGCGCTCGCGGCCGGCGAGAGGCTGCCCTCGATCCGCGGCTTCGCCGCCACGATGGGCGTGTCGCCCTCGACCGTGGTCGAGGCCTATGACAGGCTCGCGGCCGAAGGCGCGATCCGCTCGCGTCCGGGCTCCGGCTTCTACGTGTCCGCCGCCCTGCCGCCGCGGGCCCTCGCCGAGGTCGAACCGCGGCCCGACCGGGCGATCGATCCCCTGTGGGTCTCGCGCCAGTCGCTGGACGCCGATGCCGGCATGCTCAAGCCCGGCTGCGGCTGGCTCCCGTCCGACTGGATGCCGAACGCCGCCCTCCGCCGCTCCATCCGCGGCCTCGCCAGGGCCGACGACGCGATCCTGGCGGATTACGGCGACACGCGCGGATCGCTGGAGTTGCGCCGGCTCCTCGTCCGCCGGTTCGCGGGGGACGGGATTGAGGCCGGTGCGGACCAGATCCTCCTCACCGCGTCGGGGACGCAGGCCATCGACCTGGTCTGCCGCCTGCTGCTGCATCCCGGCGACACGGTGCTGGTGGACGACCCCTGCTACTTCAACTTCAGGGCCCTGCTGCGCGCCCATGGCGCGGCGGTCGTCGGCGTGCCCTACACGGCGACCGGGCCCGATCCCGCCCTGTTCGCCGAGGCGCTCGCGACCCATCGCCCCCGCCTCTACATCACGAATTCCGCGCTCCACAATCCGACCGGCGCGACGATCTCCCCGCAGACCGCCAATCGGCTGCTGAACGCCGCGGCGGCCCACGACCTCACCATCGTCGAGGACGACATCTTCGCCGACCTCGAGCCCGATCCCTCGCCGCGCCTCGCGGCCCTCGACGGCCTGTCCCGCGTGATCCGGATCGGCAGCTTCTCGAAGACCCTCTCGGCCTCGGTCCGCTGCGGCTACGTCGCGGCGCGGGCCGATCGGATCGAGGCCCTGGTGGACCTCCAGGTCGCCACGAGCTTCGGCGGGCCGAGTCCCGTCGCGGCCGAACTGGTCCTCGGCACCCTGCGGGGCGGCGGCTACGGCAAGCACCTGGACGCGCTCCGCCGGCGGTTGTCGAAGGCCCGTCGCGAGGTCGGGCCGAAGCTCTCGGCCCTCGGCATCCGGCCCTGGCTCATGCCCCGCGGCGGCTTCTACCTGTGGTGCCGGTTGCCGGACGGCCGCGACGCGGCGGACGTCGCCCGCGCGGCGCTGGGCGAGGGCGTCGTGCTGGCGCCCGGCGACGTCTTCAGCCCCTCGCGGTCGGCGAGCGACTTCATGCGCTTCAACGTGGCGCAGATGGCCGATCCCCGCGTCTACGCCGTGCTGGCGCGGGCTCTGAGGGGTCCTGAGCCGCCGGGGTGATCGCTCCGCCGCCGGTCGGCGGCACCTCGCGCCGCCTCGCGCGTTGTCGGCCGAAGCCGCGACGGCGGCGCGGAACGAACCCCAGGGAGACCCATGGCCCCGATCCACCCAGACGCGGCGGCGAAGAGCGTCTTCCGCCTCGCCGCGGTCGGTCAGCCCCCCACGCCGAAGCGCCGGTCGCCGCAGACCCGGCCGGACGGGTCCGAGGCGTTCTGGCTGTCGCTGCCCCTGCAGCGCGCCATCGATCGATGGATGGCGGCCCAACCCGATCCGAAGCCGAGCCGGGCGGAGGCCGTCCGGCGGCTGCTGGAGCGCGGCCTGGCGAGGTGAGCGGCACCGCGCCGCCCCACGCCCGACGTCCCATCCCATCCGGGGACGGTGCCGAATCAGCCGAGTTCGAACGAGGTCAGCCCTCCATGTCCATCCGCGCGACCGTCTGGAACGAGTTCATCCACGAGCGGGAGAACGCCGCCGTCAGGGCCATCTATCCGGATGGACTGCACGAGACCATCGCGGCGGCCCTGCGGCGGGACGCCGACATCGACGCGTCCACCGCGTCGCTCGATCAGCCCGAGCACGGCCTGCCGGCCGACCGGCTGGCGCGGACCGACGTGCTCCTCTGGTGGGGGCACAAGGCGCACGCGGCGGTCGCGGACGAGGTCGTGGAGCGCGTCGCCGAGCGGGTGTTCCAGGGCATGGGCCTCGTGGTGCTCCATTCCGCCCATTTCTCGAAGATCTTCAAGCGGCTGATGGGGTCGCCCTGTTCGCTGCGCTGGCGCGAGGCCGGGGAGCGCGAGCGCGTGTGGACGATCGACCGCGCGCACCCGATCGCGCGCGGCATCGGCGACAACCTGCTGATCGAGAACAGCGAGATGTACGGCGAGCCCTTCCTGGTGCCCGAGCCGATGGAGACGGTGTTCGTGTCCTGGTACCAGGGCGGGGAGGTGTTCCGCTCCGGCCTGACCTATCGGCGCGGCGCGGGGCGCATCTTCTACTTCGCGCCCGGCCACGAGACCTATCCGATCTACCACGACGCGGGGGTTCAGACGGTGCTGCGCAACGCGGTCCGCTGGGCCCACAACCCCGCGCCGCCCTGGGCCGACGTGTCGGCCGCGCCCAACGTCCCGGTCGACCGGGCGCCGGAGCCGATCGAGCAGCGCGGCGGCTCGCTCCACGCCCCGGGCCAAGAGGGCTACCGGTGATCGACCCCTGCCGGCTGATCATCCTCGGCACGGGCGGGATCGCCCACCGCCACGCCGAGCACTTCCTCGCGATCGACGGCGTGCAGCTCGTCGGCGCCGTCGACATCGATCCGGCGCGGGCGCGCGCCTTCGCGCGGGAGCACGGCATCCCGCACGTCTTCGGCGGGCTCGACGCGGCGCTCGCCTGGGGCGGCTTCGACGCGGCGGTGAATTCCACGCCGGACGGCGCCCATCACCCGACGACGATGAAGCTGATCGCGGCCCGCAAGGCGGTCTTCTGCGAGAAGCCGCTCGCCCTGAACCACCGGGACGCCCTGGAGATGACGCTGGCGGCCGAGGCGGCCGGCCTCGTCACCATGGTCAACCTCACCTACCGCAACGCCCACGCGATCCAGACCGCGCGGCGCATGGTGGAGGAGGGGCGGATCGGCACGGTCCGCCACGTCGAGGCGAGCTACCTCCAGAGCTGGCTCACCAGCCCGCACTGGGGCGACTGGCGCACCGACGAGCGCTGGCTGTGGCGCCTCTCCTCGGCGCATGGCTCGAAGGGGGTGGTGGGCGACATCGGCGTCCACATCCTCGACTTCGTCACCTTCGGCACGGGGCTCGACGTCGCGTCGATGGCCGTGCGGATGAAGACCTTCGCCAAGGCCGAGGGCGACGCGGTCGGGGCCTACGCGCTCGACGTCAACGATTCCGCCGCCATGACGGTCGAGATGTCCAACGGCGCGCTCGGCGTCGTCCACATGTCGCGCTTCGCCACCGGCAAGCTGAACGACCTGAACCTCGCGATCTACGGCGAGACGGGCGCGCTCAGGATCTGGGCCGACCATCGGGATTCCAGCCTCGACGCCTGCCTTGGACCCGACATCGAGACCCAGACCTGGCGCGCGGTGGACTGCCCGCCGACGCCGCGCAACGAGCGCCGCTTCGCCGACGCCGTCCGCCTGGGGATCGGCGGCGCTCCGGACTTCCGGCATGCCGCGAAGATCCAGCACCTCCTCGACCTCTGCTTCGTGTCCGACGAGACGAGGCAGGACCAGAGGCCGGATCCCGCCGGGATCTGAGCCGGCCTGCGTCGGACGGCCGGTCGATCCCCGCGCGCGTGTCGGGAGGCGGTCGACCTTCGGGTCCCCACGCAAGATGAGGGCTTCGACCTCGCCGCTGGCCGCTGGCCCGAGGGGGGAGCGCCCCCTCGATCGAAGCACGCGTCCCCGTGGGAGCCCTCATCAGGTTTGCGTCGGGAGGCCAACGCTTCGCCTGGGTTCCCGCATCGATCAGTGCTGCGCTTGGCCGGCCTTGCCCCTCTGCGACGAGCGCTCATTCGCAGCACTGATCGATGTGGGCGCCCCTGCTTGGCTTCTTGTTTCGTCGCAGGTTTTCCTCGAAAGAGCGTGTGACGCTCTTTCGACTCCTCCACTGGTCCGAATGGCCAAGGCGGCATCAGCGGCGGGCCGGACGCGCGCACGGGCGGCGACGGACACGACAGGCCGCCGAAACCCGGCCATGGCACTGGGGAATGCGCCGTGCTGATCAGGCATCTAGGCTACTTCATCATCCTCGCCCGGGAGCGGCATTTCGCCAAGGCGGCGGACATCTGCAACATCACGCAGCCGACCCTGTCCGCCGCCATCCGGAAGCTGGAAGAGGACCTCGCGGCACAGCTCGTCGTCCGCAACCATCATTACGTCGGCCTGACGGCCGAAGGGGAAACGGTGTTGAGGTGGAGCCGGAGGATCGTCGTCGACTACGACAGCCTCGTCGGCGAGATGACCTTGTCGCGGACCGGCATGCTGACGGGCGTCCTCAGGCTCGGGGTCATCCCGGCGGCCATGCCCTCGGTCGCCTTTCTGACGGCCCGCTTCTGCAGGGCGCACCCCGGAGCGACGGTCGAAATCCACTCCTTGACGTCGCGCGCCATCCAGCAGGGCCTCGACACGTTCGAACTCGATGCGGGGATCACCTATCTCGACAACGAGCCGCTGGAGCGGGTGGAACGGATCCCCCTCTACTGCGAACGCTACGTCTTCGTCGCCGACCGGACCCATCGGTTCGCCGAGCGCTCGTCGCTGACCTGGCTGGAGGCGGCGAAAGAGCCCCTCTGCCTTCTCAGCGAGGACATGCAGAACCGGCGGATCCTCGACAAGGTCGCACTCTCCGTCGGGGTGGAGATCACCCCCGTCGTCGTGAGCAATTCGTTTCTCGGCGTCTGCGCCCATCTGCGCCAGGGGTCCTGGGCCGGGATCGTTCCCCACACGTTCTTCTATGTGTTCGGCGTCACGCCGGATCTCGTCGCCATCGATCTCGTCGAGCCGGTCCACAGCCAATCGATCGGGCTCGTCCTGTCGGACCGCGAGCCTCGATCGCCGATGTCGAAGGCCGTCCTCGCGGCCCTTCTGGACGCGGATTTTGAGAGAGAGTTCGCGATGCGCACGCGCATCTGATAGACAGTGTCTATCATTCCTTTGAAGATATCGATTGGACCGGCGGCGTAGACGATCCTAGATTCTCGACGTCCGGCGCGAGGACGAAGCCAATACGGCTCGCGGATCGCCGGGCGGGGAAACGTCGAAGCGTCGTTCGAGAACGCGGTGGGCTCAAGCTCTGGGACGCATGTCCGGGGCGATGCGCGCCGCTGACCGGATCGGCCGATCGTTTCCTCCTTGCTCAAGCGAAGGAGTCGAACCGATGGCCAAGGTCGTCTGCGTTCTCTACGATGATCCCGTCGATGGCTATCCCACGTCCTATGCCAGGGACGATCTGCCGAAGATCGAGAGGTATGCCGACGGGCAGACCCTGCCGACGCCGAACGCGATCGACTTCAATCCGGGCGAACTCCTCGGCAGCGTTTCCGGCGAACTCGGCCTGCGCCGATACCTGGAGTCGAACGGCCACACGCTCGTCGTGACGTCCTCCAAGGACGGCCCGGACTCCGTCCTGGAGAGGGAGCTTCACGACGCCGAGGTGGTGATCTCCCAGCCCTTCTGGCCCGCTTACCTCACCGCCGAGCGCATCGCCAAGGCACCGAAGCTGAAGCTCGCGCTCACCGCGGGGATCGGCTCCGACCACGTCGACATCGATGCCGCGATCAAGAACGGCATCACCGTCGCCGAGGTGACCTATTGCAACTCGATCAGCGTCGCCGAGCACGTGGTGATGATGATCCTCGGGCTCGTGCGCAACTACATCCCCTCCTACCAGTGGGTGATGAGGGGCGGCTGGAACATCGCCGACTGCGTGGCCCGCTCCTACGACGTGGAGGGGATGCATGTCGGCACCGTGGCGGCCGGGCGGATCGGCCTCGCGGTCCTGCGTCGCCTGAAGCCTTTCGACATGCACCTGCATTACTTCGATCGCCACCGCCTCCCCGAGAGCGTCGAGAAGGAACTCGGCCTCATCTGGCACGCCAGCGTCGAGGACATGGTGAAGGTCTGCGACGTTGTGACGATCAACGCGCCCCTCCATTCCGAGACGTTGAACCTCTTCGACGCGTCGATGCTCTCCAAGATGAAGCGCGGCGCCTATCTCGTGAATACGGCGCGCGGCAAGATCTGCGACCGCGACGCCATCGCGAGGGCGCTGGAGAGCGGCCAACTCGCCGGCTACGCGGGCGACGTCTGGTTCCCCCAGCCGGCTCCGCAGGACCACCCGTGGCGCACCATGCCCCATCACGGCATGACGCCCCATATCTCGGGCACGTCGCTCTCCGCCCAGGCGCGCTACGCCGCGGGAACGCGCGAGATCCTCGAGTGCCACTTCGAGGGACGGCCGATCCGCGACGAGTATCTCATCGTCGACGGCGGCAAGCTCGCCGGCGTGGGGGCGAGGTCCTACAGCACCGGCGATTCGACCGGCGGCTCCGAAGAGGCGGCCAAGTTCAAGACGGCACGCTGAAGAGATGAGCGGGAATCGGCGACGTCCCTGCCGCCGATTCCTCGATGCCCGCCTCCGTAGACCTGGACGACATCGTGACGGCAGATCAGCATCCGGGACCGCGAGCCGCCTCCACGAAACCATCGGTGCTGGAGCGGTTGAGGGCGGCTCCGTCCCTGGACAGGCTCGGACGCGCCCTCGTGGCTGGCATCGGTGGTTTCGCGACGATCTTCTGCCTTTCGGTCCTGACGCGATCCTCCGGCACGCTGCTCCTCATCGCGCCGTTCGGAGCGAGTTGCGTCCTCGTCTTCGGGCTTCCCCGTAGCCCTCTGGCTCAGCCCCGAAACGTCGTCGGTGGACACCTCGTGTCGGCGCTCGTCGGCGTGGTGGTCTTCGCCGTCCTCGGGGCGTCACCGCTCGCCTTCGGCATCGGCGTCGGTGCCGCCATCTTCGCCATGCTCCTGACCGACACGACACATCCGCCTGCGGGCGCCGATCCCATCGTGGTGATCCTCGCGGGCGCGTCCTGGCCGTTCCTGTTCGCCCCCGTTCTGATCGGAGCGGCCATCATCGTCTCCATCGGATGGGTCTTTCATCGCTGCGTGACGGGTCATCCTTACCCGGATCGAAGATGACATCGGTTCTTGGGGGGATACGCATGACGCAGCAGAACGCCGTCCTCGGCGGGCCGACCTCACGCCTTCTCGATCGCGAGCGCATCGTCGCCCGTCCGGGGTTCAACCGCTGGCTCGTGCCGCCGGCCGCGCTCGCGGTGCATCTGTGCATCGGCATGGCCTATGGCTTCAGCGTCTTCTGGCTGCCGCTGTCGCGTGCCATCGGCATCACCGAGCCGAAGACCTGCCCGGACCTCACGCTCCTGTCGGCGCTCTTCACCACGACGTGCGATTGGCGCATCAGCGATCTCGTCTGGATGTACACGCTGTTCTTCGTCTTCCTCGGCGCGTCGGCCGCGCTCTTCGGCGGCTGGCTCGAGCGGGCAGGGCCCCGCAACGCCGGCGTCGTCGCGGCCATCTGCTGGTGCGGCGGCATGGCGGTCTCGGCGCTCGGCGTCTACAGCCACCAGCTCTGGCTCATGTGGCTCGGATCGGGCGTGATCGGCGGCATCGGGCTCGGCCTCGGCTACATCTCGCCGGTCTCCACCCTGATCAAATGGTTCCCCGACAGGCGTGGCATGGCGACCGGCATGGCGATCATGGGCTTCGGCGGCGGCGCGATGATCGGCTCGCCGCTCGCCAACATCCTGATGAGCCACTTCCAGTCCCCGACGTCGGTCGGCGTGTGGCCGACCTTTCTCATCCTCGCCGCCCTCTACTTCCTCTTCATGATGGCCGGCTCGCTCGGCTACCGCGTGCCGCCGCAGAATTGGCGGCCCGACGGCTGGACACCGCCGGCGACGACGGGCACGCGGATGATCGCGGCCGGAAACGTCGCCCTCCCCGACGCTCACAAGACGCTGCAGTTCTGGCTTCTCTGGGCGATGCTGTGCCTCAACGTCTCGGCGAGCATCGGCATCATCGGCGTCGCGGCCCCGATGATCCAGGAGCTCTTCGGCGGCGCGCTCTTCGGCGAGCCCGGCGTCCCCTTCACCGCCCTCGACGCGACGCAGCGCAGCGCCGCGGCGGCCGTCGCCGCGGGCTTCGTCGGGCTGATCTCACTCTTCAACATCGGCGGGCGCTTCTTTTGGGCCTCGCTGTCCGACCGGCTCGGGCGCAAGGCGACCTATGCCGTCTTTTTTGCCCTCGGCGCGGCGCTGTACTTCATCGCCCCGATGCTCGCGGCCTCACACTCGCTGTTCCTGTTCGTGGCGGCCTTCTGCATCATCGCTTCCATGTATGGCGGCGGCTTCGCCACGATCCCGGCCTATCTCGCCGACATCTTCGGCACGCAGTTCGTCGGCGCGATCCACGGGCGTCTCCTGACCGCGTGGTCGACCGCCGGCGTCCTCGGGCCGCTGATCGTGGCCTATCTCCGCGACGCGCAGATCGCGGCCGGCGTCGACCGCGCTCACGTCTACGACACGATCATGCATGTCCTGGCGGGCCTTCTCGTCGCCGGGTTCGCGTCGAACCTCTTCGTCCGTCCGTTGACGGCACGGTGGTTCATGAAGGAAGCGGACGCCCCGACCGTCCTGACCGCTTCCGCCGCTCCGGCGTCGGGCGACCGGGGTGGCATCGGCAAGGGTGGCTTGACGCCCGCCACCACCCTCGCCTGGATCGCCATCGGCCTTCCCATCGCATGGGGCATCTGGATCACCCTCGCGAAGGCGCTCGTCCTGTTTCGGTAGCGGACCCGGCTCGAACCCGGCCCACGAGACTCGTCCGTAGAGGGTGCCGGCTCTTGACCGAGAGCGTGCCGGCCCGGTCACGACGATCGCAGAGGCCATGGAATCGACGCAGAGTCGCACTTGGGGCTCCCATCGAGCTTTCACTCCGCGAGCCTTCATGGACGCGATCGAAAAATGGCTGAATTTCAATCGAACGTCACGACCGTGGCGGATCATGATCCATCAAGAACCATGGTTCATGGTCTGCACCGACGATTCGACTGTCGAATGGATCGATCGATCTTCGCTCATTCACGATAGGGACAGCGATTCGTGATCAGTCGCCACGTTCAGACGTACGCCTGACGCCTGCTGCACCTTGTTGAGGACGCTGGACAGGTTGGCGGCGGTCGGATTGCCGTCCGGCCCGAGCATGCGCATCAAGCTCTTGGAGGGCGTCCCGGTCTCGGCTGCCAGGCGCTCGAAGCCGATCGTCGCATCGATGAAGTCGCGCAGCACCGCCTCGCCCACGTCGACCTCGCCGGAGAGCAATCGCTCGACGGCCTCGGCCAGCAACGCCTCGCGGAACGCCGGATCGCGCTCGACGCGGGCCGTCACGGTGTCCTTGAAACTGAGGGTCAGGACCATCAGTGGATCTCCTTCCTTCGTCGTTGGCCTTCGTTGTTTGTCCTCCGCCCAGCGGGCCTGCGCGGCGGCGATGTCGTCCTGCTGGCGGTGCTTGGTGCCGCCGGCGAGGAGGATGATCAGCGTCTCACCGTCGCGCCCGAGATGGACCCGATATCCCGGCCCGAAGTCGATCTTGCACTCCACCGCCGATTTCGGGGCGATGTCATCCTTCGTATCGGATTCCAAAGGGCGAGCCCTTTGGCGGGGTTTGGGGCGGAGCCCCATCGGCACTCAGATTGCGGTAAAACCCTGTTTTCCCCACCCTCCCTCATCCTGAGCGAGGGTCCGCAGGACCCGTGTCGTCCTTCGGCAGGCTCAGGATGAGCTAGCGTTGACACACATCACTGACGCTGGGCGTTGGCGCCCTTCTCCCCTCGGGGAGAAGGTGCCCGGCAGGGCGGATGAGGGGAATTCCACAGGGGGTGGATCCCCCCTCATCCGGCGCTGCGCGCCACCTTCTCCCCGCTGGGGAGAAGGGTATTCCCCGAGGACGCCGATATGTGTGCCAACGCTAGCTCAGGATGAAGGAGGGTAGGAGAAAACAGGGTTTTTGCTCCAATCTTAGCGCCTATGGGGCTCTGCCCTGACCGCAAAAGGCCGAGGGCCTTTTGAAACGCTCTGTTCGCGTCGTGTGTTGAATCCCTGGTGAGAATGGGTCCTCACTGGACGAGGCGTTTCAACATTCAACGCGAACAGAGCCTTTTGAAACCAGACGGACGCGAGGCTCGGGACCGGACATCGTCATTCCGAAAACCGTCACGAGCCTTTCGGCACCGCCTGCGGCCAGAGGTCTCACGGCCGGCGGCGACCGGAACCCGGGCGGATCGCCGAGCCTCCATGTCTGCTTCGCGATGAGGGTGAACAGGTGTCCCGATGACTGAAACCCTATGGCTCTGGATCGGCACGCTCGGGATGCTGGGGGGGGCCACCCTGCTGTTCCTGCTGGGCGGCACGCGCACGCAGGACGAGGAGGGACACACGATCATCCACGGGATCGTGCCGCTCTTCGCCGCGCTCTCCTATTTCGCCATGGCGATCCACCAGGGCGAGGTCACGCTGCCGGGCGGCCGCGTGTTCCTCTACGCCCGCTACGTCGACTGGAGCGTCACGACGCCGGCCCTGCTCCTCGGCCTGTCCATGGTGGCGCTGCGCGGCGCCCACCGGCGGGCCGGGCTCGTGGCGGGCCTTCTAGCATCCGATCTCGTGATGATCCTCACGGGGCTGTTCTTCGGCCTGTCCGAGGATCCCTTCGCCAAGTGGGTCTGGTACGTCACGAGCTGCGTGGCCTTCGCGGCCGTCTACTACATCCTGCTGCTTCCCCTGATGAAGGAAGCCATGATGCGCGACGGCGAGCGCCGGGACGCCTACCGGCGCAACCTGCCGATCCTCGGCGTCCTGTGGCTCATCTATCCCGTCTTCGTCATCCTGGGGCCGGACGGCCTGGGGACCTGGGGCGCGACGCTGGCCACGGCCGCCCTCGTGATCCTCGATCTGACCGCCAAGGTCGTCTACGGCTTCATCGCCATGGGCGGCAGCCGGCGGATCACCGACGCGGATCTGGCGCGCGGCGAGGTGTCGCCCGCCACCGTCTCCACCCGCGCGGTCCCGAGCGGCGCGCCCGCACCGGGCGAGCCGGCGGGCCGTGTCGGCACGCGCGGGGCGGTCCGCGTCAGAACCAAGTGACATCGACCCCGGGCATCGGACCTCCACGCGATCGGGACCCGTCGTCGCCCGACGGGGACTGACGGCCCGCCGTCGCGATCCGCGATCGCCCGCGGCGGCCTTCGACCCCGTGGCCCGTGCCCCCGTCCTGCGACCCGACCGGATGGTCCGTGGAATGGCGCTACCCCCGCCGCGCCTTTGCGATCTCTCGTCCGTGCGATAAGGTACAATCCAGGCACCATCTCGTCGCCGACCGCCGGCCCCTGTGAGAGCTGATCACGTCGACATCCGACAGAAGTCCCGGTGGCGCAGAAGCATCGGGATGGCCTCCAGCCTCGACTCGGCCGCCGGCACGAGACGCGACAGTGTGGGATGGAGAGGGCATGACCAACCTGCTGACGCGCAAACTGGAGCTGTTCGGGCCCTTGCCCCCCGCCGACCGATCCCTGCTGGACGACGTCGTCAGACAGCCGCATTGGGTCGACGCTCATCTGAACATCGTCCGCCAAGGCGACGCGCCCGACGACGTGCACCTCGTGCTCGAAGGTTTCGCCTGCCGCCACAAGATCCTGCCGAACGGGTCGCGCTCGATCTTGGCCTATCTCGTGCCGGGCGACTTCTGCGACTTCAACGTGTTCATCCTGAAGGCGATGGACCACACCATCGCGACCCTGTCGGCGTGCCAGATGGTCAGCATCCCGCGCGAGCGCATCCTGGAGCTCACCGCGCGCCCCGCGGTCGCCCGCGCCCTGTGGTGGACCACCCTGGTCGACCAGGCCACGCTGCGGGAATGGCTGGTCAACATCGGCAAGCGCAGGGCGGACGTCAGGACCGCGCACCTGCTGTGCGAACTTCACCAGCGGCTGAAGTCGGTCGGCCTCGCGGAGGGCGGCGAGTTCTCCCTCCCCATCACCCAGGCCGAACTCGCCGACACCATCGGCATGTCGTCGGTCCACATGAACCGCTCCCTCCAGGTGCTGCGCAGCCAGGACCTGGTGATCTTCAAGAGCCGACAGTTGGTCATCCTCGACATCGATCGGCTCAGGCGGATCGGCCAGTTCAACCCGAACTATCTCCATCTCGACGGCGGAAAGCACGACCTCGCGGCCCCCGCCGAGCGCTGATCATCGAATCTGGCTGATGATGGGCTTCGGGGTGATGCCGTCGTGTCGCGATCGTCGCGTCGGTTCTGGTCTCAAAAGGCTCTCGCCCTTTGCCGGGTTTCAGGGCAGAGCCCTGAAAAGGCTGACAATCTCTTTTCAGGGCTCCGCCCCCTAGGCACTCAGATGACAGCAGATTGGAATCCGTCACGAAGGAGAATATCATCTTGGAATCCGATGACAGCCTCATATTTTATAGATAATCCCGGACCGAGCGGCCTATCCTGTCAACATCGTCGATCTTCATCGAGGCATCGGCGGCTGAGGGATCCTTGCGCTCTCGCCTTTTGCCGAGACGCTCCATGGCCAAATATTACATCCACACCGACGACGGCGACGAGTCCTACCGGGATTCCGAGGGCTTCGATTTCGCGGAGCTTCAGGACGCCCGTCGCGCCGCGCTCAGCGCGCTGCCCGACATGGCGCGCGACGTGCTGCCCGACGGCGACCGCCGCACATTCGTGGTCTCGGTGGAAGACGAGCGCGGCGGCGTCGTCTACAGGGCCACCCTCGAGCTCATCGGCGACTGGAAGATCGATGCCCCTCCCGAGCTCCTACCGGGATAGGACCTCAGGGTCGAGCACTGACCGAGGTGTCGATGCCGAGGGGCTCGGAGCCTGTTTGACTGCCGGGATGGAGGCTGCGGTGGGGGCAAAGCGCCGGCGCAGGCCCCGGGACGCACGTCGTCGTCCGTAGCCCGGAGCCGGGCCAGCGACTTTCCACGCCCGCCCGGGTGCGACCATTGATCCCTTTACTGTACGATAGCGCACCTCTAAGGTGGACGACTTGAGGTTGTAGAAGCTGCATGGCTTACGGCCTCGATCGAGCGGAGAACCCCGATGTTTCGCCGCTCCCTGACATGGGTCCTGGCCCGTGCCATCGCCGATGATGCGTATCGGCTCTTCCGCAGCCATGGCGTCGATGCTCTGTTCATGGCGAGGCACGCCGTGCTGGCGGCCCGCGAGCAGGACAGGAAAGGCCACTGGAGCCGCGTGCTGGCCGAGGTCGAGATCCGAAGTGGACATCGCCCCTGGTGAGCACGACAGCGGCCCACCCCCCCCCCTCGCATGGCTACCGTATTCGCACATCTCGCGGGCCGGGAGGTTCCGCCCTTCTCCCGCCTGCGGGAGAAGGGTGAAACTCCCCAGCGTCAGTGATGCTTGAATCCGGTAGACCGGCAGGGAGGGGTCGGGGGGCGCGGACGGCCGCCGACGGAGCTTGTGGCTCATCCGACATGGACCTCGCACGTCCCGCCGCGACGGCGGTTTCGCGTGCGGCCGACGTGAGGTGACGCCCGTTCGTGCCGATCGCGCGCTCATCGGCATCCTCCCCGTTCACCGGCGAAGGTTGAGGGCTGAAAGATCGATCTTCATCGAGGCGATCTGATCGTGATGTCGATCGAAGCTCTGGATCTCGGCGGCGAGCCTGGACTCCGCGTCGCAGACGACGCTCATCCGCCTGATGAACTGCTCGATATCGGCCTCGCCGATCTCGGGCCCGCGGGGCTCACGGCCCTGTTCCTTGACGTGCATCATCGCGACCTCGTCGAAGCGGGAGTGCGTGGCCCTCGGTCATCGCGAGCCCCGAGGCGATCTGAAGAAGCCTCAACATGCTTCGGCCGATGACGCGGCGCATTAACGAATGGTCGACATCGGAGAAAATGTGGCGTTCGCCGCCTCGCGGTCGACGCGGGCTCACGCCGTACCGAGGGGCCGACACCGGGATCGGCATGCCGCAGAACGGCGTCCGCACGAACCTCCGTGCCTTTGCAGCCTCGCGTCCGTACGATATAGGACAGAGATGGCGTCGGCTCCATCACAGACCACCCGTCGCCATGACAAGCAGTCAAATTAACATTTGGTAGAACAGTCGACGGTTCAGAGGCGGCGGGATCGCGCTCCAGCTTCAGGGCGGGACAGGGACGAAGACGACATGGCCAACCTGTTGACACGCAAGCTGGAGCTGTTCGGGCCGTTGCCCCCCCTCGACCAGTTCCTGCTGAACGAGGTCATCAGCCAGCCTCATCATGTCGACGCTCATCGGGACATCGTCCGCGAAGGCGACGCGCCTGACGACGTGCACCTCGTGCTCGAAGGTTTCGCCTGCCGCTACAAGATCCTGCCGGACGGGTCGCGCTCGATCTTCGCCTACCTCGTGCCGGGCGACTTCTGCGACCTCAACATCTTCATCCTCAGGACGATGGATCACACCATCGCGACCCTGTCGGCATGCACCATGGTCAGCATCCCGCGCAGGCGCATCCTGGAGCTCGCCGAACGGTCCGCGATCGGCCGCGCCCTGTGGTGGACGACCCTGGTCGACGAGGCCACGCTGCGGGAATGGCTGGTCAACATCGGCAAGCGCAGGGCGGAGGTCAGGATCGCGCACCTGCTGTGCGAACTCCACCTGCGGCTGAAGTCGGTCGGCCTGGCGGACGGCGGCGAGTTCTCCCTCCCCCTCACGCAGTCCGAGCTCGCCGACACCATGGGCATGTCGCCGGTCCACATGAACCGCTCCCTCCAGGCGCTCCGCAACCAGAACCTGGTGATCTTCAAGAGCCGCCATCTGGTCATCCCCGACATCGGCCGGCTCACGGAGGTGGCCCAGTTCAACCCGAACTATCTCCACCTCGACGGCGGAAAGCACGACGTCGTCGACCAACACACTCGATCGACGTCACATTCCACATAGATCTGCGCCTGACATGCCCCCTGCCATGGCGATCGTCGATTCCGATCGAGGCGTCGACGGCCGAGGGACGCCCGGGCCCTCGCCGTCTGCCGAGATGCACCATGTCCATGTCGCGGCGTGATGCAGGTGGATGGGGCTCCATCACGTCTCCCCTCCCAAGGCCTGCCTCCCAAGGCCTGGGCCGCTCGCCGGGGAGGATCGGGCATCGGCAGAGCTCGCTCGGGGGAGGCCGGGCGGCGCGTCAGACCTCCGTCATCAGCCGTTCGTATTCCTCCTCGGCCACCTGGTAGGCGTCGCCGGCCAGCTCCAGCAGCTTCTCCCTGTCGAGCACCTGCACGCGCCCGCGCCTGGTGCGGATGAGACCCGACCCTTCCAGGACATGCGTCGCGGTCGTCACGCCGGCGCGCCTCACCCCCAGCATCACGGACAGGAACTCGTGCGTGAGCACGAGCTCGTCGCCGCCGACGCGGTCCTGGGTCATCAGGATCCAGCGCGCCAGCCTGGCTTCGATGTCGAAGGTCGCGTTCGCGTAGGCCGTCTGCGCCATCTGGACGATCAGCGCCTGGACGAACAGCCCCAGGGGCCGGAAGATGGACGGGCGTGCCGCGATCGCGGCCCGCAGATCCGCCGTGCCGATGCGCAGGCTCTCGCCCTGGGCCTGGATCACGTAGCTGTGCGGGGTCTGGTCGGTCCCGAGGATCACCGGAGTGCCGGCCAGCCCTTCGCGACCGATGACCCCGACCTCGATCCGGCCTTCCTCCGTGTTGGCGACCGTCGACACGATGCCGCTTTCAGGGAAGAAGACGTGCCGGATGGGGGTGTGAGCCTCGATCACCACCGTGGTGAGGACGAGGGGCACGCGCTCCAGCTTCGGTTCGAGCAGGGCGAAGTCGTCCGGATCGAGGATCGCGAGCAGGCGATTGCGAACGGTCGATGATTGAAAGATGGCCACAGCCGTTCTCCCCCGATGGGGCAAGAGCGCACGCCGTCTCTCAACCGTCCGCGCCCGAAATGTCGGCGGATGGTGAAATAGAGATGGACGTCGCGAGACCCGGATACAAGCGAGGCTCGTCTCCCATCTTCACCGCGCCGGGTGAGGGTCGCCGCGAGCTGGAATCCACGCGGGTGAGACCCTTTCGGCCCGATCCGCCGTCCCGCCTGTCAAAGGTTAGTGCGCCCCTCGGTACGTCATCGTACATCGTCCCCATCGTCGGTCCAGTCCTCGGATGCCGCCGCCTGGGAGCGTCCAGCGCTCTCCCGACGAGATGGGTGGCGCATGCCTCGTTTCTTCTTCGACGTGTCCGACGGCAGATGCACGTCCGACACGCAGGGCGTCGATTTCGTCGACGACAGGGCGGCCCGCCGTGAAGCCGTGCGACGCGCCGCCATGCTGCTGAGAGCGATGCCCGCGGGGTCGGACGCCGTCAGGGCATGGCGGATCGCCGTCAAGGACGAACGGGGCATGGTCCTGTTCCGGATCGACTCCGGATGGGGGGCGGCGCTGGCCTCGTCATGAGTGACGTCCGACGGATGGAGGCTTCGTCACCCATGGTCGATCGAACGCGACTCCTCGTCCTTATCGTGCTGGCCAAGACCCTGATCGGATCGCATCCCTACGATCCCAGGGGCGCTTTCGTGCTCCTCCACTCCATCGATGAAGAGCTCGACCCGTCGCCGTCCGGGGTCGGCGCCCGGGCCATGGGGGCCAATATGGCGGCGGCTCTCGGCCGTGACGAGGGAGCCCATGAACACGCCCGAGCGGCGCTGGCCGACGTCGTCGCCGATCTGGAGCGCAGGCGCGGGGCGCTCTCGCCCGCAAGCTGAGGGCTCCCACGGCCGTCGGGCTCTCATCGGAGTCCAGGGTGATGGTCCCTCCGTGAGGGATTCCAAAGGCCGAGGACCTTTTGAAACCAGACTGACGCGACCCGACATCATCACCCTGCGATCCGTCATGATTCGATCCGCGAAGGGCCGGGACCGAGGCGAAGCCCCGCGCGGGTTTTCACGGCGCACGCGCCGCGGCATAAGGGGCCGCTGCCGGGGAAGCCCGGCCCGAAGACCGGGCCCACCCTCGCGACGGAGACCCTCGATGCCCTCCCATGACCAGAACCCCTTCCCGCCCGGCGACCCCGACCGCCACGCCATCTGGGAGATGCTGGTGCGGCGCGACATCGACGCCTTCGTGGCGGCCGACTGGAGCCTGACGGAGCCGGATTTCGTGACGGAGGGGTTCTTCGGGGTGCATGCCCACGGGTCGGCGAACCCCGATTCGTGGCGGCTGAGCTACGACCTCGCGAGCTACCGGGCCGACTGGCTGGGGCAGGCCGAGGCGTCCGCGCAGAAGAGCTACAGGGGAAGCCTGCGCGACGGCATCTTCGCCGCGACCGTGCTGCGGGACATCGACGTCAACGGCGACGCGGCGGTCGCGCACAAGAAGTTCGACGGCACCGTGGAGGCCGCGGACGGCACGGTCGAGGTCCTGAACTGGCAGACCCTGTACGTCTGCCGGCGCGTCGAGGGGCGCTGGAAGATCGCCGGCTTCACGGGCTACATGCCCCATCCTATGACGGGCACGCGGCGCGGCCCATGACGGGCGCGCGGCGCGGCGCGGCTTGAGGCGCCCGGGAGGCGAAGCAGGATGGGCGATCTCGACGGTCGATGGGTGCTCGTCACCGGCGCCGGCGGCGGCATCGGCGGCGCCCTGGTGCGGGCCGTCCGGGAGGCCGGGGGCCGCGTCATCGCCTGCGACCGCTCGGCGGAGCTGCTCGCGCCGCTCGGCGCGGAGCACGACGCCGTCTTCGACCTGACGGACGCCGCCGCCTGCCGCGCGGCCGTGGCGCGCGTCACGGCGGCGGTCGGCCTGCCGGACGCGGTGATCAGCAACGCCGGCTTCACCCGCGCCGAGACGCTCGACCAGCTCGACGACGCGGCCTGGGACGCCGAGATCGACATCAACCTCACGGGCGCGCGGAACCTCACCGCGCCCCTCCTCGGCCCCCTGCGGGCCCGGGGGCATGGCGCCTTCGTGTTCGTGGCCTCGGTCAACGCGCTGGCCCATTTCGGCAACCCGGCCTATTCGGCCGCCAAGGCCGGGCTCGTGGCCTATGCGCGCGCCATCGCGACCGAATACGGCCGCGACGGGCTGCGGGCCAACGCCCTGTGCCCGGGCTCGGTGCGGACCGCCGCCTGGGACCACCGGATCGCGCGGGATCCGGGCATCGTCGAGCGCGTGTCGCGCCTCTACCCGCTCGGCCGCCTCGTCGACCCGCGCGAGGTCGCCGAGGCCGCCGTGTTCCTGGCCTCGCCCCGCTCCTCCGGCATCACCGGCGTGGCGCTGCCGGTCGACGCCGGGCTCATGGCCGGCAGCCTCCCCTTCATCGAGCAGCTCGCATGACCCCCGATACCGAGACGATCGCCGACCCGCCCGCCAGCATCCTCGACCTCCAGACGCCGGCCGTGCTGGTCGACCTCGACCGGGTCGAGGCCAACCTCGCCCGCGCCCAGGCCTTCGCGGACCGGCACGGCCTCGCCCTGCGGCCGCACATCAAGACCCACAAGCTGCCGCGCTTCGCCCGGCGGCAGGTCGAGCTCGGCGCCGTCGGCATCACCTGCCAGAAGCTCGGCGAGGCCGAGGTGATGGCCGACGCCGGCCTCACCGACATCTTCCTGCCCTACAACATCCTGGGCGGCGCCAAGCTGGCCCGGCTCCGCGCCCTCGCGGCGCGCACGGCCCTGAAGGTCACGGCCGACAATGCCGTGGCGGTGGACGGCTATGCGGCGAGTTTCGCGGCCGCGCCCCACCCCCTCCCCGTGCTGGTGGAATGCGACACCGGCGGCGGGCGCGTCGGCGTGCAGACGCCCGAGGACGCGCTGGCGCTCGCCCGGCGCATCGCGGCCGCGCCGGGGCTCCGCTTCGCCGGCCTGATGACCTATCCGGCCAAGGGCGGCACGACGCAGAGCGGCGACTGGCTGCGGCGCGCCGTGGCGCTGCTCGACGGCGCCGGCCTGCGCCCCGAGACCGTGTCCAGCGGCGGCACGCCGGACCTGTGGCGGGCCGGCGAGCTCGACGGCGTGACCGAATACCGGCCCGGGACCTACATCTACCTCGACCGGTTCCAGGTCGAGCACGGCGTCGGCTCGGTCGAGGACTGCGCGCTCACGGTGCTGGCGACCGTCGTGTCCCGCCCCACCGCGGGGCGGGCCGTGATCGACGCCGGCTCGAAGGCCCTCACCAGCGACACGCTCGGCCTCCCGGGCTTCGGGCTGATCCCGGCCCTGCCGGGGGCCGTGCTGTCGGGCCTGAGCGAGGAGCACGGCATCCTCGACCTCGCCGTGCCGGGCGACGAGCCGAGGGTGGGCGACGCGGTGCGGATCATCCCGAACCACGCCTGCCCGGTGTCCAACCTCTTCGACGAGGTCGCGCTCGTGCGCGGCGACGCCGTGGTGGCGGTCGTCCCGGTGGCGGCCCGGGGCCGGGTGACGTGACGCCGAGCACCTTCACGGCCCCGCTCGGCCACCGAGACCGACACCTTCCCGCCCGTGCCGAGCGACCGCCGGGCCTTCGAGGCGGCCTTCCACGCCGGGCCGGGCCTCCACCCCATAGGCACTGAGATCGCGGCAAGAACCCAGTCTTCTCCCACCCCCTCATCCTGAGCGAGGGTTGGCACACATCCCGGCGACCGCGGGGGGTGCCCTTCTCCCCAGCGAGGAGAATCGGGAACCCATCCCGGCTCGCCGGGATGGGACCCGGGTGGCGCGCAGCGCCGGATGAGGGGAGATCCATCCACCACCTGTGGAATCTCCCCTCATCCGCCCTGCCGGGCACCTTCTCCCGCAGGCGGGAGAAGGGCGCAAACGCCCTGCGTCGGTGATGTGTGCCAACGCTGGCTCAGGATGAGGGAGGGTGGGGTATCTTCCAGCCCAAACGGGTGCCGATGACCCTCAACCCCCGGATCCATCCCGCTTGACGGGCGGGGTGAGCCGCCATAGTCTGCGCTGAGAAAACGTTTTTCCAGCGGGGCCTCGCCCCCGCGGGACGCGAGAACGGCGCAGGGTGGAGCGTGTCGGACAGGGCGTCGACTCAGACCGAGACCGCCGAGGCCGCGCCGGGCCGGCCGGCGACGCTGCGCGACGTCGCGGCCGCCGCCGGCGTCAGCGTCGCCACCGCGTCCAAGGCGCTGAACGGCATCGGGCGCATGACGGACGGGACGCGGGCGCGCGTCCACGAGGCCGCCGCGGCGCTCCGCTTCCGCCCCAACGCCCTGGCCCGCAGCCTCGTCAGCCGGCGCAGCTTCACGGTCGGCCTGCTCACGGACGACGGCTACGGCCGTTTCTCGCTGCCCGTGATGGCGGGCGTGTCGGACGCGCTCGCCGACCACGGCGTGTCGGTGTTCCTGTGCAACGTCGACGACGATCCCGGCCGCGCGCAGAGGCATGTCCGCGCCCTCCTCGACAAGCGCGTGGACGGCATCATCGCGACCGGCCGGCGCATCGACCGCCGCCTGCCCGTCGCGCTCGACGGCTTGGGCGTGCCGGTCGTCTACGCCTTCACCCGCCCCGCGCCCGGCGCTCCCGCGCTGGTGTCGGACGACGCCGACGGGGCCGCCCAGGCCGTCGCCCATCTCGCCCGGCTCGGCCGCCGCCGCATCGCCCACGTCACGGGCCCGTCGAGCTTCGAGGTCGTGCAGGTGCGGGCCAACGCGGCGCGGCTCGCCCTGCGCCGCGCCGGCCTCGACGCGCCGGCCCCGCTGGTCGGCCAGTGGTCGGAGGCCTGGGGCCACGCGGCCGTCGAACGCCTGTGGGGCCAGGGGGCGCGCCGGCCCGACGGGATCTTCTGCGGCAACGACCAGATCGCGCGGGGCGTGGTCGACGCCCTGCGGGAGCGCGGCGTGCGCGTGCCCGAGGACGTGGGCGTGGTGGGGTTCGACAACTGGGCGATCGTGGCGGAAGCCTCGCGCCCGCCGCTCACCAGCGTGGACATGAACCTCGCGGCCCTCGGGCGCGAGGCGGGGCTGACCCTGCTGGCGCTGGTCGAGGGGCGACCCGTCGAGCCCGGCCTGCGACGGCACCCCTGCACGCTGGTGGTGCGGGCGTCCTGCGGGGCGGGGCTCGGCGAAGATGCGGCGGCAGCGGCGGGATAACCACCGCGCCCAACGACCAGCAGAGGGAGGGGACGATGACACGAGGCACCATGGGACGCGCGGCGGCCGTCGCGCTGGCCGCATCCGCGGCGCTCGCGCTGGCGACGGGCGCGCGGGCCGAGACCGCGAGCCTCTGGGTGAGGTCCGACGGCTCGAACTTCATGCCGCGGGTCGTGGACGCCTTCAACAAGGGCCACGACGACAAGATCGAGCTCGACATCATCCCCAACGGCGAGATCATCCAGAAATACGGGGCCGCGGCGGCCGGCGGCTCGGCGCCCGACGCGCTCTCGCTCGACATCGTCTACAACCCGGCCTTCGCGGCCTCGGGGCAGCTCGAGGACATCACCGACTGGGCGCAGTCGCTGCCCTACCTCGCCAGCCTGTCGCCCGCCCACGTCAAGATCGGCACCTACAGGGGCCGGGTCTACGGCCTGCCCTTCTCGGCCGAGGGCTCGGTGCTGATCTGGAACAAGGCCCTGTTCAAGAGGGCCGGGCTCGACCCCGAGAAGGGGCCGACGACCTGGGCCGAGATGGCGGAGGACGCCGCCAAGGTCAACGCGCTCGGCGGCGACGTGAAGGGCTTCTACTTCTCCGGCAACTGCGCGGGCTGCATGGCCTTCACGCTGACCCCGCTGGTCTGGGCCTCGGGCGGGGAAGTGCTGAGCGAGGACGGCGGCAAGGCGGCCCTCGACACGCCGCAGATGCGCGGGGCCATCGCGCTCTACCGCGGCATGGTGGGCAAGGGCATGGTCCCGGCCGGCGCCCAGACCGACACCGGCGCCAACTTCTTCGCGGCCTTCGCCACCGGCAAGGTCGGCATGGCGCCGCTCGGGGCCTTCGCCATCGGGGCGCTGAACACGCAATATGCGCAGATCGACTACGGCGTCACCTTCCTGCCGGGCAAGGACGGCGGCTGGTCGTCCTTCGCGGGCGGCGACAACCTCGTCGTCACCAAGGGCAGCAAGAAGATCGCCGTGCTGAAGGCGTTCCTGGACTACGCCTATTCGCTCGAAGGCCAGACGATCCTGGCCCGATACGGCAGCCTGCCGGTGCGCGGCGATCTCGCGGCCGAGGCCCTGAAGGACCTCGACCCGCGCTACGGGATCGTCGCCCAGGCCATGGCCAAGGGCCGCACGCCCTATTCGACCGTCTACAACGACGCCTTCAACTCGGCCAACGGGCCCTGGATCCAGATGCTCAACGACGCGATCTTCGGCGACAGCGTCGACGAGGCGGTCGCCACCGGCGAGCAGGCCATGCAGTCGATCATCGACGCGGCCCCGGCGAAGTAGCGGGCGCGTGGGCCGCGCGAGGGAGGCGCCCCCCGTGTCGGGCCTGACGGGCGCGGCGCGGCCGGCCATGGCGGCGGCGCGCCCGGCCCCCCGCTCCCGCCGGCGGCGGGGGCAGATCGCCGGCCTGCTCTACGTCGCGCCCGCCATGGCGCTGGTGGCGCTGTTCTTCGTCCTGCCGCTGTCGATGACCGTGTGGATGTCGCTCCATAACTGGCCGCTGGTGGGCGTGCACCGCTTCATCGGCCTCGCCAATTACGAGGCCATCCTCAAGGACGTCCGGTTCTGGACCGCGCTGCGCTTCACGGCGCTCTACACGGGCGTGGTGACGGTGGCGATCTTCGCCGTGGCCTTCCCGCTGGCGCTCTTCGTCGAGCGCCCGCGCCCGCTCAACGGCCTCTACCGCACGGCCTTCTTCCTGCCCGTGGTGGTGGGCTTCGCCTCGGCGAGCCTGCTGTGGTCGTGGCTGCTCGACGTCGACGCCGGCCTGTTCAGCCCCGCGGCGGCGGCGCTCGGGCTGACGGACGGCAAGTTCAACCTGCTGGCCACCTTCGACCCGGCCTTCTGGTCGGTCGTCGCCATGGTGGTGTGGAAGGTCGCGGGCTTCACCATGGTGATCATCATGACGGGGCTCCAGGCGATCCCCTCCGACCTCCACGAGGCCGCCAAGCTCGACGGCGCCGGGGCGCTGGCGCGCTTCCGGCTCATCACCCTGCCGCTGATCCGCCGCACGCTGGCGCTGGCGCTGATCCTGTCGGTCGCGGGCTCGGTGCTGGCCTTCGACCAGTTCTACATCATCCTGCGCGGCGGCCCGCGCAACGGCACGCTGACGGCCGTCTACTGGATCTTCAACCAGTCCTTCGTGTCGTTCAAGCTCGGCTACGGCGCGGCGCTGTCGGTGGTGCTGCTCGTGATCCTGGTGGCGCTGAGCCTCGTGCAGCTCCGCCTGTTGCGCGCGCCGGAGGGGGCATGACGGCCGTCCCGGCCCGCCGGCCCCTCACCCCCGCCCGCCGGTTCGGCCTCGCCTGGCCCCACGCGCTCGGCCTCGCGGCCGCGGCCCTGTTCATCGCGCCCATCGCCTGGACGGTGCTGTCGACCTTCAAGCCGCCGCTCGAAGCCCGCCAGCCGCCCCTGCCGCCCTGGCCCACCACCGGCGTGTCGCTGGACAACTACGCCGGGCTCGACGGCTTCGGGGCCGGCTTCTGGCACGCGGCGCTCAACAGCACGCTGGTGTCGGTGTCGAGCGCCGTGCTGACCGGGGCCGTGGCGCTGCTCGCCGGCTACGGCTTCTCGCGCCACCGTTTCCCGTTCCAGGGCCTGTTCTTCGTGCTGATCCTGGCCACCCTGATGGTGCCGTTCCAGTCCATCGTGACGCCGATCTTCCTGATCCTGTCGACGCTGGGGCTGCAGAACTCGCTCGTCGGCCTCGTGCTCGTCTACGTCACGCTGCAACTGCCCTTCTCGGTCTTCATGATGCGCAACAGCTTCGACGCCGTGCCGAAGGAGATCGAAGAGGCGGCCCGGATGGACGGCGCCGGCAGTCTCCAGCTCCTCGCGCTGACGCTGCTGCCGCTCGTCTGGCCGGGGGTCGTCACGGTCGGGCTCTTCGCCTTCCTGAACAGTTGGAACGAGTTCTTCGGCGCCCTGGTGCTGCTCACCGACCAGCGCACCTTCACCCTGCCGCTGATGGTGGCGGCCGTGCAGTCCGGCCGCTACGGCGCCGTCGACTGGGGCGCCGTGCAGGCGGGCGTCACCGCCATGATGATCCCCTGCCTCGTCCTGTTCCTCCTCCTCCAGCGCTTCTACGTCCGCGGCCTCACGGCCGGGGCGGTGAAGTGAACCCCCACCCCGGAGCCTCCCCATGTCCGACACGCCCGCCGCCGCCGCGCGCCCGAGCGCGCGCTTCCGCCCGCCCGCCGCGCCTCAGGTCGAGCTGCGCGGCTTCTGGGGCGCCCGCGCCGACGCGGTGGCGGCCCGCACGGCCGACATCCTCTACGAGCGCTGCGTCGAGGCCGGCATGCTGGACCAGGTCGACCCCGACCGGCCCGTGCCGGCGCAGCGCCTCCCCTTCCTGCGCGATCGCGACGATTCCGTGTCGACCGTGTCCCAGCAGATGTTCTGGGACAGCGACCTCGGCAAGGTGATCGAGACCGCGGCCTACACGCTCCACCGCCGGACGAACCCGGAGCTCGAGGCCAAGATCGACGCCCTCGTCGATATGTTCGCGAAGCTCCAGCAGCCGGACGGCTACCTGTCGAGCTGGTACCAGCGCATGCAGCCGGGCCTGCGCTGGACCAACCTGCGCGACTGCCACGAGATCTACTGCGCGGGCCACCTGATCGAGGGCGCGGTGGCGTACTTCCAGGCGACCGGCAAGCGCAAGCTGCTCGACGTGATGTGCCGCTACGCCGACCACATCGGCACGGTGTTCGGGCCGGGGCCGGGGCAGCGCCGCGGCTACTGCGGCCACGAGGAGATCGAGCTCGCCCTGGTCAAGCTCGCGCGGGTGACGGGCGAGCGGCGCTACCTGGACCTCGCCCGCTACTTCGTCGAGCAGCGCGGCCGGCAGCCCCATTATTTCGACGAGGAGGCGCGGGCGCGCGGCGAGGACCCGGCCGCCTTCGACCACCAGACCCACGAATACAGCCAGTCGCACGCCCCCGTGCGCGAGCAGAAGAAGGTCGTGGGCCACGCGGTGCGGGCCATGTACCTCTATTCCGGGATGGCGGACGTCGCGACCGAATACGGCGACGGCACGCTGCGCGCGGCTCTCGACCGGCTGTGGGACGACCTCCACACCAGGCGGCTCTACGCCACCGGCGGCCTCGGCCCCTCGGCCCACAACGAGGGTTTCACGGCCGACTACGACCTGCCCAACGACACGGCCTATGCCGAGACCTGCGCGGCCGTGGGGCTGGTGTTCTGGGCGAACCGCATGCTCGGCATGGGGCCCGACGCGCGCTACGCCGACGCCATGGAGCTCGCGCTCTACAACGGCTCGATCTCCGGCCTGTCGCTCGACGGCGCGCTGTTCTTCTACGAGAACCCGCTCGAAAGCCACGGGGGCCACCACCGCTGGCGCTGGCACCGCTGCCCCTGCTGCCCGCCCAACGTGGCGCGGCTGGTGGCCTCGGTCGGCAGCTACCTCTACGGCGTGTCGGACGACGCGGTCGCGGTCCATGTCTACGGCGACAGCACGGCGCGGCTGGAGGTGGGCGGGCGCCCCGTCACCCTGACCCAGGAGAGCCGCTACCCGTGGGACGGGGCCGTGGCGCTCGCGGTCGACGTCCCGGCGCCGACCCGCTTCACGCTGCACCTGCGCGTGCCCGGCTGGTGCCGCGGCGCCACCCTGTCGGTGGACGGCGAGCGGATCGACGTCGCGGCCGCGACGGCCGACGGCTACGTGGCGCTCGACCGCGAATGGCGCGGGGGCGAGGCCGTGCGGCTCGACCTGGAGATGCGCCCCGAGCGGCTCTACGCCCATCCGGCGGTGCGCCAGGACCTCGGCCGCGTGGCGCTGCGGCGCGGCCCGCTGCTCTACTGCGCCGAGGCCGTCGACAACCCGGGCGGCGTGCAGGGCCTCAGCGTGCCGCGGGCCGCGCCGCTGGCGGCGTCCTTCGAGCCCGACCTGCTCGGCGGGGTCGTGACGCTCACCGGCGAGGGGACCAGGGACGGCGCGGCGGGCTGGGACGGCGCGCTCTACCGCGCCGACCCGCCCGCGACGGAGCCGACCCCCTTCAAGGCCGTGCCCTATTTCGCCTGGGACAACCGCGCGCCGGGCGACATGCAGGTCTGGCTGCGCGACGCGACGTGAGGGTTCCCGCATCGATCAGTGCCGCGCTTTGTCGGCCTCGCCCCTCTGCGACGAGCGCTCATTCGCAGCACTGATCGACGTGGGTGCCCCGAGCCGGGCCCTTCCCATCGCGCCGTGGCGCGGCGTAATCTGGGGCCAGTTCGGAGGGGGATGGGCCATGGTGAGGGTGATGTCCGCGGCCGCCTGCGCGTGGCTCGCCGCGTCGGCGCTGGCCTCCCCGGCCAGGGCCGAGAGTTGCGCGGCCCTGTGGACCCAGCGCAACGCGATCTACAGGCAGGCCGGCTACTGCTTCAAGACCGCCCGCGCCATCCGCGCCTTCGGCAACGCCGGCTGCCAGTACGACGACATCGACGAGGTGCCGCTGTCGCTGAACGACCGGCGCACCGTCGACGTCATCGTCCAGGAGGAGCGCGACCGGGGCTGCCCATCGTAGGTCCGGCGGGGTTCCGGCGACGGCACAGACCTTCACCCCATCACCCTGGCGGGTCCTGATCCGGGTTCGGCGCCCCGAAGCTCACGCGAGACGAGTTCGACCAAACGCGGAGCGGCGCTCACCTGCCGACCCTCGCCTTGGCCATGGGCGCTCCGGCGGGCATCGGGCCCCACCGTCGTGATCGGCGACCGTCGGCTGTTCGAGGCCGGGGCCGCGTCGGCCGGGATTTCGCCCGCGGTGACGACCAGCAGTTTTATCGCTGCAGGAATCATTCTGGTGGTACAATTTTAGGGACATATATACGTGTGTGACCTACCGGGGCTCGGCGGGTCACACCTTTGGTCTGTGTGACCTACGGACCGTAATGCCTTCGCATTAGCTCCTCAACGTCCTCTATAAACTTTTTCTTACCCGCATCATGCGGTACGTTTCCCACGAAGACGTAGTTGATGCCAGTTTTTATTTCTGGATCAGCATCAGTTACGCGGATTAGTTACTACGCTTTCTTTGCTACCATGTCCACAAGTCTCTTTGCTTGTTCATCTGACAATGGCTGACGATCTTCTGTCATTACTACCTCCCTTGTGATGTCGGCGGAATATCTGTCGCATCCCAAGCTAGGTGCGCCACCCCGCTCACCCCAGCTTGCCGCATCCTGCATTTCAACGCTAGGCTGGTGGCAAGTTCGTGGATGAGGAGGCTGCGCGCATGATGCTCGAATTGGTGGACCGCCTCGACGAGGTGACGAGCAACTGCGCCACGATGGCATCCTATCTACATTCCGAAACGGTAGAGGAGTCGAATTTTGCGCGGAGCAGAATTGCGAACGGAGCTTGCTTTCTCATAGTCGATGTAGCTGGAGAACGTAGCTTTTTCCCAAATCGTTTTCTAGGTTATAAGGATAATTCCATCGAAAAACATTTAGGCGGGTCTGGTATTTTAGATGGAAAACACACTAATCCTACTATTTCCCAGTTGCTTGGCGTGAAGCTTACGAAAAGCGCAGATAGCGAGGGTGAATACCTCGCGTTTTGCGCTGATTACGGTATTCGTCCTTCGCAAAGAAAAAGGAGCTATTGGGATACAATCGGTTCTGAAATACATATTAGGAAAGGGTAACTGCTCAGGTCCCTCCGGTTCATGGAAGTGGGTGGCGGTTTCCAGC
>CAXTBR010000001.1:14930-173863 GCA_964242785.1 uncultured Lichenihabitans sp. | reverse complement strand
GGCGTGCCGGTCCACGTCTGGGTCGACGAGACCCGGCCCCGCAACCAGGGCGCCAGCCTCACGGCCTACGAGCTGCTGGCCGAGGGCGTCCCCCACACGGTCGTGGTGGACAACGTCGGCGGGCACCTGATGCAGCACGGCCGCGTCGATCTCTGCATCGTCGGCACCGACCGCACCACGCGGTCCGGCGACGTGTGCAACAAGGTCGGGACCTATCTCAAGGCCCTGGCGGCGCGGGACAACGGCGTGCCCTTCTACGTGGCGTTGCCGTCCTCGACGGTGGACTGGCGGATCAGCGACGGCGTCGCCGAGATCCCGATCGAGGAGCGCTCCCCCGACGAGGTGATGTTCATGTCGGGCGAGACGGCCTCCGGCGCCATCGAGACCGTGCGGGTGACGCCGCGCGGCAGCGCCGCCTGCAACTACGCCTTCGACGTCACCCCGGCCCGGCTGGTCACCGGGCTCATCACCGAGCGCGGGGTCTGCCCGGCCTCGGAGGCGGGTCTGCTGTCGCTGTTCCCCGGCGAGGAGGGCGAGGCGGCGGCGTAAGGAGGTCTCAACCCTTTCGGCGACAATACTCCGAGTCGCCGCCGCCCCGAGGAGCCCGCCATGCGCCACACGACCGTCGTCGCCTCATCGGCCCTCGCTCTCATCCTCGCGGCCTCCGCGGCCCGCGCCTGCGAGCCCGCTTCCCCCGAATGCCTGCCGCGCATCGTCGTCTTCCCGTCCTACACGCCCGAGGGGAACCGGATCGGCGCGGTCGAGGCGCCGGTGCGGCCGATGCGGCATCTGGAGGTGAGCCGCTTCACGGGCCAGCCCCTGACGGTGCTGTTCAACAATCCCGGCAGCGCGCCGGGCTCCGTCGACCGCGGACTCGTGCTGATGCCGCTGCCCCACGTGAAGCCGTTCAAGACCCAGGCGGTCTATCCCCGCGGCTACTGAGAGTTTGTGAATGAATGCCCGTCTGCCCCGAAACTGGCAGAAATTCCTGAATGTTTTCAGAGGGCATTCAGTCACAAGTTCGATACATTCACAAACTCTGAGCTGATCTCCGTCTGATCGCTTCCCTCCCCCGCTCGTCCCCGCCTCCGCGGGGACGAGCGGGGGAGGGTGGGCTGAATCGATCAGCCGGACACCCCGTGAGCCGCCTCCTCCCGGACGATCCCGGCGAGCCAGTCCCGCGCGCGCTCCAGCTCGGCCCAGGGCATCTCGCCGAGCGGGAACTCCGCCGCCATCACCACGCTGATGACGGCGTTGACGCGCTCCAGCGTGCCGCGCCAGCGCGTGCCGCCGTCGCGGCGGTGCCGCGCGATGACGTCGTCGCGCAGGGCCGCGAGCCCCTGCACGGCCGCCGTCAGCGCATAGCCGTCGCGCGCCGGCCGCGCCGCGAGGGCGCGGTCCACCTGGGAGAGCGCCTCGCGCCCGGGGTCCGCCTCAACCATCGAGCCGCCCCGCCCGCAGCCCGCAGGTGAGGGCCTTGGTGGAGTGGATGGAGGTGTTGGCGTCGCCCGTGATGGCGAGCAGCACGTTGGCGGCCGCGCCCGGGTTGTAGCCCAGGCGGCCGAAGACCCAGGGCATGCCGACCTGATGCACGGTGCGGCCCGCGATCCTGAAGGGCCGCACGCGCTCCGTCACCATGGCCTTGACCTCGATGGCGCCCCGCGAGGTCGACAGCACCGTCCAGCCGAGATGCGCGATGCCGAGCTCGCGCGCCAGCTCCGGCGACACTTCGACGAAGGCTTCGGGCTGCAACTCCGCCGTGTGCGGCATGATGCGGGTCGAGATGCCGCCGCAGTGGAGCTCGGTCAGGCGATAGGTCGTGAACACGTAGGGGTAGAGCGGGTCGGCCGGCGCGTGCAGCTCGTTGCCCGGCCGCGGCCAGATCTTGGCCGTGGGGTTGACCTGCTGTCCGTGCATCGGGTTGCGGACGGGGCTCTCCAGCGGCTCGTAGTGGGTGGGCAGCGGGCCGTCCTTCAGGCCCGTCGGCACGAAGAGCTGGCAATGGCCGTCGGCCTCCATGATGAAGGGCTTGTCGCCGCCGAGCGCGTCCATGCCGGTCGGCTCCGTCGCCCAGTCCGGCCGCATGTCGGGGCGCTTGGTCTCGACGAAGTCCGGCACGTCGTCGCCGTCCCACTTCGCCTTCGCCTCGTCCCACCAGACGAGCCTCTTGCGCTCCGACCAGGGCACCCCCGCCGGGTCGGCCGAGGCGCGGTTATAGAGGGTGCGCCGGTTGGAGGGCCAGGAGAAGG
Organism: uncultured Lichenihabitans sp.; assembly: GCA_964242785.1. Lineage (GTDB taxonomy): Bacteria > Pseudomonadota > Alphaproteobacteria > Rhizobiales > Beijerinckiaceae > Lichenihabitans. The sequence goes on along the minus strand of CAXTBR010000001.1, from coordinate 171,614 downwards.
CCCAGTCGAGGTGGTTGCCCTTGCCGCCCGGCGTGTCCGGCCGGCGCGAGCGCGCCATGTTGCGGCCCTCCTCGGGGAAGATGCCGCAGTACATCCAGCCGCCGCAGGCGGTCGAGCCGTCGTCCTTGAGGTCCTGGTACTTCGCGACCTGCTTGCGGTCCGCCACCGTGTAGCCGTTGATCTCCTTCAGCACGGCCTCGGCGTCGGGCTCCCGGCGCGGCCCCTTCACGGGATAGTCCCAGGTCAGCGCCCGGATGGCGGCGTCGCGCGGCTCGTCGCTGTCGGCGTAGAGCGCCTTCAGCCGCGAGCCCAGGTGGTACATGAACCACAGGTCGGAGCGGCAGTCGCCCGGCGCCTCGCAGACGACGTCGTGCCACTGCACGAGCCGGCTCGTGTTGGTGACGGTGCCGTCCTTCTCGCCCGGCATGGCGCAGGGCAGGAAGAACACCTCGGTGGCGATCCGCTCCGGGCTCGTCTCGCCCCGCTCGACCAGCCGCCCGTGCTGCCAGAAGTCGGCGCTCTCGATCATGGCCATGTCGCGCACGACGAGCCAGTCGAGCCGGCCCAGGCCCTTCTCGACCATGTCGGCGTTGACGGCGCCGACGAGCGGGTTCTGGCCCATGATGAACTGGCCCTTCACCACGCCGTCCACCATGCACAGCGTCATGGGCTCCTGCGACACGTCGCCGGTGAGCTTCGGCAGGTGCCCGTAGCCGTAGTCGTTGCCGGCCGTGGCCTCGTCGCCGTACCAGGCCTTGAGCAGGCTCACCACGTATTTGGGGAAGTTGTTCCACCAGCCCGTCGGCGAGGTCTCGACCTTCAGGTAGCTCGACAGCGTCGCGTGGTCGTGGAAGGCGTTGGGCTGGGGCAGGTAGGTCGGCAGCATGTTGTAGAGCGTCGGGATGTCGGTCGAGCCCTGGATCGACACGTGGCCGCGCAGCGCCATGATGCCGCCGCCGGGCCGCCCGACGTTGCCGAGCAGCCCCTGGATGATCGAGGCGGCGCGGATGATCTGCACGCCCGTGGAATGGTGCGTCCAGCCGACCGCGTAGCAGAAGGCGCCCGTGCGCTCCCGGCCCGAGTTCGTCGCCAGAGCCTCCGCCACCTTCAGGAAGGTCTCCTTGGGGCAGCCGGTGACGCTCTCCACCATCTCGGGCGTGTAGCGCGCGAAGTGCCGCCGCATGATCCGGTACACGCAGCGCGGGTGCTGCAGCGTCCTGTCCTCGGGCGGCGGGCCCTTCCGCATCGATTGCGTGTCGCCCTCCTCACCCTCGCGCGAGGCCGCGCGGTGCTCGGCGACCGAGGACGGCACGGTCTTGCCCTCGTACTGCCAGGATGTCTCCTCGTAGGTCCGGGCCTCGGAGTCGAAGCCTGAGAAGATGCCCTCGTGGTCCTCGGCGTCCTCGTAGCCCTCCTCGATGATGTGGGCGATGTTGGAATAGGCCATGGCCCACTCCTTGAACCACAGGTCGTGTTCGAGGATGTGGTGGATGATCCCGCCCAGGAAGGCGATGTCCGAGCCCGAGCGCAGCGGCGCGTAGACGTCGGCCAGCGCCGAGGTGCGGGTGAAGCGCGGGTCGACGTGGATGATCGTGGCGCCGCGGCGCTTGGCCTCCACGACGAAGCGGAAGGCGACCGGATGGTTCTCCGCCATGTTGGAGCCCATGATCACGATGCAGTCGCTGTTCTCCAGGTCCCACAGCGCCATGGTGGCCGCACCGCGCCCGAACGACGTCCCCAGACTGGGTACCGACGACGAGTGTCAGATGCGGGCCTGGTTCTCGATGTTGAGCATCCCCAGGCCGCCGCCGAAGAGCTTCTTGATGAGGTAGTTCTCCTCGTTGTCCATCGTGGCGCCGCCGAGCGAGCCGATCCCGACCGTGTGGTTCACGGTGCGGCCGTCCGGCAGGCGCTCCACGAAGGTCTCGTCGCGCGTGCGCTTCACGAGGCCCGCGATGCGGTCCATCGCCCACTCCAGCGGCCTCTTCTCCCAGCGGTCCGCGTAGGGCGCGCGGTAGAGCACCTCGGTGACGCGGTGCGGGGACAGGAGCAGGCCCAGCGTGCCGGCGCCCTTGGGGCAGAGCGTGCCCTGGTTCACGGGCGAGCGCGGGTCGCCCTCGACGTGGATCGGCACGCCGTCCTTGCTGTAGATGAGCTGCGCGCAGCCGACGGCGCAGAATGGGCAGATGCTGGTGCCGACCCGGTCGGCCCCCTCCAGCCGCGGCCGCAGATCGCGCGAGGTCTGGCTCTCCGCCGCCTTGTCCCTCAGGCTCTGGCCCGCGATCTGGCGCGGCAGCGACCAGTCGCGCAGGAAGTTCCTGAGGTGGGCGGCCGGGCCTTGGCTGAGCTTGGTCATGGGCCTCTCTGACGTGATGCCTCGATCAATCGAGGCGCCGCGCGCTTGGTTCCGGGACCGTCCCCCGTGTCGCACCTGCAACAAGGCCCCGGCCGGGACGTTGACAGCGAAGGCTGAGCCGGAGGTTCGGGACGGGCATGGCGACGATGGACGGCCGGATCACCCTGGCCCAGGAGACCCGGTTCCAGCTCACGGACCGGGAGGGCATATCGCACCTCTTCACCCTGAGCCCCTGGTGCGCGGCCGAACCCGCCCAGCTCACGCCCCTCGCGGCCCGGCAGGCGCGGGTGCGGGTGACCTACGAGCCCGTGCCCGGCACCATCGGCTCCCTCGCCCGGCGGATCGACCTCCGGCCCGAGCCGGCGCCGGAGACGGCCCGGTGAACTTCCACCCCCGCATCAACGACTACCCCGAGTCCGACCTCGACCGCGTGATCCCGGACGAGTCGCGCTTCACGGCGGGCGTCGTCATCGAGCCCGGCCGCTCCTACGGCTTCTTCACCGACACGACCGTCTGCATCGGCTGCAAGGCCTGCGAGGTCGCCTGCAAGGAGTGGAACAACCTGCCGGCCGACGGCATCGGCCTCACGGGCGACAGCTTCGACAACACCGGCGCCCTGTCGGCCAGCACCTGGCGCCACGTGGCCTTCGTCGAGAAGACGGGCTGCGGCGGCGTCCGCAGCGACGGCGGGGCCGCCTACCAGAGCGGCTGGCTGATGCTGAGCGACGTGTGCAAGCACTGCCACAACGCGCCCTGCCTCGAAGCCTGCCCGACCGGCGCGCTGTTCCGCACCGAGTTCGACACCGTCGTGGTGCAGCAGGACATCTGCAACGGCTGCGGCTACTGCGTGCCGGCCTGCCCCTTCGGCGTCGTGGACATCGGCACGGCGGACGGCAAGGCCCACAAGTGCACGCTCTGCTACGACCGGCTCAAGGGCGGGCTGGAGCCGGCCTGCTCCAAGGCCTGCCCGACGGATTCGATCCAGTTCGGCGAGATCGGCGACCTCCGGCGCCGCGCCGCCGAGCGCGTCGAGGTGCTGCACGGGCAGGGGGTCGGGAGCGCCTACCTCTACGGGACGCCCGGCGCGCCGGGGGCGACGGGCGGGCTCGAAAGCCTCAACGCCTTCTTCCTGCTGACCGACCGGCCGGAGGTCTACAACTTCCCCGTGGCGCCGACCCGTCCCTCGGACCGGGTGGCGCCGAGCCTCCTCTCCGGCCTGATGGCCGTGGCGGGCCTCGCGGTCGCGGCCTCCCTCATCCTGTCGCGCCGGGACTGACCCTATGGGCGGGATGACGCCGGGCGAGCCGCGGATCGACGCCGCCCTGGAGCCCTTCGCCGAGTGGGACGGCTCGACCTATCACGGCCGGCAGCAGCTCAAGCCCTGGCCCTTCGAGGCCCCCGTGGTGGGCGGCTACATCTTCCTCGCGGGCCTCTCGGGCAGCGCCCAGATCCTCGCCACGGTCGCCTCGGCGACGGGCCGGGAGGACCTCGGGGGCGCGGTGCGGCGCGGGCGCTACCTGTCGCTGCTGGCGCCGACGGTCGGCTCCGCCCTGCTGGTCTACGACCTCCACACGCCGAAGCGCTTCTACAACATGCTGCGGGTCGCCAAGGCGACCTCGCCCATGTCGATCGGCACCTGGCTCCTGATGGGCTTCTCGGCCTTCGCGGGCGCCGCGGCGGCCGGGCAGGCGGGCGCGGACCGGTGGCCGGCGCGGCGATGGATGAAGGTGGCGTCCAGCGCCGCGGGCGTGCCGGCGGCGCTGGCGGGCGCGGGGCTGTGCACCTACACGGCCTCGCTGCTGTCGGCGACGAGCACGCCGATCTGGGCGGCCGCGCCGAAGACCCTGGCGGTGCGGTTCGGCGCCGCCTCCGTCGCGTCCGGGGCGGCGGCCCTGGCCCTGGGGGAGCGGGACGCCTCCGTGCGGGCCGGGCTCGACGCCGTGCAGGCGATCGCGCTGGCGGCCGAATGGGCCATGGCGGCGGCCGCGCAGGCGCGGCACCGGCAACGGGGGGTCGACGGGGCCCATGACAGCGCCGCCGGGCGGGTCGAGGCGGTCGGGGCGACGGGGCTCGGCGTGGTGCTGCCGCTCGGGCTTCTCGCGGCGTCGAGCCTCATGCGGCGCCGGCCGCGCGCCCTGTCGGTCGCGGCCGGCATCGCGACGCTGCTCGGCAGCGCGACGCTGCGCACCGCGACGCTGAGCCTCGGCAACGTGTCGGCGCGCCGCCCCGACGTGTCGTTCCGCTTCTCGACGCCCCGCAACCTCCCCGAGCCGCGGGGCTGACCGCGAGGTGGCGCGGACGGCCGGGATCGGCTACCAGCGCCCCATGCAGCCCATCCTCTCCGTAGCCCGGCTCACCAAGACCTACGCGACGGGCTTCCAGGCGCTGAAGGGCGTCGACCTCGACATCCCCCAGGGCGAGATCTTCGCCCTGCTCGGCCCCAACGGGGCCGGCAAGACGACGCTGATCTCCATCGCCTGCGGCCTCGTCCGGCCGACCGGCGGGCGCGTGACGATCGGCGGGCACGACATCGCGGCCGACTACCGCGCGGCGCGCGGCATGGTCGGCCTCGTGCCGCAGGAGCTCACCACCGACGCCTTCGAGACCGTGTGGGACACGGTCACCTTCAGCCGCGGCCTGTTCGGCCGGCGCCGGAACCCCGCCCACATCGAGAAGGTGCTGCGCGACCTGTCGCTGTGGGACAAGCGCAGCTCCAAGCTGATGCAGTTGTCGGGCGGGATGAAGCGCCGGGTGCTCATCGCCAAGGCGCTGTCGCACGAGCCGCGCCTGCTGTTCCTCGACGAGCCCACCGCCGGCGTCGACGTGGAGCTGCGCCGCGACATGTGGCGGCTCGTCCGCGCGCTGCGCGACGATGGCGTGACGGTCATCCTCACCACCCACTACATCGAGGAGGCCGAGGAGATGGCGGACCGCGTCGGCGTGATCCGCGGCGGGGAGCTGATCCTCGTCGAGAACAAGGCCGTGCTGATGCGCAAGCTGGGCCGCAAGCGGCTGATCCTCGACCTCGCCTCACCCCTTCAAGCGCTGCCCGACGCGCTGGCCTGCCACCGGCTGAAGCGCGCGGAGGAGGGGCGGCAGCTCGTCTACACCTACGAACCCTCCGCGGAGGGCCAGGCGGACATCCGCGCGCTGATGGCGGACCTCGCCGCCGCCGGCGCCGCGGTGCGCGACGTCACCACGAGCCAGAACACCCTGGAGGACATCTTCGTGGACCTCGTGAGCGCGCCCTCGGCGGCGCCGGCCGCTGTGGCTCCGACCACCGTGCGGCTGGAGGACGCGTGATGGCGCCGCCTGACGGAACAACCCCGATTGCACTGAAGATCAGACCCTCCTCTATCCCCCTCATCCTGAGCAGGGTCCGCAGGACCCGCGTCGAAGGACGCAGGCGCCCTCCGCGCGGGGGCGGGCCGCTTCTGCGTCCTTCGACACGGACGCTCCGCGCCCTGCTCAGGATGAGGGACGGGGGAGCATTTTCGGCTCGTTGCAGGGTCTCTATAACACTGAGACCCGGAGTTGCCGGGAGACCGCGCGCGTGAACGGCCCCGCCGTCGCGGCGATCTACCGCTTCGAGATGTCCCGCACCCTGCGCACGCTGTCTCAGAGCGTCGTGTCGCCCGTGCTCTCCACCTCGCTCTACTTCGTGGTCTTCGGCGCGGCGCTGGGCTCGCGCATCCAGGCGATCGACGGCGTCGACTACGGCTCGTTCATCGTGCCGGGGCTCGTGATGCTGTCGCTGCTGACCCAGAGCATCGCCAACGCCTCGTTCGGCATCTACTTCCCCCGCTTCACCGGCACGATCTACGAGATCCTGTCGGCCCCGATCTCGCCCCTGGAGATCGTGGCGGGCTACGTGGGGGCGGCGGCGACGAAGTCGATCGTCCTCGGGCTCATCATCATCGCCACCTCGGCGCTGTTCGTGCCGCTCCACGTCGAGCACCCGGCCTGGATGCTGGTCGCCCTGGTGCTGACCTCCGTCACCTTCAGCCTGTTCGGCTTCGTCATCGGCATCTGGGCCGACGGCTTCGAGAAGCTCCAGGTCGTGCCGCTGCTGGTCGTGACGCCGCTCACCTTCCTGGGCGGCAGCTTCTACTCGATCGAGAGCCTGCCCCACCCCTGGCGGGAGGTCGCCTACGCCAACCCGGTCGTCTACCTCGTCAACGGCTTCCGGTGGAGCTTTCTCGACCGGGCCGACGTGCCGCCGGCGGTCAGCTTCGGCATGACGGTCGCCATCCTGCTGCTCTGCGCCGGGCTCATCGCCTGGATCTTCCGCACGGGATATCGGCTCAAGACGTGAGGGACGCGCCGGGGAAAAGCCCCGGCCCGCGGCTTCTCATCGCGCGGCGACTGTGGAAGGATGGCGCACCGAAGAGAGGCCGCCGATGATGTCCAACCTCGAATTGCAGGCCCTTCGGCACCCGCGGATCGTCGCTTTCCACAAATTCTTCTCCGAATATCACATCTTCTTCGAGGTGGAGGCCGAGCGCTTCCGCGTGTCGATCTGCATCTACGAGACCGACGACGGGCGCTACTTCTTCGAGCAGAGCCACCACATCCGCACTCCCGTGCAGGACGCGGCCCCCGTGCCCGCCGTCCACCACCACCCCGGCCCGCACGTCGCGCTGTCGCGGGCCGTCGAGACGATCACGACCTACTACGAGGACGCCGTGGGGCAGGGGCACACGCCCGCGCGCGGGTGGTTCGTGCGCAACGACGTTTACTGAGAAACGGGACGGCGCGCCCGCCGGGGCGGCGGAAGGGAACTCACCCGCGCGCGGCAGGTTAGTGAGGGGCGTACCAACCGGAGTTTTACCCTTGTCACGTTCCGTCACCATCGCCCTTCTCGGTGCCCTGGCCCTCGGCGCGGCCTCCCTCGCCGCGGAGCCTGCCGCCGCGATGCCGGTCGCCGGGCTCGCGCCGGTCGCCGCCGAATCCGCCGCCGCCGGCGCGGTCGAGCAGGTCCAGTATTACCGCCGCGGCTACGGCTATCGTCGCCCCCTGGGCTACCGCCGCCCGTTCGGCTATCGCCGGCCCTTCGTGTACCGCCGTCCCGCCCCGATCCGCCGCCTCCTGCGCCGCGTCCTCTGACGCGATCCGTCCCCGGCGGCCGTGGTGCCGCCGGGGAGACGCGGGATCAGCCTTTCGCGGGCAGCCGGTCCTTCAGCCGGAGCAGGGCGATGCGCTTCACCTCGGCGAGGGCCGTGGCGAATTCCGCCTCCGCATCGTTCTCCAGGCGGCTCTCGAAGGCCGATAGGATCTCGCCCTTCGAGCGGCCCTTGACCGCCATGATGAAGGGGAAGCCGAAGCGGCTCCGGTAGCGGTCGTTCAGCGCGGTGAAGCGCGAAAGCTCATCCGCCGACAGCCGGTCGAGCCCCGCCCCGGCCTGTTCCCCCGTCGATTCGGCGGTGAGCCCCTGGGCCAGGGCCAGCCGCCCCGCGAGGTCGGGGTGGGCACCGAGCAGGGCGCGTCTCCCCTCCGTCGTCAGATCCCGCATCGCCGCCGCCAGGGCCGCGTGCAGCCCCTCGGCGCTGTCCTCCGTGGCGCCGAGGCCCGCGCGATGCGCCGCCCGGGCGATGCCGGGGGTGTGCTCGAAGATGCCGCCGAAGACCTCGACGAACAGCGCCTCCCCCATGCGGCTCGGTCGATAGCCGCCGGCCGGCGGGTGGGTGCGGATCCAGTGGCGGGCGATGTCGACCCGCCGCGCCACCCAGACCCGATCGTGCGACTGGACGTAGTCGAGGAAGCGCGCCAGGGCCGCGGCGCGGCCGGGGCGGCCGACGAGGCGGCAGTGCAGCCCGACCGACAGCAGCTTCGGGGCCTCCTCGCCTTCGGCGTAGAGCGTATCGAAACTGTCCTTCAGGTAGGCGAAGAACTGGTCGCCGCTGTTGAACCCCTGCGGGGTGGCGAAGCGCATGTCGTTGCAGTCGAGCGTGTAGGGCACGACGAGCTGCGGCCCGCGCGCGCCCTCGATCCAGTAGGGAAGCTCGTCGGCGTAGGCGTCCGCGAGATAGAGGAAACCGCCCTCCTGGCATCCGAGCGCCAGCGTGTTGATCGAGCTGCGCCCCTGGTAGAGGCCGAGCGGCCGCTCGCCGGTGAGCTCCGTCTGGAGTCGCACCGCCTCGTCGATGTCGGCGCGCTCGGCCTCGGGCGCGTGGTCGCGGTAGTCGATCCACTTCAGCCCGTGGGTGGCGATCTCCCAGCCCGCGCGCCGCATCGATTCGACGATGCCCGGATAGCGCCCCAGCGCGGACGCCACCGCGTAGACCGTGACGGGCATGTTCCGCGCGGTGAAGAGGCGATGCAGCCGCCAGTAGCCGGCGCGCGAGCCGTATTCGTAGATCGACTCCATGTTGGCGTGCCGCTGCCCCGGCCAGGGCTGGGCGCCGACGATCTCGGACAGGAAGGCCTCGGAGGCGGCGTCGCCGTGCAGGACGTTGTTCTCGCCGCCCTCCTCGTAGTTGATGACGAACTGCAGGCAGACCCGCGCGTCGCCGGGCCAGCGGGGATGCGGGGGGTGCTCGCCGTAGCCGACGAGGTCGCGGGGATAGGGTTCGGCCATTCCGATCAGGATCCCCGATAGGTCGAGTAGCTCCAGGGCGAGACCAGGAGCGGCACGTGGTAGTGGCCGTCCGCCTCGCTGATGGTGAAGCGCAGCGGCACGGCGTCGAGGAAGGGCGGGGGGCCGCCCGGATCGAAGCTTGCCAGGTAGGGGCCGACCGCGAAGGTCAGCTCGTAGGTGCCGGGCGCGAAGGCCTCGCCCGCCATCAGCGGCGCGTCCGTGCGCCCGTCGCGGTTGGTCACGGCCTCGGCCACCGGCACCCGCTCGCCCCCGGGCGCGAGGCGGTGCAGCGTGACCGGGATGCCGGCCGCGGGGCGGCCGCGCGCCGTGTCCAGCACATGCGTCGACAATCGCCCCATCGGGTCCTCCGCCGCTCGCCCGCCTCGGCGTCGGCCGCAGCATGGACTGAAAGCAACCCGCGTGCCGGCTGGGCGGCCTAGCGGGAGGCCTCGTCGCCGCTCCCCGCACTCTCGGCCAGGAAGTGCTCCAGCCAGTGGATGTCGTAGGCGCCGTTCTGGACGTCGGCGTTGCGCACGAGGGTGCGGAACAGCGGCAGGGTGGTGTCGATGCCGTCGACGATGAACTCGTCGAGCGTGCGCCGCAGCCGCATCAGCGCCTCCGTGCGGGTGCGGCCGTGCACGATGAGCTTGCCGACCAGCGAATCGTAGTTGGGCGGGATCGTGTAGCCCTGGTAGGCGGCGCTGTCGACGCGCACGCCCAGGCCCCCCGGCGTGTGGAAGTAGCTGATGCGGCCGGGCGAGGGCCTGAACGTGTCGGGGTGCTCGGCGTTGACGCGGCACTCGATGGCGTGGCCCTGGAGCCGCACCTCGGCCTGGCTCAGGGTCAGGGGCGAGCCCGCCGCGATGCGGATCTGCTCGTTGACGAGGTCGATGCCGGTGATCATCTCGGTCACCGGATGCTCGACCTGGATGCGGGTGTTCATCTCGATGAAGTAGAAGCGCCCGTCCTCATAGAGGAACTCGACCGTGCCGACGCCGCGGTAGCCGAGCTTGCGCATCGCGGCCGCGCAGACCTCGCCGATCTCCGCGCGCTGCTCGACGTTCAGCGCGGGGGAGGGACCCTCCTCCCACACCTTCTGGTGGCGGCGCTGGAGCGAGCAGTCGCGCTCGCCGAGGTGGATGGCGTTGCCCTGGCCGTCGCCGAGGATCTGGATCTCGATGTGGCGCGGCTTCTCCAGGTATTTCTCGATGTAGACGGCGTCGTCCCCGAAGGCGGCCTTCGCCTCCGACCGCGCGGTGGAGAGCGCGTCCGACAGGTCCGCCGCCGTGCGGGCCACCTTCATGCCGCGCCCGCCGCCGCCCGCCGCCGCCTTGACGATGACCGGGAAGCCGATCTCCGCGGCGACCCGCTGCGCCGCGTCGTCGTCCGTGATGCCGCCGTCCGAGCCCGGCACGCAGGGGATGCCGAGGGCGGCGGCCGTGCGCTTCGCCTCGATCTTGTCGCCCATGGTGCGGATGTGCTCGGCTTTGGGGCCGATGAAGGTGATGCCGTGGTCCTGGAGGATCTCGGCGAAGCGCGCGTTCTCGGACAGGAAGCCGTAGCCGGGGTGGATGGCGTCGGCGCCGGTGATCTCGCAGGCCGACAGCAGCGCCGGGATGTTGAGGTAGCTGTCGCGCGCCGGCGGGGGGCCGATGCACACGCTCTCGTCGGCGAGGCGCACGTGCATGGCGTCGGCGTCGGCCGTGGAATGGACCGCCACGGTGGCGATGCCCAGCTCCTTCGCGGCGCGCAGGACGCGCAACGCGATCTCGCCGCGGTTGGCGATCAGGATCTTGTCGAACATGGTGTCGCTCCCGCCCGCGGCCCTCGGAGTCCGTGAATGTATCGAACTTGTGCCTGAATGCCCTCTGAAAACATTGAGGAATTTCTACATGTTTTGGGGCAGATAGGCATTCATTCACAGACTCTCACTCGATCACGAGCAGGGGCTGGCCGTATTCGACGGGTTGCCCGTCCTCGACCAGGACGGCCGACACGGTGCCGGCGCGGGGGGCCACGATCTCGTTGAAGGTCTTCATCGCCTCGACGAGCAGGATCTTCTCGCCGGCCTTCACGGCGCTGCCGACCTCGACGAAGGCTTTCGCCTCGGGGCTGGCGCGGCGGTAGACCGTGCCCACCATCGGCGACTTCACGGCGCCCGGGTGTTCGGCCGCCGGGGCCTGGAAGGCGCCGTTCGGCGCGGCCGAGACGGTCATGCCGGGAGCCGCCGACAGGACGAGGGAGGGTGCGGGGGCCGCGGGCGACGCGTAGGTCACGGCCGCGTGGCGGACCAGCTTGATGCGCAGGTCGCCCTTCTCGATCTCCATCTCGGCGAGGTCGCTCTCCGCGATGAGCTGAGCCAGGGCGCGGACGAGGTCGGCATCGATGGTGGGAGCACCGTCGGACGTCGGCTTGGCGCCCTTGGCGCGCGTCCGCAGGCCGTTTCGGATGGGGGTCATGCTGAGCTTCTGGTGATGGGGGGGCGGGCCGCCGGCGCGCGCCGGCCGAAACCCGAGGGGCGGGAGCCGCGTCACGCCCTCATAATGAAAGTGCCGCGGCAAAGCCAATGGCCGGCGCGGGCGGACCGTGCCGGCGCGGATCCGCCCTCAGGAGCAGACGGCCTTGCCGCATTTGAGGACGCTGTCGACGCGGTTCTTGAGCTCGTCGTAACCGACCGCCCCCACCACCACGTCCTTGCCGACCACGAAGGAGGGCGTGCCGGTGAGGCTCAGCGCGTCGGCGAGCTGCATGGTGCCCTGGATCGCGGTCTTCACCTCGGAGCTGCCGGCGTCCTTCGCGAGCTGGTCCATGTTGGCGCCCATGTCCTTGGCGACCGCCAGGGCCTGGGCCTTGCCGACCGCGCCGCGCGACGCGAGCAGCTTCGAATGGAACTGCCAGAACTGGTCGCCCTTGAACTGGTTGCGCGCGGCGCCCGCGATATAGGCGGCTTCGACCGACCCCGGACCGAGCACGGGGAAGTCCTTCAGCACGACGCGCAGGTCGGGCTCGGTCTTCATCAGCCGGCCGATGTCGTCGAGCGATCGCTTGCAGTAGCCGCAGTTGTAGTCGAAGAACTCGACCAGCGTGACCTTGCCCTTCGGGTTGCCCAGCACGGCGTCGTTGGGGGCGCTGAACAGGTCCGCCGACTTGGTGTCGACGACCTGCAGGCGCTTGGCCTCCTCCTGGGCCTTCTGCCGGCGCTCGAGCTCGGCCATGGCGTCCTGCAGCACTTCCGGGTTCTGCAGCAGGTAGTCCTTGACGAGCCCGCCGATCTCGGCGCGCTGCGCCGGGGTGAACTCGGCGGCCGGGGCCGACGTGGCGGCGCCGAGGAGGCCCGCGGCCAGCAGCCCCGCGCCGAGCAGCGCGGACCGGATCGCCGGGATCGACCGGCCTCGACGTTGAACCATTCTCACCCTTTCGGTCGTCCCATGGGCCCGCGGCCCGGTCCCCGCGACGGTCATGGGGCCGCCATGCGGCCGTTCCAAGGCCGGTCCCCGCACGGGACGAGGGTCCCCGTGCGGGACGGGACGGTTCAGGTCCCGAACGACGCCTTGGCGCGCTGCCACCAGCCCGACCGCTTCGGCCGGTCCGGGTCCGGGTCCGCCTCGGCGGGCACGGGCGTGGCGGGAACGGGTCGGGCCTTCGGCGCGGGCGCCGGTTCGGGGGGCGCCGACATCGTGTCCATCGTGGACTCGGCCGCGAATGGAGCCGGCGCCTCGGGCTCCGTCTCGGGCGCGTGATGCTCCACCGTGTCGGCGCCGACGTCGCGGTCGGCCGACGGGCGGCTGCCCACGGGTTCGGCGTCGACCGGCGCCGCCGCGGCACTCGGAGCCTCGGCCATGTCCGACGGGATCTCGATCTCGGGCAGGGGCGTGCCCTCGGCTCCGGCGCCGCGCGACCGCGAGGGCCGGCGACGGCGGGGCCGCGCCGGAGCGTCCTCGACCGGCGTCGCGGGCGCGGCCTGCTCGGCCTCGGCCTCACGGTCGATGCGGGCCGCGGTGCGGCGCGACCGGCGGGGGCGCGGCGTCGGCGCGGCCGGCACTTCGGCGTCCTCGGCCGCGGCGTCGGAGATGTCGAGCGCCGAGGGCGCGATGACGTCGAGCGGATCCGACGCAGCGCCTTCCGCGAAGCCGAGCTCGGCCTCGCCCATCGACGGCTCGTCCGGCCCATCGGCCAGCGGGCTCGACGCGCCGTCGACCTCCGCCGTCAGGACGTCGCCGTCGTCGGACGGCTGCGCCGCATCGGCCGCGGTCTCGCCGCCCTCCCGCTCGCGCCCGCGCCGCCGGCGACGGCGCTTGCGGCGGCGTTCGCCGCCCTCCGCGGACGCGTCCTCGACGCCTTCGGGGACGGCCGGCTCGGCCTCCGCACCGGCCTCGTCGACCGTCTCCTCCTCGAAGGCGCCGTCGGGCTCGAAGATGGGGGCCACGGAATCGACGCGCACGAGGTTCTGCCGGGGTGCGGGCGCCACGGCCGGGGTCGCGAGCTCGCCGCGCTCGATCGCGTGGTACACCATGCCGGTCAGCGTCGGGTCGGCCGTCACCGTGATGGTGATGCCGAAGCGCTGCTCCAGCTCGACGAGCTTGGCGCGCTTCTGGTTCAGCACGTAGAGCGCGACCTCGCTGCGGCTCCGCACGATCAGGTCGTAGGTCGCGTCCCTCATCAGCGCGTCCTCGACGAGCCGCAGGACGTGGAGCGCGATGGAGGCGGTCGAGCGCACCGTGCCGGTCCCCGCGCAATGCGGGCACACGGCCGTGGAGCCTTCGAGCACGCCGGTGCGGATGCGCTGGCGCGACATCTCCAGGAGGCCGAAATGCGAGATCCGGCCGATCTGGATGCGGGCCCGGTCGTTCTTCAGCGCCTCCTTGATGCGCCGCTCGACCGCCCGGTTGTTGCGCCCCTCCTCCATGTCGATGAAGTCGACCACGATGAGGCCGGCGAGGTCGCGCAGGCGCAACTGGCGGGCCACCTCGTCGGCGGCCTCCATGTTGGTGCGCAGCGCCGTGTCCTCGATGTTGTGCTCGCGGGTCGAGCGGCCCGAGTTGACGTCGATGGCGACCAGCGCCTCGGTCTGGTTGATGACGAGGTAGCCGCCCGACTTCAACGTGACCTGGGGCGAGAACATCGCGTCGAGCTGGGCCTCGACGCCGGATTTGGCGAAGATCGGCTGCGGGTCGCGGTAGTGCTGCACGCTCTTGACGTTGCCGGGCATCAGCATGCGCATGAAGTCGCGCGCCTCGCCGAAGCCGGCCTCGCCCGCCACGACGATCTCCTCAACCTCCTTGCCGTAGAGGTCGCGGATCGAGCGCTTGATCAGCGACCCCTCCTCGTAGACCAGCGTCGGCGCGCTCGACTTCAGCGTCAGCTCGCGCACGCTTTCCCACATGCGCAGCAGGTATTCGAAGTCGCGCCGCACCTCGACGGGCGAGCGCGCCGCGCCCGCCGTGCGCAGGATCACGCCCATGCCCTCCGGCACGTCGAGCTCCTGGGCGATGGCCTTCAGGCGCTTGCGGTCATCGCCGTCGGTGATCTTGCGCGAGATGCCGCCGCCCTTGGCGGTGTTGGGCATCAGCACGGAATAGCGGCCGGCCAGCGACAGGTAGGTGGTGAGGGCCGCGCCCTTGTTGCCGCGCTCCTCCTTGACGACCTGGATCAGCAGGATCTGGCGGCGCTTGATGACCTCCTGGATCTTGTAGTGGCGGCGCAGGCGGACCGGGCGGGGCGCCACGTCCGAGAGGGCGTCGCCGCCGATCTGCTCGACGTGCTCGTCCTCGGCCGCGTGGTGCTCGTCGTCGTCCGGGGACGAGCGGCGCGAGCGGGCGGGCTGCCGACGCTCGTCCCGCTCGTGCTCGTCTCCGCCTTCATCCGCCGGGAACGGCATCCCGGCCGGAGCCTCGCCGTCCGCCTCGATCTCCGCGACCATCTCGACGAGGGCCTCGATCTCCGGGGCGTCCCCGGCCGTCTCCCCGAAGCCGGCGGGCTGCAACTCGTCGTCGGCCGGGGGCACCTCGTCGGCGGCCTCGGTCGGCTCGTCGGGGACCTCGATCTCCGCCGGCGCTTCCGCCAGCATCGCGTCGGCCGGCACGGCCTCGCCCGGGAGGTCCTCGGACGCCTCCAGGGGCTCCGCGGCGGGGGAAAACTCCGACGCGGCCTCGTCGACGGCGTCCAGCGGGATGGTCAGGACCGGTGCGGCATCGGAGGTCTCCCCTCCGGACTCCATCGCCACGTCGAGGGACGCCGCGTCCTCGACGTCGACGCCGAGCAGGGCCACGGCGTCGTCGCTCTCGACCGTCTCGGAGACCGGCTCCGACAGGCTCTCGTCGGCCGGTCCGCGGCGATCCAGGGGGGCGGCTCCGTCGCGGCGATGGCGGCGGCTGCGGCGCTGGTTGCGCTCCCCCCCGCGCTCGGACCGCTCGCCGCGGCCGCCCCGCTCGTTCCTGTCGCCGCGCGCGCTGCGGCCTTCGCCGCGGGACTCGCCCCCGCCGTTGCCGCCGTTGCCGCCGCGACTCTCCCGGCGGCCCTCTCCGGCGCCGTTGCCGCCGCGGCCCTCGTCGTCCTCGTCCCGGTTCGCGCGGGCCTCCTCCTCCAGGAGGGCCTGCCGGTCCGCGAAGGGGATCTGGTAGTAGTCGGGGTGGATCTCAGAGAAGGCCAGGAAGCCGTGGCGGTTGCCGCCGTATTCGACGAAGGCGGCCTGCAGGGAGGGTTCGACCCGCGTGACCTTGGCGAGGTAGATGTTGCCGCGCAGCTGCTTCCTGCTGGCCGATTCGAAATCGAATTCTTCGATGCGGTTACCCTTGAGGACGACGACCCGGGTCTCTTCCGGATGCGACGCATCGATGAGCATCTTGCTGTTGGACATGGCGAACTCTGTTCGTGAGGGGGCGCACGCGGAAGCTCGACGTGTCGACCGCCGGCGCGAAGCCGACGGGAGGTCGAGGGGCGTGGAGCGGGGTGCGCCGCGGGAGAGGGTGGAATCGCGCCGACCCCGGCGACGCCTCGCGCGCCCTGCGGGCCGCGAGGGGGAAGCGGGGAGCGGTGCGGTGGCGGGTCGCCGGGTGCCGGAGCAGCCGGGATGGGGAGGCGTCCGTCGATGGATGACGGGCGAAGGGCAGGGCGTTCCGAACGCGGTCGACGGTGCCGCTCCGCAGGCCGAGGCGGACGGGCGCGACGGACGGCGTGAGGGGAGAGACGGAACCGTGGCGACCCTGGAGCGGTCGGAACATGACGTGTGGACTCTGCTGGCGCCGCCGTTCGACGCGGAGGCCTTGCCGAGGATGTCCGACGCGAGCCCGAGAGGTTCGGAATGGCGTTCGATCGAACCGGCGCCGATAATCGCGGGGGAACGCATGCCAAGCGGGGGAGCCAGGCCATCGGCGGCAGGTCGGTCCTGAGCGCCGAACCACCGCGAGGCGTGCCCGTGTCGGGACCCCGACATGCGACACATAGCGGGAATCGCGACGCTTTGGCAAGTTGCCCGCGCGGCGTCTCCTCGCTGCAACAGCCCCGTGTCATCGTGGCGGCGGTCGCAACGGATCGTTAACCCTGCGGCCGCTACCGCTTATCCTGGGCCGGGGCGCATCTTCGGCGGTGGGCGCGGAGCCGGACGGGAGCGGGGCGGATGACCGGTTGGGCCTGCCGATCCCGCGCCGCCGGCGCCGCGCTCTCCCTGGTCGCGGCCGCGCTGGCCGCCTCCTCGATCCGGGTGCCGACCGCCACCGCCTCCGTCCGCCACCCGAGCTGGCACCAGCCCGGCCTCCCGGCCGCGCCCCGCGCCATGCCGGCCGGCGTCCCCGTGGCGGTCGACGTCGCCGCGAGCGAAGCGGGCGGGGTGAGCCGCCTCGTCGTCGAGCTCAGCGCCAAGGTGTCGGCCGAGGCCGCGCTGACGGAACGGCCGGACCGGCTCGTCATCGACCTGCCCGAGGTCAATTTCCAGGTGGACCCCGCGGCGGGCCGGCTCGGCGCCGGGGGCGTCGGCCTGATCCGCGCCTTCCGCTTCGGCCTCTTCGCCCCCGGCCGGTCGCGCATCGTCGTGGACCTCGCGGCGCCGGCGGCGCTTCGCCGGATGGAGGTGGTCAGCATCGCGGGCGGGGACGCGTCGCGGCTGACGGTCGAACTCGCGCCGACCGACAGGGCCTCGTTCCGTGCCGCGGCGCGGCGCGGGGAGCCCGCCGCGCCCGCCGTCGCGGCCGTCTCCCTGGCACCCGGTCCGGACCGCCGCCCCGTGGTGGTCATCGATCCCGGCCACGGCGGCATCGACCCCGGGGCGAGCGGCGTCCTCGGGGCGGTCGAGAAGGACGTGGTGCTCGGCTTCGGCTCGGCGCTCGCGGCGAGGCTTTCGACGGGCGACCGCTACCGCGTGGTGATGACGCGCCGCGACGACAGCTTCGTGTCGCTCGGCGACCGGGTCCGCGTGGCGCGGGACGCCGACGCGGCGCTGTTCATCTCGGTCCACGCCGACACGCTGTCGGACGGGGCGGTGACGGGCGCCACCGTCTACACCGCGTCCGACCGGGCCAGCGACGCGGAGGCCGCGCGCGTGGCCGCGACCGAGAACGGGGCCGACGCCGCGGCGGGGCTCGACGAGGCCCCGGCGGCGGCCGACGTGTCCGACATCCTGTTCGACCTCACGCGGCGGGAGACCCGCACCTATGCCCACCAGTTCCAGCGCACCCTGACGGGCTACTGGTCCAAGATCGCGCGGCTGAACCGCAACCCCGAGCGCTCCGCCGGCTTCAAGGTGCTCCAGGCGCCCGACGTGCCCTCGGTCCTGCTCGAACTGGGCTACCTGTCGAGCGGGGAGGATGCGCGCGCGCTCCAGTCGCCGGAGTGGCGCGCCAGGACCGTGGAGGGGGTGGCCTCCGCGGTCGACCGCTTCTTCGCACCCCGCGCGGTCCCGCCGCCCGCGCTCGACGCCTCGCCCGGCCCCGCCGCGATGCGGTGACGACGCCCGGTCGCCTGTGGCGGTGGCGACACAGGTATGAAAGAAGCCTGAATCCCGGGCCACTCGACCGGGGGACGGGCCGCCGGGTCGCATTGCTACCACAAAACAGCCGCAGCGTCCCCGCATCGGATCGGCTAGTCATGCGGCCCGTGGCGACGGCCGAGCCCCGGCCGCCGCATCAGTTCAGTGCTCTGCGCGCGAGGCGTTCTTCCGATGCGGCATGTCGCCAGGTTCTTCGGTTTCCTGTTCGCCACGGGGGCACTGGTCTTCGTCGTCCTGGCCTGCGTGGCGGCCGCGACCGTGTGGAAGTTCGAGAAGGACCTGCCGGACTACACCCAGCTCCAGAACTACGAGCCGCCGGTGATGACGCGCGTCCAGGCGGGCGACGGCAGCCTTTTGGCCGAATATTCGCGCGAGCGGCGGCTCTACCTGCCCTCCAGTGCCATCCCGCCGCTGGTCAAGCAGGCCTTCCTCTCGGCCGAGGACAAGAACTTCTACACCCACAACGGCCTCGACCCGGAGGGCATCCTGCGCGCTCTCAGCGTGTTCGTGCAGGGGAGCAAGCGCGCCCAGGGCGCCTCCACCATCACCCAGCAGGTGGCCAAGAACTTCCTCCTCACCAACGAGCGGAGCTTCACCCGCAAGATCCGCGAGGCGCTCCTGGCGCTGCGCATCGAGCAGGCCTACCCCAAGGAGAAGATCCTCGAACTCTACCTCAACGAGATCTACCTCGGGCTCGGCAATTACGGGGTCGCGGCCGCGGCGCTGAACTATTTCGACCGGTCCGTGAACGAGCTGTCGGTCGCCGAGGTGGCCTATCTGGCGGCGCTGCCCAAGGGCCCGAACAACTACCAGCCCTTCCTCAAGCACGACGCCGCCGTCACCCGCCGCAACTGGGTCATCGACCGCATGGTCGAGAACGGCTACGTGCCCCGCCCCGAGGGCGAGAAGGCCAAGCAGGAGCCGCTCAGCGTCAACCCGCGCGTGCTGACCCCGGAGAGCTACGCGGCCGGCTACTTCGCCGAGGAGGTGCGCCGCGAGCTGTCCGACCGCTACGGCGAGAAGAAGCTCTACGAGGGCGGCCTGTCGGTCCGCACCACGCTCGATCCCAAGATGCAGGTCATGGCCCGCAAGGCCCTGGTCGACGGGCTGGTGCGCTACGACGAGGCGCACGGCTTCCGCGGCGCCATCCGCCACATCGACCTCGGCGGCGACTGGGGCCCGCCGCTCGCCGCGATCCCCGTCTTCGGCGACGTGCAGCCCTGGCGGCTCGCCGTGCTGCTCGACGGCAGCGACGCCGCCGTCCGCATCGGCATCCAGCCCGGCCACGACAAGGCCGGCGACGTGGTCCCGGACCGCGACACCGGCACGCTGAACCTCGACGGCATCAAGTGGACCGGCAAGCGCTCGCTGCGCTCCATCCTGTCGCCCGGCGACGTCGTCTACGTGGCGCCCATCGACGGCAAGCCCGGCCAGTACCGGCTCCAGCAGGTGCCGGAGATCTCCGGCGCCATCGTGGCCATGGACCCCTACACGGGCCGCGTCTTCGCCATGGTGGGGGGCTTCTCCTTCGATCAGTCGGAGTTCAACCGCGCCACCCAAGCGCAGCGCCAGCCGGGGTCGTCCTTCAAGCCCTTCGTCTACGCCACCGCGCTCGACAACGGCTACACGCCGTCCTCCTCCGTGCTCGATGCCCCGATCGAGCTGCCCGGCGGCCCGGGCCAGGAGCCGTGGCGGCCGCAGAACGACGACGACAACGGCTCGGGCCCCCACACGCTGCGCTACGGGGTCGAGCATTCGCGCAACCTGATGACCGTGCGGCTCGCCAAGGACATCGGCATGCCGCTGATCGTCGAATACGCCAAGCGCTTCGGCATCTACGACGAGCTGCCGCCCTATCTCCCCATGTCGCTCGGCGCCGGCGAGACGACCGTGCTGCGCATGGTGACGGCCTATTCGATGCTGGCCAACGGCGGCAAGCGCATCAAGCCGACGCTCGTCGACCGCATCCAGGACCGCTGGGGCAACACCATCTACCGGCACGACGAACGCACCTGCGAGAGCTGCGACGCCCCGAGCTGGGCCGACCAGGCCGAGCCGAAGCTGGTGGACAAGCGCGAGCAGGTCATCGACCCGATGACCGCCTATCAGGTCACCTCCATCCTTCAGGGCGTCATCACGCGCGGCACGGGCAGCGCCATCAAGGTGCTGAACCGCAACCTCGCCGGCAAGACCGGCACCACCAACGACGCCAAGGACGTGTGGTTCGTCGGCTACTCGTCCGACCTGACCGTCGGCCTCTACCTCGGCTACGATCAACCCCGCTCGCTCGGCGCCACGGCCTATGCGGCCGAATATGCCGCGCCGGTGTTCCGCGACTTCATGGGGGCGGCGCTGAAGGACAAGCCCGACGTGCCGTTCCGCGCGCCGCTCAACATCAAGCTGATCCAGGTGGACTACCGTTCGGGCATGCGGTCGAGCGGCAAGGACGCCATCATCGAGGCCTTCAAGCCCGGCACGGCGCCGCCCGACAGCTACGCGGTGATCGACGGCGGTGGCGGCGGCGGACGCGCGCCGCGCGGCGAGTCCGCCACTGCCCCGGCCGACGCAGACCGCGTCGTCGGCGCCGGGACCGGCGGCCTCTACTGACCTCGTCGGGACCGTGGCGGGCCGTCCTTCCCCTTGAGGGGCTAGCGTTGGCACACATCTCGGCGCCGCGGGGGGGTTCCCTTCTCCCCAGCGGGGAGAAGGTGCCCGGCAGGGCAGATGAGGGGGATTCTACAGGTGGTGGATCCCCCCTCATCCGGCGCTGCGCGCCACCTTCTCCCCGAGGGGAGAAGGGCGCCAACGCCCAGCGTCAGTGATGTGTGCCAACGCTAGCCCCGCGAGGGGAAGGTGGCTCGGCCCGAGGCCGGGACGGCCGGGGCCGGCGGCGCCGCTCCCGCTTCAGTCCGCGTGCTCGCCGCCCAGCGCTCGGCGCAGCCGCCCCTCGTCGAAGTCGAACTCCTCCTCGAGCGACTGGAGCAGTTCGCCGTCGATGGTGCCGGCCCGGTCGAGCACGGCGCGGCGGGCCGCGTGGGCGGCGCTGAGTTCGAGCTGGAGCCGCGCCTCGCGCCGCTTCGCCGCGAGGCCATGGCCGGCGATCATGGCCTCGGTGTTGTCCCGGTTGCGGCGGTACTGGCGCAGCATGTCGGCATCGGGCAGGCCGAGCACGCGGCCGTTGTAGAGCCGGTTCTCGATCGTCTCCAGGGCCGCCACCGCGGCGTCGTGCCGGATCCGCGCCTCCGGGCTCACGCCCTCGTCGGCCGCCGCTTCCACGACGCCGAGGCGGCGGATGAGCCAGCCCAGGGTCGTGCCCTGCAGCACCAGCGTCACCAGGATGGCGCAGAAGGCCAGGAAGACGATGAGGTCGCGGCCCGGGAACTCCACCGGCAGCGCCAGGGCGGCCGCGAGGCTCACCACCCCGCGCATGCCCGCCCAGGAGATCACGGCGAGGTGGGTGGGGGGCAGGGTGGCGCTGCGGAAGCCGAGGAGGCGGGGCACGCCCGACGTGCCGTAGACCCACAGGAAGCGGCTGGCGATCAGGGCGCCGGAGGTCGCCAGGGCCAGCCCGGCGAGGTCGGCCGTGCCGAAGGCGCCGAGCCGGCCCGCGACCTCCCGCAACTGCAGGCCGATCAGGATGAACACGAGGCTCGTCAGCACGAATTCGACGAAGTCCCACACGGCCGTCGAGGCCACGCGCGTGCGCGCCGACATGGCCTCGTGCTGGCGCACCCCGATGACGAGGCCGCAGGCCACGGCCGCCAGCACGCCGGACAGGCCGAAGGCTTCCGCCGCGAAATAGCCCGCGAACCCGGCCAGCACGCCGGCCGCGATCTCCAGCAGCGTGTCGTCGAGCGCCACCGTCGCCATGATGGCGAGCCGGCCCACCACGTAGCCGATCACGGTGCCGCCGATCGACGACAGCACGAAGGACGAGCCGGCGTCGCCGAAGGACACCGACCCCGCGGCCGTCGCGGCGATCGCGGCGCGGTACAGGATCAGCGAGGAGGCGTCGTTGAGGAGGCTCTCGCCCTCCAGGATGGTGACGAGGCGGCGCGGGATCCGGGTGGTCTTCAGCACCGCGCTGGCCGCGACCGCGTCGGGCGGCGCCACGATGGCGCCGAGCGCCACGCAGGCCGTCCAGGGCAGGTCGGGCGCCAGCCATTTGGCCGCGACCGCGACCGCCGCGGCCGTGAACACCACCGCGCCCAGCGCCAGCAGCAGGATGGGCCGAAGCGCCGAGCGGAAGGCCGCCCAGTCCGTGCGGTAGGCGCTGACCTGCAGCAGGGGCGGCAGGAAGAATGCGAGCGCGATGTGGGGATCGAGTTCGACGTGGGGCGCGTTGGGCACGAAAGCCAGCGCCATGCCGCCGAGCACCAGGGCCACGGCCGAGGGCACGCGGGCATGCCGGGCCGCATAGGCCAGGGCCACGCTGGCGGCCAGGAGACCGATGAGCACCTCGACGAAATCCATGCCGTTGTCCCGTTCCCGGCCCGAGGATGCCCGCGCTCACCCGCTCCAACGCGGAGTCATGGCCTGATGCGCGGACGAAGACGAGACATTTCGCCCCCGCGGCGCGGCGGCCTGCCGGCGTGAGCGAGAGTCAGACCGCGATCCTGCTCGTCTGCGGCGGCGCGCTGGCGCTCTTCGCCTGGGGCCGCTGGCGCTTCGACGTCGTGGCGATCCTGTCGCTCGTGGCCGCCGTGCTGTGCGGCGCGGTGCCGGCCGACGAGGCCTTCGCGGGCTTCGCCGACCCCGCGGTCGCGGCCGTGGCGGCCGTGCTGGTGATCAGCGCGGCGATCCGCAACTCCGGCCTGCTCGACGCGCCGGTCCGCTGGTCCGCCCTGCTGCCCCGCGTCACCGGGCTCGAGATCGGGGTGCTGAGCACCGCGGTGGCGGCCCTGTCGGCCGTGATGAACAACCACGATGCCTATCAGGCGCTGCTCCCCTCGGCCCAGGCCTCCGTGCGCCGCAGCCGGCGTTCGCCGGCGCCGCTCGTCGCGGCGCTGGGCGCGGCTTCGCTGCTCGGCGGCCTCGTCACCGTCATCGGGACGCCGCCGAACCTCCTGGTCTCCAGCCTGCGTCGGCAGCTCGGCGGTTCGGACTTCGGGGTGCTGGACTTCGCCCCCGTGGGAGCCGTGCTGGCGGCCGCGGGGCTGTTGTTCCTCGGGGTCGGCTGGCGCCTGCTGCCGCGCGAGCAGCGGCGGGACCGCGACGAGGAATCCTCGCTCGCCGGCGAGAGCTACACCAGCGAACTCGCGGTCCCGGCGGGCTCGCCCCTGGTCGGCCAGACGATCGAGTCCCTGCGCGCCCGCGCCGACCGCGACGTCGCGGTCTCGGCCATCATCCGCGAGGACTATCGCCGCCTCGTGCCGCGCCCCGGCTCGATGATCGCGGCCGGCGACGTGCTGGTGCTGAACTGCGAGCCCGACGCCCTCCAGCGCCTGATGGAACGGGCGGGCTCGCTCATCGTCGGCGGCACCGGCACGGCCGGCCTCGATCCCGAGCGCATCGGCGTGGTCGAGGCCGTCGTCTCGCCCGGCTCGGAGCTCATCGGCTCGTCCACCGGCGAGATCGCCCTCGACGACCGCTACCGCGTCAGCCTCCTGGCCATCGGTCGGCGCGGCGGGCAGCTCGCGGCGCGGCTGCGGCGCACGAAGCTGCGGGCCGGCGACGTGCTGGTGCTCCAGGGCGAACTCGACGGCATGGGGCCGACCCTCGCGGCCCTCGGCTGCCTCACCCTGGCGGAGCGACGCCTGCGGCTCGGGCGCCGGCGCCTGATCGCCCTGCCGGCCCTCGTGCTGGCCGGCGCCCTGGCGCTCGCCGCCTCCGGCACCCTGCCGGTCGCGCTGGCGCTGCTCTGCGCCGTCAGCGTGATGATCATGCTGCGCATCATCACTATGTCGGAGGTCTACGGCAGCGTCGCCTGGCCCGTGGTGATGCTGTTCGGCGCGCTGCTGCCGGTCGGCGCCGCGCTGCGCCGCTCCGGCGCGGCCGACGCCCTGGCGGCCCGGGCGGCGTCGCTGCTCGACGGCGTGCCGGCGGGGTGGACCGTGGCGGCGACGCTGGCGGTGGCGCTGGTCGCCACGCCCCTCGGCAACGGCGCCGCCACGGTGCTGATGCTCGGCCCCGTCGCGGCGAGCCTGGCGGTCCGGCTCGGCGTCTCGGCCGATCCCTACCTGATGGCGGTGGCGGTGGGCGCCTCCTGCGACTTCCTGACGCCGATCGCGTCGCGCTCGAACATCCTGTCGCTCGGGACGGAGCGCCACGCGCCGCGCACGTCCTGGCGCATCGTGCTGCCGCTGACCGCGCTCGTGGCCCTCGTCGGCGCGCCCGCCATCCTCCTGTTCTGGCCGCTGCGATGACGCCCCTGTCCCGCCTCCTCGCCGAGCTGTCGCGCCGCCTCGGGCTGCGGGGCCGCGCCGCCGCGCCGCCGCCGGAACCGGTCGACGACACGGTCCTGGTCGACGCGCCCCTCGACGTGCTGGCCGTCAAGCTCGTGTTCAGCCACCTGCGCAACCGCCAGCAGCTCCTGGGTCCGCCCCCCACCACGCTGGGCCACCTCGACCAGAACCAGGCCGAGCTGCTGATCCGCGCCGCCGTGACGGCCGCCATGGCGGACGGCCACCTCGACGAGAACGAGGAGCGGATGCTGCGCTCCTCGCTGTCGACGCTGGAGTCGCAGGCCGGCGAGCCGAACTTCATCACGGCGGCGATCCGCAAGCCCCTGCCGCTGGAGGTGCTGCTGCGCGACGTGCGCGACCCCCATCTCGCCTCGCTCGTCTACGCGGCGTCGCTGCTGGCGATCGACAAGCACGGCGACGTCAACCGCGCCTACCTGCACTATCTCGCGGCCCGGCTGCGCCTGCCCGGCTCCGTCCTCACCCGCCTGCACAGCCAATACGGCTACGCGGCCGAGGTGCCGGCCTGAGGGTCCCCACGACAATCACCGCGGCGCGCCCGACAGCTCCGCCACGGCGTTCTGGACGAGGCCGCTGTCGAGCAGCATGCGCCGCGACAGGTCCGACAGGGTGACGAGGCCGATCGTCAGGCCGTTGAGGTCGAGCACGGGCAGGCGCCGGATGTTGCGGGCTCCCATGAGGTTCAGCGCCGTCGTGATCGAGTCCTCCTGGCGGCAGGAGAAGATCGTCGTGGTCATCACCTCGCCGACCAGCACGGACTTGTTGCTCAGGCCCTTGGCCACGACGCGGAACAGGATGTCGCGGTCGGTGATGATCCCCTGCAGGTCCTCGGCCGTGCCGACCGGCAGCGCCCCGACCCCGAGGTCGCCCATCGCCACCGCGGCCTCGGCGATCGTCGTGGCGGCGTCCACGAATTCCACGTCACGCGTCATCACGTCGGCGACTTGCAAGGCTCGATCTCCAGTTGGCATCGTCGCGCCATAGCACGGGACGGGGAGGGCGGGTCAGGCTCGGTCGAGCCGCCGCGCGATCCCCTCGGCGGCCGCGAGGTCGCCGGGGGCGTTGAGGTTGAGGAAGGGATCGAAGGGCTCGACGGGCCACCGCGCCACCGCAGGGTCGAGCCCGTCGAGGAAGGTGCCGAGGCGGCGCAGCCCCTCGCCGACGAGCGCCTCGCGCAGGCGATGCCGCGCCGCCACGGGCCACAGCGCCACGGCGGGATGACGCCGCTCCCCCGACGCGGCGCAGCAGGCGCCGGCGCCCGCCGCCTCACGCGCGTCGGCCAGGCGGGCCACGAGGTCCGACGGCAGGAAGGGCGCGTCCACCGGGACGCTCACGGCATGGGTGGCGGCGGGATCGACGCCCGCCACCCAGTCGAGGCCCGCCAGGATCCCGGCCAGAGGCCCGGCCCGGCCGGGGACGCCGTCCGCCACCACCGGCAGGCCGTGGGCCGGGCCGTCGAGGGTGCCGTCGTGCCGGCTGACGACGAGCGCGCCGCACTGGGGACGCAGCAGCTCGATCGTCCGCGACAGGAGGGTGCGCCCGCCGATCTCGACGCCGGCCTTGTCCCGCCCCATCCGGCTCGACCGACCGCCCGCCAGCACGATGCCGTGGATCGGGTCCGCCCGGGATGTGAAGCTCACCGCAGCGGCACCGCGCCGTCGAGGAGCGGCCGTGCCAGCGACGGCAGCCCCCGAGCCACGAGGGCGAGCGGGCCCGGCCAGACGCCGCTCACGTCGAAGGGGAGCCGCTGGCCGCCCTGGAGCGGCGCGCCGTCGCCGTCCGTCTGGGCCGCCACCGCGTGGACGGCGATGCGGCCGTCAGGCAGCGCGGCTTCGGCGCCGAACGTCATGGCGACGCCGGGCGCGGTCAGCCGGCCGTCGGGGATCCGTGCGACGCCGTCCACCACCGCGATGTCCCACAGCGCGCGGTCGAAGGTCGTGGGCGTGCCGCGCCGCGCCGCGTCGAGCGGCTGCCGTCGCCCGAGCCGGCGCAGCGCCTGGGCCAGCGACAGGCCCGCGAGCCGGCCGCCGTCGATGGCGACCTGCCCCTGGCCGGCGAGCCGGCCGACGACGTCGCGCAGGCTCGCGCCGCGCCCGTCGAGGGCCGCGCGTCCCGTGAGCGCGCCGCCGACCCGCTCGTCGCCGCTCAACCCATCGGACAGTCGAGCGAGGTCGAGGCGCGTCGCCGACAGGTCGGCGTGGGCGTCGATCCCCTCGGCACTCAGGGTCGCGACGGCGCGGGCCTTCACCAGCCCGCCGTAGCCGCTGGCCTCGTCGAGCGTCAGTTCGAGCCGGTCGCCCCGCACCAGGACGGCCCCCGCGACGTCCTCGACCGCCAGCCGGCCGAGCCGCGCCGTCGCGGCCGAGATCCGCAGGTCGAGGTCGGTGCCGAAGGGGGACGCGTCGAGCCGGCGCTGATAGAGGGCGTCGAGCGCGGGGCGGTCCAGGCGGTCGCCCGCCAGGGCGTCGAGGTCGAGGAGGTCGGTCGCGAGCGTGCCGGCGAGGAGGCCGCGCCCGGCGTCGCGCCGCCACGCCATCGTCCCCTCGAACCGGGCGCCGTCGAGCCGGAGCAGGGCGTTCGACAGCGACAGGTCGTTCAGCTTCACCACGAGGTCGCCGCTGACCTGGGCGCGGCGCCCCGCGAGCGCGACCGGCACGCCGTCGAGGGTGCGGAGCAGCCTCGGCAGGGCCGGGGTGGACAGGGAAGCGCGGCCGGTGAACTGCTCGCGCTCCCCGCCCGACAGGATGCCGTCCGCCGACAGGCTGAACAGGGGCGAGTCGATCTGCAGCGCGGCCGCGGAGCCGGTGGGCGCGAAGGCGTCGGCGGCGTGCTGCAGGTCGCCGGCGAACTGCACGGCCGCGCCCCGCCAGGTCGCCCCGCCCGAGACCACGACGGCGCCCCCCTCGCCCGCCCAGGCGATCGACGCGTCGAGCCCGGTCGCCACCATGTCGGCGAAGGGCATGGCGGAGCGGGTCCGCAGCACGCCCGACCGCAGCCGGAGCTGGTAGGGGAGGCCGGGGGCGCGGGCGAGGATGAGCGGGGCCGTGGGGCGGGCCGCGAGGCGATCGACGTCCAGCGTCACGGTGGGGTCGACGAGGGTCGCCGTCGACAGCCGCCAAGTGCCGCGCAGCAGGCTCGGGATGTCGAGCTCGGCCTTGAGCAGGGGCGCGTCCACCAGCACGGCGCCGTCCTCCGCCGTGATCGTCAGCGCGGTCGCCTGGATGCGGGGGCGCGGCAGCAGCTTGAAGGTGACGGGGCCGGCGACCGCGACCGTGACCCCGCCGGCGTGGGCCAGCCCGCCGCCGACCGCATCCACGACGAGCGACCGCGCGACGCGCCAAGGCGCCGCCGCGGCGGCGAGCCCGCCGAGCAGCAGGGCCACCGCGATCAGCTTGGGGAGTCTCGCCATCCTTCTCCGCCGTGCGGCGCGTTCGGGTTTCAAGGGGCTCGCCCTTTTGGGGATCCAGGGCAGAAGCCCTGGCGGACGATTGTGTCAAATGGACAGGCGACATCGTTACGGTACGGAGACGTCCTTCCCGCACTCCCCTCATCCCGAGCCTGTCGAAGCACGACACGGGCGCCCCGCGCCCTGTTCAGGATGGGGGAGGTTGAGGGATTTCAAGGACTGAACCCACGCCGATGGCGACGTGCCCCTCTCCCCGAGCCCTCACGACCGTCCGCAACTTCGCCTTGACGCCCTCACCGCGCCTCGGCGTCCAGACGTTCCACGAAGCCCGCCACGGCGGGTTCGGTGCGGGCGCGGCGCAGGCGCTCGGCCGACAGGATCGACAGGACGTCGCCCAGCGTCCGCTGGAGGTCGTCGTTGACCAGCACGTAGTCGTAGAGCGTCCAGCGGGCGATCTCGCTGCGGGCGGCGTCGAGCCGCCGCGCGATCACCTCGGGCTTGTCCTCGGCCCGCCGCTCCAGCCGCGACCGCAGCTCGCGCATGGAGGGAGGCAGGATGAAGATCGTGGCGACGTCGTCCCGGGCGCGGGAGCGGATCTGCTGCGTGCCCTGGTAGTCGATGTCGAACAGCACGTCCCGCCCGGCCCGGAGCAGGGCCTCCACGGGCGCGCGCGGCGTGCCGTAGAAGTTGCCGTGGACTTCCGCCCATTCCAGCAGTTCCCCGCCGTCGCGCAGCTCGCCGAAGCGCTCGGCCGTGAGGAAGTGGTAGTGGACGCCGTCGATCTCGCTCGGCCGCCGCGCCCGCGTCGTCACCGACACCGACAGGGTGAGGTCGACGTCCTCCTTCTGGAGCAGCATGCGGGTCAGCGTCGTCTTGCCGGCGCCCGAGGGCGACGACAGGATCAGCATGAGGCCGCGCCGCCGGGGCAGGTCGTCCGAGGTCCCTCGGGGGGGCATGGTCACGCTCATTCGAGGTTCTGCACCTGCTCTCGAAACTGTTCGATCTCGGTCCTGAGGTCGAGGCCGATGGTGGTCAGGGCGGCGTCGCCGGATTTGGCGCAGAGCGTGCCGGCCTCGCGGCCGAGCTCCTGCGCCAGGAAGTCGAGCCGCCGGCCCACCGCACCCCCCTCGGCCAGCAGGGCCGCGGCGGCGGCACGGTGCATGGCCAGCCGGTCGAGCTCCTCCCGCACGTCGGCCTTGGCGGCCATCAGGATGGCCTCCTGGTGCAGCCGCACGGGATCGAGCGCCGGCACGGCGCCGGCGAGCTCCGCCACGCGGCGTTCGAGCCGCGCCCTCACCGCCTCGGGCGCGCGGCCCGGCGCCGCCTCGGCCTCCGCCACGAGGCGGGCGATGGCCCGGAGGCGCTCGCCCAGCACGCGGCCGAGCGCCTCGCCCTCGCGCGCCCGCATCGCCAGACACCCGTCCAGGGCGGCGTCGAGCCCGTCGAGCAGGCGAGCGTCGAGGTCGTCCTCCGCCGGGGCCGGGCGGTCCGTCACCTCCACGATCCCCGGCAGCGCCAGGAGGCCGTCGAGCGTGGCGGGTGCCAGGCCGGGCGGCAGGGCGAGCGCCGAGACGGACGCCACCAGCGCTGCGAGCTTGTCGCGGTCGATCCGCACCGCCTGTTCGGGCTTGGGGCGCTGCAGCGTCAGGCCGGCGTGGACGGTGCCGCGCTTGACCCGCGCCGCCACGCGGGCGCGGGCCGCCGCCTCCAATCCGTCCAGGCCCGGCGGCACGCGGAGGCGCAGCTCCAGCCCCTTGGCGTTGACGGCCTTCATCTCCCAGACCCAGGTGGCGGCGCCGGCCTGCCCGGCCGTTCGCGCGAAGCCCGTCATGCTGCACAGGGCGGTGCCCCGCGCATCCCCCGCGTGATCGGGCCGGTCCATGTCAGCGGGCCGGCGCGCTGCGGGCCGGGACGCCCCGGGCCGCGACGCTGCGGACCGCGGCCAGGGCAGGGCGGCCCGGCGGGGGTGCGAAGTCGGGCGGCACGGTCTTCGGCGTCATGAGGTCGTAGGTCTTGTCGAGCAGCGGATCGAGCTTGGTGCCCTCCGACGCGTCGGTCACGCGGCCCTTGCCGGGCGGCGGCTTGTTGGGCGCGAGCGAGGCGCCCTGCTCGGCGCTGACGACCTCGGCCGAGGGCGGAAGGCTGTCGGATCCGGCGGGGACGCCGTACTGGGCGGCGCGGGCCTTCTCGTCGGCGCGCTGGGCCGCCGACACGGGGAAGCTCATCGCCGATCCCTTCCCGGCATAGGCCAGGGCGCGCTCCTCGGCCGAGTTCGGGGCCGAGACCCCGAAGAAGGCGTTGCTGTCGGCGAAGCCCAAGGCGGCGTCGCCGGGGCCGTCGGGGTCGAGCGTGGCGGTCTGGTCCGGGGTCGGGGGTGCGAAGCGGGTCGCGGCGTCGCCGCCTTCGAGCAGCGCGATCGGCGGCTGGGCGAGACCGACCATGAGGCCCGCCGATCTCGTCGGGCCGGAGGCGGCCGCGACATGCCCCGTCAGGGCGCCGTAGACCGGGACCGAGGGATAGGCGTCGCTGCGCTGCTTCGGGCCCGCGACCGCGGTGCCGGGCAGCCCGCCGGGCGTCGGGCCCACGGCCCTGTCGAGGTCGGGCGACACCTTGTCCTTGGCGTCCTTCTCGAGCTGGCGCCAGCGCTGCACGTTCTGGCGGTGCTGGTCGAGCGTCTCGGCGAAGGCGTGGCCCCCGGTGCCGTCGGCGACGAAATAGATGTCCCGCGTGCGGGACGGGTTGGCGACCGCCTCCATGGCGGCGCGGCCGGGGTTGCAGATCGGTCCCGGCGGGAGGCCCGAGATGGCGTAGGTGTTGTAGGGCGTCTTCTGGTCGATCTCGCTGCGCAGGATGCCCCGGCCCAGCGTCGCCTTGCCGCCCACGAGCCCGTAGACGATCGTCGGGTCGGACTGGAGCGGGATCCCCTTCACCAGCCGGTTGACGAAGACGCCCGCGACCCGCGGCCGCTCGTCGGCCTTGCCGGTCTCCTTCTCGACGATGGACGAGAGCGTGAGCATGTCGTAGGGCGACTTGATCGGCGTGTCGCCGGCGCGGTGGGACCACACGTCCGCGACGATGCGCTTCTGCTCCTGCGCCATGGTGCGCAGCAACTGCTCGCGGGTGGTGCCCCGGGCGAATTTGAAGGTGTCGGGCATCAGGGTGCCCTCCTTCGGCACGGCCCGGATGTCGCCCGTGAGGATGTCGTCGGCCCTGAGCCGGTCGCAGATCTGCTCGCTGGTCAGCCCCTCGGGCACCGTGATGGCGTGGAGGATCTGCCGGCCGGTCACCAGCGTGTCGATGACGTCGCGCAGGCTGGCGCTCTGCTTGAACAGGTACTCGCCCGCCTTGACCTTGCTGCGCTCCCCCTCGGCGTAGAGCGTGGCGGTCATCAGGGTGGCGCTGTCGATCACGCCCTCGCCCTGGAGCTGGCCGACGATGTCGCCGACGTCGGTGCCGGGCGCGATGACCACGACCTTGTCGGCCGGCAACGGGCCGGGCGCCTCGATGCGCTGGACGCCGAGCGACACCAGGATCACCAGGGCCACGGCCGCGATGCCGAGGAAGGACAGGACGCCGCTCAGCGTCGCCACGATCGGCCGGGCCTTGCGCGGACCCGGCGGCGGGGGCGGCACGGCGCCGGGCTGGAGGGCTTCGCGGGGCGACATCACCGAGCGCCGCGTTTCGAGCGCGGAGCCATCCCGATCCGACGGCGGGGTCGGGCCATCGCTGGAGTTGTGACCTTCGGCCATGTGCTCGCCCGTCATCGCTGTGCCGCCGCCGCCCGAACCCGGTGCTGCCAGCCGGAGCATCCTACTCCATCCGGGCGCGGAGCACCACGCCCCGCCGCGTCAGCCCCGCGCAAGCTGGCATAGGAAGGTTGACGCTTCGCCCGCTCAGACCTTCCGCAGGACGAGCGAGGCGTTGGTGCCGCCGAAGCCGAAGGAGTTGGACAGGGCCACGTCCACGGTCCTGCGCTGGGCCACGTGGGGCACGAGGTCGATCGGCGTCTCGACCGAGGGGTTGTCGAGGTTGAGGGTCGGCGGCACGATGCCGTCCCGCATGGCGAGCGCGCAGAAGATCGCCTCGACCGCGCCGGCCGCGCCCAGCAGGTGGCCGATGGCCGACTTGGTCGACGACATGGCGACGCGTCCCGCGGCGTCGCCCAGCACGCGCTCGAGGGCGGCGAGTTCGATCTCGTCGCCGAGCGGGGTCGAGGTGCCGTGGGCGTTGACGTAGTCGATCTCGCCGGGGGTGATCCCGGCGCGCTTCAGCGCCGCCGACATGCAGCGGAAGGCGCCGTCGCCGTCCTGGGCGGGAGCCGTGATGTGGAAGGCGTCGCCCGACATGCCGTAGCCGATCACCTCGGCGTAGATGCGGGCGCCGCGCGCCACCGCGTGGTCGTGGCTCTCCAGCACGACGCAGCCGGCGCCCTCGCCCATGACGAAGCCGTCGCGGTCGCGGTCGTAGGGGCGGGAGGCGCGCGTCGGCGCGTCGTTGAATCCGGTCGACATGGCCCGGCAGGCGCAGAAGCCCGCGAAGCCGAGCCGGTTGGCGGCCGATTCGGTGCCGCCCGCCACCATCACCTCGGCGTCGCCGTACTGGATGATGCGCGCGGCGTCGCCGATCGCGTGCGCGCCCGTCGAGCACGCCGTGACGACGGCGTGGTTCGGGCCCTTGAGGCCGTGCCGGATCGACACGTAGCCGCCCGCGAGGTTGATGAGGCGGCCCGGGATGAAGAAGGGCGACAGCCGGCGCGGGCCCTTGTCGTCGACCAGGAGGGCGGAATCGTTGATGCCGCCGAGGCCGCCGATGCCCGAGCCGATCATCACGCCGGTCTCGATCTGCTCCTCGTAGGTCCGGGGCGCCCAATCCGCGTCCGCCAGCGCCTGGGTGGCGGCACTGACGGCGTAGAGGATGAAGTCGTCGACCTTGCGCTGCTCCTTGGGCTCCATCCAGTCGTCGGGATCGAACAGGCCCTCCGCCGAAGGCCCGCGCGGGACCATGCAGCCGATGCGGCACGGCAGGTCGTCGACCTTGAAGCTCCGGATCGCTGCCGCGCCGCTCTCACCCGCGATCAGCCTGCGCCAGGTGGTGTCGGCGTCCCCGCCGAGGGGCGTCACCAGTCCGATGCCGGTGATGACGACGCGTCGCGTTGCGTTCACTCTGCCCTACCTCGACCCGCTGCGGGCCCTCCCGGACCGACCGCCGGAGGACCACGTCGACCCTTCCCCCTCACGCCTTCGCGCCCCGCGCCGGGTCCCGTCCGGGGCCGGGCGTCGGGGCGCGGGGGAGCGGATCAGGACTTCTTGTTCTTCTCCAGGAAACGGACGGCGTCGCCGACCGTCACGATGGTCTCGGCGGCGTCGTCGGGGATCTCGACCCCGAACTCTTCCTCGAAGGCCATGACCAGTTCGACCGTGTCGAGCGAGTCGGCACCGAGATCATCGATGAAGTTGGCGTTGTCGACGACCTTGTCGGGCTCGACGCCCAGGTGCTCGACCACAATCTTCTTCACGCGCTCTTCGACATCGCTCATCTTCATTCCTCATGCCAAGCTGGGGGACAGCGGGAGTTGGTGTTCCGCCGCATCGTGCACGCCGGCCGCGGGAGCCGACGTGCCGAGGGCCGAATTCGGCCATCGGTGCCCGAGACCGATGGGACCCCGGAGCCGGGACCGCGGCACGGCGCCGCGTCACCGGGGCATGACGGCCCCCGCTGGCGAGCCGGAACCGTCACGTCTTGCGGCTGTTAACATGTTTCCCGCGCGATTGCGAGACCTGCCGCGCCCCGCGCGGCGCGGGGCGCGATCTCTGCAACCCCTTCAGATCATTGCCATTCCGCCGTTCACGTGCAGGGTCTGTCCGGTCACGTAGGCGGCCTCCCGGCTCGCCAAGTAGACGGCCGCGGCCGCGATCTCCGCGCCGAGGCCGAGCCGCCCCGCCGGCACCGTGCCGAGGATCGCGGCCCTCTGCTTGTCGTTCAGCGCGTCGGTCATCGGGCTCTCGATGAAGCCCGGCGCGATGCAGTTCACCGTGATGCCGCGGCTCGCCACCTCGGCGGCCAGCGACTTCGACAGGCCGATCATGCCGGACTTGGCGGCCGCGTAATTGGCCTGCCCGGCGTTGCCCGTGACGCCCACCACCGAGGTGATGCCGATGATGCGGCCGTGGCGGCGCTTCATCATGCCCCTCAGGGCCGCGCGGGCGAGGGCGAAGCCGGAGAAGAGGTTCACCGCCAGGACCCTGTCCCAGTCCTCGTCCTTCATGCGGACCGCGAGGCCGTCCCGCGTGATGCCGGCATTGTTGACCAGGATGTCGAGCGAGCCCAGCGCCGCCTCGGCGTCGCCGGCCAGGGCTTCGACCTGGGACCGCTCGCCGAGGTCGCAGGGCAGCACGGGGCAGTCGCGGCCGAGCTCGGCCGCGAGGGCGTCGAGGGCGTCGCGCCGGGTGCCCGACAGGGCGACGCGCGCGCCCTGGGCGTGGAGCGCCCGCACGATCGAGCCGCCGAGGCCGCCCGTGGCGCCCGTGACGAGGGCCGTGGTGCCGGTGAGATCGAACATGGGTGCTCCCTCAGGCGCCGGCCGCCGCGATGAACCGCGCCACGTCGTCGGGCGTGCCGACCGTCGCGGTCCCGACCGCGGGCGCGATGCGCCTCACGAGCCCCGACAGGACCTTGCCCGAGCCGATCTCGACGAAGCGCGTCACCCCGGCCCGCGCCATCCACTCGACCGACTCGCGCCAGCGCACCGTGCCGCAGACCTGGCCGATGAGGCAGCCGACGATCTCGCCGGCCGCCGTGACGGGGCGGGCCTGGATGTTGGCCACCACCGGCAGCGCCGCATCCGAGAGCTCGGCACCGTCGAGCGCCTCCGCCATCGCGTCGGCGGCGGGGCGCATCAGGGCGCAGTGGAAGGGCGCCGACACGGGCAGGAGCACGGCGCGCTTCACCCCGCGTGCCTTGGCGATGGCCATGGCGCGGCCGACCGCCTCGGCCGAGCCCGACAGCACGACCTGCCCGCCGCCGTTGTCGTTGGCGACGTCGCAGGTGTCGCCCTCCGCGGCCTCGGCCGCGATGGCGGCCGCGGCCTCCGGCTCGACGCCGATCAGCGCCGCCATGGCGCCGCGCCCCACCGGCACGGCGGCCTGCATGGCGTCGCCGCGGATGCGCAGCAGGCGCGCCGCCTCGGGGATCGAGAAGGTGCCGGCCGCGGCCAGCGCCGAATATTCGCCGAGCGAATGGCCGGCGACGTGGGACGCGGCCCCTTCGAGGTCGAGCCCCGCCTCGGCTTCGAGCGCGCGCAGCGCCGCGAGGCTCACCGCCATCAGCGCCGGCTGGGCGTTGGCCGTCAGGGTCAGCTCGGCCTCGGGCCCGTCGAACATCAGGCGCGACAGGGGCTGGCCCAGGGCCTCGTCCACCTCGGCGAAGACGCGCGCCGCCGCCGGGAAGGCTTCCGCCAATGCCCGGCCCATGCCGACGCTCTGAGATCCCTGTCCGGGAAAGATGAAGGCGGTCGTCATGGACGATGGTGTTTCGGGACTGTCATCAATACTGGTCTGTCGCTGGGCAGGCTGCCCGAAAGCACGGCGGCCCGAGACGTGTCAAGCCGCAGCGCTGCGGCGGCCTTCGAGCGATGACGCTCGCTCAAAGTGCGAGCGCGTTTTGCGCTTGCATTCACGCAGGGCCCGCTCTACTGAGCGCCCTTCGACAGCGCCCCGGCCGGGAGCTGAACGGACTCCGCATGCCTTCGGGCAGGCGTCGGGGCCGATGCCCCTCGTCCCGTGTTCCCGCCTTCGGTTCCACTCGAGCCTTCCCGAGGCTCGAAGGGCTTCGCGCCGGGGCTGTCGTGCAACAGGAAAGGCAAAGCATCATGGCTCTCTACGAGCACGTGTTCCTTGCTCGCCAGGACGTCACCGCCCAGCAGGTCGACGCCCTCACCGAGCAACTCAAGTCCGTCATCCAGGCGAACGGCGGTTCGATCGCCAAGGCCGAATATTGGGGCATCAAGTCCCTCGCCTATCGCGTCAAGAAGAACCGCCGCGCGCATTTCACCCTGCTGAACATCGACGCCCCCCCGGCCGCGGTCGCCGAGATGGAGCGGCAGATGCGGATCAACGAGGACGTGATCCGCCTGCTGACGATCCGCGTCGAGGCGCACGAGGAAGGCCCCTCGGCCATGCTGCGCAAGCGCGAGGACAGCGACCGCGACGACCGCGGCGAGCGCGGTGAGCGCCGCGGCGGCGGCGGCGGCCGGTTCGACCGCGAGCGCGGCGGCGGCGGCGACCGCGGCGGCCGGTTCTCGGGCCGTCCCCCGGCGGCCGCGACCCAACCCGCCGGAGAAGCCTGATGTCCACCGCCCCCCGCCGTCCCTTCTTCCGCCGCCGCAAGACCTGCCCGTTCTCCGGCCCCAACGCGCCCAAGATCGACCACAAGGACACGCGGCTGCTGTCCCGCTACATCTCGGAGCGCGGCAAGATCGTGCCGTCGCGCATCACGGCCGTGTCGGCCAAGAAGCAGCGCGAACTCGCCCAGGCGATCAAGCGCGCCCGCTTCCTGGGCCTGCTGCCCTACGTGATCCGCTGAGCAGGTTTCGGGAGAGCGTCACGCGCTCTTCCGATCAGAACCCGCGACACAACAAGGATCTCAGCGGACCAAGCGTCGGCCTTCCAACGCGAGGCTGCCGAGGATCCTAACCCTCGGGTCCGGGCCGCGCGCCCGGACTCTCTCTCCAGGTGGCAGGGGTCCGCATCCGGACCTCGGCGTCGGCCGGCATGGGTCCCGCGAAGCGGCGATCCCCGGATCGGTTGGGGCGAGCCTCGCCCCTAACCCTCGTAGTCGCTACGGCGGGACAGCTCGACGATGATGAAGCTCTTCGGCATCGCGCTCGGCGCGGGCGTCACCTCGGCGCTGCTCTTCGCCGTGACCACCACGGCGTCCCCGGCCGCGATCCTGCTCGCCTATCTGGCGCCCCTGCCCATCATGATCGCGGGCTTGGGCTTCCCGCATGCCGTGGGGGCCGCGGCGGCGCTCATCGGCGGCGGCACGGTCGGCCTCGCCATGGGGCCCGTGCCGGGCCTCCTCTTCCTCGCGCTGCTCGGCCTGCCGGCCTGGTACCTCGCCCGCATCGCCCTGCTGGGCCGCGCCGCGCCGGACGGGCCGACGCCGGGCGGCGCCTCCGTCGAGTGGTTCCCCATCTCGGCCGTGATGCTGCGCCTCGCGGCGCTGGCGGCCGGCCCCGTGCTGCTCCTCGGCGTCGCCGCGGTCTGGCGCTTCGGCGGCTACGAGGCCGCGGTGGCCGCCATGGCGACGCGGCTCGCCGCCCTGTTCCGCCGCGACGCGCTGCCGGGCGACTTCCCCTTCGCCGACCTCGTCCGGCTCGCGCCCGTCGCCATGGCGGGGTCGGCCGTGGTGATGCTGTCGGCCAACCTGTGGCTCGCCGGACGCGCGGTGGCGATCTCCGAGCGCCTCGCGCGTCCCTGGCCGAACCTCCCCGACGCCCTCAGGATGCCGCGCGCCGCGGCGGCGCTGTTCGGCGCCCTCGTCGCCTGTGCCGTCCTGCCCGACCCCTTCGGCCTCGCGGCCGCCGTGATGGCGGCGGCGCTCGGCATCGTCTTCGTCTTCGAGGGGCTCGCCACCGCCCACGTGCTGACCCGCGGCCTCGCGGCGCGCGGGGCGACTCTGGCCGCGGTCTACCTCGCGGTCGCCCTGCTGATGCCGTGGCCCCTGTTCGCCCTGGCGCTGCTGGGCTGCATCGATTGCCTGTTCCCCCGGCTGCGCCGGGGACCGGGCCTCCGGATCACCAAACTGCCAAAGAGGAAACAGTGATATGGACGTCATTCTGTTGGAGCGCGTCGCCAAGCTCGGCCAGATGGGCGAGCGCGTGCGCGTGAAGGACGGCTTCGCGCGCAACTTCCTCCTGCCGCGCGGCAAGGCCCTGCGGGCCACGGAGGCCAATGCCAAGCGGTTCGAGACGCAGCGCGCGCAGCTCGAAGCCCGCAATCTGGAGCTGAAGAGCGAAGCCGCCACGGTCGCCGAGGGCCTCGACGGCCAGAGCTTCACGATGATCCGTCAGGCCGGCGAGAGCGGCCAGCTCTACGGGTCGGTGTCGACCCGCGACATCGCCGAGGCCGTGACGGCCGGCGGCTTCTCGGTCAACCGCAACCAGATCGCGCTGATGACCCCCATCAAGGGCATCGGCCTGCACACCGTCCCCGTGGAACTCCACCCGGAGGTCCACGCCAAGGTGACGATCAACGTCGCCCGCTCGCCGGAGGAGGCCGAGCGTCAGGCCAAGGGCGAAGAGGTGCTGGCCCGCGAGGAGACGTCGATGGACGAGCTCGGCCTCGAAGTCGGCGCCGCGCTGGCCGGGTTCGAGGGCGACATCGGCCGCTGACGCCGGGTCTTTCGCGGTCGACGGAGTGCGGCGGGGCGACCCGCCGCCCTCCCTGCGTCAGGCGAAGCGATATTCGGAGCGGCGGCGGTAGACCTCTCCCGGCCGCAGCACCGCCGAGGGGAAGTGGCGGTGGTGCGGGGCGTCGGGGTAGGTCTGGGCTTCGAGGGCGAGCCCGCCGTGCGCCCCGTAATGGGCGCCGCCGAGGCCCGGCACCGGGCAGTTCAGCTTGGACGCGTCGTAGAACTGCAGGCCCGGCTGATCCGTGTGCAGCTTCATCGTCAGGCCGTTCTTCGGCGAGTGCACCGTCGCGGCATGGGCGAGCCCGGTCGCGGGGTCCAGCGCCGGCGCGATCACGAAATTGTTGTCGTAGGTGGTGCCGTCCGCGCTCCTCACCGGCCGCATCGCGGTGAAGTCGAACGGCGTTCCCGCCACCGATCTGATCTCGCCGGTTGGGATGCTGTCGGCGTCGGCCGGCGTCATGAAGGGCGCGTTGAGCATCACCTCGTGGTCGAGGATGTCGGGGCTGCCGTCGAGGTTGAAGTAGCTGTGGTGGGCGAGGTTGACCAGCGTCGGCGCGTCGGTCGTGGCCTGGAGGTCGACCACCAGGGTGCCGGGGTCGACCAGCCTGTAGGTGCAGGTCGCCCGCACCGCGCCGGGGAAGCCCGCGTCCCCGGCGGGCGAGTCGAGCACCAGCACCGCCGAGACGTCGTCGGCATGGTCCAGCCGCCAGGGGCGCTTGCCGAAGCCCTTGGGGCCGCCGTGCAGCGTGTTCTTGCCCTTGTCGTTGGTGGGCAGCGTGTAGTCCACGCCGTCGAGGGTGAAGTGCCCGCCCGCGATGCGGTTGGCGAAGCGTCCCGGCGTGGCGCCGAAGTGGGGCGAGTAGGCCCGGTAGTCCTCGATGGTGTTCAGCCCCAGCACGACGCGCTGCGGCCCGGCCGGGGCCGGCACCACCAGGTCGCGCAGCACGGCACCCCAGGTGAT
This sequence comes from uncultured Lichenihabitans sp., assembly GCA_964242785.1. GTDB lineage: Bacteria > Pseudomonadota > Alphaproteobacteria > Rhizobiales > Beijerinckiaceae > Lichenihabitans. The sequence continues at coordinate 132,502 of CAXTBR010000001.1, read as the reverse complement.
GATCGAGGCCGTCGCGCCCGAAGGGCTGCGCAGCGTGACCTCCTTGATCTCGGCGCCGTCGGCCTCGCCGAACGATCGAACCTGCATGTCACCCTCCGTTGAACGCCCGCCGAACGCGTCAGCGCCCGGCGCCCACCAGCTCGTCGGGCCGCAGGCGGCGCGCCAGGCTGTCCAGCACGCCGTTGACCATGCCGACCTCCTCGCCCCCGAAGAAGGCGCCGGCGATGTCGGTATATTCGGTGATGGCGACGCGCGCCGGCACGTCCTTGCGGCTGATGAGCTCGTAGGCGCCGGCGCGCAGGATGGCGCGCAGCACGGCCTCGACCCGGCGCAGCGGCCAGCCCTGCTGGAGGGCGCGGTCGACCAGGACGTCCACCTCGCCCTGCTCGGCCAGCACGCCTTCGAGAATGTTGCGGAAGAAGGCGATCTCGGCCGGGTTGTACTGGTCGCCCTCGACCTCCTGGCCGATCCAGTGCGATTCGAACTCCGCCAGGATCTCGTTGATGCCCTTCTTGGCGACGTCCATCTGGTAGAGCGCCTGCACGGCGGCGAGGCGCGCCGCGGCTCGTCGTTCCTGGCGGCTCATCGTCCTGCCCCGGCGTCGCGTTTGAGCCGCCACAGCGCCAGCATGGCGCGCGCCGCCTCGCCGCCCTTGTCGCCCCGGCTCGGCTCGGCCCGCGCCATCGCCTGATCGGCGTCCTCGACCGTGAGGATGCCGTTGCCGACCGGGAAGCCCCGGCCGAGCGCCAGATCCATCAGGCCCCGGGCGCTCTCGTTCGCCACGACCTCGAAGTGGTAGGTCTCGCCCCGCATGATGCAGCCGAGCGCCACGGCGCCGCCGTAGCGGCGGCCCGCGGCGGCGCCGTCGGCCGCGATGGCGATGGCGGTCGGGATCTCCAGGGCGCCCGGCATGGTGACGACGTCGTAGCTCGCGCCGGCCGCCTCCAGCGCCCCCTTGGCGCCCGCCAGCAGATGGTCGGCGATCTCGTCGTAGAACCGGCCCTCGACGATCAGGAAATGATCGCCCGCCGCGACATGCGGCTCGGCATCGGTGCGGCGCTGGGGTTCGGCCATGGGTGAACTCGTGGGGAAGGGGGCTTGAGGGCGAGCCGCCGTGAATAGACAGGGGGTGGAGGCACGGCAAGCGCCGGGTGCCGCGGCCGGGTCGCCCTCAGAAGGTGCGCCTCATGCCGCCGAAGCCGACCTCGCGCTGGAAGACGAGGAGGTCGAGCGAGGGCGCGTCCGCGCCGAGGCCCGTCAGGATGGCGTGGGCCTGCCCGCGGTGGTGGGTCTGGTGGTTGAACAGGTGGTCGAGCGCGGGCCCGAGTTCCTGCTCGTAGCGCTCGCGCGCCGAGGCCCGGACGTAGCTGAAGGTGCGGTCCAGGGCCGCGGCGTCGAGCGCGTCGACGAAGCCGATGATGCGGGTGTCCTCGACCCCGCGGGCCGCGGCGAGCGACGGCAGGTCGTCGTGGAGGATCGTGTCGAGCCGGAGCGGCGGGGCGGGCTCGCCGGTGAAGCGCGCCATCCACAGCCGGTCCGTGACCAGGAGATGGTTGAGGGTGCCGTGCAGGCTCTTGAAGAAGGCGCCGCGGTCGGCGCGGTACTGCGCGTCCGGCAGGGCCTCGGCGGCCCTGTAGAGCTTGTGGTTGGCCCAGGCGTTGTAGCGCGCCAGGGCGTTGAGGCGCTCCATCATGCGACGAGGCCCTCGTCGGCCCCGGCCCCGGCCGATCCCACGGCCGGGAACTCGGCCAGGCGGGCGGCGTAGCGCGCCATCGTGTCGATCTCGATGTTCAGCGCGTCGCCGTCGCGCACCTCGCCCCAGGTCGTCACCGCCAGCGTGTGGGGGATCAGCAGGACGGAGAACACCCGGCCCGTGACGCCGTTGACGGTGAGCGACGTGCCGTCGAGCGCCACCGAGCCCTTCTCGGCGATGAAGCGCGCCAGCCGCGCGGGAGCTTCGATGTCGAAGCGCGTGGTCTCGCCGATCGCCGTGACGCGCAGCACCTCGGCCATGCCGTCGACGTGGCCCGACACGAGGTGCCCGCCGAGTTCGTCGCCGAGCTTCAGCGAGCGTTCGAGGTTGATGTGCTTCCCCGGCGCCCAGCGCCCGAGCGTGGTGCGCTCCAGCGTCTCGGCGCCGGCGTCGACCTCGAACCACGTCCGGCCCCCGTCCCGCCCCGCCGCCACGGCCGTGAGGCAGGGTCCCGAGCAGGCGATGGAGGCGCCGAGCGCGATACCCTCGGCCGGATAGGAGCAGGCGATGCGCAGCCGCCGCGTGGAGCCGCGGTCCTCCGAGGACACGACCTCGCCGACGTCGCTGACCAATCCGGTGAACATGGCGGCTCCCCCCTCAGTAGATGGGGAAGCGCGCCGTGAGCGCGCCGACCTTCTCGCGGACCGCGGCCTCGGCCCGGGCGTTGCCGGCCTCCCCCGCCGCGGCGAGCCCGTCGAGCGTCTCGGCGATGAGGGCGCCCACCGTCTCGAACTCGTGCGTGCCGAAGCCGCGCGAGGTCGCGGCCGGTGTGCCGACGCGGATGCCCGAGGTGACGAAGGGCTTCTCGGGGTCGAAGGGGATGCCGTTCTTGTTGACCGTGATGTGGGCGCGGCCGAGCGCCGCCTCGGCGGCCTTGCCGGTGATGCGCTTCGGCCGCAGGTCGACCAGCATCAGGTGGTTGTCGGTGCCGCCCGACACGATGTCGAAGCCGTGGCGCTTCAGGCTGTCGGACAGCGCCCTGGCGTTGTCGACCACGCGATGGGCGTAGGCCCTGAACTCGGGGGTCAGGGCCTCGGCGAAGGCCACGGCCTTGGCCGCGATGACGTGCATCAGCGGGCCGCCCTGGAGGCCGGGGAAGATGGCCGAGTTGAGCTTCTTCGCCAGGGCCTCGTCGTCGGTGAGGATGATGCCGCCGCGCGGGCCGCGCAGCGTCTTGTGGGTCGTCGAGGTCACGACGTGGGCGTGCGGGAAGGGCGAGGGATGGGCGCCCCCGGCCACGAGGCCGGAGAAATGCGCCATGTCGACGAGGAAATAGGCCCCGACCTCGTCCGCGATGGCGCGGAAGCGCGCGTAGTCCCAGTGGCGGGAATAGGCCGAGCCGCCCGCGATGATGAGCTTGGGCCGGTGCTCGCGCGCCAGCCGCTCCACGGCCTCCATGTCGATCAGATGCGTCTCGGGATCGACGTTGTAGGGCACGGTCCTGAACCAGCGGCCCGACATGTTGACGGGCGAGCCGTGCGTGAGGTGGCCGCCGGCCGCGAGGTCGAGGCCCATGAAGGCGTCGCCCGGCTGCATCAGGGCGAGGAACACTGCCTGGTTGGCCTGGCTGCCGGAGTTCGGCTGCACGTTGGCGAAGCCGCAGCCGAAGATCTGCGTGGCCCGCTTGATGGCGAGGTCCTCGGCGATGTCGACGAACTGGCAGCCGCCGTAGTAGCGGCGGCCCGGGTAGCCCTCCGCGTATTTGTTGGTCATCACCGAGCCTTGTGCCTCGAGCACGGCGCGCGACACGATGTTCTCCGAGGCGATCAGCTCGATCTCGTCGCGCTGGCGGCCGAGTTCGAGCGCGACCGCGCGGGCGATCTCGGGATCGGCCGAGGCGAGGTCGGCGGCGAAGAAGCTGTTCGACAGGGCCGGGTTCGCGCGGGTGGCGGAGAAGGTCGGGACGACGGTCATGGGGCTCTCGATCGGGAGGCGACGTCGGCGAGAGGAGCCTGTTCGGATCGAACGCGGGCGCCCTCGCTCCAGGCTGCGGCCTTGATAGCGCGTCGGCCGGCGTTCGTCACGTTTCGGCACGAAAAAGGGCGCCCCGAGCCGGGAGGCTCGGGGCGCCCTTTCGACACGGCCCGCAGGAGGCCGCGCCGGTCGTTCAGGGCTCCCCCGGAGATCGGTGCTTCGGCCGAGGGGCCGTGCGCCCTCTCAGGCCGGCGTGAAGACCGAAGCACTGATCTCCGTGGAGACCACCTTCAGTCCTGCTGCAGGGCGGGCTCGACGGCGGCGTTCTCGTCCTCCGCAGGGTCCGCGGCCGAGGCCAGCGTGCCCGGCGCGCCGAGGCCGTCGCGGTTGTAGATGTCGTCGCGGAACTGAACCACGCCGTCCGGGGTGGCCCAGGCCGTGACGTAGACCCAGTAGACCGGCACGGGGTTGGCGAGCTTCACGTCGAGGCGCTCGCCCGAGCGGATGGCCGCGTCGATCTTGTCGCGGTCCCAGCCCGGGTTGTCCTTGAGCAGCCAGGCGACGTAGTCGCGCACGTTCTGCACGCGGATGCAGCCCGACGACACGAAGCGGAAGTCGTCGCCGAACACGCCCTTGGTGGGCGTGTCGTGCATGTAGACGCCGTAGGGGTTGTTGATGTTGATCCGCACCACGCCGAGCGAGTTGTTGATGCCCGGATCCTCGCGGTACTTGTAGTTGGTCGCATCCATTGAGTGCCAGTTGATCGAACTCGACGCGATCTCCTGGTTGTCCTTGTTGAAGATGCGGATGTGGTTGTCGGTGAGGTAGTTGGCGTCGGCCTGCATCTTGGGGATCAGGTCCTTGCGGATGATCGAGGCCGGCACCGTCCAGTAGGGGTTGAAGTTGATGTCGATCGCCTTGGTCTGCATGACGGGCGACTGGCGGTCGATCTTGCCCACGCCGGCGGCGTGGTGGCTGAACACGACGCCGTTCTCGACCGTCTCGACCGAGGCGGCCGGGATGTTGGCCATGACGAAGCGTTCGCCGAGGTTGCCCGCGAAGGACCGGAGGCGGATCAGGTTGGTTTCGAGCTGCTTCAGGCGCAGGTCGGCCGGGATGTTGAGGGCCGCCACGGTCTGGCTCGACACGACGCCGGTCTGGCCGAGGCCGTGGCGCGCCTGGAAGCGCTTCACGGCCGCCTCGACGTAGGCGTCGAACACCGGCGACATGCCGGCCGCCGGGTCGAGGTCACTCGTGACTTCGAGGCGGTGGCGCAACGCCACCACGGCTTGGCCCTTGGAGCCGACGTGGAGGTTGGTGCCGTTCGGCACCGTGCCCCAGCCGCCCTGGGCCACGATGGTCTGGTAGGTCTGGACCGTGGCCTCGGTGGCCGACACCGTCTCGGGCGACAGGGTGGGGGTGGTCTCGCGCTGGACCTGCTGGCGCGCGTCCGAATCGTAGCGTTGCGCCCACTCGGCCTGTCCGCTCGGGGCGGCGGCCTCGTCGGCCTCCTGGGCCAGGGCCGCACCGCCGAAGGCCAGGACCAGGGCGCTCGACAGCATCAGGCCGGCCCGCCGGCCGGCAGGCGCGGGCGCGCGGGATCGTCGGTCGTCGTTCCTCACCAGCATCGTTTCAAGCCCTCGGGTCGTTCCGCGGCCGGGACGCATCGCCCGATCCCGCCGCCGCCGGATCCGCCCCGGGCCGGCCATGCGATCCGGCCTCGGCCGGACTCGACGGACGTCCCTGTCGAACCTCGGGCGGATCGACGTTTTCGAGGGCCAGGACGCCTTTCCAGTTCGACCTTTTTGTGGCGCCGATCCGGCCCCCATCCGGCATCGCCCCGGTTCCGCGCGCCATGGTTGACGGGCCGTCTCACCGTGGCATATGCGCCACGCCGGATCGGCGGCGGAGTCGGGACGGAACTGCGTTCAGCCGTCCTCGTCGACGAGGCGGGCGAGGGCCGCGAAGTCGGCGACCTCCAGCGTCTCGGCCCGCGCGGTGCCGTCGATCCCGGCCCGCTCCAGGAGGGCCGGCACGTCGACCGGCCCGGTCCGGGCCGAGAGCCCCTTCAGCGACTGGCGCAGCATCTTGCGGCGTTGCCCGAAGGCCGCGGCCGCGACGCGCGACAGGGCGGCGGCCGGGCACGCCAGGGGTGCCCCCCGCGGGACCAGCTCCACCACGCTCGACACGACCTTGGGGGGCGGCACGAAGTTCGACGGGGCGACGTCGAACAGGATGCGGGCCGTCGTGCGCCAGCCGCACAGCACCCCGAGCCGGCCGTAGTCGGCCCGCTCCCGCGGCGTCGCCACGATGCGCTCCGCCACCTCGCGCTGGAACATCAGGGTCAGCCGGTCGAACCAGGGCGGCCAGGGCTCGGTCTCGAGCCAGCCCGTCAGCAGGGGTGTCGCGACGTTGTAGGGGAGGTTGGCGACGATGCGCCAGGGCCGCCCGTCGGCGCGCCGCGGCAAGCCCGAGGGGATCACCTCCAGCGCGTCGCCCTCGATCACCGTCAGCCGGCCGGGATGGCGCTCCGCGATCGCCGCCAGCGCCGGAAGGCAGCGCCGGTCGCGCTCGACCGCCACGACGTCGGCGCCCTCCGCCAGCAGGGCTCGCGTGAGCCCGCCCGGCCCCGGCCCCACCTCCACCACGGGCACGCCCGCCAGCGGGCCGGCCGCGCGGGCGATGCGGCCCGTGAGGTTGAGGTCGAAGAGGAAGTTCTGGCCCAGGGCGCGGCTGGGCTCGATGCCGCAGGCCTCGACGACGTCGCGCAGCGGCGGCAACCCGTCGTCGGGCCAGGGGGCCCGAGGGCCGCCGCTCCCGGGGGGACGCGGAGCCTCCGTCAATTCTTGCTGATCACGGCCGTCTTGCGCAGATCCCGGTACATCTGGGCCGACACCGAGACGAGCTTGTCGGCGATCAGGTTCTTCTGCACCTGCTCGTGCAGGGTGTCGGCATCGCTGGCGTCGTTCTTCTCGCAGACCGCCACCATCTCGATGCCGTTGGCGCTGCGGTCGGGCACGGTGAGCATGCCGCGCTGCGTCTCCGCCAGCACTTTGCGCAGGGCGGGCGTGAGCGCGTCCGAACTCCGGCTCATGCTCTCCTTGATGGCGACGTTGGGCAGGGAGCGCGCGAGCTGGAGGCCGGTGTCGCAGCCGTCGAACCGGTTGCGCAACGCCTTGGCCTCGCTGAGCCGGCTCTCGATCACGGCCGGGGTCGGGCTGGCGGGCAGCACGAAGATGACCTGCTGGAGGCGGTAGTTCGTGACCTTGTCGGTGCCGCCCTTGGCGATGGCGGCGGCGATCTCCTCCTCGGTGGCGCCCACGCCCTTGTTGCGGGCGCGCACCAGCGTGTCCCAGGCCGCGACGGAGCGCAGGTGGCCGCGCATGGTCTCGATGTCGACCTTGGCCCTGGCCGTGGCCTGGGTGAAGCCCTCCACGTCCATCTTGACCGCGGCCGCCTCGCGCTGGAGCGCCGTGGTCATGTCGGAATTGGCGGCGTCGATGCCCCAGTGGCGCGCCTCGTCGTAGCGGAGCCGGTCCGCGATCACGGCTTCGAGCGCGTCGGACTGCGAGGCGGGCTTGCGCTCCAGGCGCAGGATCTTCGCGTATTCGGCGACGTCGAACGTGGTGATCGGGTTGCCGTTGACGGCCGTCACGACGGCCTGCGCGGCCGCCGGTGCGGAGCCCAGCGCCGGCAGGGCGCCGGCGGTCGCCAGGAGGACGGCGGCGGCGCGGGCCGCGAGGGAGGGGCGAGGATGGTTCACGATTGGGGTCCGACGATCGATGGGCTCGGGGTGAGATGACCGCGGGACAGACCCCACGAGCGTGGCGATTATTTGAACACGCCGTCCTGAACGGTGGATGTCGCCCCGAGGTTCTCGTTGAGCTTGATGTCCGCCAGGGTGCGCAGGTTCAGGCTGAACAGCACGGTCTGGTTGACGTCCTGGGTGCCGATGGAATCCGTGTAGCTGCGCGTGTAGTTCAGGCTGACGGTCGTGCAATCGTCCTGGTAGCCGAGGCCCGCCCCGAGCACGGCGAACTCGGGATGGCCGACCTTGAGGTCGTACTGCCGGGTGGTGAGGTCGTATTCGTAGGGGTTCAGCTCCAGCGTGGCGCTGCCGTTGACGTAGTAATGGTCGAGGAAGTCCAAGCGCTCGTTGAGCAGGATGCCCTCGCGCCGGTTCACGTATCCGACGCTCGGCTGGGGCGCGTAATTGGCGTATTGGGCCGTCGTCGTGGTGCCGAAGAACCTGGCGGTGCCGATCAGGTCGATCGCCTTGGTGTCGAAGGTGTCGGTGTCGAAGCGGCCCTTGGCGATGACCGAGAAGTTGGGCGAGGGCGCCACCAGCAGGCGGCTGACGTAGTCCGAGCGGTCGGTCTGGAGCCCTGAGTCGAGGCCGGTGTTGGAGACGTCCGACACCGCGTAGCTGTTCTGACCCGCCAGCGCGTAGGACTGGCCGAACAGGGCGTTGACGTAGCCGCCCGTCGGGAAGGTCATGGTGTATTGCGCGCCGGCATTGGCCCGAACGCCGCCCTCGATGCGGTCGTAGCCCGAATATTTGTTCCACTCGAACAGGGTCGTGTCGTCGAAGACGAGGCTCTGCGCGTCCTCGTTCGGCGTGGTGCCGGCATGGGCGACGTTGGGCCGGGCGATGACCTGGGCGATGGGCTCGAACACCTGCTTCGACCAGCTCGTCGAGGCGAGGAACGGGTAGCGGTATTCGAGGCCGACGCCGGGCACCACGCGGGCGCTCACGTCCTCGTTGTGCGTGCCGAAGAAGTTGGCCTGATCGGCGTTGGCGATGGTCGACTGGCCGGCCCCGCTCGTGAAGGTGAAGGAGTCCGACTCGTTCAGGTTGAGCCACGAGCCGTCGGCCCGCACGAAAGCGAAGGGCTTCCACACTTCGCCGATGGGATCGATGAACTTGCGCTGCCAGGTCACCTGGGCCGAGGCGCGCGAATAATCGCCCGCGATGCCGCGCAGGAAGCAGGACGGCGGCTTGAAGTTCGGCAGCAGCGCGTTGGGCGCGCTCGACGCGGGACACACGTCGTAGAGCGAGAAGGCCGAGTCGAGCAGGCGCGTGCCCGTGGACTGGTAGGCGGCCGCCGTGCGGCTCAGGCTCGTCAGGTTGAAGTCCACGTTGACCTCGCCCCCGACCCCGCCCGTGGCCGCGGGCGAGAGCCCGAAGGTGCGGTTGTAGTCGACGGTCGGCAGCACCAGCGGCTGCTGCTTGTTGAAGTCGAAGTTCGACAGGCCGACGATCCGGTAACCTTCGAGGTTGAAGTAGCTTCGGTCGCCCTGTCCGGTCAGGTAGGCGGTCGAGATCGATTCCCGGATGTAGTCGCTGCCGAGGCTCGACGAGCGGACGTTGTAGTCCTGCACGAAGTACTTGTCGCTGAAGAGCGCGACGTCCCAGCCGTATTTCCAGTTCTGGTTGATGAAGAACTTGCCGGTGGACTCGATCGAGCCGCGGAAGTCGCGGTCGCCCGTGCCGTAGGGCTGCTTCGCGTAGACCGACGGGTCGAGCTGGTCGATGCCGGTGGCCAGCACCGAGTAGGACCCCGTCTCCAGCCGGTGGCGCCACTCGACCTCGCCGAAGAACCCCTGGTTCGACAGCACCGTGGGCGTCAGCGTCAGGTCGTAGTTGGGCGCGATGTTCCAGAAATAGGGCTGCGCGGCACCGGAGCCGAGGCGCGTCTCCGTGACGTAGTGGGACGGCAGGAAGCCGCTCTTGCGGCTCACGGTGGGGTCGGGCGTCGAGAAATACGGGATATAGGCGATCGGCACGCCGTAGAGTTCGAGGGTGGCGTCCTCGAAGTAGATCATCTGCTCGTCGGTCTTGTGGACGATCTTCATCGCCTTGACCTGCCAGAGCGGCGGACGCTCGGGATGGGCCGCGCAGGGCGCGCAGGCCGTGTAGGTGCCCTTCTCGAAGGTCGTGGTCTCGCCCTCGGAGCGCTCCGCCCGCGGCGAGGTGAAGAAGGTCTTGTCCGTGGTGACGGTGCTGAGGCTGTCGACGAACCCCGTCTTGAAGTCGTCGGTCAGCTCAAACTTGTCGCTGTAGGTGACGGAGCCGTCGGCCTCCGTCATCTTGGCGTGGCCGGAGGCGAAGACGCGGTTGGCGTTGCGGTCGTAGATGACCTTGTCGGCCTCCAGCACGCGGCCCTGGTAGTAGAGCTGCACGGTGCCGTCCGCCGACACCACGTTGGTGTCGCGGTTGTAGACGAGCTGCTTGGCCTCGACGAGAAGGCGGTCCTTCTTGGCCTCGGGCTGGGCGGCCGCCGGCGCCGACTGGGCGTGCAGGGGCGGCACCGCGCCCCCCGCGAAGCTCAAGGCCAGGGCGACGCAGGCGCAGGACCGCGCCAGCGGCCCGACCCGGGGGCCCGGACCGAGCCCGCGCATCGGCCGGCCCAGCCGCTCCGGCCCGCTGGCCAGCGCCGCCGTGGGCGAGGGGGGCGCCTCCGCGCCGCGGCGACGCGCGGGCGAGCCCCCGCGCCGGGCCGGATCACCGTTCGACGCGTCGGGGCCAAAACGCCGCCCCATCAGCCATCCTCCTGGTACAACAACGCGAGCGAGCCCAGCATGCTCCCCACCACGGCGGGGGACCACGCCGCCACGGGGGCACTCAGGAGGCCCGCGCCGCCGAGATCGCCGACGAGTTTGGTCGCGACGTAAAGCACGAAGCCCGCCGCCACTCCACCCGCCACCATGCGGGCGATCCCACCAAACCGGAAGAATCTTAAGGAAAACGCCGCCGCCACGAGGATCATGGCCATGAACAGCAGCGGGCGCGCCAGGAGCTTCTGGTACTGCAGCTCGTAGCCGACCGCGTTCAGGCCGGCCCTCTCGGTGCTGTCGCGGATCTCGGGCAGGCTCCAGAACGGCACGGTGTCGGGCGCCACGAACTTCTGCTGCACCTGTTCGGGCGTGATGTTGGTGGCGAGGATCTCGGTCTTCACGTCGCGCGGCGGCTCGCCGGGCGCCAGGACCTTGGCGTCGTCGAGCGTCCAGTAGCCGTCGTGGAGCTCGCCGTGGCCGGCCTCGACGCGCTCCATGAAGCTGCCGTCGCGATCGTACACGAAGGCCGTGATGCCGCTGAGCACGGAGCCGCCGTCGCTGGCGCGGTCGGCCCTCAGGATGGTCTGCCCGTCGACCCCGTCCTGCTGGATCCAGAAGGCCGTGTCGACCTGCTCGCTGCCGGTCTTGCCGAACATGCGGGTCTCGAGCCGGGCGGCGCGCTGCTTGGAGACGGCCGCCACGGGGTTGTAGACCGCCGTGGTCAGGATGCCGAGCACCAGCGCCACGCCGAGCGGCGGCAGGATGAACTGCCACACCGACAGGCCGGCGGCGCGCGCCACGACCAGCTCCAGCTTCCGGGTGAGGTTGAGGAAGGCGAACATGGCGCCGAACAGCACCGAGAAGGGGAAGATCTGCTCCGTGATGGTGGGGACGCGCAGCAGCGACAGGAAGGCCACGCCCGCCGTGGTGGCGCCCTTGGCGTCGCCCGACCGGCGCAGCAGCTCGACGAAGTCGCTGAGGTAGATGATGGCGAAGAGCAGGCCGAAGACCATCAGGATGGACTTGGCGAAGTTGCGCGACAGGTAGGCCGTGAAGGTGCGTCCGACCACGGCGCCCTCACGCGGCCCGCGGCACGGGCACGGCGATGGGCCTCAGGCGCGGCAGGGTCGGCCGCGGCCCGAAGGTGAACAGCAGGGCGACGGCGAGCCCGAGCAGCGGCACGGCATAGTCGGCCGGCACCCAGGCGGCCGACCGCGCGACGAAGCCCGAGGCCGCGAAGCCCGCGCCGCGCACGAGCGCCACGGCCGCCACGGCCGCGGCCATGGCGATCCAGTTGCCCGACCGCGTGGTGCGGGGCTGGGACAGGGCCGCGAAGGCGATCATGCCGAAGCTGAGCGCGTAGAGCGGCCCCGAGAAGCGGTCGTGCAGCTCGGAGCGGTAGCGCCCCTCCTGGAACTTCACCGCGGGGTCGTTCAGGTCGGGGTGGAGCAGCTCGCGCGTGGTCCGCTCGCGCGGCCGCAGCGGGGCGCCGTCGCCCTCCGGCGCGAACTGGGCGAGGTCGACCCCGTAGCGCTTGAACACCACGATGGCGGCGTCCTTGCTGTCGGGCTGATGGCGCTGGAAGCTGCCCTCGCCGAGCATCAGGAAGTTGTTGTCCTCGGACTGCCACACCTGCCCGCTCTCGGCCACGTAGGAGGCGATGTGGCTCGGGTCGCGCCGGTCCTCCATCAGGATGCCCTTGAGCGACCCGTCCGCCCCGCGCTCGCGGTAGTGGAAGATGAAACCCTGGTCGAGCGTCGTGAAGGTGCCGGGCCGCACCACGTGGGTGAGAAAGTCGGCCCGCACCTTCATCACCACGTCGCGCAGCTCGCGGAAGCTCCAGGGCATGACGTAGAGCGACATGCCGGCCACCATGGCGGTGACCAGCACGGTGATGAGCGCGAAGGGCCGCAGCAGCCGGAGCGGCGTGACGCCGGCGGCGCTCATGACGATCAGCTCGCTGTCGCCGTTGAGCTTGTTCAGGGCGTAGAGCACCGCGATGAAGAGCGCGATGGGCGCGATCACCATCACCAGGGCCGGGATGCCGAGCGCCGTGACGCCCAGGAAGACGAGGAGCGACTGGCCCTTGGTGGTGAGGAGGTCGAACTCCTTGAGCGCCTGGGTGACCCAGATCACTGCCGTCAGCACCCCCAGGGCGACCAGGAACGACGAGCGCAGGATGCGGAAGATGTAGGTCTCGACGAGCGACATGCTGCTCCCAACGGTCCTCGGGATCCCCCACTGGCCACGGGACGATCCCATCCCGCCCGACCTTCCAGGGTTAGAAGGGCCGCGGCGGCCGCGCAAGCCGCCCCGCCGCCCCGCGGAGGCGGAGCCGTCACTCAGCTGCGCTCCGTTGCCGACGGATCACTCTTGCCCGGCCGGCGCGGTGTTTTTGGGGCGAAAAAGCGGAGCCCCGCCCGGTGGCCCCTTGGTTCGCCCGGGCAAACCGATATGTATCGATCGAGAACCGCCGCGGGCTCGATGCCCCCGTCCGGCGGCCCGGGCCTCGGCGGCCCGGTGCCGGTCCCACGCCGTCCCGATGGGTGCAGATGATGTCCGACTTCGTCCAGATCGCCTTCTCGCCGCTCCACGGGATCAGGATGGGCGAGGGCGCCCGCGGCGACGGGACCCTCGTGGTCCTGGTCGGCGGCGACCTGAAGCCGGGCTCCGCATCCGCCGAGGTGCTGGGGCCGGCGTCGGGCCTGATCGCCGCGGCCGCGGCGGCGGCGAACTTCAAGGGCAAGGCGAAGTCGGCCCTCGACATCCTGGCGCCGGCCGGCCTGTCCTTCGGCCGGCTGCTGGTCGTGGGCACCGAGTCCAAGGGTCCGCCGCCCGCCCACGAGATCCTGTCGCTCGGCGGCTTCGTCATGGGCAAGCTGCGCGCGGGCTCGAAGGCGACCGTGCTGTTCGATCCCCCGGGCCGCGACGCGAGCCCGAAGGCCGCCGCGGACTTCGCCCAGGGTCTCCAGCTCCGCGCCTACCGCTTCGACCGCTACAAGACCCGCAAGAAGGACGACGACGACAGGCGCGAGCCCGTCGAGGTGACGCTGGCCGTGGCGGACGTCGCGGCCGCGCGGGACTTCGCCGCGGCGGCGGCCGGCATCGCCGATGGGGTGGAGCTCGCCCGCGACCTCGTCAACGAACCGCCGAACGTGCTCTACCCGGTCGAGTTCGCCCGCCGCGCCGCCGAACTCACGAAGCTCGGCGTCGAGGTGGAGATCCTCGACATCGCCGCGCTGGAGCGGCTCAACATGCGGGCGCTGCTCGGCGTCGGGCAGGGGTCCGCGCACGAGTCCCGCGTGGCCGTGATGCGCTGGAGCGGCGCCCGGGGCGGGGCGCCCGTGGCCTTCATCGGCAAGGGTGTCACCTTCGACACCGGCGGCATCTCCATCAAGGGCGCGTCCGGCATGGAGGAGATGAAGGGCGACATGGCGGGCGCCGCCTGCGTGGTGGGCCTGATGCACGCGCTCGCGGCCCGCAAGGCCAAGGTCGACGCGGTCGGCGTCATCGGCCTCGTCGAGAACATGCCCGACGGCAAGGCGCAGCGCCCCGGCGACATCGTCACCTCCATGTCGGGCCAGACGATCGAGATCATCAACACCGATGCCGAGGGGCGCCTCGTCCTGGCCGACCTGCTCTGGTACGTGCAGGACCGCTTCAAGCCGCGCTTCATGATCGACCTCGCGACCCTCACGGGCGCCATCCTGGTGGCGCTGGCGAGCGAGCATGCCGGGCTGTTCTCGAACAGCGACGAGGTGGCCGAGCGGCTGCACCGGGCCGGGGCCGAGACGGGCGAGAAGGTGTGGCGCCTGCCGCTGACGGCGGCCTACGACAAGCTGATCGACTCGAAGTTCGCCGACATGAAGAACACCGGCGGCCGCCACGGCGGCTCGATCACGGCCGCGCAGTTCCTGCAGCGCTTCACCAACGACACGCCCTGGGCCCACCTCGACATCGCCGGCACCGGCCTCGGCACGCCGGCCGACGACATCAACCAGAGCTGGGGCGCGGGCTGGGGCGTGCGGCTGCTCGACCGGCTCGTCGCCGACCACTACGAGAGCTGAGGGCGGAGCGGGGCTTGGCCGAGGTCTGGTTCTACCACCTCGACCGCTGGCCGCTCGACCGCGCGCTGCCGGCCCTGCTGGAGAAGTCGGTCCGGCGCGGCTGGCGCGCCGTCGTCCAGGCGACCAGTCCCGAGCGGGTCGAGGCGCTCGACGCCGCGCTCTGGACCTACGACGAATCGAGCTTCCTCGCCCACGGCACGATGCGGGACGGCGACGCCGCCCTCCAGCCCATCGTGCTGACGACCGGCACCGAGAACCCCAACGGCGCGGCGATCCGCTTCATGGTGGACGGCGCCGAGGTCGCGGCGGCGCTCGACGGCACCGCCTACGAGCGCGTCGTGCTGATGTTCGACGGCAACGACGCCGACGACCGGGCCGCCGCGCGCCGGCAATGGGCCGACTTGAAAAAGGCCGGGCACGAGGTCGCCTATTGGCAGCAGAGCGAGGACGGCCGGTGGGAGAAGCGCGGGTGACACGGCTCCCGAGTGACCGGCTCGGAGCGCTCCTTCATCCGCTCATCCTCGCCTGCGCGGGGATGGGCGGCAGAGGGGAGCGATCATCCGAAAACCGGATGAGGCGAGCGGTATCGCTGGCGGCGCTGGTCGTCGCCTCAACGATCGATCCCGCCCAGGCGGCCGGCCCGGCCCGCTTCGCCTCCTACGATTCCGAGCCCGACTGCGTGGCGGCCCGCACGATCGCGCCGGCCGTCTGCCGCAGCGCCTTCGCCAACGCCCGCGCCGAATACGAATCGAAGACGCCGTCCTTCGCCAGCCAGATCCTCTGCACCCGGCGCTACGCCTCCTGCATGGCGTGGCCGCCGGGGGCCGACGCCCGCCGGGCCAGCTTCCGCCCCGCCTGGGACGGGGTCGACATCGTCGACACGCCGACCGAGCACAGCGTGACGCCGTCGCCGGGCAGCACCGGCCGGGCCGTCCGCTTCGCGTCGCGTCCCCTGACGGAGGAGCCGCGCTCGCTGGTGATCCGTGGCGCCGGCCCCCCGTTGCCGCCGCTCCCGCGCGGCGGCTCGCCGCTGCCCGCGGGACACCCCGGCCCGACCCCACCCTTCGCGCGCCGCGCCGCCGGCACGCCCGAGGGCCCGCTGCCGCCCGGCGCCGCTCCGCCGCCCGGCTCGGGGTTCAAGCTGGAGGACGGCGTGCTGACCTACCCGGCGCCGGCCCGCTTCCAGCCGAGGAACCTGCCCAAGGCGGACTGAGAGTTTGTGAATGAATGCCCGTCTGCCCCAAAACTGGCAGAAATTCCTCAATGTTTTCAGAGGGCATTCAGTCACAAGTTCGATACATTCACAAACTCTGAGGGCACCCACATCGATCAGTGCTGCGAATGAGCGCTCGTCGCAGAGGGGCGAGGCCGGCCAAGCGCAGCACCGATCGATGCGGGAACCCTGAGGACGGCGCTACTCCGCGGCCTCGCGGTGCGGCACCGGTCCCATCGCCGGCAGCAGGTCGGGCTCGCCGGCCGCGACCGTCTCGTTCCGGAGGCCGCCGCCGCCGAGCCACTTCGACACGCGGTCGAGGTAGACGTAGATCACCGGCGTCGTGAACAGCGTCAGCGCCTGGCTGACGATGAGGCCGCCCACCATGGCGTAGCCGAGCGGCTGGCGGATCTCCGACCCCGTGCCGGTGCCGAGCATCAGCGGGAGGCCGCCGAGCAACGCCGCCATCGTGGTCATCAGGATGGGCCGGAACCGCATCAGCGCGGCCTTGCGCACGGCCTGATCGGCCGGCAGGCCCTCGTCGCGCTCCGCCACGATGGCGAAGTCCACCATCATGATCCCGTTCTTCTTGACGATGCCGATCAGCAGGATGACGCCGATGAGCGCGATCAGGCTGAAGTCGTAGCCGCAGGCCAGCAGGATCATCAGCGCGCCCACGCCGGCCGACGGCAGGGTCGACAGGATGGTGAGCGGGTGGATGAAGCTCTCGTAGAGCATGCCCAGGATGATGTAGACGACGACCAGCGCGGCCGCGATGAGCAGCGGCACCGTGCCGAGCGACTGCTGGAACGCCTGCGCCGTGCCCTGGAACGTGCCCTGGATCGTCGCGGGCATGTTGAGCTCGTCCTGAGCCTTGCCGATGGCGGCCGTGGCCTGGCTCAGCGCCGAGCCCGGTGCCAGGTTGAAGCTCATGGTCACGGCCGGGAACTGGCCCTGGTGGCTGATCGACAGCGGCTGGATCGGGTCCGTCGTCCAGTGCGCCAGGGCCGACAGGGGCACGTCGCCCCCCGTGACGGGCGAGTGCAGGTAGAGCTTGTTCAGCGAATCCACCTTGCCCTGCAGCTCGGGCAGGATCTCCAGGATGACGTGGTAGCTGTTGACCTGGGTGAAATACTGCGAGATCTGCCGCTGGCCGAAGGCGTCGTAGAGGGTGTCGTCGATGAGCTGGGCGGTGATGCCGTAGCGGGCCGCCTGGTCGCGGTCGATCGTCAGGGTCAGGGTGGTGCCGGCCGACTGCTGGTCGGTGGCGACGTCGCGCAGCTCGGGCAGGGTCTTCAGCTTGTCGAGCAGGCGCGGCGACCAGGTGCTCAGCTCGTCGAAGTTCGGGTCCTGGAGCGTGTACTGGAACTCCGTGCGGGAGGAGCGGCCGCCGACGCGGATGTCCTGGGCGGCCTGGAGGAAGAGCGCGGCGCCCTCCACCTTGGCGAGCTGGGGCCGCAGGCGGGCGATGATCTGCTGGGCCGAGGCGTCGCGCTCCTCGCGCGGCTTCAGGTTGATGAAGACGCGGGCGGCGTTGGTCGCGCCCGTGCCGCCCGTCGCCATGGCGACCGTGGCGACCCCCGGGTCCTTCTGGACCACGGCCCCCAACTCCTCGGTCTTGCGCGACATGTCCGCGAAGGAGATGTCCTGCGCGCCCTCGGCCTGCCCGATGATCAGGCCCGTGTCCTGGCTCGGGAAGAAGCCCTTGGGGATGATCATGAACAGGTAGACCGTCACGCCGATGGTGGCGAAGAACACCATCAGCGTCGCGAAACGCCAGCGCATGCAGAAATCCAGGCCCCGCTCGTAGCCGCGCAGGATCGCCTCGAAGACGCGCTCGCTCGCCATGTAGAGGCGGCCGTGCTTCACCTGCCCGCGCTCCTTCATGAAGCGCGCCGCCATCATGGGCGTGAGCGTCAGGGACACGAAGGCCGACATCAGGATCGTCATGGCGAGCGTGACGGAGAATTCGCGGAACAGGCGCCCGACGATGCCGCTCATCAGCAGCAGCGGGATCAGCACGGCGATCAGCGAGATCGAGATCGACAGGATGGTGAAGCCGATCTCGCCCGCGCCCTTCATGGCGGCCTCGAAGGGCTTCATGCCCTCTTCGAGGTGGCGCTCGATGTTCTCCAGCATGACGATGGCGTCGTCGACCACGAAGCCCACCGAGATGGTCAAGGCCATCAACGACAGGTTGTCGAGGCTGTAGCCGGCCGCATACATCAGTGCGACGGCGCCGAGCAGGGCCAGCGGCACCGTGATGGACGGGATGATCGTGGCCCACAGGTTGCGCAGGAACACGAAGATCACCATCACGACGAGGGCGATCGTCAGCATCAGCGTGAACTGCACGTCGTCGACCGCCGCCCGGATGGTGGTGGTGCGGTCGCTGAGGATGTCGAGCTTGATGCCGGCCGGGATCGCGGCCTGCAGGCGCGGCAGCTCCTTCTTGATGCGGTCGACGATCTCGATGACGTTGGCGCCGGGCTGCTTGAAGATGATGAGGAAAACGCCGCGCTTGCCGTTGGCCCAGGCGGCCGTCCTGGTGTTCTCGGCGGCCGGCACGGCATGGCCGATGTCGCTGACCCGGACCGGGCCGCCGTTGCGGTAGGCGATGATCGTGTCGTCCCAGCTCTCGGGGTCGAGCAACTGGTCGTTGGCGTAGATCGTGAAGGACTGGCGCGCCCCGTCGATGTTGCCCTTGGCGGCGTTGACCGTGGTGACCGAGAGCACGCTGCGGACGTCCTCGAGCGACAGGCCCTTGGTGACGAGCTTGGCGGGGTCGATCTGCACGCGGATGGACGGCTTCTGTTCGCCGCCGATCGACACCTGGGACACGCCGGAGATCTGGCTGATCTGCTGGGCGATCTTCGTGTCGGCGTTGTCGTCCACCACCGTCAGCGGCAGGATGTCGGAGGTGGCGGACAGCAGCATGATGGGGGAGTCGGCCGGGTTCACCTTGCGCCAGGTGGGCGGGCTCGGCAGGTTCTTGGGCAACTGGCCCGAGGCCGCGTTGATGGCGGCCTGCACGTCGTTGGCGGCGCCGTCGATGTTGCGGTCGAGGTCGAACTGGATCGTGATGGCGCTCGATCCGAGCGACGAACTCGACGTGAGCTGCGACACGCCGGGGATCTGCGAGAACTGGCGCTCCAGCGGCTGAGCCACCGAGGACGCCATCGTGTCCGGGCTGCCGCCCGGCAGGTTGGCCGCCACCTGGATGGTCGGGAAGTCGACCTGCGGCAGGGGCGCCACGGGCAGCAGGGGATAGGCCACGAGCCCCACGCAGAAGATGCCGAGCATCAGCAGCGTGGTGGCGATGGGGTGCCTGATGAAGGGGGCCGAGATGCCGCCGGTGGCGCCGCCGCTCATGCTCAGGACTCCCGCTGCGCGCTCTGGGCCCCAGCGTCGGGCACGATCCTCACGGGGGTGTGGGCCTGCAGGCGATACTGGCCCGAGGTCACCACCTTCTCGCCGCCCTTGAGCCCCTCGGTCACCACGGCCGACTTGTCGTCCGCCAGGCTGACCTTGATGGGGCGCACGTCGGCCTTGTTGTCGGGACCGATGACGAAGACGTAGAGCCCGCCGGGTCCGTGCTGCACGGCCGCGAAGGGCACAATCACGGCGTCCTTCAGCGTCCTCACCTTGAGCTTGGTCGACACGGACAGGCCGGGCCACAGCTTGTGGTCCGCGTTGGCGAAGGCCGCCTTGAGGCGGATCGTGCCGCTCGACGTGTCGATCTCGTTGTTGAAGGTTTCGAGCTTGCCGTCCGCCAGCGTCCGAAGCCCGTCGGAGGTGAGCGCCGCGGCGTCGAGCGGCCCCGCCTTGCGGCCGTCCGTGATGCCGGGCAGGGCGTTCTCGGGGGCCGTGAAGACGACCGCGATGGGCTCGATCTGGGCGATGGAGACGATGCCGGTGGCGCTCGACGCGTTGACGATGTTGCCCTGGTCGACCAGCCTGAAGCCGACCCGGCCCGTGATGGGCGCCCGGATCGTCGCGTAGCCGAGCTGCGTCGTGGCGTTCTCGATCAGGGCGTCGTCGGCCGCGATCTGCGCGGTCAACTGGGCCACCGTCGAGGTCTGGGTATCGAGCGTCTGCCGCGTCACGTAGTTGTTCTGCACCAGCGACTGCGACCGGGCGAGGTCGCGCTTGGTGTTGTCGAGGTTCGCCGCGTCCTGCTCCCGCTTGGCCTTGGCCTGATCGAGCGCCGCCTGGTAGGGGCGGGGATCGATCTCGAGCAGGAGGTCGCCCTGGTGGACGATCTGCCCTTCCTCGAAGTTGATCGTCATCACCTGCCCGTCGACCCGGCTGCGCACCAGCACGGTGTTGTAGGGCTGGACGGTGCCGAGGCCGGTCAGGATCTCGGGGAACTCGCCCACCCTGGCATCGACGGCGCCGACCGGCACGGCCGCGGCCTCCTTGGGGGCGGGTTTCGCGGCCTCCTGCCGGGGCCTGATGCGGGCCATGACGGCCTGGGCCGCCGGTCCGCCCCGGTGCCAGTCGAACAGGGCGGCCCCCACGACGCAGACCAGGGCGATCGTGAGGAGGCGCGGGAGAATGCGCCGCGGGCGGTCAGACATCGCGTCTCCTTGCAGTCATGGCGACCTGCGCCGCCCGTCGGGTGCCGCGGCCGCGTCGGTCGCTCGTGGTCGGGGGTGGGATCGGCCCGAACGCCCGGCCCGCGACCGCGGATCCGAACTGGTGGGTCCCGGCACGGTCGAGACCGCGCCGACGACACTGGGATCGTCGATCCTTCTTGTGCCCTAACACCTAGGGCGGGGACCCGGCCGCATCGAGTAAAAACTTCTTCATGCGCGGACGGTGCGCCGATACGGCGCCACCCGCCGCCCTTGAGCGGACCGAGCACCTCTCGGGCCGGCGTCGGAAGCGAAGCACTGAATCGTCGCGGGAGCCCTCAACGTCCGGCGGGGGCGTTCGGCGGCGGCGTGCCCGGCACGTTCAGGGTCTGCCCACCGGGCCCGGAGCCGGTGCGGCGCGGGCGGATGACGCGGACGCCGTTCTGCACCTCGACCTCCTGGTCGTCGCGCACGGGCGGCAGGGCGGGGGAAAGGGCGGGGGACGTCGCCGCGGGCGGCGCGGGGCTCGGAGCGGGGGGCGGGGCGGCGGCCGGCTTCGGCGGGGCCGCGACATGCGCGATGGGGGAGATCGCCACGGGACGGCCGCGGTCGCCGTCGTCCCGCAGGTAGGCCAGGGCGATCAGCAGCGCGAGGGCCGCGGCCGCGAGCCCGGCCAGGGCCATCGGCGCCGACAGCCTCGGGCCGGGGACCGTCGGCGGCCGGTCGGTCCCGAGCGGGTCGAAGAGTCCGCCGGCCATCGTGATCCCCTCGGAGCCGCTCGGGCCCGGACCGCTCCGGGCCCGGTCGTCCAGGCGGGCTCAGTTCGGCAGCGTGGCCTTGGGGGCGTCGGTCTTGGGCGTCTCGCCCTTGGGGGCGTCGGCCGTGGCGCCGCCCTTGGTCGAGTCGGCCTTGGTCATCTCGGCGGCCCGGGCGGCGTCATCGGCCGTCGTGGCCTTGGCGGTGACGCCGCGCAGCAGGTTGAGGGCGGCGATGAGCTGCTTGTCGTTCTTCACGTCCGGCGGCACGTAGGCCTGCGAGCCCTGCTTCTCGTCGGTGCTGGCGCCGTTCATGAGATGGCCCTTCAGGGAGGCCTCGCCCTTGGTGTCGTCCTTGCCCTTGAGCTCGTCCGGCACGTCTTCCAGCACCACCTGCTCAGGCTCGATGCCCTTGGCCTGGATGGAGCGGCCCGAGGGCGTGTAGTAGCGCGCCGTGGTGAGGCGCAGGGCGCCGTTCTGGCCGAGCGGGATGATGGTCTGGACGGAGCCCTTGCCGAAGGAGCGCGTTCCCATGATGGTGGCGCGCTTGTGGTCCTGGAGGGCGCCGGCGACGATCTCGGAGGCCGAGGCCGAGCCGCCGTTGATCAGCACCACCATGGGCTTGCCGTGGCTCAGGTCGTAGCCCGGCCGCGCGTTGTAGCGCTGGGTCTCGTCGGCGTTGCGGCCGCGGGTCGAGACGATCTCGCCGTGGTCGATGAAGGCGTTGGACACCTCGATCGACTGGTCGAGCAGCCCGCCCGGGTTGTTGCGCAGGTCGACGATGTAGCCCTTGAACTTGTCGCCGGGGATGTCGGCCGCGAATTTCGCCATGGCCTGCTTCAGCCCGTCGAAGGTCTGCTCGTTGAACTGGGTGATGCGGACGTAGCCGACGTCGTCCTTCTCCTCGAACTTCACCGACTTGATGGTGATGTTGGCGCGGCTGAGCTTGTAGTCCTGCCCGTCCTTGTCCTTGCCGCGGAGGATCTTCAGCGTCACGGGCGTGCCGACCGCGCCGCGCATCTTGTCGACGGCCTGGTTCAGCGTCATGCCCGAGACGGCGTCGCCGTCGATCGCCACGATGAGGTCGCCCGACAGGATGCCGGCCTTGGAGGCCGGGGTGTCGTCGATCGGCGTCACCACCTTGATGTTGCCGTCCTCCTGGCTGACCTCGATGCCGAGGCCGCCGAACTCGCCGCGCGTCTGCACCTGCATGTCGCGGTAGGCCTTGGCGTCCATGTAGCTCGAATGGGGGTCGAGCGAGGTCAGCATGCCGTTGATCGCGGCCTCGACCAGTTTCCCCTCGTCCGGCTTCTCGACGTAGTCGGTGCGGATCTTCTCGAAGACGTCACCGAACAGGTTGAGGTTGCGGTAGGTGTCGGAGTTGGCCGCATGGGCGGGGCTGCCCGACAGGAGCGTCGTCTGGAGGGCGACCGTCGCGGCCGTCGCGCCGAGCGCCGCGCCCGCCACGACCATGGAAACCTTGCGCATCATCCGCGGACCTTTTCCAATTCGGCTGTCGCCCACCATGGGCCCGGGTCGATCGCCGCCCCGTCTTTCCGGAACTCAACATAAAGAACGGGCTGGGCCGCGCCAAGGGCGATCCCGGCCGCGGTCTTCGCCGAACCGTCGCCCATCGCGCCCACGGGTTCGTTCATCAGCACGAACTGGCCCGGCACCACGTCGGTCCGCTCCATCCCGGCGAGCACGACGTAGTAGCCGTCGCCCGCGTTGAGGATGAGCAACTGCCCGTAGGAGCGGTAGGGCCCCGCGAAGGAGATCCAGCCGTCGGCGGGCGAGGTCACGACCGCGCCGGGGCGCGCCGCGATGGAGGATCCGCGCTCCTGGCCGCCGTAGCCGTCGCCGGCGCCGAACGTCTTCATCATCCGCCCCGCGACGGGCAGCGTCAATTGGCCCTTGCTGCTGGCGAAGGGCAGTGCCGGCGCCAGCCGCGCCGGGTCGCGCCCACCGGCCGCCGCCTTGGCGGCCACGCCGTCGGCCTCGGCCTGGGCGACCCTGCGGCGGGCCTCGTCGGCGGCCCGCGCCGCATCGGCCGCCCGGCGCGCCGCCGCGACGTCGGTCTCGAGCTTCGCCACGAGGTCCTTGAGGCCCGTGGCCTCGCGGGCGAGACCGGCGACGCGCTGCCGCTCGCCGTCGAGCGCGCCCTCGGCCTCGGCCTGCGCGGCCTGCCGCGCCGCCACCAGGGCGGTGAGCCGCGTGCGCTCGGCGCCGAGCGACGCCGCCTCGGCCGCCAGGGCGTCGCGCCCCTCGGCGATGGAGGCGCGCAGGCGGGTGAGTTCGGCGAGGTCGGAGGCCAGGGCCTCGGCGGTCGCGCGCATCTCCGGCACCACGGCGCCGAGCAGCATGGAGGTGCGGATGGCGCGCAGCATGTCGTCGGGGCTGGCGAGGAGCGCGGGCAGGGGATGCAGTCCCATGCGCTGCAGCGCGGCCAGAACCTCGGCGATGGCGGCACGGCGGGCGCGCAGCGACGCCCGGATCGCCTCCTCGCTGCCGGTGAGCAGGTCGAGCCGGCGTTCCGCCTCGGCCGAGCGCGCCTCGGCGTCGCGGACCCGCGCCGTGGTGTCGATCAGGGCGGCGCTCAGCCTGACCCGGTCGGTGCGGATGGATTCGAGGTCGGCCTCCGTCTTCTGCCGCTCGGCCTCGGCCCGCGCGGCCGCGTCGGCGGCGTCGCGCAGCTCGATCCGGCGGCGGTCGAGCGCGGCAGCGGCGTCCGGGGTGGGAGCAGGGGCGGCCGGCTCGGCGGCGGTGCCCCGCGCGCCCGCCATCCCTGCGGCGAAGAGCGCCGCGAAGACGAGGGCCCGCCTGAGTGCCGGAGACAGCCGCATCGTGCGTGGGATCCGCGGCGGGCTCGGTGCCGCCGTCCCGATGTCCCTAGCGAGCGCTCGCGTCGCCATTGTGGCGGCGCGGCTCCGCCCTTTTGGCGTCGGTCAGTCGAACCAGTCGGGGACGCGGTCGAGCCCGATCAGCTCCTCGTAGGAGGTGCGGGGCCGGATCACCGCGAAGCGGTCGCGGTCGACCATCACCTCGGGCACGAGGAGGCGGGTGTTGTAGGTGCCGGCCTGGACGGCGCCGTAGGCCCCCGCCGACATCACGGCCACGAGGTCGCCGGCCGCGACGGCCGGGAAGGGCCGCGCCCGCGCGAGATAGTCGCCCGTCTCGCAGACCGGGCCGACGACGTCGGCGGGCTCGTCGGCGGCGCCTCCCTCCGGCCGCGACACCGGCAGGACCTCGTGGTGCGCCTCGTAGAGGGTGGGGCGGATCAGGTCGTTCATGGCGGCGTCCACCACCACGAAGCGCTTGCCGCCGCCGCGCTTCACCAGCACCACCGAGGCGACGAGCGCCCCCGCGTTGCCCACGAGGTAGCGGCCGGGCTCCAGCACCAGCGTCACCCCGGCCTCCGCGAAGTGTCTGCGGGCCAGGGCGGCGTAGCGCTCCGGACGGAAGTCGGCGGGGTCCTGGTCGGCCCGGTAGGGGATGCCGAGGCCGCCGCCGAGGTCGACGTGGTCGATCGCGTGGCCGTCGGCCCGGAGCGCCCGCAGCGTGTCGGCCAGGGCCGCGAAGGCGCGGTCGAAGGGGTCGAGCTCCGTGATCTGCGAGCCGATGTGCATGTCGAGGCCGGTGACCGCGATGCCGGGCAGGCGGGCCGCCTCGGCGTAGACGTCGCGCGCCCGCCCGATCGGGATGCCGAACTTGTTCTCGGCCTTGCCGGTCGAGATCTTGGCGTGGGTCCCGGCGTCGATGTCGGGGTTGAGCCGCACGGCGATCCGCGCCGTGGCGCCCGCCGCGGAGGCCAGCTCCGACAGGGTCAGGAGTTCGGGCTCCGATTCGACGTTGAAGCAGCCGATGCCTTCGGCGAGCGCGAGGCGGAGCTCGTCGCGGCTCTTGCCCACCCCCGAGAAGGTGATGCGCGCGGCCGGCACGCCGGCCGCGCGGGCGCGGCGGAGTTCCCCGCCCGACACCACGTCCATGCCGGCGCCGAGCCCGGCGAAGAGCCGCAGCACGGCCTGGTTCGAGTTCGCCTTCATGGCGTAGCAGACCATCGTGCGCAGCGGCGCGAAGGCTCCCGCGAAGGCGCGGTACTGCGCCTCCATGGCGGCGCGGGAATAGCAGTAGAAGGGGGTGCCGACCTCGGCCGCGATGGCGGCGAGGTCGAGCTCCTCGGCGCCGAGCGCGCCGTCGCGGTAGGTGAAGGGCTGCACGGCGGCCGTCACTGGAGGAGGGGGTCGAGCAGGAAGGGCTGGTCCGGCGCGCGGATCGGCGGGTTCGGGACACGCTTGTGGACCCCGGTCTTCGACGCCTTCGCGGCCGCCTGTTCGGATTCGGGGGTGGGCGGCGGCTCGAGCCGCCCGCGCCGCCCGCACCCGCCGAGCGCCGCCCCCATGGCCAGCACCAGGACGATGGCCCTCAGGGCCGGGAGACTGCGGGGACGCGCCAAGGTGAACTCCGAAACGAAGGCCGATGCCGTTCCGCATCGCGGCAGTCCTAGCGGAGTCGCGTCGCGAAAGCTTTAAGGTCCTGGCGCGCCGCACGCCGCCGCGCCGACCATGCCACGACCGCGTCGAGGATGCCACGCCGCCATGCCCGCCCTGGGGTCCCCCTCGCTCGACCAGCTCCGCACCTTCCTGGCCGTGGCGGAGGCGGGCAGCTTCTCGGCCGCGGCGCGCGCGCTCAACCGGCGGCAGTCGGTCGTCAGCTACACGATCGCCAACCTGGAGGAGCAGCTCGGCGGCTTGAAGCTGTTCGACCGCGGCACCCGCCGGCCGACCCTGACGGAGGCGGGCCGCACCATGCTGGCCGAGGCCCGCAAGGTGACGCTCGACGTCGACGGGCTGCGGGCGCGGGCCATGGGGCTCCTGGCCGGGCTGGAGCCGGAGCTGGCCGTGGCGGTCGACGTCATGTTGCCGACCGAGGCGCTGGTGGGCGCGCTGGTGGCGTTCCGCGCCGCCTTCCCCACGGTGACGCTGCGCCTGTCCGTCGAGGCGCTCGGCGCCGTGGCGAAACTCGTGCTCGACCGCACCTGCGCGGTCGGCATCAGCGGCCCCCTGGCGCGCGTCATCGACGGGCTCGACCGTCGGCCGATCGGCGGCGTCCGCATGCTGCCGGTGGCGGCGCCCGCCCACCCGCTGGCGGCCCGGCCGGGGCCGATCCCGCCGGCCGATCTGCGCGGCCACGTCCAGCTCGTGCTGACCGACCGCTCCGACCTGACGCGGGGACAGGACTTCAACGTGCTCAGCCCCGAGACCTGGCGCCTCGCCGACCTCGGCGCAAAGCACGCGCTGCTGCTGGCCGGGGTCGGCTGGGGCAGCATGCCGGACGCCATGGTGCGCCAGGACCTCGCGGCGGGCCGCCTGGCGCTGCTCGACATCGAGGGGCGGGCGCCCGACGACTATCGCCTCTCGGCCATCCACCGCGTCGACGCGCCGCCCGGGCCGGCCGGGCGCTGGTTCGTCGGCTGGCTGGCCGAGACCTGCGAATCCCTCAGCCGCTGAGGGTCCTGAGAGGCTCGCCGCGCAGCCGCTCCAGCCAGGCGCCCGCCTGGGCGCGGACGTTGGCGGGCGCGGTTCCGCCGAAGCTGGTGCGGCTCACCACGGACCGGTCGGCGCCGAGCACGTCGAACACGGCCGCGGTGATGCGCGGCTCGATCCCCTGGAGGGCGTCGAGCGGCAGGTCCTCCAGGGTCGAGCCCCGCTCGGCCGCCAGCGCCACGATGCGCCCGGTGGCGTGGTGGGCCTGCCGGAACGGCATGTCGAGCTTCTGCACCAGCCAGTCGGCGAGGTCGGTGGCGGTGCTGAAGCCCGAGCCGGCCGCGGCCCTCATGCGGGCGAGGTCGGGCTTCAGGTCGCGCACCATGCCGGCCATGGCCGGCACCGTCAGGGCGAGGGCGTCGAGCGCGTCGAACGTGCCCTCCTTGTCCTCCTGCATGTCCTTGGAATAGGCCAGCGGCAGGCCCTTCATCACCGTCAGCAGCCCGACCAGCGCCCCGATCACGCGGCCCGTCTTGCCGCGCACGAGTTCGGCGGCGTCCGGGTTGCGCTTCTGCGGCATGATGGAGGAGCCGGTCGAGAACCGGTCGGACAGCGCCGCGAAGCCGAACTGCGGCGTCGCCCAGAGCACGATCTCCTCGGCGAAGCGCGACAGGTGCACCGCGCAGATGCTCGCCGCCGACAGGGCTTCGAGGGCGAAATCGCGGTCCGACACGCTGTCGAGGGAGTTCGCGGTCGGCCGGTCGAAGCCGAGCGCCGCCGCGACCGCGTGGCGGTCGATGGGGTAGGAGGTGCCGGCGAGGGCGGCGGCGCCGAGCGGCGATTCGTTCATGCGCCGGCGCGCGTCCGCGAAGCGCCCGCGGTCGCGCCCCACCATCTCGACATAGGCCATGAGGTGGTGGCCCAGCGTCACGGGCTGGGCGGACTGGAGATGCGTGAAGCCCGGCATCACGGCGTCGGCATGGGCCAGAGCCTTCTCGGCCAGGGCGAGCTGGAGGTCGCGCAGCGCGAGGTCGACGGCGTCGAGCGTGTCGCGCATCCACAGGCGGAAGTCGAGCGCCACCTGGTCGTTGCGCGAGCGGGCGGTGTGGAGCCGGCCGGCCGCGTCGCCGATCAGCGCGGCGAGGCGCGACTCGACGTTCATGTGGATGTCCTCCAGGGCGCGGGAGAACGTGAAGGTGCCGGCCTCGATTTCGCCCGCGATGCGGTCTAACCCGTCGCGGATCGCGGCGGCATCCTCGGCCGACACGATGCCCCGGTCCGCCAGCATCGCGGCATGGGCCTTCGAGCCGGCGATGTCCTGGGCGGCCAGCCGCTGGTCGAAGCCGATGGACGCGTTGATCTCCTCCATGATGCCGTCGGGGCTCGACGTGAACCGGCCACCCCACATCGCATTGCTCATCGAAGCCTCGGATCGAAGAATGGCTGAAGGGATTGAACCGCCGGCGGGTGACACCGCCCCGCCCGGCGCCTCGGTGTCCCGCGGGCGACGGCGCCGCCGGGCCGCGGGCGGCGCGCTCGCGGCCCTGGGGGTCGCCGCGGTCCTATATGGCGTCGCCGCGCCCGGCAAGGGCGGTGCCGCGGCCTGCCCGGCCGCCGCGGGCGAGACCGCGCGGCTCGATCCCCTGATCCACGGCGAGGTGGCGGCCTTCGGCCTCGCCCAGCCGGCCCGCGCCGCGCCCGACATCGCCTTCAAGGCGCCCGACGGCACGCCGACGAGCCTCGCGGACTTCCGGGGCCGGGCCGTGCTGGTCAACCTGTGGGCCACCTGGTGCGTGCCCTGCCGCAAGGAGATGCCGGCGCTGAACGCCCTCCAGGCGAAGCTCGGGGGGCCGGACTTCCAGGTCGTGGCCGTCAACGTCGACACGACGCGGCTGGAGCGCCCGGCCGCCTTCCTCAGGGACAACGGCATCGCCGACCTCGCCCTCTATTCCGACGCCTCCGCCGACGTGCTCCAGGCCGTGAAGCGGCAGGGCGGGCTGCTCGGCCTGCCGACGACGCTGCTGATCGACCGGAACGGCTGCGAGCTCGGCCGCATGGCGGGGCCGGCCGCCTGGGACTCGCCCGACGCCGAGGCCATGATCCGGGCCGCGAAGGGCTAATCGGGATCGATGACGGCGCGGAAGCGGGCGAGGGCGGGGCCGATCCCGGCGAGGAACGTTTCCGCGTCGCGCACCAGCAGAACGGCGCGGTCGTGGTCGAGGTAGTCGTAGGCATGAACCGCGACGTGGCGGAACTTCCTCAGCTCCGTCGCCGCCCGGAACAGCTTCTCGTCGAAGAGTGTGGGGCGCGTCCCCCCTGCGGTCCGTCGGAACCGGTCGAGCAGGTCCGCATGCGATTGGGACCCCTGGGGCAGCTTCTCACCCAGGAGCAGCAGGGTGCGCTTCAGGCCGGATTCGAACGACGTGTAGCCGCTCTGCATCATGTGCATGAAGGCCATCTCGTCTGCCTCGTCGGGCGGCTCCTTTCCGAAGATCCTCGACCGAAACAGCGAGACGCCGTTGCCGAGGTGACGCCGGGCGGATGCCATGTCGCGGTCGATGTCCTCCCAACGTTCCGCCATCACGAGATCACGAGCCCCCGGCGTTCCGCCTCGGCCCTGAAGCGGTCTGATACATATGAGCCCGCGTGAGTGTCGGGCTCCATCCCGTTCGCGAAGCAGACGTGTTCGGCGAAATTGGCCGCCGCGAGGCTCGACTCCCCGGGGAAGTCCGCGATGATATCGACGTCGCTGTGGTCCTGCATGCGGCCTTCGGCGGTCGAGCCGAACCGGATGAACCGGCCCCCGTACTCCTGCGCGTAGGCGAGGAGCGCGGCGTCGATCGCGACGACCGCGCGCTCCATGCGCTCCATCTTGCGGCGGTGCCGCTCCTTCAACGTCACGATCCCGTCGGCCATGACGATTCTCCCCTGCGGCCAGGGCTTCACACTACCACGATCCCCTGGTGCTTGCGCTTGTCTTCCGGCTCGACGTGGATCGTCACCGACGAGTCCGGCACCTCGGCCTTGAGCTCGCGCTCCAGCCGGTCGCAGATGTCGTGCGCCCCCGTGACCGTCATGTCGCCCGACACGACGAGGTGGAACTCGATGAAGGTCAGCTTGCCGGCGCAGCGCGTCTTGAGGTCGTGGGCCTCGATGGCGCCCTCCGCATGGTCGGCGATGAGGGAGCGCAGCCGCGTCAGGGTCTCGTCCGGCAGCGCCTCGTCGAGCAGCCCGTTGACGCTCTCCCTCATCAGGCCCCAGCCGCTCCACAGCACGTTCAGCGCCACGAGGCCCGCGATGGCCGGGTCGAGCGCGAGCTCGCCCGTGAGCACCACCAGCCCCACCCCGACCAGCACGCCCGCCGAGGTGACGACGTCGGTCCGCAGGTGCTTGCCGTCCGCCAGGAGGGCGAGGGAGCGGTGGCGGCGGCCCCGCGACATCAGCACGTAGGCCCAGGCGGCGTTGATCGCGCTGCCGACGGTCCCGATCACGAGGCCCCGCACCGGCGCGTCGATCGCCTGCGGATGGAGCAGGGCGAGATAGGCTTCGCGCAGGATGGCGATCGCGGCGCCGACGATCAGCACGCCTTCGAGCACGGCCGACAGGTATTCGGCCTTGGTGTGGCCGTAGGGGTGGCGCGCGTCGGCGGGCTGGAGCGAGACCTGCAGCGCCCAGACGGCGGCCAGCGCCGTCGCCACGTTGATGATGCTCTCGAGCGCGTCCGACAGCAGCGCGACGCTGCCCGTCACCGCATAGGCGTAGAACTTCACCCCGAGCACCACGAGGCCGACCGCGACGCTGCCCAGGGCGAGCTTCTGCGTTATGATCATCGCGTGCCTTCCGTCCGACCCGGTCCCGACCGTCCGGGCGGACGTCGCGGCATCGGGACGCCCCCGCCCGACGCGGTCCCGACGGATAGACCATCGACTTCGCGGAGGCCATATGGCGCGCAAGATCATCATCGACACCGACCCCGGCCAGGACGACGCCGTGGCGATCCTGCTGGCCCTGGCGTCGCCCGAGCTCGACGTGCTAGGCCTCGTGGCGGTGGCCGGCAACGTGCCGCTCGCCCTCACGGGGGCCAACGCGCGCCGCATCGTCGAGCTCGCCGGGCGGCCCGAGGTGCCGGTCCACGCGGGCGCGGTGCGGCCGCTGGTCCGCCCGCTCGTCACGGCCGAGCACGTCCACGGCCGCACCGGGCTCGACGGCGCCGACCTGCCCGAGCCCGAGGTGCCGCTCCACCCCGGCCACGGCGTCGACTTCATCGTCGAGACGCTGCTGAAGGCCGAGCCCGGCGAGGTGACGCTGTGCACGCTGGGGCCGCTGACCGACGTGGCGCTGGCGCTGAACCGCGCGCCCGAGATCGCGCCCCGCATCCGCGAGATCGTGATGATGGGCGGCGCCTATTTCGCGGTGGGCAACATCACGCCCACGGCCGAGTTCAACGTCTACGTCGACCCGGAGGCGGCCGACGTGGTGATGCGCTCGGGGGTGCCCATCACCATGCTGCCGCTCGACGTCACGCACGGCGCCCTCGCCACGCCCGACCGCCTCGCCCGTTTCCGGGCGCTGGGCAACCGCTCCGGCGCGACCGTGGCGGGGATGCTGGGCTTCTCCGAGCGCTTCGACAACGAGAAGTACGGCGGCGAGGGGGCGCCGCTCCACGACCCCAACGTCATCGCCTGGCTGCTGCGGCCGGACCTCTACACCGGCCGGCGCGTCAACGTCGCGATCGAGTGCGCGAGCCCGCTGACCCTCGGCATGACGGTGGCGGACTATTGGCGCGTGACGCAGAGGCCCGCCAACGCCCTGTTCCTCACGGGCGTGGACGCCGACGGCTTCTTCGACCTCCTCGTCGAGCGCCTCGCCGCCCTGCCGTGAGGCGGGCCTCGCATGGCGCGGACCGCGAGACATGCTACGTTTCGACGTGGAAACGCGACCGCGGGGACGTCATGGCTTTGAGGATCGAGGACTACGCGCTGATCGGCAACTGCGAGAGCGCGGGGCTCGTGGGCCTCGACGGGTCGATCGACTGGATGGCCCTGCCGCGCTTCGATTCGGAGGCGTTCTTCGCGGCCCTGCTGGGCACGCCGGAGAACGGACGCTGGCAGATCGCCCCGGCCGTGCCGGTGCTGAAGACCACGCGGGCCTACCGCGAGGGCACGCTGGTCCTCGAAACCCGGTTCGAGACCGCGCAGGGCACGGTGCTGCTCATCGACGCCATGGGCCGGCGCGAGGGCCACGGCGACGTCGTGCGGCTGGTCCGCGGCGAATCGGGCTCCGTGCCGATGCGCTCGGAGATCGTGCTGCGCCCGGGCTACGGCACCGTGGTGCCCTGGGTGAGCCGCCTCGCGGACGGGCGGATCGCGGCCGTGGCGGGGCCGGACCGCTACGTTCTGGCCACCGAGGTCCCGCTGCGCGGGGAAGACATGCGCACCGTGGGCGACTTCACCGCCGGGGAGGGGACCGAGACGCCCTTCACCATGACGTGGTCGCCCTCCTACCAGCCGGTCCCCCAGCGGGTCGAGGCCGCCCAGATCCTCGAGCTCGTCACCGAGGACTGGAACCGCTGGACGAAGTCGCACCGCACCGAGACGGCGGGCGACTGGGTCGAGGTCGTGCAGCGCTCCCTCATCACCCTGAAGGCCCTGACGCATTTCGAGACCGGCGGCATCGTGGCGGCCCCCACCACCTCGCTGCCCGAGCAGCTCGGCGGCCCGCGCAACTGGGACTACCGCTACTGCTGGCTGCGCGACGCCACGCTGACGCTCTACGCGCTGCTGACCTCCGGCTTCCTGGAGGAGGCGAGCGCCTGGCGGGACTGGCTGATCCGCGCCATCGCGGGCTCGCCCGACCAGATGCAGATCATGTACGGCATCGCCGGCGAGCGGCGCCTCGCCGAATACGAGCTGCCCTGGCTCGCCGGCTACGAGGGGTCGTCGCCGGTGCGGGTCGGCAACGCCGCCGCCGGCCAGCTCCAGCTCGACGTCTACGGCGAGGTGCTCGACGCCATGTATCAGGCGCGGCGGCTCGGCCTCGCGCCCGACGACAACGGCTGGAACCTGGAGCGCGCCCTCGTCCAGCACCTCGAGACCATCTGGGAGCAGCCCGACGAGGGGATCTGGGAGGTGCGCGGCGGCCGCAAGCACTTCACGGCCTCGAAGGTCATGGTCTGGGCCGCCTTCGACCGCGCGATCCGCTCGATCGAGGAGTTCGGGCTCGACGGCCCGGTGGACCGCTGGCGGGAGGTCCGCGCCACGGTGCACCGGCAGGTGTGCGAGCGCGGCTACGACGCCGAGCTCGGCCATTTCGTCCAGTATTACGGCGCGAAGGACCTCGACGCGAGCCTGCTGCTGATGGCCATGGTGGGCTTCCTGCCGACCGACGACCCGCGCGTGGTGGCCACCGTCGAGGCCATCGAGGGGCAGCTCGTCGAGGGCGGCTTCGTCAAGCGCTACAACGAGGCCGGCAACGTCGACGGCCTCGCGGGCGGCCACGAGGGCGCGTTCCTGCCCTGCTCGTTCTGGCTCGCCGACAATTACGTGCTGATGGGCCGCGTCGACGAGGCCCGCGCCCTGTTCGAACGCCTGATCGCGCTGCGCAACGACGTCGGCCTCCTGTCCGAGGAATACGATTCCGTGGCCGGCCGCCAGGTGGGCAACTTCCCCCAGGCCTTCACCCACGTCGCCCTGATCAACACGGCCCACAACCTCAGCCGCGAGTTCGGCCCCGCCCAGCATCGCGCGGAAAGCGTCGAGACGGCCGCCTCGCCCTGAAGGCCCCGCGGGCCGCGACGACGGCGACCGGAGAGTCGGGTCGCCGAGTGGCGGAAGGCTCCGCATCCGCGTCGGCGGGCTCGGGTGGCGAGGATCCGGCTGACCGTAGAGTCAGCCTCCGGCGCGATCGCGCGCCGCCGCAGAAGGCGCTTGCCAGCCCTGCCCGCGTTTGTTAGGTGACGGCCTCGCCGACGCCGGGCCCGACCCGGAGCGACGACGGTCGCGGCCATGGCGGAATTGGTAGACGCGCTAGCTTGAGGTGCTAGTTGGGAAACCAGTGGAGGTTCGAGTCCTCTTGGCCGCACCAGCGATCTTCAGATCTATACTGCTCGTTCGGTCGTTGAATTCCCTCCATCTGCCGTTCTGAACTCCTCCCGGCAGAACCGAAGATGGAAGGGGATGGCTTGAGTTGCTTGTGAACAGGCGTAGTGCCGCTCAAGGCGCATCACGTCGCGTCGATGTCTCGAACGCTTCGTCAGCGTCCGAGACATCGGTGGCCAAGTCGGGCTCCGAGGGAGTCGTGTGATGGCGGAGCGTCGACGGCGTCACCGTGTCGACCAAGCTCGGCGAACATGACGCTCAGGCGCACTTCCGTATGGCATCGGCTGGTTCGCTGGCTCGTCTGGATCTGGTTCGGGTTCAGCGCTGTCGGAGCCGCCGCCTTGCAGGATCCGCTGACCTACGGTGTCCGTTTCCCACTGGCAGCGGGACTGGCCGTCGCCGCCCTCGCCCTCACCGTCGTCTCCTTATGCTGTCATCACAGGATGCGTGCCGCCGCGGCCGCGCTCATCCTATCCGCCGTCACTTGGCAGGTGGCGCGACCGAAGATGGACCTCGCGCACGACCTCGCCCGTGCGTCCTCCAACGGCGTTGGACGACACTTTGTGGTCGGCTACGACGACGCTGAAACCGTGCGCGCGCTCGCTCGCCGCGGGCTCATCGGAGGTGTGTTCCTCACGCGCCGCAACATGGCGGGGCGTACGGTGGAACAGGTCGCGGCGGAGGTGGCGTCGATCCAGGAGGCCGCTCGCTCGGGAGGCTATCCGTCGCTCATCGTTGCAGCCGATCAGGAGGGCGGGTCCGTCTCCCACCTTTCGCCGCCGTTGCCCGTACCGCCCGCGCTGTCGACCTTGGCGGACCGTCCAGAGGGCGAGCGCAGCGAAGCCGCCGTGGCGCTCGGACATACGATCGGCCTCTCGCTTCGTCGTCTCGGCGTGACCATGGATCTGGCCCCGGTCGTCGATCTCAAGCCCGCAGACCCGCCCGGCACCTTCGATCTCCACACCCGCATCGCCTCCCGGGCCATCTCGGCCGATCCCGCGACGGTCGCCGCGATCGCTTCGGCCTTTTCGCGAGGGTTGCTCGACGAGGGGATCGTTCCGGCCGCCAAGCATTTTCCCGGGCTGGGCTCCGTTCGGACCGATACTCACCTGTTCGGCGCATCGAACGGGCGAGCCGAGGCCGACCTCGACGGTGATGATTGGGTGCCCTTCCGGGCCGTCGCGGCGATCCCGGGTGCGGCCGTGATGGTGTCGCATGCCGCTCTCGCCGCCGTGGATCCCGGCGTGCCGTCATCGCGATCGAGACCCGTCGTCCAAGGCATCCTGCACGACCGGTTGGGCGCGTCACTGACCATCACCGACGATCTGAGCATGGGTGCGGTGGTCCACGCTGGTCTGTGTCGAGGAGTGTTGGGCGCCCTCGATGCGGGCGTCGACATTCTGCTCGTGTCCTGGGATACAGATCGCGTCGGCACCGCGATACGTTGCGCGCTCGACCGAGGTCGCGAGGGGCAGGCGGAAAGATAAAACCGGCGTGGCGTGCAGTTAGCCCCGACTCACGCCGCCCTGTGCAACTCCGGCAGGCCGTCGACGACGTCGCCGAGCGTCGCCCGGGCGGTCTCGGTCTCGAAGCGGGCCTGAAGATTCATCCACAGTTCCGGCCCCGTGCCCAGCACCTTGCCGAGGCGGAGGGCGGTGTCCCCCGTGATGCCCAAGCGCTCGCCCGCGATCCGCTCGATGCGGGTGCGGGGCACGCCGCAGGCCTCGGCGATCCTGCCGGCCGAGAGGCCGAGGGGCGCCATGAACTCCTCACGCAGAATCTCGCCGGGGTGCAGTGGCGGAAGGCTGGCGACGATCTCGACCGTATCGGACATGGCGGTGACTCTCGATATCGCAACTGTCGCTCGCGCGCGATTTCAGTGATAGTCGATGAACTCCACGTCCTCCGGGCCGGCGTCGGTCCATCGGAAGCAGATGCGGAACTGGTCGTTGACGCGGATCGAATGCCACCCGGCCCGGTCGCCCCTCAACGCCTCCAGCATGTTTCCGGGTGGGAGTCGCAACACGTTGAGGCTGATGGCAGCGTCGAGATAACCGAGCTTGCGCCGTGCCGCCTTGAATAGGTCGGCGGGGAAGCCCTTGGGGCACTTGCCGTCGAACACCAGTCCCGTTTGGGCGTCCCTGAAGCTGCGGATCATCGCCCGTCTTCCATGAGAAGCTTGTATCTCTCGGCGATACAAACGTCAAGGAATAGACCTGATGAAGATAGGCGATGAAGCGTTGTGACCGCCGCCGGGTTGCGGCCGCGGTCGCCGCAAAGGCCAAAGTCGCTGTCGCTATGGTGAAGGGCGTGATAGCCGCAATGCGCTTCGGCGACGGGCCCGCACGGGACGTCTTGCTGACGGGGAAGGCGATCCGACCGAAGCGCTCGCGCTTGAGGCCGCCGAGCACCACCGTCGACCCTCGGGCAGGAGCGCTGCCCTCTCGTTTTCAATCAAAGGTTGTAAAGTCACCTGAAGGGTGGCATCGGCCCGCTCCAGTTCCTCGCACGGCCACAGCCAAGCGTACAACTCCGCGATTATAGCGAGTTTCATGACTTGCACGTCGGCGACCCGCCACGGCCGCAATGACAGACATCGCGCTAGCCGCCGCGGAACAGGGCTGCACGGTGGCGATCACGATGTCTGCCGGACGTCGTCGGACAGCATCCAGCCGGCGCGCGAACGCAGGTGGGGTCGGCCGGAGCGGGTCGGGATGTCAGACGAGCCGGCGCGCCCGGCGAGGGCCGTCCTGACGCGGCCTCGGCCGTCCCGTCCGGCGGCGCAGCGATGAGGCGCATTCGATGCCGCCGATGCCGGTGATGATCCCCAGCGGCACGGCGAAGAACACGAACAGCAATGAGCTGAGTGGCGTCGCGACGACCGTCATCATGGCCGTTCCCTCCGATGCGGACCGCGTCGTTCCACGGCCCGCCACGGCGCATGAGATGCCTCTTCGCGGCGCTTGTCCCGTCACGTCTTCGTGAACCGGCCGGCGCGCGATCCCGCTTGGCCCGTGCGGCGTCACGCCGAGTCGCGCACCACCAGCCGGGCCGCGAAGGACACCGTCTCGCCCGGGGCCCGCGAGCCGTCGGGCGCCCCGATCCGGCCCATGAGCATCGCCAGGGCGGCCGTGGCGATGGCCGCGACGTCCTGGGCCGCGGTGGTCAGCGGGGGGCAGGAAAAGCGGCTCAGCGGGTGGTCGTCGTGGCCCGCCACGCGCAGGGCGCAGCCCTCCCCGCGCCCCACCCGCAGCCCGCGCCGGTACGCCTCGGCCATCACCCCGAAGGCGATCCGGTCGTTGGCGCAGAGCAGCGTCCGGCTCGGGAAGCCGCCGGCCTCGAAGGCGCGGGCCGCCGTCTCGGCCCCGACGGCCTCGAAGGACCAATCGGTCCGGCATGCCTCCACCACGCTCGCGCGATGGCCCCGCGCGCCCATGGCGGCCGCGTAGGCGGCGCGCCGCTCCCGCGCGTTGCGGTTGACGTCCGGCATGGCGACGAAGCAGGGCGGCTCGCCGGTGCCGCACAGGTAATCGACGAGCAGGCCGACGCTCTGGGCGTTGTCGGTGCCGACGAAGGCGCCGGCCTCGTCGGCACGCGAATCGACGAGGACGGTCGGGATCAGCCGGCGCAGGGCGTCGACGTGGGGCGCCCCGGCGCCGAGCGGCGCGATCAGCACGCCCGCCACCTTGGTGGCCGCGAGGATCTGCACCGCCCTCGCCTCCAGCGCCGGATCGGCGTGCGAGCTCAGCACGATGCTCCAGTAGCCGGCCGCGATGGCGCCGAGCTCCACCTGCCGCACCACCTCGGCGTAGAACGGGTCCGACAGCGAGGGCACCACCACGCCCAGCGTGCGGGGGCTGCGGCGGTTGAGGTTCACGGCGAAGAGGTTGGGATGGTAGTCGAGACGCTCGGCCGCGAGCCGCAGCCGCTCGCGGATCGCCGGCCGCACGCTGCCCGGGGCGGCGAAATACTTCGACGCCGTCGGGCGCGACACCCCGGCCGCGGCCGCGAACTCCTCCATCGTGCGCGGCCTGCGTGCGTCCATCGTCCCCGTCCCGCCGCCGTCGTTCTCGCGGCAATGTTGACGCGTGTAAAGATCCCGATTGACGGGCGGCGCACCCTTGCCTAGACCACTCGGGAGCTGGCGACCCGGTCGAGGTTCCATGAAGAAGATCGTCACCATCGGGGAGATCGTCGTCGAGGTCATGGCGACCGAGCCGGGCCTGGGCTTCCTGGAGCCGCTGTCGCTCGTCGGCCCCTTTCCGTCCGGCGCGCCCGCGATCTTCATCGATCAGGTCGGGCGCCTGGGCCAGCCCTGCGGCATGATCGGCCGGGTCGGCGCCGACGACTTCGGCCGCCTCAACCTGCGCCGGCTCGCGGGGGACGGGGTCGACGTGTCGGCGGTGGCGGTCGATCCCGAGGCCGCGACGGGCAGCGCTTTCGTGCGCTACCGCGCGGACGGCGACCGCAACTTCGTCTTCAACATCAAGCACAGCGCCAACGGCGGGATCGCCCTCGACGCCGCCGCCCGCGACCTGATCGCGGGCGCGGACCACATCCACGTCATGGGCTCGTCGCTGTTCTCGCCCGCCATCGTGGCGGCGACCGACGCGGCCGTCGCGGCCGTGAAGGGCCGGGGCGGCACGGTGTCGTTCGATCCCAACGTGCGCCGGGAACTGCTGGACCTGCCCGGCATGCGGGCGGCCCTGTCGGGGCTGCTGGCGCGCTGCGACCTGTTCCTGCCGAGCGGGCCCGAACTGCGGCTCTTCGCCGAGGCGGGCGACGACGCCGGCGCCGTGGCGGCGATCCTGCGCGGCGGCGTCCGGGCCGTGGTGGTGAAGCGCGGCGCCGCGGGCGCCGACTACCACGACGCCGCGGGCACCCTGCGGCAGGGGGGGTTCCCGGTCGAGGAGGTCGACCCCACCGGGGCGGGCGACTGTTTCGGCGCCGCCTTCGTGGTCTGCTGGCTGCGCGGCCTGCCGCCGGCCGACGCCCTGCGCTACGCGGCGGCGGCGGGCGCCCGCGCCGTGACGCGCCGCGGCCCGATGGAGGGGGCATCGAGCTTCGCGGAGCTCGACGCCTTCCTGGCCGCCGCGGAGCCCGGCCGATGAGCGCCTTCCGCATCGCCGACATCGCCCGGCTGCGCGCGGCGGGCCGCGGCGTCGGCATCACCTCGGTCTGCACGGCCCACCCGCTCGCGCTGGAGGCGGCCCTGCTCCAGGGGCTGGCGGATGGCGCGCCGGTGCTGGTCGAGGCCACCTGCAACCAGGTGAACCAGGAGGGCGGCTACACCGGGATGGTGCCGGAGACCTTCCGCGCCTTCGTGCTGGGCATCGCCGCGCGCGTCGGCTTCGACCCCGCCGGCCTGATCCTCGGCGGCGATCACCTCGGCCCGAACCCGTGGCGCCACCTGCCGGCCGAGGACGC
Organism: uncultured Lichenihabitans sp.; assembly: GCA_964242785.1. Taxonomy (GTDB): domain Bacteria; phylum Pseudomonadota; class Alphaproteobacteria; order Rhizobiales; family Beijerinckiaceae; genus Lichenihabitans. The sequence goes on along the minus strand of CAXTBR010000001.1, from coordinate 93,658 downwards.
CATGGCGCGCGCCGACGCCATGATCGCGGCCTATGCCCGCGCCGGTTTCTCGAAGCTCCACCTCGACACGTCCATGGGCTGCCTCGGCGAGCCCGCGGCCCTGGCGGACGAACTCACGGCGGCCCGCGCGGCCCGGCTCGCCGCCGCGGCGGAGCGGGCGCTCGGGGCCGGTGCGCCCCGGCCCGTCTACGTCATCGGCACCGAGGTGCCGGTGCCGGGCGGCGCCACCCACGCGCTCGATCACCTCGCGGTGACGCGGCCCGAGGACGCGCTCCGCACCGTCGAGGTCCACCGCGCGGCCTTCGCGGCGGCCGGGCTGGAGGACGCCTTCGCGCGGGCCGTCGGCGTCGTGGTGCAGCCCGGCGTCGAGTTCGGCGACGCCGACGTGATCCCCTACGATCCGGCCGCGGCGCGCGGCCTCGCGGCGGCGCTGGAGCGGATGCCCCAGTTCGTCTTCGAGGCCCATTCCACCGACTACCAGCCGGCGGCGGCGCTGCGGGCGCTGGTGGACGACGGCTTCGCCATCCTCAAGGTCGGGCCCGGACTCACCTTCGCGCTGCGGGAAGCGCTCTACGGACTCGACCACGTGGCCGACATCCTCGACCCGGGCGGGGAGACCACGCGCCTGCGCGGCGCCCTGGAGCGGCTGATGCTGGCCGAGCCCGGCCAGTGGCGGCGCTACTACGGCGGGGAGGGGGCCGAGCTCTTCGCCCAGCGCCACTATTCCTACAGCGATCGCATCCGCTACTACTGGCCGCATCGTCAGGCCGGCTCCGCCGTCGACGCGCTGATGGCGCGGCTCGGCGACCGGAGCATCCCCGAGACGCTGGTCAGCCAGTACCTGCCGCGGCTGTGGGACGGCGTGCGCGACGGGGCGGTGCGGCCCCGCGCGCGCGACCTGCTGGTCGCCGCCATCCGGACGGCGCTGGCGCCCTACAGCGCGGCCTGCGCGGCCGAACGATAGACGTCACAGGGCCGGCCCGAGGGGCCGGTAATACGGGGGGAACACCATCATGCAGCTCGACGGCAAGGTCGCCATCATCACGGGTGCGGCGCGGGGCATCGGCCGCGCCATCGCGGAGCGCTACCACGCCGAGGGCGCCAAGGTCGTCATCGCCGACCTGAACCACGCCGGCGCCCAGGAGGCCGCGCGCGCGCTCGGCCACGGCGCGCTCGGGCTCCAGCTCGACGTCACCCACCAGGATTCGATCGACGCGCTGGTGGCGCGGGTCGTGGCCGAATATGGCGGGATCGACATCCTGGTGAACAACGCCGGTCTGTTCGACCTCGCGCCCATCGTGGAGATCACCCGCGAGAGCTACCGCAGGATCTACGCCGTCAACGTCGAGGGGCTGCTATTCATGCTCCAGGCGGCCGCCAAGCAGATGATCGCGCAGGGCCGGGGCGGCAAGATCATCAACTTCGCGTCCCAGGCCGGGCGGCGCGGCGAGGCGCTGGTGGCGATCTACTGCTCGTCCAAGGCGGCGGTCATCAGCCTGACGCAGAGCGCCGGGCTCGACCTGATCAAGCACGGCATCAACGTCAACGCCATCGCGCCCGGCGTCGTCGACAACGAGCACTGGGACCACGTCGATTCCATGTTCGCCAGATACGAGAACCTTCAGCCCGGCGAGAAGAAGCGCACGGTCGGCGCCGCGGTGCCCTTCGGCCGCATGGCCCGGCCCGACGAGATCGGCGGCCTCGCCACCTTCCTGGCCAGCAAGGACGCCGACTACATCGTGGCCCAATGCTACAACATCGACGGCGGTAACTGGATGAGCTGAGTCTCAAGAGGAACGACGCGAATCTCTGAAGAAGTCGGTTTCCAAAGGCCCCCGGCCTTTGGCGGGTTTCAGGGCGGCGCCCTGAAAAGGTCGAAGGTCTGTTTCCAGGGCTCTGCCCTGGACCCGCCAAAGGGCTCGCCCTTTGAAAACCAGAACACGGATCAACTGTCAGTCGCGCTCGACGCGGTAGCGCAGCCACATGACGCCGCCCTCGCGCGGCTGCGAGGAGATGAGGCTGAGCCGCAGGCCCTTGGCGGTGGCGTCCTCGGGACTGCCCCCGTAGTCGAACAGGGCGCGGCCGCCCTCCAGCCCGTCGACCGTCGGGGCCAGCAGCAGGGACAGCTCGTCCACGAGGCCCGCCTTCAGCAGCGAGCCGTTGATCCGCCCGCCGCCCTCGACCAGGAGCCGGCGGATGCCGAACTCGCGCCCCAGCGTCTCCAGCACGCGGCCGAAGTCGATCTCCTCGGCTCCGCCGAACACGTACGACACGCCGTCGCGCCGCAGCCCCGCCAGATGGGCGTCGGAGACCGACTCCGACAGCACCACGACGAGATGGTCGTCGTCGATGCCCGCGCGCCCCCAGCACAGCCTGCCGGAGGCGTCGAGCGCCACCGCGTAGGAGGGCGCGTCGCGGCGCGCGACGTGGTCGGCGCGGGGCAGGGGGTCGGCGGCCTCGGGGTAGGGCGCCCCCCGCGCGTAGCCGCTCATCGTCACCCGGCCGCACATCCAGGCGTCGCCGTCGAGCAGACCGTGGATCCGCTCATACTCGTCCCGGCCCTCGAAGGGACTCCAGCGGCCCGTCTCGATGCGGCCGTCGACCGAGGTGATCATGTGGACGATGACGTGGGGCTTCATGCGGCGCCTTCGAATCCACTGCGCTGACGGCGCTCACTGCGGTTTGCGGAACTTCAGCACGAAATTGTCCGGCTCGCCGATTGCCGCGTAGCGGTCCCGGTCCTGCGCGCCCAGGGCGAAGACCGGCGCCAGCGTCGTGACGCCGTGCGGCCAGTTGGCCGTGTCCTTGGGGTTGGCCTCGATCTCGGAGGAGCCGACGAATTCGAAGCCGGCGAGCTGCGCCAGGCCCTTGGCGTAGTCCTCCCGCACGTAGCCGTCCGCCGCGCGGGTGTCCTGCTCGCCGGCCCGGTGGCCGCGATGGTCCTCCAGCGCCAGGATGCCGCCGGGCTTCAGCGCCCTGTAGACGTCGACCAGAGCCTCCTCGGCGAAGCCCTGCTTCATCCACAGGTGCAGGTTGCGGAAGCTCAGGATCAGGTCGACCGAGTTCGGCGGCGCCAGCGCCTCCCGGCCGGGGCCGAGCGCGGTGAGCTTCACCCGGTCGAACAGGTCGGAGTCTTCGGCGAGGCGGCGCCGGAAGTAGGCGGCGCGCTTCTCCGCCCCGTCGCGGTCCGGGCTCTCGGCCGGCTGAACCTCGAGCGCCGCGTAATAGGTGCCGTGCTCGCGCAGGTAGGGCGCCAGGATCTCGGTCCAGTAGCCGCCTACCGGCCACACCTCGACCACGGTCGAGGTGGGGGTGAGGCCGAAGAAGGTGAGCACCTCCAGCGGGTGGCGGACGGCGTCGCGCGCGAGGAAGCGGGGGTTGCGGCCGGGGCCGTCGAGCGCGGCCCCGAGGGCGGGATCGGCGGGCGCCGCGGCCTCGTCGGCGGCCCCGGGCCCCATCGACAGGAGCAGGCCGAGCAGGACGGCGGCGGCGGCGCGCGGGAGGGCCATCCGGGGCATCTCAGGCGTGCGCGGCGCGGACGGGGTTGAGGCGCCACACCGACAGGTTCAGCGCGCCCGCGATCGTCACCCACAGGAGGTAGGGCGCCAGCAGCCAGGACGCGGCGGCGCTGACCGGCGCGAAGGCCGCGAGGGTGGCGGCGATCGACAGCCACAGCAGCACCAGCTCCCCGAAGGCGAGGTCGGGCCGGCGCAGGCCGAAGAACACCGCCGACCAGCCGGCGTTGAGCACGAGCTGCGCGAGGTAGAGCGCCATGGCCGGGACGACCAGCCCCGCCTCCCGCCAGACGAGCCAGCCCGACACCGCGATGGCCACGTAGAGCGGCGCCCAGATGACCGGGAAGACCCAGGGCCGCGGCGTCCAGCCCGGCTTGCGCAGGGTGCCGTACCACGCCCCGGGTTTGAAATAGGCGCCGCTCGACGCCGTCGCGAGCGATGCCAGCGCGAAGCCCGCGAGGGCGAGGCCCGAAGTCATGTCCATGGCGTGTCGTCCGTCCCCCGGCGCGCCTCGCGCGTCAGCGCGAGAGCAATAGCACGATCGTCCCGGCTAGGCAGACGGCCGGGATCGCCATCTGGGCGGGACGGAGCCGCGCGAAGGAGAGCGGCACTTCGAGCTTGTGGGCCGCGATGGGGTCGAAGACGCCGAGCGTGAGATAGCCGGCGAGCAGCAGCACGGCGGCCGAGAGCGGCAGGGCGATGGCCGTCAGCACGATAGCCGCGAAGCCCAGGCAGAACAGCCACAGCATGGTGACGATCTGCGCGGCCGTGACGCCGCCCGGCGTGCGGAACGACACGCCGCGCCGCACGCCCGACAGGAAGGTCAGGATGGCGCAGCCCCAGAAGAGCGTGACGGCGAGCGCCGCCCCGCGCCAGGGCTCGGGCGTCAGCCAGAAGGCCAGCACGCCGATCACGAAGGGCACCATGGCGCCGTAGCCGAAGAACACGCCCAGCCACGGCGTTTCCCGCGGCTCCGTGATCGCGAAGGTGACGGTGGAGGGCGCGCTGTCGGTCATGCGATGCGCAACGCGTGGACGGCGGGCGATGTTGCGTCCCCTCACCCCGGCGCCGGATAGCCCGCGGCCTCGGCCTCCCGGGCCCAGCGGATCGTCGCGGCGAAGCCGTCGCGCGAGGCCGGCGCGAAGCCCGCGACGCAGAGGGCTTCCCCGAGCGGCCCGAACCAGGGCCGGGCCGCGGCGCCCGCGAAGGCCCGGGTCAGTGCCGCCGCGTCCGCGGGCGGCAGCGACGGCGCCGCCACGATGGCCGGGAGGGGCGCGAGACCGGTCGACGCGACGGCGCGCAGGCTGCCGGCGAGGTCGGGACGGTGGCGGCGCAGCAGCAGGTGCCAGTAGCCGTCGAGCGGCCCGACGTCGATCCGGCCGTCCAGCACGGCGTCCACCACGCCGCGCGCCGTCACGAGCCCGCCGAGGCTGCGGGCGTAGAGCGGGATTCCGTCGGCGCGGCGGTGGGACAGGAGGTGGTGGCGCGGCGCGTTGAAGCCCGAGTGGGAATGCTCGACGGTCCAGCCGATCGTGCCGCCGAACGTGTCCTCCAGCGTCCGGAACGGGGCATCGGCCCGCACGATGAAGTCGGAGCGGTAGACCGCCCGGCCGCCGGCCCAGGGCGCGGCCGGGATGGGGGAGGCCAGCGGCACGACCTCGGCCAGCCCGAGAGCGATGGGGAAGCCGCACATGAAGACGGCGCCGAGGTCGGCCCGGCGCCACAGCGCGTCGAGCGGCCGCGGGGCCGGGTAGGGCTCGTAGCGGAGTTCCACCCCCGCGTCCGCGGCGACGTGCCCCAGGAGGTCCGCCCAGGCGGCCTCGGCCTCGGGCGTCACGGCATACATGCGGGCGTTGCTGACCGGCGGCATCCCGCGTCGTCCCTTCGAGGTTGGCACCGAGCCTAACCGAGCGCGGCCGGCGTCGAAAGGGTTTGGCACCCGCCCGTCCTGATCTATGAGCGGGGCCGCGACCGCGCCGCCCCAGGATCCCCACCCCCATGCGTCACCCCGCCGGAATGCCGGCCCTCCTCGCCCTCCTGGCCCTATGCGGCCCCGCCGCGGCCGAGACCGCGAAGCCCGCGGCCCCGCCGCCGCCCGTCAGCGCCGACCCGAGCGTGACGACGGCCTCCTTCGGCGACTGGACGGCGCGCTGCGAGAAGGGCAGCGGCGACAAGGCGCCGCGCATCTGCGAGGCCGTGCAGACCGTGCAGCCGCCGAACCGGCAGGCCGCCGTGGCGCAGATCGCCTTCGGCCACGCGGGCAGCGCCGAGCCGCTGAAGCTCGTCGTGGTGCTGCCTGTCGACGTGTGGTTCCCCAGCACCGTCAGGGTGGCGGCCTCCGATCATGATCCGGCGGGCGTCGAGCTGGCGTGGCGCCGCTGCCTGCCGGTCGGCTGCTTCGCCGAGGCGGCGGCGCCCGACGAGGCGATGCGCCGCTGGCGGGGCGAGACCGGGCAGGGGCGCATCACCTACAGGGACGGGCTCAACCGCGACGTCGTGGTGCCGGTGTCGTTCCGCGGCCTCGCCCAGGCGCTGGACGCCCTGGCGAAGCAGTGAGAGCCTGTTCGGGGCTCGGGGCGTCATCGCCCTCGGCCGTGGCCGGGGCCACGCTCTTTACGCGCGTCCTGCCGATCATCCGAACAGGGCTGCGGCGCAGCCCCACTTCAGCACGCAAACAGGCTCTGAGGGCGTCAGCTCAGGGCGGCGACGAACAGCGCCGCACCGGCGCCGAGGCCGAGGATGGTCCGCAGCCGCCCGAACCAGGGGGGCGCGAGGCCGCGCGCCACGAGGTTGCGGTCGATGGGGCCGAGCACCAGCAGGCCGAGCCCGAGCAGGGCGAAGCGCCACGGGTCCGGCAGGAACAGGGCGCCCCAGCCGAAGAGCTGCGGCGTGACGCCGAAGAGGTAGTCGGTCGCGACCCGGGTCCCGTCGGGGTCGCGCAGGGCCGCGCCCCAGCGGATGCCGCCGAGGAAGGACAGGATGGTGGCCGCGTAGGTGGCGAGCATGCCGTCGATCTCGCCGCGCGGCACCGCCTGCGGAAGATGCGTCGCATGCGCCAGGGCCAGGGCCCAGAACGGGACGAGGCCGGCCAGGCCGAGGGCGAAGGGCAGGGCGGGCCGCGCCGCCGCGATGCCGGTCGGGACCGTCATCCCGGTCACTTCCGCTTGGGCGCCAGGAACGACAGGGCGAGGTCGAACAGAGCGCCGCTGGCCGCCGTGGCCAGGGCCGCCGGCGAGTTCGGATCGAGCGAGGCCCGGGTGTAGAGGCTCCTGCGGCCGCGCTCCCCGGCGTCCCGCGCCGACGCGGCGGGAGCGTGGAGGTTGTCGGCGGCAGCCTCCCGGGGGTCGCCGAGCTGGGCGTCCTCGCCGAAGCGGGCGCCCACCTTGTCGGCGAGGTGCGGGGCCGCCTGGGCGAAGAGCGACATCAGCCGGCCCGTCCCGCCCACGTAGATGTCGCGCTGCGGATGGGCCGCGGCGTGCAGGATGGCGTGGGCCACCTCCTCGGGCGCGTAATGCGGGGCCGGCAGCTTGGCCTCGCGGCCCGTGGTGTTGCCGAGGTGGCCGATGATGGGCGTCGCCACCGCGGCCGGCTTGATCAGCGTCACCGACACCGGGGCGCCCTCGGCTTCGAGCTCCATGCGCAGCGTGTCGGTGAAGGCCCTGACGGCATGTTTGCTGGCGGAGTAGATGCCCTGCACGGGCACGCCGAAATCGCCCGCGATGCTGCCGACGTTGATCAGCGCGCCGCCCTGGGCCTTCAGCACGTTCAGCGCGGCGAGCGAGCCGTGCAGCGTGCCCCAGAAGTTGGTGTCGAACAGCCGCCGCGCGTCCGCCTCGACGGTCTCCTCCAGGCGGGAGAACAGGGCGACGCCGGCGTTGTTGACCCAGGTGTCGAAGCCGCCGAACTCGCGGACCGCGAGGTCGGCCAGCGCCTCCATCTCCTCGGCGCGGCCGACGTCTCCGGCCAGGAGGCGCGCCGTGCCGCCCTGGGTGGCGATCTCCTCGGCGACGCCGTGGAGGGCCTCGGCGTCGCGGCCCGACAGCACCACCCGCGCGCCGCGCCGGGCGGCCTGCAGCGCCGTCGCCCGACCGATGCCGCTCGACGCGCCCGTGATCACGATCGTCTGCTCGGGCAGCGGCTTCAGCGCGATGAACATGGCGTCTCCTGCCGCCGCCAACGCGCGACCGCGAGTCCTTGTTCGGGGGCCGTCCCCGCGGTCACTCGACGTCGTTGCCGCCCCCCTTGGCGGCACCGCCGCCGCGGGCACCGCCCTGGCCGGCCTGCTTGCCGCCCTTGTGACCGCCGCCGGTGCTGCTGCGGTTCCACATGTCGGCCGCGATCTTCCAGTCGTCGCCGGCCCTGGTCCAGATGAGCAGATATTTTCCGCTCACGTCGTTGTTCTGCATCTTGAACGAGAAGGTGCCGACCTCCCGCGCGGTCGCGTCGCCGATGGGCTTCACCTCCTCGGACACGTATTTCAGCTCCTTGACCGAGCGGGTCATGTTGCCGAGGAAGCGCTGGATGTCGGCCTTGCCGTTCAGCGGGCCGCGGCCGGGCGGCAGCGCCACGGCGTCCTCGGCGAAGAAGGCGCCGGCCGTCGCGGCGTCGCCCGAGCCCAGCGCCGCCGTGAACTTCGCGCTGGCGTCGCGGGCGCCCGATGCGTCCTGCGCCAGGGCGGGGAAGGCGGCCCCGCAGATCAGGAGGGCGGCGATGAGATTGCGCATGGTGAATCGTCCTGGAATGGTTCAGCCGACGTGGTGCCGGCGGGAGGCGCGTCGCGGCTCCGACGCGTCGGATCAGTCCTTGGTGTTGGAATAGAGGCCGGGGTTGCCCTCGTAGAGGCTCCCGCCGCCGTAGCCGCCGCCCTGTCCGCCACCTTGGCCCCCGCCCTGACCGCCGCCGCGGCGTCGGCCGCCCACACCGCCCTGGCGGCCGCCCTGGAACGAGGGGCGCCCGCCCCCCTGCGGTCCGCCCCCGCGATAGCCGCCCTGTGCCCCACCCTGCCGGCCGCCGCCCTGGTTGGCACCCTGTCCGCCCATGCCCTGCCGTCGGCCCTGGCCCTGGCCCTGCCCCTGGGGGCGCCCCTGCCCTTGGGCGCGCCCGCCGGCGTCGGCATTGCGGTTCCAGATGCTGCTCTCGATCTGCCACTCGCCGCCGACGAGCTGCCACACGAAGACGTATTTGCCCTGCGTGCCCGGCCCATCGGCCGACTGCATCGCGTAGGTGCCGCTTTCGCGCAGCGCGGCCTCGCCGAGGCTCTTCGTGGCGACGGTGGTGAAGACGACGCCCGAGAACCGGTTGGACACGCCGAGCCAGAAGGCCGAGGCCGCCGCCCGCCCCTCCAGGACCTTGCCGCGCGGCGGCATCAGGCTCGCATCCTCCGTGTAGAAGGGCCCCACGCCGTCGAAATTGCCCGCCGCGAAGCCCGCCGCCAGGGCCTCGTTGAACTCGGCCGTGGCTTCGTTCTGCTTGTCGCCCGTCATGGATGGGTCCTCACCTTGCCGTTCCAGTCGCCCGCGGGGGGCGCACCGTCCCGGATCCAACGTCCGGCCCCTCGGGCCGGTTTCGGCCGCCTTGCGGCGGACGGCCCCGCCGCGCATAAGCTCACCCGGACGACGAGGCCGTCCCGTCCCGGTCCCCCGGGGCGCCGGCCCCCGACAGGACCAGCCCGCGATGCGATTCCTTCGGCTCACCCAGGCCAACACCGGCGTGACCATCTACGTCAACATGGACCAGGTGGTGGTGATCGCCCCCAACAAGAGCGGCGGGGCCGTGCTGCTGACCACCGCGGTCGACAAGGAATCGGCCCGCATCGTGCCCGTCAAGGAGTCACCCCAGGAGGTCGCGGCCCTCGTGGAGGGCGGGCAGGTCCCGGCCAAGGCGAGCTGATACCAGCGGTCAGATCTCTCGACCGCTGGCCAGCGCGAAGGCGCGCCGCCGCTCGTGCGGCATATCCCGTCGTCGACGAGTCATCGTCAGCGACGGCTGGGATGAGTCAGCGGATCGCCGCGACCGCCCCGGGCGGCGTCGACGTCGCGGTCCCGCCGCGCGGCCCGAACAGGCGGGACAGGTAGGCGTAATAGTCCGGCTGGCGCTCGCGGATCGCGTCCCGCGTGTAGGGATCGCGTGCCACCGTGCCGTTGAGATAGCAGCTCGCCGTCACGGCGAAGAACTCGGCCGGGTTCGACATCATGTAGGACTCCGCGGGATACAGCCCCTGCGCCCGCGCCTCCCCGTAGAATCCGCCCACCGTGGCGTTGTGGAAGCCGCCCGGGAGCTTCCGGTATTCGAGGACGTGCATGTATTCGTGCAGCAGCACGGGCCTGTCGTCGTCCGCCCTCAGCGATCCCAGGAACACCTCCGGACCGCCGCCGTAGTGGCTGCCGCCCGCGAAGGTGGCGGAGATGCGGATCGGCACCGCCCGAAAACCCGCCAGCATGGACGCGCTGACGCCCGAGCGGTCGACGATGTCGATCTGGTGCTCCACCTCGGCCAGCGCGCTCGGCACGTCGATCCGCCCCTGCGCCTCGCCGAGGTCGACCCTGAAGCCGTGGTAGCGCGCGAAGGGGCCGATCGGCCCGCGGGAGCTCCGGCGCCGGCCCATGCCGGGCGCCTGACCCATGCCCGGGCCGGAGCCCATCCCCGGGCCATAGCCCGGCGGCATGCCGTCGCCGGGTCCACCCATCATGGGGCCGTCATACTGGACGGGGAGGGGCCTGAGCCCGGCATCGGAGGCCGCGCAGGCCCCACCGAGGAGGGCCGTCGCCGCGGCGGCCATTCCCCATCTCATCGAGCGTCGCATTCCGTCTTCCGAAGTTCGACGCGCCCGCGGGCGGTCTAGCACTTCGGACGGCCGCCGCGATAGGGGAAAGTCCGGGGCCCGTATCCTCCTCCACGCGGTGGAGGAGGGAGACCGGATGCGATCCCGCCGGGCGCCGTCAGGCGCCGGCCGGCGGGCGCATCCGGGCCATGCCCATGCGGCCGCCCTGGTTCATGCCGGGGTTGGGCACCATGGGGCGGCGCGGGCCGTCCTTGGGGAGCGAGGGCAGCACCACCTCGACGCCGCGCGGGTTGCCGCCCGGCCGGCGCCAGAAGTTGCGCCCGCTGAATCGCTCGTAGAGCTCCGGCGGCAGGATGGTGGGCCGCTCGGAGAAGCGCACCTTGCGCCCCACCGTGTGGAGGCCGGGGACGCCGAGCTCCGCGTCGAACGTGTCGCCCTCGCCGTAGACCACGTTGTCGAAGTCGTGCTGGAAGGGGTCCAGGCCGAGCTTGGCGTAGATCAGCTCCATGGTGCGCTGCGGCTCGCGCGTCAGCGCCTCGTAGTCGACCACGATGAGCTTGTCGGAGAACTCGCCGTAGAAAGCCTCCTGCGTGGCGTTCCAGGCGAAGCCGACCGTGCCGCCCGGCGAGGCCAATGCGTTGACGCGGGTGTGGACGGTCAGCGCGTCCTTCTGCTGGAACATCTTGGAGGTGCCGAGCGCGTTCTTGCGCAGCACCCGCTCGAAGCTGTCCACGATCCACACGAGGTCGCGCACGCAGACGATGATCCTGGCGTCGGGGTAGAGGGCCGAGATCAGCGGCAGCTTGGCGCACCAGGCGCGGTTGGTGTCGATGACGACCCTCTCGCCGTGGACGTCCCTGTAGAAGCCCTCGACGATCGCGTGGAGGATGTTGCGGCGCTGGTGGTCCGTGATCATCGAGGAGAACTCGCTGCGCGGCCCCATGGCGCCCTGCACCCGGCCGATCAGCGCCCCCACGGGGCTCGACATGCCGCTGTGGAGCTTCGGGTTCTGCTTCAGCAGCGCTCCCAGCAGCGTGGAACCCGAGCGCGGAAGGCCGGACAGGAAGTGGATGCCGTTGTTCATGGTGAGGCTTTGCCGTGCTGTCGATCGATCCCGCGCCGCTTCTGCCCGGTGGTGAGGCGCGTGTCGAGCGTCCCGCCCCGGGGCCGACCCTGCCAGGCGGGGCCGATCCGCCGCGGCCGGGGTCGTCCGGGGTTCAGGGCCGCCTCTGCCGGCCGCAGGAGCGGCGCGAAGGATCTGGACGGCGGGCCCCGAGCGCGCTTCAACCAAGCTGACGCGATGAGATCCTCTTCGACCGAGACGCGAGACCGGACCCATGAGCCACCTGTTCCAACCGCTGCGGCTCGGGTCGCTCGACCTCGCCAACCGCATCGTCATCGCGCCCATGTGCCAGTACTCGGCCGACCAGGGCCGGGCCACCGACTGGCACCTGATGCATCTCGCCTGAGGGCCGCATCACCCCCGGCGACCTCGGCCTCTACTCCGACGACACCGAGGCCGCGCTGGCCCGCGTGCTCGGGGCCCTGCGGGTGCACTCGGCGATGCCGCTGGCCGTGCAACTCGCCCATGCGGGCCGCAAGGCGTCGAGCGAGGCGCCCTGGGACGGCGGCGCGCAGATCGCCCCCGACGCGCCCCGCGGCTGGCGGACCGAGGCGCCCTCGGCCGTGCCCCACGCCGAGGGCGAGCACGCCCCGACGGCGCTGGACCGCGCCGGGCTGGAGCGCGTGAAGCGCGACTTCGCGGAATCCGCCCGCCGCGCCGCCCGGCTCGGCATCGAGGGCATCGAGCTTCACGGCGCCCACGGCTACCTGCTGCACGAGTTCCTGTCGCCGCTCGCCAACCGGCGGACGGACGACTACGGCGGCTCGCTCGAGAACCGCATGCGCTTTCCCCTGGACGTGTTCGACGCCGTGCGCGCCGCCTTCCCCGCCGAACGGCCCGTGTGGATGCGCCTGTCCGCCACCGACTGGGTCGAGGGCGGCTGGGACATCGAGGGCACGGTGGCGCTGTCGAAGGCGCTCGCGGCGCGGGGCTGCGCGGCGATCCACGTGTCGTCGGGCGGGGTGTCGCCCCGCCAGCAGATCGCGCTCAGGCCCAACTATCAGGTGGGCTTCGCCACGCGCGTCAAGGACGAGGTCGGCATCCCGGTGATCGCCGTGGGGCTCATCACCGAGCCCGAGCAGGCCGAGGCGATCCTGGCGGGTGACGAGGCCGACGCCGTGTCGCTCGCCCGTGCCATGCTGTACGACCCGCGCTGGCCCTGGCACGCCGCGGCGGCGCTGGGCGCCAAGGTGCAGGCGCCCAGGCAGTACTGGCGCTCGCAGCCGCGTGAGTTCAAGGACCTGTTCGAGGGCGCGGGTTTCGCCCAGCGCTGACGGGCGCATGGCGCGCCCGCTCCCCATCCCGAGCCCTATGCCCTATGGTCTCCCGAAGGTCCGGCGCTCGAACGCCGGACGCGGGGAGGACGGGCGTGGAGCAGCTCGACGGGGACTACGACTACGTCGTGGTGGGCGCCGGCACGGCGGGCTGCGTCCTGGCCGATCGCCTGTCGGCCGACCCGCGGCGGCGCGTGCTGCTGCTCGAAGCCGGCGGGCGCGACCGCTGGATCTGGTTCCACATCCCGGTCGGCTACCTCTTCGCCATCGGCGATCCGCGCGCCGACTGGATGTTCAAGACGGAGGCCGAGCCGGGCCTCAACGGCCGCGCGCTGCACTACCCGCGCGGCAAGGTGATCGGCGGCTCTTCCGCCATCAACGGCATGATCGCCATGCGGGGCCAGGCGGCCGACTACGACGGCTGGCGCGCCCTGGGGCTCGACGGCTGGGGCTGGGCCGACATGCTGGGCTGCTTCCGCCGCCTCGAAGACCACTTCCTCGGCGAGGGCGAGCACCACGGCGTCGGCGGCGGCTGGCGCGTCGAGGCGCCGCGCGTGTCCTGGCCTGTGCTGGACGCGGTGCGGGACGCGGCCGGCACGATGGGCGTCCCGGCGGTCGACGACTTCAACCGCGGCGACAACGAGGGCGCCGGCTACTTCCACCTCAACCAGCGGCGCGGCCGGCGCTGGTCCGCGGCGCGGGGGTTCCTGAAGCCGGCGCTGGGCCGCCCGAACCTCCGCCTGGAGACGGGCGTGATGGTGGAGCGCATCCTGGTCGAGGAGGGCCGCGCGCGGGGCGTCCGCTTCCGGCAGGGCGGCCGCGAAGTCGAGGTGCGGGTGCGCGGCGAGGTGATCCTGTCGGCCGGGGCCATCGGCTCGCCGCAGATCCTCCAGCTCAGCGGCATCGGCCGGCCCAACTGGCTGAAGCCGCTCGGGCTCGACGTCGTGCTGGCGCGGCCCGGCGTCGGCGGCAACCTCCAGGACCACCTCCAGCAGCGCGCCATCTTCAGGGTGGCGGGCACCCGCACGCTGAACGAGAGCTATCATTCGCTGCCGCGCCGCGCCCTGATGGGGCTCGACTACGCGTTGCGCCGGCGCGGACCCCTGTCGGCGGCGCCCTCGCAGCTCGGCATCTTCATGCGCTCCGGCCCCGAGCGGAACCGCGCCAACCTCCAGTTCCACGTCCAGCCCCTGTCGCTCGACAGGTTCGGCGAGCCGCTGCACCGCTTCCCCGCCATCACGGTCTCGGCCTGCAACCTCCAGTCGACGTCGCGCGGCACGGTGCGCCCGCGCTCGGCCGACCCCGCGGCCCCGCCGGTGATCGCGCCCAACTACCTCGACACCGCCGAGGACCGCCACGTCGCGGCCGACGCCATCCGGGCGACGCGGCGGCTGATGGCGCAGCCGGCCCTCGCGCGCTTCCGTCCCGAGGAATACCTGCCGGGCCCCTCGGTCGGCGACGACGACGCGTCGCTGGCCCAGGCGGCCGGCGACATCGGCACCACCATCTTCCACCCCGTCGGCACGGCCCGCATGGGGACGGCGGACGATCCGGGCGCCGTGGTCGACGCCCGGCTGCGCCTCCATGGCCTCGCGGGGCTCCGGGTGATCGACGCCTCGGTCATGCCGACCATCACGTCCGGCAACACCAACACGCCCACGGCCGGCATCGCCGAGAAGGGCGCCGAGATGGTGATCGCCGACGGGCGGTGAAGACCCCAACAGAGATCGGTGATCCGATTGAGGGGGCGTTCGGCTCTCGGGCAACCGTAGAGATCGAAGCACTGGTCCTCGTGAGGACACTGAAGACCCGTCTGCGCCACGGTCGAAGGTGTATCGATTCTGACATCGGTCGTGTGGCCCTCCGCCCGGCTTCTGACTGGGATCATTGAGACTTCGAGCAAACTCCCGTCGCGTTCGGGTATGACATCATGCAACCTGAATGACTTGAACGGCGATTCGTGCCGGGTGAGTGCGGAGCCTGATCGTCGGATATGAACCTCGATGGTGTGATGAATGCGAAGGCCGAGGTCTTCGCCGATGCTTTCGGCTTCCAAGAGGTCGTGAGTTCTCAATCGGTTGATGTCGAGCCTGTCTTCGCGGCGCAGCCGGGCAGCGAAGCCTTCGACGTCATGGAGCGGGCGCGGCGATCCGGTCAGAGCGACGCCCGCGACCTCATCGCCCTCGGTGCCATCGTGCCCCATCGGGACAGCGACGGTGCCGAGTTGGGCATCCTCATCCAACGTCGTCGCCTCCTCCAGCATCCCATCGTCGAGCGCGCCCTGAGGAGCGCCAAAGATGAAGCGAGGGTGATCGTGACCGGTCCGATCCGTCATCACGCTGCCACGCTGTCCGAACGATGCCGACCTCTCGTCATCGGCTGCTCCATCGGACACCCTCGCACCACCGCGGGATCGATAGGATGCTTCGTGAGACGGCGTTCGGACGGGAAGATCGGCATCCTGTCCAACAACCATGTGTTGGCCGATACCAACCGTGCCCTTATCGGGGATGCCATCCTGCAACCCGGACGCCACGACGGCGGACGATTGGGCGATCAGGTCGCGACACTCAGCGATGTCGTCGCGATCGCTTTTGAGGTCAATGGTATCAACTTCGTCGACGCTGCGGTCGCTACGCTTCTTGATGGAGTGACCTGCTTGTCAAGCCGCGTGGTACACGCCACCTCTGGCTGGACCCTGGGACTCACCGATCCGTTGATCGTGACGTCGCAGCCCGTGATGAAGATGGGCCGCACGACGCAATCGACCTTTGGATCCGTCGCGGCGATCGGGGTCGACAACCTCAATGTGACGTTCCGCGTCGGTTCGAACTCCATGATGGCACGCTTCGATCAGCAGATCAGCATCGCGGGGGAGACCGGGCCCTTCTCGAAGCCCGGAGACAGTGGAGCCCTGGTCTGCTCTACCGAGGGGCGTCCGGTGGCTTTGCTGATGGCGGGTTCCAAGACCGGCGGAACGAACGGCCTTGGCCTGACATTCGCCTCGCCGATCGACACCGTGCTCGATGCTCTCGACATCGACATCTACACCGCAGGGTGAGGAGGGTACCATGGAGACCGACAGGGCCAAGCTTCTCGCCTCGCGCGGATCCGCTCTCGCAGCGAAGGACGCTTTCGTTTCCGCTTACGGGTCCGACCTGTCGAACTGCTCCGTCGGCCTGGGGGTCAGCCGTGATGGGCAGGAGTGGGCGTTGAAGGTCTACGTCCAAAATGCCGGAACCGAGACGCATCTTCCAGATCATTTCGAGCGCTTCGAGGTCGATGTCGAGGTCATCGGCGTGGTTTCGGCGCAGTAGGCAGGCAGTTGTCACAGGCCATCGTCGGACCGCTCATGCTCCTCGCGGCACGGGCGTCGCGAGGGATTTGCTGACCTCACTGCATCGACCCCTTCGCGCCTGCGAAACCAATGCGCGACAGATCGCCCGGCCCGCACTACCTTGACCGTGACGGCACGAGTCGCGCCTGGCCCGAAGCCCTCCTCGGCCCTCCGCTTCCCCCGAGCCCGCCGTCGGGAGGGTCGACCATGCGCATTCAACTGGGCTGCGAGCTCAAGTTCCACCTCCCCTATCCGACCCCCATCATCATGATGCTGAACGTCCACTATTCGCGCTCCGCTGATCTGGAGCGGCCGGACCTCATCACCACCGTTCCGGCCGTGCCGATGGAGGGCTTCCGCGACGGCTTCGGCAATTGGTGCACCCGCGTGCTGGCGCCCGCCGGCACCTTCGCGGTCAAGGTCGACAGCGTCATCCGCGACGGGGGCGAGTGGGACGCGATCGACGAAGCCGCCGTGCAGCATCCGGTCGAGCACCTGCCCACCGACACGCTCGGCTTTCTCCTGGCGAGCCGCTACTGCGAGAGCGACGCGCTGTCGGACGAGGCCTGGCGCCTGTTCGGCCACACGCCGCCCGGCTGGGCCCGGGTGAAGGCCATCGTGGACTTCGTCCACGGCCACATCGCCTTCGCGTATCAGGACGCGAGCTCGACCCGCACGGCCGCGCAGGCCTATGCCGAGGGCAAGGGCGTGTGCCGCGACTTCGCCCACCTGGCCGTCGCCTTCTGCCGGGCCATGAACATCCCCACCCGCTATTGCACGGGCTACATCAGCGACATCGGGCTGGTGCCGCCCTTCGGCCCCGGCGACTTCGCGGCCTGGATCGAGGTCTACCTCGGCGGGCGCTGGCACATGTTCGATCCCCGCAACAACGCGCCCCGCAAGGGACGGGTGCTGATGGCCTTCGGCCGCGACGCCGCCGACGTGTCGCTGACCCACACCTTCGGGGCGAGCTACCTCGACGAATTCCGCGTCTGGACCGACGAGGTGCCGGACGCGTGACGGCTGGGGTCAACGCCCCCTCGGCGGCGGCGCGAACGGCCTCGGCCGGTAATCCAGCACCTCCAACCCCTCGGCGACGTCGAACACGAGATCCTGGTTCATCCGGGCGAAGACGGCGCTGCCGAAGCCCGTCTCCCGGACGATGCCGACCCGCGCCGCGAGCCCGAAGGCGAAGCGCAGCCAGGACACCGGCAGGACGAGGAAGCGCGGGTGCAGGCCCTGGCTGCGGAACACCCGCTCGGCCATGGCGCGGTAGGTCAGCACCTCGCCGCCCGCGATGTTGAAGGCCCGGTCCGCGGCGGCCGGGTTGTCGAGGGCGCCCAGGAGGGCGGTCGCGATGTCGTCGGCGTGGATGGGCTGGCGCAGCCCGTGCGAGGGGCGGGCGATCGGCAGGGCGCGGGCGCGGCGCGCGAGCCGGACCATGCGGGCGATGTTGCGGTCGCCCACGCCGTCGTAGACCAGCGTGGGCCGCAGCACCGTCCAGGCCACGCCCTCGCGCCGGCCCCACTCGGCCAGCGCCGCCTCGGCCCTCTCCAGCTTGCGGGCGGTGGCGCGCTCCTGCGGATCGTCGCTGTCGGCCTTGCTGAAGAGGCTCGTCGAGCCGATGGCGACGACCGCGCGGGCCCCGGCGAGCCGCGGCAGGGCGCGGGCCAGCAGCGCCAGGGGCAGCACGCTCACCACGAGGGCGCCGGGGGGCACGGACCAGGGTCCGTCCTCGGCGAAGTCCACGCGCTCGACGCGGGTGCCGGGCGGCACCGCCACGTCGCGCCGCGCCACCGCGATCGTGTCGCGGCCGGCCGCGGCGAGGCGCGGCAGGAGGTAGGCGGCGATGAGGTTGCCGGCGCCGAGCACCACGACGGGGCCGCGGGGGAGGCGGCCGGCGGCCGGCGCCGTTGGAGGTACGTCTTCCGTCATGGTCCTTCGAGGGCCGGTGCCGCGGGGCGGAGGCGGCCGGCCGCTCTATAGCATCGCTCGGCCGCGACGGGGTGGGCAGCGGGGGCCGGATCCGCTACACCGCGGGGGATCGGACGGCACGGGCGCCGTCCCGCGACGCTTCACACCCCGGAGGCACCGCCGCTCCGGGCATCCTCAGGGCCTCGATGACGATCGAACGAGACGTGCCGGCGCTGTCGCAATATCTCAAGCGCGGCATCATCATCGCCCACGATCTCGTGGCGACGGCGCTGGCCTTCGGCGGCTGCCTGATCCTGCGCTACCAGTTCTGGCAGTTGGCCCCGATGGCCGACGAGATCGTCTGGATCATGCCGTTCTTCGTCGCGGTGGCGGGCGTCGTCTACCGCGTCTTCCCGCTCTACGCCTCGAAGTGGCGCTTCGCGTCCCTGCCGGACCTGTTCAACATCTTCAAGGCCGCGAGCCTGCTGGCCCTCGTCATGCTGGTGGGCGACTACGTGCTCCTGGCCCGGGGCCTGACGCCCTGGCTGATGTTCGGCGAGAAGACGGTGGCGATATACTGGCTGCTGCAGATGTTCCTGCTCGGCGGCCCGCGCCTCGCCTACCGCTACCTCAAATACGTGCAGTCGCGCCGCGTCGGCGACCGGGAGAGCGCCAGCAACGTGGTGATCCTCGGCCGCGCCACCGAGGCCGAGGTGGTGCTGCGCGCGCTGGAGACGGGGCTGCGACGCCGCTTCGTCGCCCGCGCCATCCTGTCGCCGCGCCGCAGCGACTGCGGCACCTCGATCCGCAACGTGCCCGTGCTGGGCAACTACGCCGAGCTGGAGCGCGTGGTGGCGGAGGCGCAGGACGGCAACCAGCCCATCGCCCGCATCATCGTGGCGCCCAACGAATTCGTACCCGAATCCGAATCCGAGATGCTGCTCGCCACCGCGAACCGGCTCGGCATCCCCCTGTCGCGGATGCAGACGGTCGAGGAGGGCGCGACGGTCGCGGCGGCCCTGAAGCCCGTCAACATCGAGGACCTCCTGTTCCGGCCGAGCGTCGAGGTCGACCGCGCCATGCTGGCCGACCTTCTGCAGGGCAAGCGCGCCATCGTGACGGGGGGCGGGGGCTCGATCGGCTCGGAGATCTGCGCGCGGCTGATCGCCTTCGGGGTCGCGGACCTCCTCATCCTCGACCATTCCGAGCCCGCCCTCTACAACATCCTCGAAGCTCTGGCGCCGCTCTGCACCGAGAGCGTCAAGCTCGCCGGCAAGATCGCCGACGTCCGCGACCGCGACCGCATCTTCACGCTGTTCCGCGACTTCAAGCCCGACCTCGTGTTCCACGCCGCGGCCCTGAAACAGGTGCCGTTCCTCGAAGTCGACTGGACCGAGGCCATCAAGACCAACGTCTTCGGCTCGGTGAACATCGCCGACGCCGCCGCCCAGACGGCCAGCGCCGCCGTGCTGATCTCGACCGACAAGGCCGTCGACCCCGTGTCGATCCTCGGCGCCACCAAGCGCCTCTGCGAGATCTACGCCCAGCTCCTCGACGTCGAGGCCGCCGCGGCCGCCCGGCCGCTGCGCCTCCTGTCGGTGCGGTTCGGCAACGTGCTGGGCTCGGTCGGCTCCGTCGTGCCGCGGTTCAAGGCGCAGATCGAGCGCGGCGGCCCCGTCACGGTCACGCATCCCGACATGGTGCGCTACTTCATGACGGTGCGGGAAGCCTGCGACCTCGTGCTCACGGCCTCGGCGCATGCGCTCGGGCGGCGCCACGCCTCGGCCGAGCGGGCCTCCGTCTACGTGCTGAAGATGGGCCAGCCCGCCCGCATCGTCGACCTCGCGACCCGCATGATCCGCATGGCGGGCTTCGAGCCCGGGCGCGACATGGAGATCGTCTTCACCGGCATCCGCCGGGGCGAGCGGCTGAACGAGTACCTGTTCACGGGCGACGAGCCGATGCTCGACATCGGCGTCGACGGCGTCACCGCGGCCCGCACGGTCGGCTACGAGCGCGCGCGCATCGCCCGCTGGCTCGACACGCTGGCCGGCGCCATCGCCTCGGGCAGCCGCGCCGACGCCGACCGCGTCTTCGCCGAGGCCATCCCGTCCTTCGCCAAGCTGCTGCGGGAGCGGGCCGGCGGCGTCGTGGTGGACCTCCAGGCCGCGCGCTCGCTGACCGGCGAGCGCGCCGCGGGGCTCGACGGCGAGGCCGGCACGGGTTTTGCCGGGGCGGCCCGGACGTGAGGGGCCTATCCCCGTCGGCTATGGGGAGCCTTCGCGGTGTCGCCGCAACCCATCGTCAACGTCGCCCTGCGACGGTGACCGCACGATGTCGATCGATCGGGGACTGGAAAGGATCCGCATGAACCGTCTCGCCCTCGCCCGATGGACCCGCCGGCCCGAGGCCCGCCGCTTCCTGGCCTTCCTGCTGACCGGCGGCGTCGCGGCGGCCGTCAACGTGCTGAGCTGCATCGTCTTCGGCTCCGCGGTGCCCTACGAGGTCGCCGTGGCGCTGGCCTATCTCGTGGGCATGACGACGGCCTTCTTCCTCGCCCGGATGTTCGTCTTCGCCGGCTCGGGCCGGAGCCTGCACGTCGAATATGGCCGCTTCGCCCTGGTGAACGTCGCGGCCCTCGTGCAGGTGCTGGCCGTGAGCGTGCTGCTCGACAAGGTCGCCTTCCCGGCCGTCGGGCTCGCGTGGCACGCGGAGCTCATCGCCCACGTCATCGGCGTGCTCAGCCCCGTGCTGGTGAGCTATCAGGGGCACAAGCGCTTCTCCTTCGCTTGACGGGGCCGGCGCCGTCGGCTCTCTGCCGGCTCTGATCGGCATCCGGCCGGCGGGCGTGGCGGGAGCGGGATGGCAGAGCGCGACGACGGGCGAGGTCCGGCCGATGGCCTGCGCGGCATCCCGGGCCGCCGGCCCCTGATCCGCCTCCTGGCCCGGCTGATCGGCGAACCGCGGGACTGGGCCGA
Source organism: uncultured Lichenihabitans sp. (assembly GCA_964242785.1). Taxonomy (GTDB): domain Bacteria; phylum Pseudomonadota; class Alphaproteobacteria; order Rhizobiales; family Beijerinckiaceae; genus Lichenihabitans. Next base: position 72,736 of record CAXTBR010000001.1, on the reverse strand, counting down.
CCTCCTCCATCCCGAACGCCGCCGCACCCGCCGCACCCTGCGCCTGCGGGCCCGCCGCCTCGCCGCGGCGGGGCTCGTGGCGCCCCGCTGGTATCGCGGCGCCCACGCCGGCGTCTCCGGACCGGCCGCCGAGCACTATCTGTCGCGCGGCGCCGCCGAGGGCCGCGACCCCCACCCGGCCTTCAGCGCGCGCCGCTACCGCGAGCTCTTCCCCGAGGCCGGCGACGACGGGCGGACGCCCCTCGACCACTTCCTCGACCGCGCCGAGGCGCAGGATGCCGGGCTCGACACCGCCCTGCGCGCCGCCGTCGCGCCGCTGCCGGCCGCCGTCCACACCGGCCTCGGCAACGCGCTCTTCGTCCACGGCTGGGCCTACGCGCCGCGGGGCCGCATCCGCTTCCTCGACCTGATGGTCGGCGCGGACCGACACGCGATCCGCGACCATTCCCAGCCCCGCCCCGACGTGCTCGAAGCCGAGACGGCGCGCGATCCCTCGGGACACGCCTTCTTCAGCGGCTTCGAGACCGTGCTGCCCCTGCCTCCCGTCGCGGCGGCGACGCAGGTGGCGCTGCGGCTCCGGGTCGTGACGCGGGAGGGCGAGGTGCTGGAGCATCCGCTCGGCGCGCTGACGCTGCTGCCCGGCGACGGCGCGGACCCGCTGCCGGCGGCGTGGCGCGGCGACGGCCCGCGCGTCGCCATCTGCATGGCGACCCACCAGCCGCCGCTCGACCTCTTCGCCGCGCAGGTCGCCTCCATCGCGGCGCAGACGCACGCGAACTGGATCTGCATCGTCTCGGACGACGCCTCGCCCGACGCCGTGACGGAGCGCATGGCCGCGCTGCTCGCCGACCCGCGCTTCGTCTTCCTGCGCCACCGCGAGCGGCTGAACTTCTACGGCAACTTCGAGCGCGCGCTCCGCGCCGTGCCGGCCGACGCCGACCTCGTCGCGCTGAGCGACCAGGACGACCGCTGGCACCCCGACAAGCTCGCCACGCTGGTCGGCGCCCTCGACGGGGGCGCGGCCCTCGCCTACGCGGACGTGCGCGTGGTCGACCGCGACGGCCGCACCCTGTCCGACACCTTCTGGGTGACGCGGCGCAACAACTTCACCTCCCTGCCGAGCCTGCTCGCCGCCAACACCGTGATGGGGGCCGCGAGCCTGTTCCGCGCCTCGCTGCTGGCCCGCATCCTGCCCTTCCCGGAGCGGCTCGGCGGCGCCTATCACGACCACTGGATCGGGCTGAACGCGCTCGCGGCGGGCGCGATCCGCTACGTCGACCGGCCGCTGCACGACTACATCCAGCACGGCGACAACGTCATCGGCCACAAGCGCGACGCCGACGCGCCGGGCCTCGCGGCCGCGGGCCGCGCCGTGCTCTCGGCCCTCCGCCACCGCGGCCCGCTCGCCCATACCCTGCGCGACATCATGGTCCGCGCCACGGCCGACCGGCAGTCGCTCGTGGCCCAGAAGGCGGTGCTGGCACGCATCCTCCTCCTGCGCCACCCGGCGATGCGCCCCGCGGCCCGGCGCGCGCTCCTCCGCTTCACGGGCCTGACGCGGGTCGTGCCGGCGCTGCGCGAGCGCCTGCTGTCGGCGGTCGAGCGGCGCCCGACGCTGAACCACGAGGGGCATTTCCTGCGCGCCGTGCTGGTGTCGCGCGCGCGCCAGGGCGTCTACCGGGCGCTGCGCGGGCCCCAGCAGCGGCGCCTCGCGCGGATGCGCTACCTCCACGGGGTCCGCCACCTGATGGCGAGCCGCGACGCCGCGGCGCCGATCGACTTCAGCCACTCCGGGACCGGGCGCGACATGCCCGCCATGGACTTCGGCCACGTCGGCTGGATCTTCCACAACGTGTCGCCGCTGACGCTGCGGCCGTCGGGGGCCCATCCGCGGCGCGTCAACCTGCTGCTGGCGACGATCAATTTCGATTACCTGTTCGGCGGCTACATCGGCATGTTCAACCTGGCGCTCCGGTTGCGCCGGGACGGGCACGCAGTGCGGATCGTGCTGCTCGACGAGACCGACGTGCAGCTCGGCGCTTGGCGCGACCGGATCGCCAGATATCCCGGGATCGACCGGCTCTTCGACGAGGTCGAACTCGCCTACCGCCACGACCGCGCGCTGCCGCTCGACGTGAGCCCGCACGACCGCTTCGTCGCCACCAGCGGCTGGAGCGCCCACGTGGCCCACAAGGCCGAGGCGGCGCTCGGGCGGGAGCGGTTCCTGTTCCTCATCCAGGAATACGAGCCCTTCTTCGGGCCGATGAACACCAACACGGCGCTGCTGCGACAGGCCTACGACTTCCCGCAGTTCGGGCTCTTCTCGACCGCCCTCCTGCGCGACTATTTCGAGCGCGAGCGCATCGGCCTCTTCGAGGAGCCCGGCGGACGGGAGCGCTCGGCCGTCTTCTCCAACGCCATCCAGCGCTTCTCGCCCACCCACGAGCGGCTCGCGCGCCGCACCCGCCGCATCCTGTTCTACGCCCGGCCGGAGGACCACGCGGCCCGCAACATGTTCGAGATGGGCATCGCGGCGCTGGTCGCGCTCTTCTCCGATCCCGCGGTGGTGGAGGCGGGCTGGACCGCGCACGGCATCGGCTCCATCCGCACGGCCGACCGGCTGGAACTCGTGCCGGGCATCTTCCTCCAGATGCTGCCCAAGACCAGCCTCGGGGACTACATCGCCCTGCTGCCGACGTTCGACGTCGGCCTGTCGCTGATGCTGACGCCCCACCCGAGCCTGGTGCCGCTGGAGATGGCGGCCGCCGGCCTGCCGACCGTCACCAACATCTTCGCCAACAAGACCGCCGACGCCCTGTCCGGCATCTCGCCGAACCTCATCGGCGTGAAGCCGACGCTGGAGGGCATCGTGGCGGGGCTGCGGGCGGCCATCGCCCGGGTCGACGACGTCGAGGCGCGCCTCGCCGGGGCGCGGGCGATGACCTGGCCGACCGACTGGGAGGCCGCCTTCCCGGCCGAGGCGATGGCGAAGGTGAACGCGTTCCTGGCGGAGTGACGGGAGGCGCCCGGATCATCCCTTTTCCGGCTGATGATCTCAGATCGCCCTCTCCGCCGCTCGTCCCCGCCTGCGCGGGGACGAGCGGTGAACGGAGGCAATCGGACGGAGACCGGATCACACCATCAGGGCTTCGGCGCCTCGCCGGCCGGGGCCGGGGTGGCGCCGGCGGGGGCCGCGGGGGGCGGGGTCATGCGGTCGATCTTGGCCTGGTCGCGCAGCTTGGTGATGTCGTCGCTCTGCGCCTTCTGGGCGACGTAGCGCGCCACCTGGTCCCTCACCTGCTCGAAGGGCGGGAAGCTCTTCTCGCGCTTGCCCTCGACCTTGATGACGTGCCAGCCGAACTCGCTCTTCACGGGGTCGGAGATCTGGCCCGCCTCCATCTTGAAGGCCGCGGCGGCGAATTCCGGCACCATCTTGTCCTTGGTGAACCAGCCGAGGTCGCCGCCCTGCGAGCCGGGGTCCTTCGACACTTCGTCCGCCACCTTGGCGAAGTCCTCGCCCTTCTTCACCCGCGCCAGCGCGGCCTTGGCCTCGTCCTCGGTGGGGACGAGGATGTGGCGGGCGTGCACCTCGGTCTCGGGCGGCTGGGCCTTGGCGGCGTCCTCGTAGACCTTCCTCTCGGCCTCGGGCGTCACGGCGGCCTTGGCGATGGAGCCGAGCAGGTCCTCCATCAGGATCTTGTCGTGGTGGTAGGCCATCTTCTTGGCGAAGTCCGGCGCGTCGGCGAGCTTCTGCGAGGTGGCCTGCTGGGCGGCGAGCTTGAGGTCGATGAGGTAGTCGACCACGTAGGCCTCGCGCGCCGGGCCCTGGAGCTGCGCGGGCAGCGAGGGGCCGAGGTCGGCCGTGGCGATCCGCACGTCCTCGTCCGTGATGTCGGTGCCGTTGACCGTGGCCATCACCTTGGCGGAGGCGGGGGTCAGCGCGGCCAGGCCGAGCAGGGCCGCGACCGCGACGGAGCGCAGCGGGGCGTCGTATCGTTTGAGCATGGTGGTGGTCCTCGGAAGGGGCCCGGATCGCCGGGCGACGCTGCCGGTGGGAGGCCGCGCTTTCCACGGCTCGACCCGCGATTGACAGGGTTTGGGGCGGCTCATATCTGTCGCGGCGGCCGAAGGCCACCAGTTTCTCGCGCGGCGCCCCGCGCGGACCCCCGCCCCGTTGCGGGGCCATCGCGCGCGGCTTACATGCGAGCCGTCGCAATCGTGCTGGGCGAGCGCGACCGATGGCAGGACCAGCCGCGCGCGTGCCTCGGGGGCGTGCCGCGCGGCCCAGACGGGATTTTCGACGGATGCTCGGCTCGCTCGCAAGCAAGATTTTCGGGACGGCCAACGGGCGTCGGTTGAAGTCCTACAGCCCCCGGATCGCCGCCATCAACGCGCTCGAGCCCGAGATCGCGGCGCTGAGCGACGCCGAGCTCGCGGCCCGCACGCCCGCCTTCCGCGAGCAGCTCGCTGCCGGCCGCTCCCTCGACGACCTCCTCGTGCCGGCCTTCGCCACCGTGCGCGAGGCCGCCAAACGCGTGCTCGGCCAGCGCCACTTCGACGTGCAGCTCGTCGGCGGCATGGTGCTGCACGAGGGCGGCATCGCCGAGATGCGGACCGGCGAGGGCAAGACCCTGGTGGCGACCCTCGCGACCTACCTCAACGCGCTGGCCGCCGGGGGCGTCCACGTCGTCACGGTGAACGACTACCTCGCCCGCCGCGACGCCGAGTGGATGGGCCGCGTCTACAACTTCCTCGGGCTCAGCGTCGGCATCATCGTGCACGGGCTCGACGACGCCCAGCGCAAGGTCGCCTACGCGGCCGACATCACCTACGGGACCAACAACGAATACGGCTTCGACTACCTCCGCGACAACATGAAGTACGAGCTGGACCAGATGGCCCAGCGCGGCCACGCCTTCGCGATCGTCGACGAGGTCGATTCCATCCTGGTCGACGAGGCCCGCACGCCGCTCATCATCTCGGGCCCGTCGGACGACAAGTCGGACCTCTACAACGCCATCGACAAGCTGATGCCCTCCCTCGTGCCGGCCGACTTCGAGGTCGACGAGAAGCAGCGCACCGCCAACCTCACCGAGGCCGGCAACGAGCACATCGAGGCGCTGCTCGGCGAGGCGGGGCTGCTGGTCGAGGGGTCGCTCTACGAGGCCGCCAACGCCACGCTGGTCCACCACGTCCAGCAGGCGCTGAAGGCCCACAAGCTGTTCGCGCGCGACAAGGACTACATCGTGCGCAACGGCGAGGTCGTCATCATCGACGAGTTCTCGGGCCGCATGATGCCGGGCCGGCGCTACTCGGAGGGGCTGCACCAGGCGCTCGAAGCCAAGGAGCACGTCGCGGTCCAGCCCGAGAACGTGACGCTGGCCTCGATCACCTTCCAGAACTACTTCCGCCTCTACAAGAAGCTCGCCGGCATGACGGGCACGGCCGCGACCGAGGCGGACGAGTTCGCCGAGATCTACAAGCTCGACGTGGTCGAGATCCCGACCAACCGGCCCGTGTCGCGCGTCGACGAGCACGACGAGGTGTACCGCTCCGGCCCCGAGAAGATCCTGGCCATCGTCAAGGAGATCGAGGCCGCCAACGCCACGATGCAGCCGCTGCTGGTCGGCACGACCTCGATCGAGAAGTCCGAGCAGTTGGGCGAGATGCTGGCCCAGTCGGGCTACAAGCGCATCGACTTCGCCGATCCCGACGCCCTGAAGGGCCTCTACGCCGCGGCGCGCTCCGACGAGGGCAAGCCCTCCAAGCTCTTCGCCATCCTCAACGCCCGCTTTCACGAGCAGGAAGCCTATATCGTGGCCGAGGCGGGCGTGCCGGGCGCCATCACCATCGCGACCAACATGGCCGGGCGCGGCACCGACATCCAGCTCGGCGGCTCGGTCGAGATGCGGGTCGCGCAGGAGTGCTCCGTCCTGGAGCCCGGCCCCGAGCGCGACGCCCGCGAGGCGGCGATCCGCGCCGAGGTGGCGCGCTTCAAGGAGAAGGCGATCGCTGCCGGCGGCCTCTACATTGTCGGCACGGAGCGCCACGAGAGCCGCCGCATCGACAACCAGCTCCGCGGCCGCGCCGGCCGCCAGGGCGACCCCGGCCGCTCCAAGTTCTTCCTGTCGCTGCAGGACGACCTGATGCGGATCTTCGGCTCGGACCGCATGGACATGGTGCTGAAGCGCCTGGGGCTCCAGGAGAACGAGGCCATCGTCCACCCCTGGATCAACAAGGCCCTGGAGAAGGCGCAGCAGAAGGTCGAGGCCCGCAACTTCGACATGCGCAAGAACGTGCTGAAGTACGACGACGTGATGAACGACCAGCGCCGCGTCGTCTTCGAGCAGCGCCGCGAGATGATGGGCCAGGACTCGCTGGAGGAGCTGATCGCCGAGATGCGGACCGGCGTCGTCGACGACCTCGTGGCCCGCTTCATGCCGCACGACGCCTACCCGGAAGCCTGGGACATCGAGGGCCTGAAGGCGTCCCTCCGCGACGGCTTCAACATGGAGCCGCCGGTCGAGGACTGGGCCAGGGAGGAGGGCATCGCCGATGAGGAGATGCGCGAGCGCCTCCACAAGGCGGTCGACGAGGCCTTCGCGGCCCGGGTCGAGCGGAACGGCGCCGAGCTCAGCCGCTACGTCGAGAAGCAGATCGTGCTGCAGGTGCTCGACCACCTGTGGCGCGAGCACCTCGTGGTGCTGGACCACCTGCGCCAGGTCATCGGCTGGCGCGGCATGGCGCAGCGCGACCCCCTGAACGAGTACAAGTCGGAGGCCTTCGACCTGTTCGACGGGCTGATCACCAAATTGCGCGAGATCGTCACGGCCCAGATCATGCGCGTCGAGGTGGCGTTCGAGCAGCCGACCATCGCCGGCGACCTGCCGCCGATGTTCGCCACCCACCAGGACCCGCTGACGGGCGACGACGACATGGCGGTGGCCGACATGAACGCGCGGCTGGCGGCGGGCGACTTCGGGGCCGGCGCGGGCGCCGCGACCGTGACGACGCTGGAGCGCACCGAGCCCACCGTCCGCGACCCCGCCGACCCCGGGAGCTGGGGCCGCGTCAGCCGCAACGAGGCCTGCCCCTGCGGCTCGGGCAAGAAGTACAAGCACTGCCACGGCGCGCTGGTGTGACCAGCCGCATGTCCCTTCTCCCGCCTGCGGGAGAAGGGACGGACCTGGATCAACGCTGTGCCGTCTCCCAGTCCTCCGCGCGGTGGAAGGGCGCGTTGGACGGCGGCAATGGCTGGCGTCCGCGGATGTGATCCGACGCCTTCTCGGCCAGCATGATGGTGGGGGCGTTGAGGTTGCCGGTCGTGATGGTCGGCATGATCGAGGAATCCGCCACCCGCAACCCCTCGACGCCGATCACCCGCGCATCCGGCCCGACCACGGCCTCGGGATCGTCGACCCGCCCCATGCGGCAGGTCGAGCAGGGGTGGTAGGCGCTCTCGACGTGGCGGCGGACGAAGGCGTCGATGTCCGCGTCGCCCGTCACGCCGGCGCCGGGCAGGATCTCCTCGCCGCGGTAGGGCGCGAAGGCGGCTTGCGCGAAGATCTCCCGCGTCAGCCGCACCGCGGCGCGCATCTCGGCCCAGTCGTCCGGGTGGCTCATGTAGTTGAAGCGGATCACCGGCGCTTCCGCGGGGTCGGCCGAGCGCAGCGAGACGCGCCCGCGGCTCTTCGAGCGCATCGGGCCGACGTGGGCCTGGAAGCCGTGCCGGTCGGCGAGGTCCTTCCCGTCATACGAGATGGCGGCGGGCAGGAAATGATACTGGAGGTCCGGCCATTCCACGCCGGGGCGGGAGCGGATGAAGCCGCAGCTCTCGAAGTGGTTGGTGGCGCCGAGCCCCCCCTTGGTCAGCAGCCACTGGGCGCCGATCTTCGCCTGCGACACCTTGCCGAGCGCCCCGTAGAGCGTGATCGGCTCGCGGCATTCCACCTGGAAGTAGAATTCGAGGTGGTCCGTGAGGTTGCCGCCGACGCCGGGCCGGTCGGCCACGACCGGGATGCCGTGTTCGCGGAGCTGCGCCGCGGGGCCGACGCCCGACAGCATCAGGAGCTGGGGCGAGTTGATGGCGCCGCCCGCGAGGATGACCTCGCGCCGTGCCGTGGCCTCGACCGGGCGCCCGTGCAGGCGGCAGGCGAGCCCCGTGGCGCGGCGGCCCGCGAACACCACCCGCTCGGCCAGGCACTGCGTCCAGACCGTGAGGTTCGGGCGCGCCCGCGCGCGGTCGAGGTAGGCGCGGGCGGCGCTCCAGCGGACCCCGTCGCGGATGGTGCGGTCCATCCGGCCGAAGCCCTCCTGCTGGTAGCCGTTGACGTCCTCGGTCACGGGATAGCCGGCCTGCCGGCCCGCCTCGACGAAGGCGCCGTAGAGCGGGTTCGCCAGCGGGCCGTAGCTCGTGTGCAGCGGACCGTCGGCGCCGCGGTAGCTGTCGCCGCCCTCCTCCCGCGTCTCGGCGCGCTTGAAGTAGGGCAGCACGTCCGCATAGGCCCAGCCGCGCGCGCCCGCGCGGTCCCAGGCCTCGAAGTCCATGGCGTTGCCGCGGATGTACACCATGCCGTTGATGGAGGAGGAGCCGCCGAGCACCCGCCCCCGCGGGCATGTGATGCGCCGCCCGTCGAGGTGAGGCTCCGGCTCGGAGCGATAATTCCAGTTCGCCCGCTCGATGTTCATCGCCATGGCGAGCGCGCTCGGCATGCGGATCAGCGGCGACCAATCGTTGCCGCCGCTCTCGATCAGCAGGACGGAGGCGGTCCCGTCCTCGGTGAGGCGGTCGGCCATGACGCAGCCGGCGGAGCCGGCCCCGACGATGACGTAGTCGAAGGCGGTGGACACGAGACAGTGATCCTCAGCGGTTCGTGCGCCGCTCCTGCGACGGCGTGCGGTCGAAGTGCTCCGAATAGCACTTCGAGAAATGCGACGCCGAGACGAAGCCGCAGGCGAGGCCGATCGACAGGATCGGCATGCTGGTCTGGAGCAGGAGCTGCCGGGCGCGGGTGAGGCGCAGGCCGAGGTAGTAGCGGGTGGGCACCTGGCCGATGTATTTGCGGAACAGCCGTTCGAGCTGGCGGGTCGACAGGCCGGCACCCTCGGCCAGGTCGACGCAGGACAGGGGCTGCTCGATGCAGCGCTCCATCTCGCCGACGACGCTGATGAGCTTGGGATGGGCCACGCCGAGCCGCGAGCGCAGCTCCATGCGCTGGCGCTCGTCGCCGTCGCGCATGCGGTGGTGGATGAGCTGGTCGGTGACGCCGGAGGCGACCTCCTGGCCGAGCTGGCGGGCGATGAGCGCCAGCATCATGTCGATGGCGGCCGTGCCGCCCGCGCAGGTGAAGCGCGTGCGGTCGATCTCGAAGAGCTCGTCCGTGAGGTCGATGCCGGGGAACTGCTCGCGCAGGCCGTCCTGGTTCTCCCAGTGGACCGTGCAGCGGTGGTCGTCGAGCAGGCCCGCCTTGGCCAGCACGTAGGTCCCGGTGCAGACCGCGCCGACCGGCACGCCGCGCGACGCGAGGGTGCGCAGCCGCGCCGACAGCTCGCGGTGGTCGAAGGTCTGCACGTCGACCCCCGAGCAGACCACCGCGGCCGTGACGCCCGCGAGGTCGGCGAAGCTGCCCTGCACCGCGACGTCCAGGCCGTTCGAGGCCGCCACGGGCCGGCCGTCGACCGACAGCACGCGCCAACGGAAGGCCTCGTGGCCGGCGGTGCGGTTGGCGAGCCGCAGCGGCTCGATCGCCGACGAGAAGGCGATCATCGAGAAGGACGGGACGAGCAGGAAGGCGACCGAGCCGAGGTCCGCCAGGGGGCGCGTGCCGCCCGCCCGGACGGCGGGCTCGTCGCGGCGCCGGCGCGGGGCGACGGGCGCGGCGGGACGGCCCGGCAGGGGCCTGAAGGAGACGTCGCCGGATTCCGCTTTGCCGATGGACATCACGAGGGACCGATCCTGCAGGCGTTGAGGGGGCGGGCGGTGCGCCGGGCCGACCGGATCGCCGTCGCGACACCGTGGAGCGAGGATGGGCCGGGCCCGGCGAATGTCAAATGAGGGACGGATTCGTCGTCAAGGCCCGCCATGCAGGGTTCAGGCCGGCCAGTCCGCCTGCCGATGGGCCGAGTCCCAGAACATCCATTCGAGCTGCATGGCGCGGGTGAAGGCGGCCTGCATGGCGTCGACCTCGCCCGCCGAGGCCGAGGCCGCGAGGGCGTCCGTCGTGGCCACCATGGCGTCGACGGCGGCCGCGAAGTCGTCGCCCGCGTAGGTGTCGATCCAGGCGCGGTAGGGGTTGTCGGGCGCCGCCGTCGCGTGGATGTGGCGGCCCACCTCGCGGTAGACCCAGAAGCAGGGCAGCAGCGCCGCGGCCACCACCGGCAGCGGCTCGCGGAAGGCCGTGGCAAGCAGGAACGACGCGTAATGGTGGCAGGTCGGCGACAGGGGCACGGCCGCGACCGCCGCCGCGTCGAGGCCGAAGCGGCCGAAGTAGTCGCCGTGCAGCGCGCGCTCGACCACCACGGCTTCCCGCGCCGCGCCCGCGAACTGGACCATGTGGTCGGGGTGGTCGGCCTTGGCGGCCGCCACGGCGAGGGCCTGCCCGAAGGCGATCAGATATTTGGCATCCTGGACGATGTAGTGGCGGAACCGGTCGAGGCCGAGGCGGCCTTCCGCGAGCTCGACGTTGAAGGGGAGCGCGAGGGTGTCGGCGTAGAGCCGGGCGTTGCGGCTCCAGGCCTCGGCGGAAAAGGGCCGTTCGGCGGGGGACATGAGGACGGAAACTCCCATTGCGCCGTCACGCGAAGCGCCGGGCGGCCTGACGCTGGTCGGCGATCATCTTGTCGAGATCGAGGCCGACGGGCCGGCCGTCCTCGACGCGCCAGCGCCCGCCCACCATCACCCGGTCGGCCCCGGTGGCGCCGCACAGGATCAGCGCCGCGACCGGGTCGTGGGCGCCGGCGAAGCGCGCCTCCTCGAGCGTGAACAGCGCGAGGTCGGCCTGCATCCCCGGCGCGATGCGGCCGATGTCGTCCCGCCCGAGGCAGCGCGCCGACCCCTCCGTGCCCCAGCGGATCACGTCGCGGTGGGTGACGCGCTCGGCCCCGTAGCGCAGCCGGCCGATCATCAGCGCCTGGCGCAGCGCCTCCATCATGTTGGAGGCGTCGTTCGAGGCGGAGCCGTCGACCCCGAGGCCGAGCTTCACGCCCGCGGCTTCGAGCTCGACCGTCCGGCAGATGCCGGAGGCCAGCACCATGTTGGAAGCCGCGCAGTGGCACACGCCGACGCCGTGGCGGCCGAGCCGCGCCACCTCGGCGTCGTCGAAGTGGATCCCGTGCGCCACCCAGGCGCGGGGCACGAGCCAGCCGGTGCGCTCCAGGAGGTCGACGGGGCGGCAGCCGTAGCGGGCCTCGCAGAAGCGCGTCTCGTCGGCGGTCTCGGCCAGGTGGGTGTGGAGCGCGCAGTCGAAGCGCTCGGCCAACGCCGCGGTCTCGCGCAGCAGCCGTTCCGTCACCGTGAAGGGCGAGCAGGGCGCGAGGCCGATGCGGATGTCCGCCCCGGGTGCCGGGTCGTGGAACAGCGACAGCACGCGCTCGCTGTCGTCGAGGATCGTGTCCTCGTCCTGAACCACGCTGTCCGGCGGCAGGCCGCCGTCCTTCTCGGACAGGTTCATGGAGCCGCGCGTCACCGTCATTCGCAGGCCGACCTCGCGCGCCGCCTCGACCTCGATGTCGACGGCCCCCTCCAGCCCGGCCGGGAACAGGTAGTGGTGGTCGGCCGCCGTGGTGCAGCCCGACATCAGGAGCTCGACGAGGGCGATCCGCACGGCGGCGCGGAGGTCGTCGGGCGTCAGCCGCGCCCAGAGCGGGTAGAGGGCCTGCAGCCAGGGGAACAGCGGCCTGTCGATGGCCGCCGGATGGGCGCGGGTCAAGGTCTGGTAGAAGTGGTGGTGCGCGTTGACGAGGCCCGGCAGGACCACGTGCCGGCCCGCCTCGAAGACCGCGCAGGGCCGCGACGGTTCCGCCCCCGCGGGCACGAGTTCGGCGACCGTCCGGCCCTCGACCACGAGGCCGCGCCCGGCGCCCTCCGCGACGATCGCCAGCGGGTCCTTGATCCACAGCCGCGCGGGGCCGGTCGGGGCGCTCAATACGACACCTTGTCGGCCTTCCCGGCCCAGGCGTGGAAGGCGGCCTCGGCCTCGGGCAGCGGCAGGTGGCGCGTCGGCAGGGACCGCTCCAGCGGCGCCTTCGGCACCTCGCCGTAGAGGAAGGCGTCGTCGAAGCCGATGGCGGCCGCCTGATCGCGCGTGTTGGCGTAGACGAGCCGGTCGAGCCGCGCCCAGTAGATGGCCGACAGGCACATGGGGCAGGGTTCGCAGCTCGAATAGAGGGTCGCGCCGACGAGGGAGAAGTCGTCCACGGCCGCGCAGGCCCGGCGGATGGCCGTGACCTCCGCGTGGGCGGTCGGGTCCTTGGACGAGGTGACGGCGTTCCAGCCCTCGGCCAGGACGACGCCGCCGCGCACGATCACGGCGCCGAAGGGTCCGCCTTGGCCGGCCTCCATGCGCGACCGCGACAGCGCCACGGCGCGGCCCAGGAAGGCCGCATCCTCGTCGTCCGTGCTCATGCCGACCCTCCCCGAACGGCATCGTCGCCGCGGCCCGATGCAGACCCCTCATCGGTCCGTCGTGCAAGTCTCGGCCCACCCTCGGGGAGCCGGGACCATTCACGCCGCGCGGATCACCATTCGCCGGTGTTCTTCATCGAGGCCCAGGGCTCGGCGGGCGCCTTCGGGCCGCCCTTCTGGAGCAGTTCGAGGGAGATGCCGTCGGGCGTGCGGACGAAGGCCATGTGGCCGTCGCGGGGCGGGCGGTTGATGGTCACGCCGGCGTCCATCAGCGTCTGGCAGAGCGCGTAGATGTCGTCGACCTCGTAGGCGAGGTGGCCGAAGTTGCGGCCGCCCCTGTACTCCTCGGGGTCCCAGTTGTGGGTCAGCTCGACCAGGGGCGCCTTCTCGGATTCGCCGCGCTCGACGTCCTCCGAGGCGGCGAGGAACACGAGGGTGAAGCGGCCCTTCTCGTTGTCGATGCGGCGCGTCTCGGTCATGCCGAGCAGCGTCTCGAAGAAGTGCAGCGTCTTGTCGAGGTCGGCGACGCGGATCATCGTGTGGAGGTAGCGCATGGGTCAGCCTCGGTGTTGTGGACCGCGGTCCGGAGTCACGGTCGGGGAACGCCCGTGCGGGGGAAAGGTGCCGGACGGGCGCGCCGCGCGGCCGGTCGGGGCTCTCACATGTCGATCAGCGCCTCGCCGCGGTGGAGGGCCTCGGCCTCGGGCGTGAAAGCGCCGTCGGGCCCGTGCAGCGCGAGCGGCGGCGCGAGGCGCAGCGGCGCGCGGCTGCCCTTGACGCCCGCGAAGAGGATGCGGATCGCGTCGCCCCCGTGCCGCGCCTGGACGGGGCGCACCACGACCGCGCCGAGCCGCCCCTCCGCGGCGGCGAGCAGCGCCGGCAGCGCCTCCGGCCGGTGGATGGCGACGAGGCGCCCCTTGGGCGCCAGCAGGGCGGCGGCGGCCGCGAGCCAGTCGCCGTGGCCGCGCGGCCCCATGACGTGGGCGGCGGCGCGGCCCGGGTCCGGGGAGGCCCGCACCGCCCCGGCGAGGAGGTAGGGCGGGTTGGTGAGGACGAGCGCGGCGCGCTCGGCCGCCAGCCCCGCGGCGCGCAGGTCCTGCCCGGAGAAGAGGTCGGCCTCGGCCACGCCGACGCGGGGCGCGAGCCCGTTCAGCGCGCAGTTGCGCCGCGCCAGCCCGGCCGCGGCCGGATCGGCTTCGAGCAGGATGCCGCGCGCCAGGGGGCAGCGCAGGGCCAGGATGAGCCCCGCCGTGCCGACGCCGGCGCCGACGTCGACGAAGCTGTCGGCCTCCGGCGCCGCGGCCGCCAGCAGCACGGCGTCGGTGCCCGCCCGGTGGCCCGCGCGGGACTGCAGCAGCGACAGCCGCCCGCCGAGCAGCCGGTCGACGGCCGGTTCACACACGCCGCAGCTCCTCGCCGAAGCCGGCGTCGGTGAGCAGGCGCCGCGCGCGGGATTCGGCGTCGCGCTCCACCATGATGCGGCGCGCCAGGAAACCGGTCGAGCCTTCGAGCACGCTCATGTGCTGGTCGGCGACGAAATAGGCGATCTCCGTCTCCTCCAGCAGCGACGACACGACGGAGATCAGGATCAGGTCGTTGGTCCGCAGAATTTCGATCATCGATGACGGGTCTTCATCCTGGGGCGGGACGGGCCGGGCGGGCGCGTCAATACTGGTCGATGACGGCCGGGGATCCGCGCCGATAAGGCATGTTGCGGCGCCGCGACCCCGGCCTTATGGTCCGCGCGCGCAGCAGTGACAAGGAAGTGTGCCTTTGGGCGTGGTCATCCCCCTCGTCGAGACGGCGCCCGACGCCGGCATCGGCAAGCTCTGGTCCCTGGTGCGGGCCGACATGGAGCGCGTCAACGGGACCATCCTGGCCCGGACCGGATCCGACGTGGCGCTGATCCCGGAAGTCGCCAACCACCTCATCGAGTCGGGCGGCAAGCGACTGCGGCCCATGATGACGCTGGCGGCGGCGGGCCTGTGCGGCTACGTCGGCGACGGCCACGTGAAGCTCGCGGCCTCGGTCGAGTTCATGCACACCGCCACGCTGCTGCACGACGACGTCGTCGACCAGAGCGACATGCGCCGCGGCAAGCTCGCCGCCCGCATGCTCTGGGGCAACGAGGCCAGCGTGCTGGTGGGCGACTTCCTGCTCGGCCAGGCGTTCCGCATGATGGTGGAGGTGGGTTCGCTGCCCTGCCTCGCGGTGCTGGCCGACGCCGCCGCCGTGATCGCCGAGGGCGAGGTCATGCAGATCTCGGCCGCCAAGGACACAGCCACCACCGAGGACGCCTATCTCGCGGTGATCCGCGCCAAGACGGCCGCGCTCTTCGCCGCGGCCTGCGAGGTCGGCCCCATCCTGGCGGGCCGTCCCAAGGCCGAGATGTCGGCCTGCCGGGCCTATGGCACGAACCTCGGGATCGCCTTCCAGCTCATCGACGACGCGCTCGACTACGGCGGATCGAGCTCGGCGCTCGGCAAGAACGTCGGCGACGACTTCCGCGAGGGCAAGATCACCCTCCCGGTCGTGCTGTCGTTCCGGCGGGGCTCGGTCAACGAGCGCGCTTTCTGGACCCGCACGCTGGAGAAGGGCGAGATCGGCGAGGGCGACCTCGAGACCGCGGTCGCGACGATGCGCCGCCACCGCGCCATCGAGGACACGATCGAGCGCGCCCGCCACTACGGCGCCATGGCGCGCGACGCCCTGGAGCTGTTCCCGGCCTCCGAGCACAAGGCGGCGCTGCTCGACGTGGTGGAGTTCTGCGTGCGCCGGGCGAGCTGAGGGTTCCCGCATCGATCAGTGCTGCGCTTTGCCGGCCTTGTCCCTCTGCGACGAGCGCTCATTCGCAGCACTGATCGATGTGGGTGCCCTGACACGGTCTTCGGCCGATCAGCGCCGCGTCACGGCCCGCATCGGATCCGCCGTCCTCACCCGCGCAGCTCCGGCACGTTGTGGCCCAGCGCGTCCGCCATCCTCTTGCCGAGGCGCACGCTCTCGGCGATGCCGCGGTCCTCGGGATAGTAGAAGCAGGTGTCGGCCACCTGGAGCCCCGCGACCTCGGTCTGCACCGGCGGGATCATGGCGGCGAAGCCGGGCGGGCAGATCGGCTGGGCGTGGCGCAGGCGGGCCACGTGGACGCCGAGCCGGTCGGCCTCGGTCAGGGCCGGGTTGACGCGGCGGATCGCGGCGAAGGCCTCCTGCGCCAGGGCCTCGTCGCTCCATCCCCAGCGCGGGTTGGTGGTCGGCATATAGTAGGGCACGTAGACGATCGCGTCGCCCGTGTCGCGCAGGTTCGAGAACTCGATGATGCCGGGGATCGGGATGCCGGGCTCGACGATGTTGACCCAGAAGTGCGGCGTCACCGGCCGCTTCAGTTTGAACACCAGGCAGACCACGCCGATGTTCAGGATCGCGTCGTAGCGCGCCTTGGCGGCCTCCGGCAGCCCCGGGATCAGGCGCGACACGAGCGGCGTCGGCACGGTGGAGATCACGGCCTCGGCCGGCAGGGTGGCGGCGGCGATCCTCACGCCCGTCACCCGCCCGCGCTCGACCACGACCTCCTCGACCGGCTCGCCGAGGCGCACCGTGCCGCCGAGCGCGCGGATCCCCTCCACCAGCGCCTCGACCAGCGTCCCGGTGCCGCCCTCGATGTGGCCCAGCTCCTCCTGCATGAGCGACCGGCGCGAGTTGCCGAGCCGCCGGATGCGGGTCCAGATCCAGGCGGCCGACACGTCGTCGGCGTGTTCGTGGAACTTCAGGGCGAAGAGCGGGTGCCACAGCCTGTCGTAGACGGCGCGGCCGCACCAGCGGGTGATCCAGTCCTTGGCCGAGGTGGTCTCCAGCGCGTCCCAGCGGGCGCGCCTGCTCGACAGGAACATGAGCGCGCCGTAGCGCAGCTTCGAGGCGAGGCCGAGCTCCGGGAAGCGCAGCAGCGAGACCGGGTCGCCCCACGCGTGCAGCCGGCCGCCGAGGAAATAACCCATGGTGGTGGTGCGCCAGCGCATGCGGTCGGAAAGGCCGAGCTCCCTCAGGAGGTCGAAGGTCGGCTGGTCGGTCCGGCACACGAAGTGGTAGTGGCGCTCCAGCGACAGGCCGCCGAAGTCGAAATGCGCCGCCATGCCGCCGGCCTCGGCCCCGGCCTCGACGACCGTGACGGCGTGGCCCGCCTTGGCGGCGTGATAGGCGGCGGCCAGCCCCATGGCGCCCGCACCGACGACGACGAGGCGCATGGGGCTAGAAGTCCAGGACGACCGACGAGAAGCGCGGGTCGTTGAAGGTTTCGTGGAGGGCGGCGTCGAGCGGGGTCGGCTCCACGCCGAAGATCGCCGGCCAGTCGATCACCTCGAAGAGGTCCGGGGTGACGAGGGCGGCGAGCTGGTTCGCCGTGAAGGGCGGGTCGCGGTCGACCAGCGCGTAGACCTGCAGCAGGCGGCGGAACAATCCGTAGGGGATCGTGACGATCCGCGCCCGGGCGCCGGTCGCGGCCTTCACGCCCCGGATCATGTCGATGTAGTCGAGCGTCTCCAGCCCCGAGATGTTGTAGCGGCCGGTGGTGCGGCGCTCCAGGCAGCTCATGATGATGCTGGCGAAGTCGCCGGCGTAGAGCGGCTGGCGGCGGAAGCGCCCGTCGCCCGGGACGGGGAAGACCGGCACCTTGCGCATGAAGCGCGCCAGCCAGCCGACGTGCTTGCGGTCGAACCAGCCGAACATCAGCGTCGGGCGCAGCACCACGTGGGTGATGGGCGAGGCCGCGACGAGCGTCTCCTGCGCCTTCTTGGTCTCGGTGTAGAGGTCGCGCGCCGCCGAGTTCACCACCGAGGACGAGATGTGCACCATGTAGCCGATGCCGGCCGCCCCGGCGGCCCGCAGCACGCGCTCGGTGGCCACCACATTGTTGGCGTCGAAGACGGCCGGGTCGAGCCCGCCGATCTGGGCGTGGAGCTGGATCAGCGCCTCGGCGCCCTGGAGCGTGTCCTCCCAGCCGCCGGCGCGGCTGAGGTCGGCCTCGACCACGCGAACGTCCGGGTGCAGCCCGGCCAGGATGCGGGTGTTGGCGCGGTGCTTGTCCAGCGCCACGATGTCGGCGTAGCCGCGCGCCTTCAGCCGGGGGATGAGGTTCTGGCCGACGAGGCCGGCCGCACCGGTGACGACGACCCGGCCGCGGCGGGGGGAGGGGGCTTCGGTCAAGAGGTCGGGCTCAAAGCTTCGTCCTGTAGAACAGCGGCCGGGGCGCGGCCCGCACCGCCGTCATGATCGGCCGCCAGAACCACGGGGCGTAGACGATCCGCTGCCCCTTGGCCACCGCCCGGTCGATGGCGGCCGCGACCGCCTCGGGCTTGGCCCAGAGCGGGCCGGAGCGGTCGAGATGGGCCGTCATGGGGCTGTCGACGAAGCCGGGCTTCACCGTCACGACCCGGACGTTGGTGCCGTGGAGCCGGTGCGCCAGCCCCTCGGCGAAGGCGTCGAGCCCGGCCTTGGCGGCGCCGTAGACGTAGTTCGACTGCCGGCCGCGGTCGCCCGCCACCGAGCCGATCACCACCAGGGTGCGGGGCCGCCGGTCCGCCGTGAGGTGCTTGGCGGCGAGCTGCAGCCACAGGGCCGCGCTGGTGAAGTTGACGTCGATGAGGCGCCGCGTCTCGTCGGCGCTGTCCTGGGCCGCGGCCTGCTCGCCGAGCACGCCGTAGGCCAGCAGCACCTCGTCGGGCGGCCCGAGGGCGCCCGTCATGGCGGCGAAGCGCGCTTCCGCGCCCTCCATCTCGGCGAGGTCCGACACCAGGGTCTCGACCGCCGAGGCGCCCCGGGCGCGGAGGTCGGCCGCGATGGCGGCGAGGCGCTCGCCGTGGCGCCCCACCAGCACGAGGCGGGCGCCCGCGGCGGCGCGGCGGCGGCAGAAGGCGCCCGCGATGGCCGAGGTGGCGCCGAGCACCAGCACGGTCTTGGCCGCCCCGGCCGACGGGGCGGCGGGTGCCGAACTCATGCCTGATCTCCGGTGACGCGCCGCCAGAAGTCCGACGAGATGGCGGGGTCGCGGTAGGATTCGACCTCGCGCCAGCGCGGGAAGCCGGCGCGGAACTGCTCGGCCGTCATGGTGGCGTCCTTGGCGGGATAGAGGCGGCCGCCGGCCTCCAGCACCACCTCGGCCATGCGCCCGAGCAGGCGCATCGTGTCGGGGCCGCGGTTGGGCAGGTCGAGCGCGAAGGTGGCGCCGGGCCGCGGGAACGACAGGATGCCGGGCGAGGCGCGCGGGCCGAAGAGCTTCAGCACCACCAGGAACGAGCCCTGGCCCGCGCTCGAGGTCAGCTCCAGGAGCTTCTGCAGCGCCCGGGGCGCCGAGCGCATCGGCACGACCGACTGGTGCTGGAAGAAGCCCCGGCCGCCGTAGAGCCTGTTCCAGTCCGTGATGCCGTCGAGGGGGTAGAGGAACTTGCCGTAGGGCACGCGGCGCGCCTCGCCCCCCGCGGGCTGGCGCGAATAGGCGGCGTTGAACAGCCGCACCGTGGCGGGGCCGAGCAGGGCCGCGGGCGCGTCGCGCGGCACCTTCAGCCGTGCCCGGTCGGCGTGGGCCAGGAGGGGGCCGCCCTCGGCGTGGCGGCCGCGGTTGAACAGCCCGCGGCCGAGCCTGCGGCCGGCCGCGAGGCAATCCACCCAGGCCACCGTGTAGGGCCAGTCGTGGCTGTCCTCGGCGGCGCGGAAGAAGCCGTCGAGGTCGCGCAGCCGCAGCGTCTGCGCCTCGACGTCGCTCGACGTCACGGGCTGGAGCTGGAGCTCCACCCAGGCGATCAGCCCCGTGAGGCCGAGCCCGCCCACCGTGGCGGCGAAGAGGTGGGGGCGGCTGTCGGGGCCGACCTCGACGATCTCGCCGCCGCTGCGCAGCAGGCCCAGCCGCCGGACGTGGCAGCCGAAGGTGCCGGCGCCGTGGTGGTTCTTGCCGTGGACGTCGTTGGCGACGGCGCCGCCGAGCGTCACGAACTTCGTGCCGGGCGTGACGGGCACGAACCAGCCGCGCGGCACGCCGATCGACAGCAGAGCGCCGATCGTCAGGCCGGCCTCGGCCCGCACCACGCCGGTCGACCAGTCGGCCGCGATCACGCGGTCGAGCCGTGCCGTGCGCAGGAGGTGCCCGCCGCCGTTGAGGCAGACGTCGCCGTAGGAGCGGCCGAGGCCGTGCGCCAGGGCGTGGCCGGAATCGGCGTCCCGGAACGCCCGCGCCATCTCGTCGAGGTAGGCGGGCTCGGCGACGTGGCTCGCCGCACGGGCGACGCGGCCCCAGGAGGTGGTGGAGACCGGCGCGGCGGCGCCCGGGCGCGTCAAAGGTGCACGACCTGGGCGCAGACCGCCAGCACGCCGCAGAGCGCCCCGAGCGCCAGGCTGGTGCGGTCGCGCGCCGCGAACAGGATCGGGTCGTCGTTCATCAGCCCGCGCGTCGTCAGCATCCACATGCGCAGCACCCAGTAGCCGACGACCCCCATCACGCCCCAGAGCAGCTCGGGCGCGTGATAGTTGAGCTGCGCGGTCTCGATCGTGGCGGTGATGAAGAGCGCGAAGATCACCACCGAGGCGATGCCCGACGAGATGCCGCAGCACAGCACGTAGAGCCGGTCGTCGAGGTCGTAGCCGCGGCCCGACAGCGTGGTGCGGCCGGCCTGGCGCACGACGTTGAACTCCACCTCGCGCTTCATGAAGGCGAGGCTGAGGAAGAAGAAGATCGAGAACATCAGCAGCCAGTGCGACGGCTTCTCGCTGACGAGCAACATGCCGGCCAGGATGCGCAGGGTGAAGAGCAGGGCGATGACCAGCACGTCCACCATGGCCATGCGCTTCAGCCGGAACGAATAGGCCAGCGTGATGACGAGGTAGCTCGCCAGCGCGGCCGCGAAGGCGAAGCGCAGCGTGCAGGCGCAGGCGAGCGCGCCGAGGATCAGCGCCCCGCCGATGGCCGCGGCCGTCGCGACCGGCAGATCCCCGCTGGCGATCGGCCGGTCGCGCTTGCGCGGATGGCGGCGGTCGGCCTCGATGTCGAACAGGTCGTTGACGAGATAGGTGCCGCTCGTCAGGGCGCAGAGGCAGGCGAAGGCCAGGAGCGCGAGCCCGGCGTCGCGCGGATGCAGCTCGCCCATCGACAGGGCGAAGGGCACGAGGACGAGCAGGTTCTTCAGCCACTGGTGCGGCCGCATCGAGCGGAGCACGGCCGGGCCGAGGGCGGGGGCGCGCGACAGCTCGACGATGCCGAGCCCTTCGGATTCGGCGCGGCGGCGCAGCCCGGGCGACAGGTCGACGCCGAACCGCTCGCGGGCGGCGCGCCAGATCGGCAGGTCGGCCTCGTCGCGGCCGAGATAGGCGAAGCCGTCCGGATGGCGCGACGCCAGCGCCCGCGCCTCGGCCTCGGGCGACGGCGCGGGACGGCGGCTGTCGGCATCCTCGCCGATCACCGGCCGCAGATCGGCGTCGTCGCGGGACAGGTCCTCGCGCGACAGCCAGGCGATGGCGCATCCCGCGCCCCGCGCCTCGGCGACGAGGCGCTCGACCTCGGGGCGGCGCGGGCAGGCGGCGAGCCGGACCTCGCCCGACGCCTCGCGCGCCGCGGCCTCCCGCAGCGCGTCGCGGCCGCGCAGCCCGGCGGCCAGGAGCCCCGGCACCGACCGGGGCCGGGCCTTCAGGGCGGCGAACAGGCGCTCGTCGGTCGGCTCGGCCCGCAGCAGGGCGCGGTCGAAATCCACGACGAGCGCCGGGCTGGCGACGGATCCCACGGCCGGAGGGACCGCGGTGCGGTCCGCCGACGCGCCGGGATGGCCGATGGTGTCGATCGCCTGCACGGACTCCCACCTCCCGAACACCTGACCCGACGCCCGCGCCGCCGCGGGTTGTCGGGATACACGATAGGGCCCCCGACCGGAAGGGCCGCGCCGGTCCGCCGCACCGCGGGGTCGGCGGTCCGAGGCCCGGCGGGTGGCCGCCGTCCCGTCGCAACTGGCGGCCGGCCCCTCGGACCTGTGCCAAAATCGGGCAGCTTAACGCCCTGTTTACCCTGCGGATCGAAAGTCGGCCCGAGGGGGCAGACTTCGGCCGCGGCGGGATGGATCGTCTGCGGGCCGGGACGCCGCTCCCTCGTCGACGTCCTCGGGGACGCCGCCGTCCCGACGTCCGGCGGCCCCGCACGGGGGCGCTGCGGTCGACGGGGCGACGGCGTCGGCGGGCGCCCTCTGGCTCTCTGTGGCAGGCTCCGGTCTGCGGGTGTGACGATGAACAGAACGGTTCCGTGGAGCATGGAGGACGGCGCCGAGGGCAGCCGCGAGGCGCCCCGGCAGACGGGCCGGTCGCGCGGCGACTGGCTCGACGAGGCCATCGCCGAGGGCGCGACGGGCGCCCCGCCCCCGGCGGCCGGCGCGCCGGACCACGGCGCCGACATGCGGGCCATCGCGGCCCAGTTGGCGCGGCTCTCCGCGGCCGGGGAGGGCGCGGCCCGCCCCGACCCGGCCGGCGTCCCCCGGTTCGACCCCCGCGCGGTCCTGCGCGACGCCGTCGCCGAGATCGCCCGCCGCCAGGCCGACCTCGACGGGCACGGCGGCGCGCCCGAGCCCCCGGCGGCGCCGGCCGCCGAAGCGCCCCCGCCCCCGGCGCCCCCCCCGCGCCCCGACGCCCGCGCGGCGGCCTCGCGCCGCGACCTCCTCGACGGCACGGCGCCCCCGCCGTCGCCCGACGCCGCGGCCCCCGTCCCGGTCCGCCGGCGCGAGCCCGCCGGCCTGCGCCGTGCGGGCATCGACCTCACCTCCGAGGTGTCGCAGACCTTCGCCCGCTTCTCCCGCGACCTCCAGGACGCCATCCAGGCGACCGACGCCCGGCCGAAGGTCGAGGCCCTCGACCGGCAGGTGCGCCAGATCGGCCGGGCGGTCGACGGGCTCGGCGCCGGCCTGCCGGCCGCCGACGCCATCGCGCGGATCGGCGAGCAGACCCGCGAGATGCGCGACCTGCTCGAGGCCGCGTCCGGCCGCTCCGTCCCGCTCGACGCGGTCGAGCGCCAGGTCGCCTCCCTCGAAGCCCGGCTGGGCCACTTGGCGGCGATGCCCGTCCCCGCGGCGCCCGCCGCCGCTCCGCCGCCGGACTTCGCCGACACGATGGCGGAGGTGAGGGCTCTCCTCGACGGTTTCCGGCCGGGCGCCGCCCTGGCGTCGCTGGAGACGCGGCTCGACGGCATCACCGAGCGGATCGAGCGCGGCCTCGACGCGCGGGGCCCGGCCGGGCTGATCGAGGGGCTGAGCCGCCGCGTCGACGAGATCCACAGCTCCCTGCGGACCCAGCTCGTCGAGTCGGCCGTCGACACGCGCCCGCTCGAAGGTCTGGTGCGCGGGCTGTCGGAGCGCATCGGTCAGGCGCGCGAGGCGTCGGCCGACTTCCAGCATCTCGAGACCGCCATGCGCGACGCGGCGGCTCGGATCGAGGGCGCCGACCCGCGCGGCGTCGAGGCCATCGCGGCCCAGCTCGCGCGGCTGGCCGAGCAGCTCGACCGGTCCGAGTCGAGCCTGAAGGCCCTCGACGGGGTGGAGCACTCCCTGGGCGAGCTGTTCTCGCAGTTCGAGGTAACGCGCCAGGTGGCGATCGACGCCGCCGAGACGGCGGCCCGCACGGCCGCGCGCGACACGCTGCGCGCCGCCCTGCAGAGCCCGGGCC
Source organism: uncultured Lichenihabitans sp. (assembly GCA_964242785.1). Classification (GTDB taxonomy): domain Bacteria; phylum Pseudomonadota; class Alphaproteobacteria; order Rhizobiales; family Beijerinckiaceae; genus Lichenihabitans. The sequence goes on along the minus strand of CAXTBR010000001.1, from coordinate 49,443 downwards.
TGGCCCTGCGACAGCCCGAGCCGCCCGCCTTCGCCGACCAACTGGCGCGGGGCCTCGACGATCTGCGGGCCATGCAGGACCTCGCTGAACGGCGCACCCGCACGGCGCTGTCCGACATGCAGGCCACGCTGGAGCGCGTGGCGCAGCAGGTCGCGGCGCCGGGCCGGAGCGCGCCCCGCGGCGGCGACGCCGACCCCAGCCCGGTTTCCGCCGAGGAGCCCCGCCCGCGTCGCGCCGCGCCGGCCTTCTCACCCGAGATACCCGAGGCCGCGCTCGACCCCGCCGACATGCTGATCGAGCCCGGCTTCGGCCGCGGTTCCGGGGGGTCCCCGCCGGGATCCTTGGGCCGCGCCGAACCCCGCTTCGGCCCCGAGCCGTCGGCCGAGGAGGCGAGCCCGGCCGCCGTGCCGGTCGAGGGCGACGGGCCCGCGAGCTTCATCGCGGCCGCCCGCCGCGCCGCCCAGGCCGCGCAGGCTTCCGCCGCCTCCGCGGCCTCCCTCAAGACGGCCGAGCGGCGGCCGGCGCCGCGGGCCTCGGCGGCCCGGGCCCGGTCGTCCGACGGGGCCGAGACGGCCGCCGCCGGGACGCTGGGCCGCGCGAAGGCGTATCTGGCCCATCGGCGCCGCCCCATCCTGCTCGGCCTCGCGGCCCTGGTGCTGCTGGTCGGCGCCCTCGAAGGGGTGAAGCTGGGCGTCGAGCCGAACGAAGCCGCGCGCTCCGCGGCCTCGGACCCCGCGGCCCCGGGCGCCGTGCGGACGGCCGGCCTCGCGTCGCCCGCGGCGACCGCCGACTCCGCCGTGCCGGCCGCGAAGCCCTCGCCCCCCCTCGCGTCCCCGGTCCCTCCGGCTCCGCCACCGCTGCCGACCTTCGTGGCCGGGCCCGGCAGGATGCAGGCGTCGGGGTCGGCCTCGACCGTGGCCGACGGCATCGGCGACGGGTTGCGCAGCCTCGCCTCGGCGGGGGACGCGGCTGCGCAATACGAGGTCGGGCTGCGCTACGCCGACGGCCGCGGCGTCGCGCGCGACCCGAAGCAGGCCGTGGCCTGGTTCGAGAAGGCGGCCGCGCAGGGCTCGGCGCCGGCCCAATATCGCCTGGGCTCGGCCTACGAGAAGGGCGTGGGGGCCGATCGCGATCCGGCCCAGGCGATCGCCTGGTACGGCAAGGCGGCCGACGCCGGCAACATCCGTGCGATGCACAACCTCGCCGTGATGTCGGCCGAGGGCGCGGCCGGCAAGCCCGATTACGCCAAGGCGGCGCAGTGGTTCGGCAAGGCTTCGACCTTCGGGGTGCGCGACAGCCAGTTCAACCTGGCGATCCTGTATGCCCGCGGCCTCGGCATCGAGCAGAGCCTCCCCCAATCCTACACGTGGTTCGCGATCGCCGCCGCGGAGGGCGACGACGACGCCGGCAAGAAGCGCGACGAGGTGGCGGCGAAGCTCGACCCGAAGGTCCTGGCCTCCGCCAAGGCCGCGGCCGATGCCTACCGGGCCGCGACGCCCCCGGCGGCGGCCAACGACGTGACGCCCCCTCCGGGCGGCTGGGACGCCGCGGCGCCCCGCGGGCCGGCGGCCTCGTCGCCGGGCGCCAAGGTCAGTCAGCTGTGAGCGGCCCCGCACCGGTTCGGAGATTGACGAACAGCTCCTCGCGGATCTGTGAACGCTCTCTTGCCGCTGTGTGAAATCGGGGTTATGGGATGGTGACGCGGGTGTAGTTCAATGGCAGAACGGCAGCTTCCCAAGCTGCATACGAGGGTTCGATTCCCTTCACCCGCTCCAAGCTATCCCACTGCGATAGCTGCGGTTATGCCGCCCTGCCGTTGAACTCCGTTCCCCACGTTCCCCGTCGCGTTCCCCACCCGTGTTTAGGGTGTGTTCCTCGCGGTCCGGTGCGCCGCCCTCAATGAGGCGACCTTGCGCGACTTCCCGATCGACCCGCGGACGTAGCGAGCCGTCGTCGAAGCTTGTGAATGGGCCGCGGTCGAGCGGATCTCGTCGAGATCGGCGCCGGCGTCGTCGGCCTCGGTTATGGCGCCCGCCCGGGCGTCCATGTTCCAGACGTGTTTCGGGATACCCGCTCTGTCGGCGATCGCGCGCCACTCGCGCGCGTAACCGTCGGTCGCGTAGGGGCGCCCCGCTTCCTCATCGATGATGAGGGGCCCGACGCGCTTGCCGGCCGGCACGAGCTGCAGGAGCCTCATCGTCTCGGGGCAGAGCGTGAGGTCGTGCGCTGCTATGGCGCCCGTCTTCGTGGTCGCCTTGAAGATCTCGAAGCGATCGTTGATGTCGGCCCAGGTCAGACCATTGGCCCAGCGTCGCTTGTTGAGCACGATGCCGCCGGACGTCACGCCATGGGGCAGGGGCTCCCACTCGCCGATCACGTCCCGCTGTCGGAGCGCCGTGTCGAATTGCAGGGTGGTGCCGAGGGCGAGCGAGAGGCGGTTGTTCTTCAGTGCCTCGGCGATGAAGGCCTCGACGTGGTGCCGTTCCAGCTTCACCCGACGCCGTCCGGGTTGCTTGAACCGTGAAGCGTCGAGGATGGCCGCGAGGCGGGCGCAGTCCGGGATCTCGGCCGCGACGCCGTAGGTGAACAGCCTGCGGCACAGCGACACGATCTTGTGCGCCTTGTTGATCCGCTCGGGCTCGCCGGGCGCCTTCGGTTTCTTTGCCTCGTCGTACCAGCGGCGGAAGTCGGTCAGGCCGAGGTTCGCCAGCACGCGCTTGCCGAACGCCTTATCGATGACGCCGAGCGTCTGGTCGTAGATGCGGCGCGTGTTCCACTTGATCTGGTGGTAGGGGCTCGCCGGGTCGCACTGATAGCGGCGGATCAGGCTCGCCAGCGTGCCGTCGAACTTGAGCGGGTCGCGGCGCTGCCCGGCTGCCCATGCCAGCAGCTCGGCCTGGAGGCGGAGACAGGCCGCCGAGATCAGCAGGAGATCGGCGCTGCCATAGTGTAGGCGGACCGTTTTCGGCTCGTAGCCGGCTTTGACGATGTCGGCCCGGGCCACCCACACGAGGCGTTCGGTCCCGTCGCGGTTGGGCCGGCGCTTCAGGCCGGGAGTAGGTAGTTCAGAGGGCATCGAGGTTCTCGGCTCCGTCGGGTTGCGAGACCTCGATCCTACTCAGGCCGTAGCGGCCGGCGAAGAAGGCGACGACAGCGGGCCAGTGGCGGCCGCCCATGAGGGGATCCACGCGGGGCAGGCCCTCGCGTTCCAGGATCTTTGCTTTGGCGCACCACTCCGCCGCCGTCTGGCTGAGGCGGCGCGCCGTCTCGTCTTCGCAAGGGAAGAGGCCTTGATTGCGTATGGAAACGGGGCGGGCCATCGGGGCGCCTGGTGGTGCAGGAAGGATCGATGCGGGTACTCGTTCAGGCCGACAGCAGGCCGAGCCGAGCGCGCCATGGCGCCGAGGCGATCCGCGTCAAACCGCCGACCCGGTACGCACCCTCGACCTCGCCCGCAGCAACGGCCCGGGCTGCCGTGTTGCGGTTGACCCGATTCAACGCCGCCCAGTCACCGAGGGTGATGGCCGGATCTTCCATGAGACGGGACAGGGCCTCGTCGACCTGAACACGCTTTCCAACAGAACTAGCCAAAACGGCCTCCTGCAATCAGTATCATGCACGATGTAGCTTTTTTGCCGTGGACGCGCAAGTCCATGAATGATACTGAGTGCATCGAACGTGGGCGAGCGCGGGGTGGAGCGAAGTGGCAAAACGGAGCGTCGCCGACCGTGAAGCCAAGCGCGTCCCGATCATGTCGCGTGTCACGCCTGAACTCCGGGCCAAGCTCGATCTGGCGGCATCAGAGGCCGGCCGCTCTTTGGCCCAGGAACTCGAATTTCGGCTGGAGCAGGAGTTCGACATCGAGCAGCGCATCATCGACCTAATGGGTGGAGAGGTGATGTTTCGCATGTTCATCGCAAATGCTTCGGCAGTGCTCGCCCTCAGTCGACCCTATGGCAAGACTGAGGAGGACTGGTTCCATATCGACGACGAGGCATTCATCAGACGTGTCGTTCGCGTCTATCGCGACAACCTATTTATGACGCTCTGGACAAATAAGCCTTTGAGCGACGAAGAGGTGAAGAAGACGCGGGAGCGAAAGCCTAAGACAGAACTCCCTCCGGGAGTGCGAGAGCTCGGCGGCGCCGAATTTGCCCAAGAGTTAAAGGACGGACTTTGGGAAGCCCTCGACGACGAAGAGTGATCTGACACGAGGGTGTGACCATCTTGGCTAATCAACGCCACGACGGCTCCTGATCTGAATCACTCCTACCCGCTAGCCTCGCGCAGCCGCTCCAGCATGCCGGCGATGACTCTCTTCGTGGCAGCCTTGGCAAAACCGCGTCCGGCGAGGTCGCGGGCGATGACGTCGAACCACTGGTGGCCGTCTAAATGGCGGATCGCGGACCCCAGCAGCAGGCGCGGTACAGCGCGCTCGACATCGGCCGCCACCGCTCGCAACTCCGCAGCGATCTCGCGGCAGGTGGCGAGTATCAGATCGGCATCATCCGGCATGGGCAGGCCCCTGACGGGCCGCGCGGAACTGGGGCGACACCCGCCCGTTGCCCTCTCACCGATGGATGGGAGGTCGACATGGGCAAGGGCGTACTGATGTGGTTGGTCGGCATCCCGATCCCCGTCATCATCGTGCTGTACCTGATCTTCCATTGAGGGAGGTGCGCCCGTCCGTGAGAAGCGGACGGGCTAGGGCGTCGAGGCATTGCTGTAAGCCACGTCGTCGCGCCCTGCGAGCGACGGGCGGCGCGACTCGCCGAAGACCCGCGACGGGTCGTGCGCGACCCGCCCGCCGCTCTGCCGAGCGCCGCCGGCGACCCGCCGCGGGTTTTGCACACGGCGGACCTGGTCTCACTCGCGGTGGACTGGACCTCACTCCTCGCGGACCTGACCCGACTCGCGGCGGACTTGGTCCCACTCGTTGCGGACCGGACCTCACTCGTGTGTTACCTTCCCTCACGAATGTAGTTCTTCAAAATTCGAGTTTTCTCACTCGACTGATTCCAAGAGCGACTTATGTCGTACGTACTACGTGGGTAATGGGGGACGTCGAGCGTTCCCCACACCACATGTCGGCGGGACCGTGCTCGGACCTGCCAAGGGGCCCGTTCCTGCCCGACGGCGTCCCGAGTCGGCCGCCGCACGGTCGCCCCTACGGCATCGTCACCAGCAGCCCCAGGACGGCGTGCCAGGCCAGGGCGGACGGCTCGTGCGGCCCCAGGATCTCGACGTAGTCGCACACGGCCTTGGGCAGGTCCGTCGGGTCCTCGCCCATCTCGATCAGCGACCGGGCCGCGATGCGGGCCACGGCTCGGGACGCCGCCACGGTGCCCGGCCGCACCCTCCGCACGGCCTCCCGGATGGCCACCTTGACCTGGTGGAGTTCGGTGCAGCAGTCCCGCAGCACCGCCACGCCGGCGGCCTCGACCGCCGCCTGGTGCTCCCGCTCCCAGGCGTTCACCGCCACGACGATGTCGTTGCGCCGGTCCCAGGCGGGCCACTTCACCGGCAGGGCGAGGTGCCGGAGGTCCGATGCGTCCTCCGGCGAGGTCCACCCGTCGTAGGCCTTGTTGGTCGGCACGAACCCGAACAGCTTCCCGTCGTCGGGGCGCACCAGCGCGTCGTCCGGCGGCGTCACGACGCGGCGCCCTTCCTCCGCCTCGATCAGCTCGTTGAAGAGGACTTCGGCGGCGTCCGACACGGCGTCGTGCAGGCGCGCGGCCGCCATCAGCCACGGGTCGGGCGTCTCGGGCGACGCCGGCCCCCGCCGCAGGCCGAGCAGCCCGCGGTCCAGGGCGTCGTTCACGCGGGCGGCGACACGCGTGAGGTGGAGGCTCGCCTTGACGTCGGTCGGCAGGACGCGGCCGCTCGCCGTCCGGAGGTCGAAGGCGGCCGAGCCGAGGGCCGCGCGCGCGGTCAGCCGCAGGGGCTCCAGGTTCTCAGGCATGTCCCACGCCCTCCCCGCCCCGCAGCCGCTCGATGTCGGCCGCCATGTCGAAGCCGAGCCGGTCGACCAGCGCGCGCGGCAGCAGCGACACGGCGGTGCTGGCCCGCGCCGCCCGCGCCTTGGCGCTGGCGCCGTGCAGCGTCACGGCCGGCAGGGCCACGATGGCCCCCACGACGGCCGCGGCCCGCGCCCTGCACGCGTCGAGCACCTCGCCGTCGCCCGGCCCGTTGCGGACGAACGCGTGCTCGGCCTCGTTCCCCAGGTCCTCCAGGACCTCCGCGAGCGCGATCAGCGCCCTGTCGTTCGCCGGCAGTTCGGGGCCGGCTCCCTCGTTCAACGCGATCATGGTGTTCTCCCCCGGCATGGGCCGGACTCGGGTGTGGTGACGGACGGTGGCGGCGTGCGCCCTCACGGCGCCGGCAGCACCAGCGCGAGGCAGCGGCGGCGCAGGCGGGCGAGGGCGTCGTCCGCCCGGGCGCGGAGTCGGGCGTCAGGCATCGAATCCCGGGCCTCCGTCGCTCGCGTCCGCGCTGGCCGATGGCAGGCGGGCCATCTCGGCCTCGATCTCGGCGAGGTGCCGCTCGATCTGGGCCATGCAGTCCCGCACCGCGCCGAGGTGCCGCGCCAGCGCGTGCCGGCCCGCGGCGCCGCGCGGACGATCGGCGGCGGGGCGCACCCGTTCCCCCTCCCGGTACACCGAGGCACGCGCCCGCAGGTCCTCGAGCGCCGCCGGGGTCCAGTGCCCCGCCCGGCCGTACCAGGCTTCCCGCACCCGCCAGCTGTCGGCCGCGTAGCCGAGGTTACGGGCCGCCTGCCGGATCTGGCCCTTGACCGTCAGCCCCGAGGCGTCGCCCACCGCCCGGCGGACGGCGTCGCGCGCCTCAGCGGCGAGGCCGTCGGCCAAGCCCTCATCACCGGCCGTGGTGCGCTTCCCACCGCCTGTGGCGCGCCTGCGCCGCCGTTCCTGCGATGCTGCCGATGCCAGCGGCAGGAGGGCGACATGGCCAGGCGGGTGACGGGCGAGGGGGGCAAGGCCAAGCCATCGGGCGCACAGCCCCAGGCTGTCGAGCCGGAGGTCACCGACGGGGACGATCTGACCTTCCTTGATTGGAGCTACCGCCTGCTCAAACTGGAGCGGATCCAGGCCGAGGCGGAGGACGAGGATGGCCACGACATCTTCGCCGCCACGTTCCAGGTCGACGGACCGAACGCCAATGCCGAGGTCGAGATCATCGTGTCCGACTTCACCGACGAGGCGCACGTGGTCTCGATCGCGCAGCACACGCTGCACGTCGCCGCGACCATGTGGGGCCGGGTCACGGCGGACCGCCTCATCGGCGCGCGCGCCAAGGACCTGCTGGACTGAGCAGCCTCGCGGCGGGATCGGGATCAGCGCAGCAGGTCGGAGGAGGACCGCATGGCGGACGACGACATCGACGACGCTTCGTTCTGGACGATCGAGCTCCAGACGGTCCAGCGCCTGACCGACGCCACGCCTGGCGCCGAGCCCGAGCCGGACGGCGAGAACCTGTTCGCGGTCGCGTTCAAGGCGACGGGGCCGACCATGAGCGCCGAGGTCGAGGTGATGGTCAGCGACATCGCCGACGAGGCCCAGGTGGTCGCGGAGGCGCTGGACGCGCTGCAGGACGGGCTGGAGACCTGGGCGCGGGTGCTCGGGCGCCGGCCCGGAGCCGGGACGGTCGAGCCCTCGGGGGAGTGACGGCGTGGCGGGGCCCGCGTCCTGTCGGCCGGGCACGCACCTCCCGCGGCCGGTCACGATGCCACCCCGTCGGACACTGCCTGGCGCAGCACGCCGAGGGCGCCGTCCATGAACCGCAGCGTGACCTCGTCGAGGTAGTCCGACTCCGGCTTGTCGAGGTGGTAGGCCGCGAACTCGCCGCGCGCCCACCCCAGCGCCGCCAGGGCGCCGGCCATCGTGGTCACGGGCGTGTCGACGGCGAGGTGGACGAGGTCCGACATCTCGTCATAGGCGGCGTCGGAGCGCTCGTCCGTGGTGTCGGGGTGGTCGATCTCGGCATGCAACACCAAGGCGCGCCCGAGCAGGCCGACGATGGGCTCGGGGGCCTCGGCCAGGGCGGTTGCCGGCACGAGGCCGGCGAGCGGCAGCGCGGCCAAGCCGCGGAGGAGGGAGCAGCGGTCACGCATCATTCGGCCCCCCGATGAGAGGGCAGCCGACCGCGCTCAGCACCACGGCCGCCCGGGTCGAGGGCTGGGGCAGCACTTCCCAGAGCTTCTTGCCGGGATGGAGGTCGCGCCGACCGCCCCACCCGAAGTGGTAGCGGTCACCGGGGTAGCCGAGCTTGATGAAGCCCTCGACCGCCTCGGCCCGGCCCTGGTCGTGCCCGGCCATCTCGTGGCAGAGCATGCGGTGCTCGTAGTGGAGCCAAGCCTTGTAGGACCACAGCAGGTCGTCCGTGACCGGCACGGCCGCGGCCGTCGGGTTGCCGATGAGGGTCACGCCGCCGCCGATCAGCGGCAGGGACGCGAGGGAACGAAGGAAGGAGCGACGATCAGACATTGCGCCCTCCGAACAGCCGGTGGAGGTCGTCCGCGGCGCTCAACAGCACCTCTTCCTTGGCGCAGTGACGCATCGTGGTGATCTGACAGGCTCGCGCCTTCGCCAGCACCCCCGCCATCGTGTCGGCCGGCGTCGCGGCCATCTCGTCCTCGATCGGGGCGAAGCCCTCCGTGAGGGCGTTGAATTGGTCCTCCGCCTCGTCCGTATCGTCGCCGCGATGGGCGGCGGTATGCGCGTTGCAGCGCCGCTCCAGGTCCTCGTAGGCGTCGGCCAGGACGATGAGGTGAGCGTCGTTGGCCGACAAGGCCGGGGCGCCACCGTTCGGCAGCAGCCCCGCGGCGTCCGCCGCAGCGGCCCCGAGAAAGCCCGTCGCCGACACGGCGCCGAACAGGGCGGCCCGGCGCGAGAACGCCGCAGTGAGGCCCGGCAGGGGTGCGGGGGCCGGCAGGGCGGGCCCGGCCTGGACGGCAGGCAAGCCGGGGGCGTTCCCGCCGAGGCGGGTTGAGACGATCTGCATGGGTGATGGCTCCAGTTCGAAGGACGGGGGTGGGATCGGGATCCGCGACGGCCGAGCCGCCGAGGGTTCAGGAGGCGAGTGGGGGGGCGGGATCAGCTCCGGGCGGCCTGCCGGAAGCGGTCCGGGCCGACCCCGACGCGCGCCAGGACGAGGGGTCGGCTGGCGCCGAGCGACCAGAACCCGAGCGGGCGCGGGAGACGGATCACGGCGGCGGTGATGGCCGCGAGGGCGGCCCAGCGGAGCAGTTCAGGTGTGAGCATGATGGTGGCCTCGGGGTGAGCCGGCCGCGGGCGCGGGCGGGATGACGACGGGGACGGTCTCGCGCTCGACGCGCGCCAGGGCGGCGGCCAGGGCCGGCAGGGCATCGGCCGACAGGGGTTCGGCCCCGGCACGCCGGGCGGCCTCGGCCTCGACCTCGAGGGCCAGGGTCGCGAGCGCCACGCGGTCCGCCATGGTGAGCGCGGCCGCGGGGTCGAGCGCCTCGCCGGCCAACTCGGCCGCGATGCGGCGCCCGAGGGCGAGGACCTCGTGACGGTCGTGGCCGGCGGGCAGGACGGCGGGGCTCATGCCGCGGCCCTCCGGCTGCGCTCGCGGCGCACGTCCTCGGCGATGCGGGACCGCAGGTCGGCCAGGGCCGCGTCGGTCAGCACGTCGAAGGGTAGGACGGCGCCGCCGAGCTTGAGGCGGTACTGCGGGCGAGCCGACGCCCAGGGCGCGAGACCGGCGAGGTGGCGGGCGCGGCGGGTCACAGCCGGATCCCGAGGGCTGCGGCCTGCGCGTCGATCGCGGCCAGCTCGGCCAACATGCGGCGGGTGCTGTCGATCATCAGGGCGGCGGTGCGGGCCTCGAGGAGGTCCTCGACCGCGAGGACGTCGGCCGGCGCGGTGGCGCGGCGGGCGTCCTCCACCACCATCATGGCCCGGTGCTCGGCGCAGGCGCGCTGGCCGCGGGCGAGGTCCCAGGCCCGGCGCAGGCCGGCCGCGAAGGCGTCGCGCATGGAGGGCGGCGGCGGAGGGGTGTAGCCGCGGATGGGGCGGCCCGGCGCTACGGCGGCGCGGGCCATGGCCCAGGCGGCGCGCATAATGGCGGGGCGGTCGAAGCGGCCGGTGGGGTCTAAAAAGCGAGAAGATGCAGCAAGGGATTGGGTAACCATCTTGTTCCGTTAGCCTCATCCGTGATACCTTCTGCATCATAGGCGATGCGAAACGCCTGTCAATGCCTTTAGCATCAGAAATGAGCCTATGAGCATCATAACGAGACCTCAGCTTCGCGCCGCCCGGTCTCTGCTCGAATGGTCTCAGGACCAGCTTGCGACGGCATCCGGCGTGTCGTTGCCAACTATCAAGCGCCTAGAGCCAGGCACAGGGCCTTTTTCGACCCGTGTCGACACCCTGGAGAAATTGACACGCGCCCTCGAAGCCGCCGGCGTCGAGTTCATCCCAGAGAACGGCGGCGGCGCCGGGGTGCGGTTGCGGAAGGCCGAGCCGTGATCTTCCGCGCCGACACGGTAAGGTCGCTGCACGGCGTGTTGGCTGAGTGAGCGGCGACCCACACCGCACGCTTCCCTGACGCGCGAACACGAGGACGACATGACCGAAAAGGCCCCCTTGATCGTCAACATGCACGAGGTGCCGGAAGTCGCGGCCGACGCGCCTGCCGCCTGGGCGCATTACCGGCGCGCGTTGACGCCAGCGCTGCGGGATGCGGGGCCGGGGCGCTTCGGGATGGGTCGTCTCGGCATGAACGCCAAGCGGGTGCCCCCGGGCCACAGCGCGTGCCCGGCGCACACGCACCTCATGGCCGACGAGATCTTCGTCGTGCTCGAAGGGCGGGGCCTGTTTCGCTACGGCGATCAGGTCCACCAAATCCGCGCGGGGGACTGTATCTCCTGCCCGGCCGACACGGGGATCGCCCATCAGATCGCCAATCCCGCGACCCCGGACGGTGTGGGCGACTTGGTCTATCTGGTGATCGGCGCCGAGCCGCCCGGGGACGTCTGCACCTACCCGGACAGCGGTCAACTCGTCATCGACGGCCTCGGGCGGCGCGGGTTCCTGCACGAGGCTGACTACTATGAGGGGCAGCCACACCCCACCCCGCTTCTGGCGCGCGAACGCGACGCGCCTGTCTGATCGGGATGCTCAGGAAAGCCTGAAGACGGGACTGTCCGACGAAGGCGAGGCTGCCAGCGTGAAGTTCGTCCAGGACGATGGCGGCACTGGCGTGCGGTTGCGCAAGGCGGCGCCATGACGGTTGCGGAAAACCCTTGAGCCTGGCTGTGGATCGAGCCCGATGATGCGGCACCGTATCTCCCGCGTGCACGTGCCGATGCTGCAGCCGGCCGACGTCGTCCCGCGCCTCGGCAAGCCGGGGCATTTCAAAGAAGGGCGGTCCGGTCGCCTCGTCGCGGAAACCTGGTTCGCCCACAACGGGCCGTCGCCCGCGATCCTGGCGGTTCTGGCGCAGTCGGGCGCGCTGGCGCAGGCCGAGTTCCTGGACGCCTTCCTGGAGCGCAAGATCGAGCTGGGCGACGGCCGCCAGCCCTCGCAGGCCGACGTGCTGGCCCTGCTCGGGTTGCCGGACGGGCTCGCTGTCATGGCGGTCGAGGGCAAGGTCGACGAGTCCTTCGGCCCGTTCGTGCCCGAGTGGCTCAAAGGCGCCTCGGCCGACAAGGAACGGCGTCTCGCCCGCCTGACGGGCACGCTGGGGATGCCCGTCGCCGCCGTGGGCTCGCTCCGCTACCAGTTCCTCCACCGGGCAGCGTCGGCCGTCTACGAGGCGCGCCGATACCGGGCGCATGTCGCTGTGCTGATGGTGCAGTCGTTCGATCCGGGCGACGCCGGACAGTCGGACTTTCTGGCATTCGCCGCCGCCATCGGCGCACCTTCGGCCGGCGTCGGGCGACTCGCCGGGCCGATGGCCTGCGAAGGGGTCGACCTGTTCCTCGGCTGGGCGGCGGAGCGACCTAGCGTCGACGCTGTGGTCGAGAACGGCGGCGGGACGGGGTGAGGCTATGGAAAGGCGAGCCGTGACATCCGCGCCCGACTGGCTGCCGATATGGGCGCTCCCGAACCTTGTGGTCGAAGAGCCCATCGAGACAACGTTCGTCGCGCTCCTGCCGGTGGAGGACGAGCGGGTCAGCCGGGCGTGTGAGCGGTTTGTGGGCCTCGAACGGTTCCTTAGGACGTTCAAGGACGAGTTCGGAGGCGAGATCGACCCCTCGCTCATCATGATCCGCATCGACGCCCCGGATCGGGTCCGGACCGTGTCAGCCGTGGCCAGTTTCCGCGATGCCGTGTGCATGAGCGTGCTGCCGCTCTCGCACGCGCGGAAGCTGAAGGAAGGCTTCTCGTTGGACATTCAGTTCTCGGACGCCTTCGACGCCTATCCCTGGACGCTGCGCGACGAAGCGGACACTCACATCATCGCGAGGACGTCGGGCGTGCTGGCCCTCCATGATGTCACGGAGCTGCAGGCGCAGTGCGCCCCGGCACTCGGGGCACGCAGGCTCGCTCGCCACGACGTTGACGTGGTCCTCCTCGGGGCGCTCCTCGATCGATGGAACGCCCTCTATGTCGGCGCGGACGACCCCATGAACCTGCGCCTCTTCCGCTCGCTCGACATGGCGCGGGCGGCTTCGAGGATGCCGGGCGGCACCGACGCGACGATCTTTGACCGGGGCCGATCCATCGGTCTCTGGGTCAGCGCCTTCGAGACGCTCGCATACGATGGAGGCGCTGACATCTGCCGCGTCGTTGATCTTCTCCGGCGGGCTCCGTGGTACCATCGCGAACTGCGCGACGCCGATCGGACGCTCCGCGCTAGGAAGCTGCTGACCAACATCGACGGCGACGTCTACCGTCGGCTCCTTCACCTGAGGAACCAGTTCCTGCACGGCGATCCGGTCACACCCGACGACCTCGGCCTCCCCATGGGCCGAGAGGCGCTCCGCTTCGCGGCCCCGCTGTTCCGCTTGGCGCTGACCGCCTATCTCGATCTCCGATTCGGCGAACCGCCTTTCGACGCCCTCGCTGACCACGTCGAGTATGGCCCGTACCTCGCGCGGTTCGCCCGCCACCACTCAGCGCAGGAAACGATCGAAGACGCTATTTTGCTGGCGGACACGCCTCCACCGCATCACCTTACATGAGCGGCCGTTCGGCTTCCGCGATCGACAAGGCGTACCGCATGACCGCGGGAGAGGTCCGGACCCGGCTCGTCATGCTGGAGAGCATACGCCTCGTCGCCGGCCGTAGCGATCCCGCGGGCAGCCCAGGGCGCCGCGGCGGTCTACGCCGTCACGGGGGAGGGTCGGCGAAAGGCCGGGATCAGCGACGCCCTGCGTCGGCCTGCCTCGCTTCCTCGCCAACGACTGCGCGGTGATGTCCGACATGGATGCTCGGTAAATCCTCAACCACATGCGTCCACCTTGCCTTGACACGCTGCCGGAGCCCATGGTCCACCCTTGCGGGATCAGGCGCCGTACGTGCCGCGGAGTGACCTGCCCTATGCCAACCGCACCGGATCCAAGCTTCGGGAACCCCCCCGTCTCGGAAGTGGTGTGCTGCATCTACTTCCAGGAACTTGGCGCACTCCAGGTCGCGCACGTCGGCCGACTCTGGGACCGATTGAGACACCGGTACACGTCCACGCAGACGGTATCGCCGCTGCCTTCCGTCGTCGCCGATGACAGCATGCCCGAGGCGACGATCCAGTTCCAGATCGGCGCCGTAGACGCCGGCTTCTTCCCCCGGATCTGGTTCGTGAGCGAGGGTGGCGAATTCCTCGTCCAGGTCCAGCGCGACCGCCTCATCGTTAACTGGCGCCAACTCGAAGATCACCAGACGGCTTACCCGAGCTTCGGGAGCGTGAGGGATCGCTTCGCCGAAGCTTTCAACGCCTTCGTCTCGTTTCTGGAGGCTGAGGGCTTGGGTCGCCTCGACCTGATCGGGCAGGAGTTGATATACGTCAACACCTTCCCTTGGGGGCGCGAGATGGACGGCGCGCATGATATCGAAGCCGTCATGCCAGGCCTGCGCTGGCGTGAGGCCCTCACAGGGGCATCCGGGAAACAACTGGTCGGGCTGAACTGGAACGCTCAGATCGCCCTACCCGAAGGATCGGGGGATCTCCATATCTCTCTCGCGACGATCCATCGCCGTACGGACGGCAAAGGGGCGACAAGGCTCACATTCGTGGCTAGGAAGTTTTATCCCTCTCTGGCAACCGAATCAATGTGGGGTTGGTTCGACAGGGCACATGAGACCATCGTGGCGACGTTCCTGGACGTCACGAGCGCGAACGTGCAGAACGGGATCTGGGAGCGACATCGATGAACTTGGACCTGCTCGGCACCACCCAGGGCGCGCGCACTTGGAACGCCTCGGTCCGCGTTCCGGTCGAGCTGTATTCCGGCTTCGACGCGACCCCGGCAGCCATGGCCGCGGACAGGCGCCGCCACCTCCTGTCGGAGGCGATCCGGTCGCTCCCGGAGTTCGCGGCTGATCGCGACTATCCCACGCCTTCCTCGGCCAAGATTGGGCTCGCCCGGACCTTTGTCACGAATATTCCGGAAAACAGGCTGCTCCCGAAGGTCGCCGTTGACGACGAGGGCGACATTCTCATGGCCTGGGGCGATCGGGGCGAACTCTGCGCCTTGACCTTGGAGGGGCGCGTTCTGCACATGGTGGTCAACCCTGGATCCCGTTCGACCCACATCGAGCCCACCGTCTACAACGGCGGACGCCTCCCTGTCGCCATCCTCGGCGCCATCCCCCTCCGTTGAGTCGTCGTCGACTTCACAACCATCGCCGCGCGTGGTGCCGCCGCAGGATCGCCTGTCGCGGCACATTCACGCGCCGCGGATGATTAAAGGCGCCGACGAGTTCATCTGGGAAGAGGTCTTCGAGTTCCAGGACAAGAGCGGTCGCTGCGAGTCGGCCGTCTGGCGCACCGTCATGCCGCATGACGCTGACGTCCATGCACTCGGCTGCGACAAGCAGAAGTCTGACAGGGCTAGGGGAAAGGCGAGCGCGACGTACCGAGGTTACATCGACTCGACGGCGGGCCGGGTCCGGGCCAAGGCGACGACGAACGGACACCGCGTCGATGTCGTTCACGCCCCCGCCGAAGGTGACTGGCATCTCCACGTTCAAGTCGTACTAGCCCCGGGTACGACGAAGCTGGGCAAGGCCGACAAGAGCGACGTCCGCGGCCTCATGTCGGAGGCCTTCGACGCCTTGGTCCCGCATGACTGTCCCTAACTTTGTGGGCAGGCCCAAAACATGCGCGGCTGGTCGCGTTGTCGGCCACCGCCGGATGTAATACCATCCTGAAGGCCGGACCGGACGGGTGAACGGCCTACGACGGAGCCCCGAAGCGCGACATGGACAGACAGGATGTGCTCATTGCCGTCCTGGCGGCCGCCGAAGGGCGGCCCTATCAGCCCGTCCAGATCCAGAAGGCCATGTTCCTGCTGGCGCGCAACCTCCCGGAGCTCGTGGACGAGGGGCCAAGTTTCGCCTTCGAGCCCTACGACTACGGCCCGTTTGACATGGAGGTCTACAACGTCGCGGACGACCTCAAGCGGCAGGGCTTGGCCGAGATCGGCCATTCCAACCTCGGCCGCTGGAAGACCTACGCAGCGACCGGGGCTGGCATCCGTGCCGGGAATCGCGCGCTTGATTCCATGACGGTCCGGGCTCAGACCTACCTACGCGAGGTTTCGGCCTGGGTGCTCGGCCAATCGTTCAGTTCGCTGGTGCGCTCCATCTACGACGCCTACCCCGACATGCGGGTAAACAGCGTCTTCCGAGGCTGAGCATGACCGTCATAGTGGGGACGCGATGTTCCGACGGCGTGGTCATCGGGGCGGACGGGATCTCCACGTCGGCCCGCGACGGCAAGGCCCTCCTCCAGGTGACCGCACAGGAGAAGATCAGGATCATCGACGACAAGGTGATCCTAGTGAGCACCGGGAGCGTGGGGCTCGGTCAGCGCGTCGAAGATGCCGTGCGGGAAGCCTACGTAACCTGCACCTTCGATCAGCGCAAACAGTCGTGCGTGGGGACGCTGGCCGGAATGGTGGTCACCGACTTCAGGAGCACCGGCGTCCCATGCTTGCATCACGATGGCGGCTTTAAATTTGGCGCCCTCTTGGGCGCTCCGATGGAAGGGCATGCCGAACTCGTCGAGTTCGATACCTGCGGGTTCCAGCCGGAGTTCAAGACACCACAACGTGCCTTTGTCGCGATGGGGGCGGGGCAGACACTCGCCGATCCATTTTTAGCCTTTGTGAGCCGCGTCCTGTGGAGGGACAGGGAGCCCACAGTCGCAACCGGCATAGTTGGCGTATGCTGGGCCCTGCAACACGCCCTTCAGCTCGCCCCGGGTGGTGTCGGGGAACCTATGAGGATTGCCGTACTCCGCAAGGCGGCCGACGATTGGAAGGCCCGCATCCTCAGCGAAGCCGAGTTGCAGCAGCAAAGGCAGCATATCTGGGAAATCGAGAGCCGGATATCAGCCTACTCGCTGTTTGAGCACGATATAGATCCGGCGCCGATACCCATACCTTCAATTGACTCACGATGACGGTAACTATCTAGGCGGTTCAGGCGAACTCAGGACAGGGCGGCCGGCTCGGTGGTAACGGCTGGGTCTGTTGCTTGCACCTTACCATCAGCCCTTTGAGCGATTCACTTTCAGGACATAACACGATTTCCATCTCTGCTGAACGCGAGGTGGGTATCCTCGAGGCAACGCCACCACAGCACCTCACCCTGTCCTCAACAGGCCGAAACTCTGCCCTTGCCGGTTCTGCATGTAGAGCCAGATCACGCCGTTGAACGCGCTGCTGTCAGTCGTGTAGCCCATCATAGCGCGAAGATGGCGAAAAGCGCGCAATTAGATAGATTAAAGCATGTGGAAAATCTATTAATTCAGACAACCTCGATTGCGCATCTTCTCCAGTACTGCCTGCTTGAAGAATGGATCAATGTTCGGATTGCCTAGTACTTGAAACGCCTTAATACAGGGGTCTTGTGGCTTCTCGATTTGTCTCAGCTCCGGGGCATGAAGCATGCTCGTGCTGTAGCAATTCTGTTTATGACCGACGTTGAACCAGATATCCAGCGTAGCGCGCGAGGCGTTCGGGTTCAACATCACGGCATCGACCAGTTTGCACCATTCTGTGCCCGTCATCGATCCGAGGGTACTGGGGGCTGGGATAACGCTTCCTGTGGCAAACCGGTCGTCGACAGCCCAGGCAGGGGACAACCCAACCGCGACGAGGATTGCAGCTACACCTACCAACTGCTGAAACATCATGACTCACCCTGATGGGGCAAAACTATCGCTGAGCGTACTACCGCGCCATCATTGAATTTGCGCCTTTTGCCCCACCGCCATCGGCCCCAGGATCAGGGACCGCCTCAGTGCCCGCGAGAACGCCAACATGGTCCCGCTGTCCGCCGTGGCCGGCATCTTCGAGATGAGCGCGCGCGCCAGCTCCGGGTCGGCCAACGCCGCCATGTAGAGGTCGGACGTCCGCCTGATGCCGGCCTGCCGCAGGCTGTTCACGAGGTAGGCGCCAGCCGCCCCGAGGCCGCCCACCGCCGCGCCCTGCAGGCCGCCGTGCTCGAAACCCTGGCTGACGGCCTCGACCGCCACCATGCCGAGCGAGACGTGCGCCGCGGCGTGCCCCACCTTGCCGGCCATGGCGAGGAGGTTCTTCGCAGTGTCCGAGCCGCCCTTGATGGCGGTCGACGTCCGCCACCTGGCGCCGGCCTCGGCATCGCGGGCGATCGCCCCCATCATGGACACCTGATCGTGCGGGTACAGCTCACGCAGCGACGCCGCGTTGTCCTTCAGGAAGCCGATCAGCTTCGCCCCCGACAGCGTGCCGTCGGCGTTGAGGTGGCTCCGCACGATCCAGTCCGAGCCCGCCTTGCGCAGGCCCGCCAGCGCTTCGGTGTCGTGTGCCACGCTCGCCACCAGCCCGCGCATCCGGGTCGCCCCCGTGGTGCCCGTCTTGAGGAAGCTGCCGACGGCGTTCTCCACCTCCGTCGAGGCCACGCCCGTCCCGCCGCCGTTGGCGAAGCGCACCGCCGGGGTCGCCCGGGCCTCCCGCACGATGCTCCGGGCCTGCGCGATGCCCGCCGACGTGTCGGCCCGGGACTGAGCGACGGCGGCCCGGTCGGATGCGGTGCGGTCGGAGATGGCGGCCGCGGTCGACGTCTTGTCGGCCTGGGCCGCCGCCCGGTCGTTGGCGGTGCGCTCCGCGAGGAGGTTGGCCACGGTCGCCCGGTCGGCGGCGTTGGCCTGCCCGAGCCCCGTCTTGCGGGCCGCGTCGTCGATCACGGCCTGCCGGGCGGCCTCCTGCCGCGCCATGGCGATGGCCGCCTTGTGCTCCGCCCCGAGGTCGAGGAGGGCCTGCGTTGCATGGCCGGCGTCGTCGAAGCGAGATGAGAAGCCGGGCGTGACCTCGTCGAGCGCCCGCAGCGCCGGGCCGTAGCTCGCCTTCCAGTTCGCCAGGGCCTTCGGGTGGACGAAGCCGGGGCCCAGCGCAGCGCGGCGCAGAGGGTTCAGCGCCGCATCCTGCATCGCCCCCAGGGCCTCGGGATCGTTCCTGGCCGCCGTCAGGAAGGCGCGGGCGTTCTCATAGCCCTCGGGGCCGGGCCTGATCGCGCCCTTGATGAAGGCGGCGTCGCCGCGCTGGTACTGCCCGGCGTAGCCCGTGGTCCGCAGCCCGGGCCCGACGATCGGGTTCTTGTAGGTGCGGGCATATTCGGTATAGGCGGCGTTCGCAGCCTTGAGCCGGTTGGCCGCGCCCTTGTCGAAGTTCGGCTGGAGGCCCGAGCGCGCCGGCGCGGGCAGGGCGGCTCCGCTCGGCCCCTCGACGTCGTCGCGGCTGTAGGCATCGAGCGGCGGACGCTCCGGCACAACGCCGAAGGTCGAGCGCGTGCCTAACTCTCCCCTCGCCGAGGCGTGGGCTTCCTTCGCGGCGTCATAGTCGGTCCACGCCGCCGCGGCATCCTCGTCGCGAGCGCTGTGCACCGGCCGGTCGCCCGACACGGCGTCGAGGAGATCGTTGGGGTGGGTTTCCGCCATGGCGCGGGCGGTGTCGGCTCCGAGGTATCCCGCCTCGGCCGCCATGAGCCTCATGCGGTCCTGGCTGACGCCGCGGCCGGGCCGGGCGATGAGGTCGTGGAGCCCCATCGAGCGGAGGTCGCCGCCCGGATCCGTCATGCCGCCGTGGGCGCGGACGAACGCCTGGAGGTCCTGCGGCCGGGGCATGTCGGGCCGCTGGGGCGCACGCAGGGGACCGTCGGGGTCGAAGGCAGGCGCGTCGGGGCGGGGGCCTGTCCCTACTTCGCGCGGGGCGCCCTGGCCTGCTCCTCCAGCATTCGACGGTAGGCCTTCACCTCCCGAAGGAGATCCAGCGTACCCTCGACTCGATACTGGCGCTCCATCCTGTCCAGGATAAGGGGCCGCTCGTGCGGTGGGGCCTGCTCCATGATCCGCGCCAACCGCTGCCCTGGCTTCAACGGACTGTCCGGATCGGTTGGCATCGAAGCCCTGCTGTAACCGCGCCGCGATCGTGTCCTCCGGCGCCATCCGTCCGGCGTCGACCATGCGCGCTTCATGCGCCGCCTGATTGTCGGCGGCGTTGGTCATCGCGCTTTTCACGCTGCCCTTCAACTGGCTCAGCCGTGCCCAGGCCGACGACTCGCCGGCCGTGCGGCGCTCCGTCGACATGGCGGCCGACAGGTCCGTGTCGAGGGCGTGCAGCGTGCCGTAGGTCGCGACGTCGGGCAGGGCGGCCGCACGGCGGAACAGCGGGGCCTCGACGGGCGTCAGCTCCGCGCCATTGGCCTTGAGCCCGTCCAGGATGCTCGACGCCCGGTCGCCCACCGACGTCGCTACCAGCGCCAGCGTTCCCTCGGGGTCCACGGCCTTGTAGAGGTCGCGGTGTAGCCCCTTGGCGCCGGCCCGCACCGCCTCGACGGAGCTCCGCAGCGTCGAGCCCAGGTCCTCCGCGTTCACCGGCTCGCCGAGCGGCGCCGCGGCGTCCTGTGCGGCCCCGAGCTGCGCGGCGTGGGCGTCGGCGAACCGTTGCACGAGCTGCGCGTGGGCGTCGTCGCGCGCCGCCTGCGCCTGTCCGGCGTCTTCGGCCGCGGCCTGGGTCCGGTCGGCCGTGCGGCCGGCGAGGTCGGCCCGGGCCTGGTCGGCGAAGTCGGCGCCTGCCTGGACGCGGTCGGCGGTGCGCTGCGCCAGGCCGGACTGCTGGTCGGCGGCGAAGGACTGCCCGGCCGCGGTCCGGCTCGACACCGCGTCGGCGTGGGCCGCGTTGAGGCGGTCCTCGGCGTCCTGCGCCGCGGCGTCGATGGCGTCCATGCGGGACCGGATCACCTGGCCGGGCCGGAACACGTCGGCGTCGGGCTGGGGTGCCCGCAGGGCCGCCACCTGCGCGTCGGACTGCGCCCGGTCGACACCGTTGAAGGACTGCCCGCCGTAGCCCCGACCGTCGACCGTGACGCGCGCCGTCGGGGTCGCGTTGGCGACGTTGCGCGCATCCTTCTCGGCCTGGTAAAGGCCGGCGTCGTCCCCGACCGAGCCCGCCAGGGTGCGGGGCGAGTTAGGGACCTCGGGCGCGTCCGCCGGGGATAACGCCCAGCTCCGCAGCGCGGCCGGGTCGCTCGATTGCCCGAGGACCTTGCCCGCCACCGCGGCCTCACGTCCGGACTGGAGAGCGGGGCCGACGATCGGGGCGGCATCGAGGAGCTTCGAGCCGCCCGCCACGGGGGCCGCGAGCCTGCCGACACCCCTGACGCCAACCCCGACAGCCTCCCCGATGGCGGGCGTCGCCGCCCCTGCGACGAGGCCCGCCAGAGGGCTCCCGGTGGCGTCCGTCGCCCCTTGTGCGGCGGCCCCAGCCACGAAGTTCGCTGGCGCCATGGTGGCGGCGCCCTTCAACACGGTGCCGATGCCCGCCTTCGCCGCGCCCATACCCGGCCCGACGCTAGACAGCGCGGCCTCGGTGCCGGCCTGCGCCAAGCGGCCCGCTTCCGACGTCGGCCGATATTCGCCCGTCTTCGCCAGGATGGGGTCGCTGACGTCCGCCGGCGCCGGCAGCACGTTGCGAGGATCCGACAGGCGCGCCACGGTCGGCCCGGCGATGGAGCCAGCCTGCTGGTCCCGCTTCTTGCGCGCCAAGTCCGCCAGGATCTCGTCGACGGGCTGGCCGGTGACGGCGCTCTCCCCGCGAGCCATGAGGTAGTCGGCGAGATTGCTCAAGCCGCCCACGAACCCGGTCGCGTTGCCGACCGCCTTGACCGCCGCCGTCCCGGCGCCCTTGAGCGCGCCCGACATATAGCCGTCATCGGCGCTGTTCGCCAGCACGCTGGGGGACGGCGCGGCCGAGGTCGCGCCCGACATGGCGTCAGCGTCGGAGATGCGCCGCGTCGGGCCCAGGGTGGAGCCCGACTGCGGGGACGTGTCGGCGTCGCTGGATGCCGAGGACGGATCGGCGCGGAGCCAGGTCGAGGGCGGCACGGATCCGGGTGTCGGGTCCGAGGCACCCCGGGGCGTCATGCCAGCCGGCACGATCGGCGCCGCGCCCGCGATAATGCGGGTCCCCGGCGGCGCGCTCAGCACGGCGTCGAGGGCCGCCAGCGTGTGGCCGTAGGTGGGCCCGTGCTCGATGGTCAGGGTCGAGGGATCGCGGTCCGTTCCCGCCCCACCCTGGCCGAGCGCCGCGTTCAGGGCATCCATGGTGCGCTGGTAGTTCGACGACCCACGCGAGGCCGTCGGCGAGCTGGACGGCGCGGCGTCGACCGAGGGCGTTGGAGGCGACGGGGGCGCCCCGTTCTGCCCCACGGCGGCGTCCATTTGAGCGAACATGCCGGACAGGTCGGCCATCAGCGTCGCGCTCCCATTGCGTTGTCGAACAGGCTGCGCAGCCCGGTGCCGATGGCGAAGGCAGCTGGGTTGCCCTGGGGCTGCGCGCCGTGCGGGTAGGCCGCCCCGGGTGCCGGGGCTGCGCCGGCAGGCGTGCCACCGTTCGCCCCCGGGTTCATGCCGAACAGGCTCGCGAGCAGACCGCCCATCGGAGCCTGCTGAGGCTGCCCGGCGAGAGGCGTGGCGTTGAAGACGGGGCTGTTCAGCCCCTGACCGTTCGGATTGCCCGCTGCCGGTGAAAGACCCTGCAGGAGGCCCTGACCCTGCGGTGCCCCGAGGATGTCGAAGCCGAACGTCGGAGCGCCGCTCGGTGCCCCGTAGGTGTTCGGCGCCAGGATGTCGAAGTCTATCATCGGGCAACCTGCATGGTCGGGGCGGAAGCAGTGTTGCAGAGGCCCACGATGAAGCTCCGGGCGAGCGACGGCTCGGGTTCGACAGAATACTGTCTTGCCCCGAAGAGGGAAAGCGGAGACAAAGCTGCCAGAACGTAAAATTAGGTGCAACAATAGGCCTATTCACGCCTGTTCTGGCCCGCTTTGGCTTACCTTTGCTGCTTTGAGTACGCGAGCCACTTGCGTGGCCGACCACGAGTGCAGACCGCGGGCGGTCGGTATGCCTCGCGCCGTCAACGCCTCTGCCAGCGCCGAAAGCCTGGTCACGCCCTCGTTCTGGAGTGCCGCGATGATCGGGGCGAGGTCGGCAGCGCGGGCTCGTGATCGAGACCGTCGCGCGGCGGCGCTGGCCGAACGTCCCCTGTCGCCCGCTCGACCGGAGAGGTGGTCCCATCTCGGCCCGCCCAGGCGTACCGGCCGTCCCTCCGACGTCAAGATCGCACGCTCGTTCTCGTCCAGGCGGCGGTACCATTCCGCCTTCGCCGCCAGCGCTTCGCGAGTTCGGGTGGAGATCGCCTTGCGCTCGGCCTGCGCGACGACGGCCATGATGCCTACGGTCATCTCGTTCGCCTCGGGCAGGTCGGCCGCGACGAAGCGTACGCCCGAGGCCTGGAGGTTCATCAGGAACGCCGCGTCTCGCGACAGTCGATCGAGCTTGGCGACGAGCAGCGTCGCGCCGTGAAGGCGGCAGAGCGCCATGGCCTCGGCGAGCCGCGGTCTATCGTTGCGCTTCCCCGATTCGACCTCAAGCAATTCGGCGAGAAGACGGCCGTGGCGGGCGGCCACGTGGGCCGAGACTGCCGAACGTTGGGCGTCGAGGCCCAGGCCCGATCGGCCCTGAGCACGCGTCGAGACGCGAAGGTAGGAGACGAACCCGACGCCCACGCTCCCGTCCTAGCCCTGACACGTGTCGAAACGACCGTATGGACAGTCGTTAAACGTGTTCGTTGTGGCGCGATATTGCTCGATGATACATAAGAGACGGTGCATAGGGCCCAGGAAAGCGTCATCGTAGATTTATAGCCGAGCGTACAATCAAGATGTCGTCTTGAAAGGAAAACGCTACTACGGATCAGTACTAGCCTGTGCCTTTGTTCAAAGTGCTCAGCGCATTCCTTTGACCTACAAAAGGTGTTAGTTCAGAAGAGCGTCGGATCTATATCAGTGCTATCTTTGCAAATAAATTTAATGAATTCGAGATTTTCGTGAATAATAGGCCTCGTATTTAGTATATCAACCGACATAGTCAAAGTGTAAGTACCGGCATCCAGATACAAACTACCATCTCGATCTTTGTCCTTCCATGATTGCCGGAAGCCGGTTGGCACAATGGACGGCTGTTTATTGAGTATTTCGGGTATTGTAAACCGGGCGCGTGACTCATCAGTCATGATGCGCTTCAGTGTCCCGAGATTGAGAGGAAGTCGCGCGTCAGCGGCGTCCAGAAGCTCTTTGCTCGTCTCCTCTGGCGGAAACCAGACCGTTATGAACATACCTTCGTGAACAAGCGCGTCCACCACAGGTTTGAAGTCGGCGTCGCCCGTCATCAGAGTTGCTTCATGCATATTCCTTCTAAACGTATGTGACAGCATATCGACCGTAAGCATCACGTCGACTTTCTTTTGTTCCAGACCGCGACGCTTTCTAGTCCGAGCGTCGCCTTCGTAGACATGCATCCTGTCTACACTTGCTGCGCTGCTGAAGATACTTCTGATTGTCGCTGTTCTTGCCTCATAATCGGCTTCAGGCTCGCCATCGTTACGTATGGGAACAGCATCATAGTAGAAACCTTTAGTCTAATCTGAAATCTTAAGAAGTTTCCGAAAGTCGATGTCGAATTTCTGCTTCGAGAAGAACTTTTCAGAGATTTTGTTCAATCTCCCTCTCAGAGCGCCCCCGTCGATAAAGAGATAGTGTATTTTTGAAGGGCCATTGTACGCCGCTCCGAACAAGGGCATCCTATACTCCTCAGTTAGTGCGTGTATCGTGCCCTGGAACTCGAGGCGGTTCGAACGGTGTCAAGCAGTATCAGTGCACGATGCAGGCAGCAAATACGACCTGCAACGATTTAATGCGAAATTCTGCGTGCAGGTAGCCGGTCACACCACCTCGCACCCCCGCCGCGCCTCGACCCCCAGTGCCTGCACGAGCGCCCGGAGCTCCCGACCCTTGCGGCCCCGCGACACGTGAACGGTCTTCGCGACTCGCAGCCGCTCCAAACCCTCGACCGTGCGCGGCCCCGTGCTGAGGCCACCGTGGAAGCGACATCGCTTATTCGCCGTGGCGAACTGCCCGCAGGTGCTGCCCTGTCGGGTGCGGGCGCCGCAGCAGCTCGGCGAGCGCGCCGGGGCTTACCCAATCGGGAATCCATGCTCAGCCGCCTTGGCCTTCAAGTAGCCCTTGGCAAATTCGACGAGGATGCTGACTGTCCAACCGCCCACCTTCTCAGCCTGCGCTTTCGTCGCCGTCCACACCGCGGGCTCGCGGACAGAGTCGATGAAGTCATGGCCCTTCGGGGTCAGAGATCGAAACGTGATGCCATTGGGCGGCTTGCCACTACCCGCCTCGACGAAACGGGCCTGTCGGATCTGATCGAGGTGATATTCCATCTCTTGAAAGCTGTAGCCCTCGACGGCGACACGCTTGTCCCGCGGACTGATCACCTGGGAAGCGCCGGTCTGCAGCGGCAGCACCTCCAGTTTCAGCATCACTTCCCGGATCAGGTCCATATCGCGACGCATCGGTGGCCTCAGTTTTCCGTGACGTACTTCGCAGCCCACTTTTCTGTCGACATGGTCTCGTTCGAAACGTCATGGACGGTCAGGGTGCTCTCGGCTTCGAGGTCGATGGCCGTGAGCCGGGGGTGAATGTAGGGCGCGGCCATGGCCGCCACTTTAGCCGCCTCATCCCAACGGCCTGCGGCCGCATGATCCCGCATGGCCCGCAGCATGACGTCGAGCGGCGTCAGATCCTCGGCTACGGCCTTGTCGACGATCTTCCGCATCCTGCGCGTCGCGGCACCGGCCGGTCGGCCTGCCCCTGGTCGCTTCCCGCCACGCGGCATGGCTGATTTTCCTTGATCGAAATGCAGGTCGGGTCGACCTCAATGCTTCGGCTTCCCGTCCTCGCGCGCCGCAAGGATCGCCTGCCCTTCGGGCGTCTCCGCCACCAAGGCTTCCAGCTCCGCCGTGGTGAAATCGTGCAGGGGACGGTTCGGATGGCTGATTTTCACCTGGGCAGCGGCGAGCGCCGGTTTCTCAAAGCGAATGGCCTTGCCGGCGGCCTCCATGCGCAGCTCGATCGGTTGCTGCGGGTCCTTGTAGATGCTCACCAGAAACGCATGCGCGTCCCCCACGAACGCATTGGGGATCTCCGCCTCCAGGCGGTCGGCCGCCTTGGCGACCGCGTCCTTGATGGCAGCGGTTCTCTTGTTCGGAGTGCCCTTTGGGCGACCGCGGGGGCGGCCAGTCGGGATATACATTTCGGAATATCCGAGAATTGATTTAATCCGATATAGCGGAAGTCGAGCGTTTCCGCACCCGGCGTCGCGCATGCCGCTCCCACCCATGGCCGACAGCGGCGGCCCCGGAAGCGAAGGTCCCGCGGTGGTGTCCGGCCCGGTTGACCACGAGGATCGCCCCGGAGCGACAGAGCAGCCGGAATGCCACGACGACTGAGGTTCCCTCGCGGTCATAGAACTCGATCACCATCCCGGCGCGCAAGGTATTCTCGACGGCTTTCCCGAACCGAGCCGACACCGGCCCCTTGCCGCAAGGATTTCGCACGAGCACCCGCTCGTCCCCGCGCGGAACCGGAAAGGCGTCCTCGACGAGCGGAGGACGCCGGCTCAATGCCGCGGCTCCCCGCCGACCCGGGCCATCGCGATCTGCCCATCCAGGACCCTGATACGCGCCTCGATCTGCTCATCCGACAGGCCGTCCAGGTCGGACGCATCGTCGAGCCTGACGTGCTTCGGCAGGATACTCGCCACGACCCGCACATAGGTCGCCGGCTCCTCCTCACGCACGCGCCGGATCGCCTCGACACCATGCTCCGCGAAGTCGTCGCACACGGCCGACAGGAAGGCGTCGGAGAGCCGGTTCCGCGACCCCTTGGGCCGGCCCGGTCCGCCGTTATTCCCCGTTATGAAACGGCCACCCTCGTCCTTGTCGGTCATCGTCCTGCCCTTTCCCGCATGAGGCCAGCCCACCCGATCAGGGCGCTTTCCGCGCGCCCATCGTCCTTCGCCCTGGCGAACGTCTCGGCATGCTGCGGCCAGCGGCGTGTCGCCTCGGCCCGGGCGGTCGACTTCTGCCCCCGGCCGGCGCCGATCCCGACGCAACGCTTCCACACCGGAACCGTGATGAAGCCGGCCGAGACGCCCAATACCTCCAGCGTCGACATCACGGTGGCGCGCGCCATGCCGAAGGCGAAGGCCGACACGGGACTGTCGGTCGGGCGGCTCGCCACGAACTCGACCACGGCCCGGTCGGGCTGCCATTCCCGAACGATGGACGCGAAGCCCGAAGCTGACACGGTCGGCCGGGCACGGGGCCCGTCGTCGAGCACCGGCAGGTCCCGCACGTCGAGCAGGTGCCCGTCTCCATCCAGCAGGCTGACGGCGCCGGCTGCGCCGAGGTCGATGCCCAGCACGAGGCCCGTCATGCCGAGTCTCCCGTCCGCTGGTCAGCGCCGACGAACTCCCACACCAGCACCGCCTCCGGCATCGGGCGCTTGCGGTAGACGACACGCCCGAACGTGATGGCGTCGGCCGAGACTCGCGTGGCAACCGACGTGCCCGGCAGCATCAATGCTCCGCAGGAGTCGACCGCCGCAGCGCCGGCCGTGCGATGCACCCCGAAGAGGTCGAGGGCCGTCCAGCCGCGGGCCGCGGCCTCATCGGCGCAGTGGTGCATGAAGTGCCGGACGACGCGCTCGATCTCCTCCCACTCCCAGGTGCGGAAGCCGGGGCACGGCGGCGCGGAGCAGTCCAAGCGGCCGAGGCCGTCGCGCCATCGCTGCAGCGGATCCGCTCCGGAACACGAAAGTGTGACCCGGCGGAATGTCGATGATCCACCACTTTCACAGACACCCTGTTTTTCGATGGGGCCACCGGGGCCAGCGGGGCCAGCGGCGCTAAGTGGTTGTTTTATATCGCGCCAGTTCGAGAGCAAGGCTGGCCCCGGCGATAGGTCGAGGGCGGGGCCACCGGGGCCGGTTTCGGGCTGTGGCCCCGGTGGCCCCGGATGCGCAGATGATCCGGGGCCAGACTCCAGTCTCTCGGCCCCTCTGTTTTGTCGGAGCAATTTCGACCCGGCCCCGGTGGCCCCGGCGGCCCCGGTCAAAACAGCACCTTCCCGAGCTTTTCGGAGGATCGCGCCGAAGTCAGGCATCGTCGCCCCCCAGGATGGCGGCCGCGATATGATAGCAGCGAGGACGGCCGTGGCCCGGGATGCGGACCTTCGTCGCGAGGTGCTCGCCCTTCTCGGTCGTTTTCAGGAAGCCGCGCTTGTGGAGCGTCGCCGCGAGCGCCCTGGCGTCGAAACCGGCGCAGACCTCGCCCCAGGCGTCGACGGTCACGAAGTAGTCGAAGGCGGAACCCTCGCCGTCCGACACGGCCCGGCGGTAGCCGGCGAGGTTGTTGACCTTCGCGATGTCGGCACCGTCCTCCCATGCGGCCAGAAATCGAGAGGTGCCGTGTGCCGACAGGAACGCCCGGACCCCAGCGATGCCGTCCTTGACCTCCGATGACTCGACGCCGCCCCGCGCCTCGATCCACGATGTGAAGCAGGTGCGGGCCGCCCTGATGGCCTCTCCCGGTTCCCAGGGCACGACGCCGAGGCCCGCTGCGATCTCGCCGGCCGCCGCGATGATGCCGAACCGGCCAGCGACACGCTGGACCTGACCTTCCGCATCCGCGGGGCAGTGGTCCGACACGAAGTCGCGAACGCTGGCATTCACCGTCTCGCGGAGACCATCGAGGTCCGGCGCGATGACCTCGATGAAGGCCCGGGCCGCCGTGCCGTAGTGGTGCGAGGCCGCGGTCGTGAGGTGCTTCGCGAGCGCGCCCGGTTCGGTGAAGCCATGAAGCTCCTCCAATAGCCCGAAGCGCCCGGTGTCGGCCGGGACGTCGACCACGCGGACCTTCTGCCCGGCCGTCTGCTTCCGGCCGCGCGCGTCCTCGGCGATTTTGTCGGCCAAGCTGATCTCGCCCGAGGACAGGAACAGCAGGCGCCACTTCGCCGGCTTGCGGAGCATGGCGTCCCGCGTGGCCCTGGCCTTGCCGGATCCGTTCGCCAGCATGTAGGCGACCTCGCCGGCCTCCCGGCCCCCGAGCTGCGCCAGCTCGTCGAGGCACAGCAGGGCATCGTTGTGCGAGGTCGCGACCGCCTCCAGACCGTTCGACGTGGCGCGCCAGGCCCGCACGTATTTCTGTTCGCCGCCGCCCCAGACCGATCCCGCCAGCATCAGGGCCGTCGTCTTGCCGATCGACGAGGGCCCGCGGAGGTGGATGCCGCCGCTTTCCTCCCCGCAGGGCCCGACGAGCGCCGCCGCGAGGGCGGTGGAGATCGCCAGCACGAGCCGGCTGTTGCCGATGGCGTAGCGGGCCACCTCCGTCTTCCACGACTCCAGGGAACCACGGACGTTGAAGGCATGGTCGACCGTGCCGCTCGTCTGCAGGATGACCCGCTCGCCGTTGGGCTTCCCGACCGCGCCGTCCGGCAGCACGAAGGCCGAGCCGTACCATCCGGTGGTGGACACCGCCCGGGCGCGCGCCTCGACGTGGACGCCGGTCAGGAAGTTGACGAGCAGGTTCCGCGCCTTGGTGCCGGCTCCGACGTAGAGGCCCCCGTCGAGCAGCACGCGCCGTACGTCGGCGCCGTCCGTCGCCAGGATGGAGCGGGGCATCGCCCATTCCCGCGACCGACCGTCCGGGTCGGACCAGCGGAGCAGCACGCCCCAGGACTGCCCGCGATCGTCGCGGCTCTCGGCCAGGACGTCGAAGCGGCCGGAGACCACCACCTCGGGCTTTTCGTCGTCGGAGGGATCGGACCAGAGGAGACCACGGTCCGTCATCCTGAAGCCCAACGGCCAAGACGGAGCCGCGGCCTTCGCGGGCCGAGCCGCGTCGAGCAAGGCCGCGAGGTCGACGCCCTCCGGCGGGGTGTCGGCCAGATCCCACTTCGGCGGGAAGTCGCTCGGCACCGGCACCACGGCGGCGCTGTCGGCACCGGCCTTCAGAGCGAGCGCGGCGATGCCGGCCGCGGCCTTCCGGCCGACGTCGTCGTTGTCGGGCCAGACCACGACGGCCCGCCCCTTCAGCGGCGACCAGTCGACGTGCTTTACCGCCTCGGCACCCCCGGGCCACGCGATGGCGACATGATCCGGGAACAGCTTGGTCGCTGACACGACCTTCTTTGCGCCCTCGACGACCAGCACGGACGCCAGCGGTGCTTGAGCGAGGCGGTCGAGGCCGTAGATGGGCCGCGGCGCCGGGAGGTGCTTGAGCCTCCATTCGGTCCGACCGTCGTCGTGCCGGCACCAGCACGCGAACCGGATGTCCTTGCCATCCGCATTCACCCAACGGCACTCGAAGCCAAGCGGCTGGCCCTCGGCGTCGGCGAACAGCCACGTTTTCGACGGCTCCCGGTTGCCGAGCCGAATTTCGAGAGGGGCGAAGTTGGCCTCCAGGATGGGCGAGATCGGCGTCCAGGGGTCACGCTCGGGTTCGACTTTCGAACCGGTGTCGCGGCCCTCGTAGACCTTCATGCGAGCGAGCGGGTCGTCGTTGGCCGCCTGCTCCGGCCGGGAGAGGCCGAGTCGGTCCGCCACGGCGCGCGCCGCGTCCACCTGCGATGTCCGGTTCAGGAACGCATAGAGGCTGACGGCGTCGCCGCCCTTGTCGCCGGTCGCGAAGTCGGACCAGCGGCCCGATGTCGTGTTGATCGTGAAGGACCCAGGCCGGGCGTCGCTGCGAGTCGGGTTGCGGACCACATACTCGTGGCCCTCGCGCCGGCCGCCGGGGAGCCAGTCGGCCAGCAGGTCGGGAAGGCTGCTCAACGCCGCGGCGGACACGGCTTTGATGTCGATGCGTTGGGAGGAAATGCCGGGGCGCGGTGCTGCCATCAGTGCACGCCCCCCATCGGCCGCACTGCCCCGATGATGACCCGAACGGCCGGATTCGCCTCTCGCAGGAGGTCGACCCAGGCTTGTTCGTGCTCGGGCTGGCCCTCGACAATCAGCGCGTCGCGCCGATAGCCTGCAGCGCAGGCTGCGGCGGCGGCATAGCCGGCCAGCAGCGGCGCGCAGGACATCACCACCGCCACGTCGCACCGGGCCGCGAACCGCTTGACGCTCTTGCGGTCGAAGCCGGCCGGGCCGAGCGGCGTCAGCGTGTCGTCGCCGAGCACCACCACGACAGGCTTGTCGGTCGGCGGACGGAAAGCCCCCGCCCGCTGCTCGATGGTGGCGAGCCGCACGCCGAAGTCCCGCGCTGCGAGGTAGAGCGGCCGCAGATGCTCCGCCCCGTGCTCGACCGCGAATGTCAGCCGCTCGCGGGTCGCCATGATGTTGTGGAAGCCGGCGCCGCTCATTGGCAGGTCCCCACGCCGGGGCCGCCGTGGGCCGTCAGGAAGTCCCGCAGAGGCTTCGCGACGCCGTCGAGGTAGTCGATGGCGTAGGCTGCCCCCATCGCCAGCGCGAGGTGCTGCGCGCAGACCGAGACGCCCGCGAAGGCGAAGGCCAGGGCAGAACCCTTGCCCTTCTCCTGAGTCAGATCGTCGAGCTGGGTCGCGAAGACGCGGATCATCGCGTCCGTGAGCGCCTGCATGGCGTCGCCGGCCGCCGCCTCAGGATCGGTGTCAAAGTCAGCCATGGACGGCACCTCCGAATCCGAAAGCTTCCGCGCAGGCGAGGGCAGTCGCAGGGGCGATCCCGAACCGGCGAGCGATCATCTCGACTGCGAAGGCCGATTGATCGAGGTGGTGCCGTGCGCTAAATTCGGAACTGCAAGTCGCTGCCGAGCTGTTTGCAATCCCGAGGGCGGTTCCGTTGTGGCGACGGGCCGCCTTCACTTTTCTAGGTATCAATTCCCATCTCCTGTCGATCTCTCGACAGGGAACGGGAGGTTCGGATTTCAACGACTTAGGTTATCTTCCCAAGCTGCATACGAGGGTTCGATTCCCTTCACCCGCTCCATTTTTGCGCTAAGGCGCTGTTTTCTTTACGGTCACCTCA
This sequence comes from uncultured Lichenihabitans sp., assembly GCA_964242785.1. Classification (GTDB taxonomy): domain Bacteria; phylum Pseudomonadota; class Alphaproteobacteria; order Rhizobiales; family Beijerinckiaceae; genus Lichenihabitans. The sequence continues at coordinate 17,839 of CAXTBR010000001.1, read as the reverse complement.
CGTTCTCGCCGCCGACCGTCCGATTCCGGGCGGAAACCGGTAAGAATCCTGGTAAGAATCCAGCGTGAGGCGCACCCATGCCGCGGTCGAGCACCACCGGTCTGCCGTTCCTGGTCCGACGGCCGGACACGGGCAAATTCTGCTACCATCGCGACGTGCCCGCCACCGTCGCCGCCTTCGTCACCGGCGAGGTGGAGCTGCCCTGGAAGGAGGGCATTCACAAGCTCGAGGGCCGCCCGACCGTGAAGGTGTCGCTCGCGACGGGCGACGAGGCCATGGCGCGCGTCCGCTGGAACCGTGTGCACGAACAGGTCGAGGCGCTGGTCCAGATGGGACAGGTGCTGGCTGCGGAGAGGGAACAGCGACGCCGTGAGCGGAGGGCGGTGCAGCGGCTGCCCGCCGATGCCGTCTCCACGATCGCGGCGCAGGCCCGGCACGATATCCTGGCCGAGCACGACCAGTGCTGGATCGACCCGACCTTCACCTCGCCCCTGACGGGCGTCGTGGTCCGGCTGATGCGGAACGCCAGCCGCGCTGCCTTGCCTGACCCGCTCGACAGCGCCCGCCGCTTCGCCGACGATCTGCTCTTGCGCGAAGCGAAGGCGGCCCTCGTCTCCCGCAGGCCTGGCCTGGTCGATCAGGAGATCGGAGAGGGCGAGGTCACCGACCCGCGGCTCCTCGCCGCCATAGAGGACCTCGCGGCGGGGCGGGTCGCGCGGCTCACGCCCGAACAGAACGCCGCGTTGACCGCCGCCTGCACCGCGTCGACCATCCCGAGCGAACTCGACCTCCGCCTGGCGGAGAACGGCCTCGACCTGTCGCAGGGCCACCCTGACCGCCGCGCCCTGGCGCTGGCGCTGCTCAGGACCATGGTCAACGGGATCGACGCCGTGAAGGCAAGGGATGCCGGCGCCGCCATCGACACGCCGGCGCGTCCGCCCGCGATGACGCCCGCGCCGAAGCCCGAGACGGCTGCGCCCACGGTGCCGCTCCTGTCCGCCATGCGCCAGTGCTGGATCGGAGAGGAGAGGCCGCTCGACAAGCAGCGGGACGACAACGCGCTCTACACGGGGTACTTCATCGGCGAGTTCGGCGATCTGCCGGTCGACCAGATCACCAAGCCGGTGCTGAAGACGTACATGGACCTGCTTCTGCGTTGCCCACGCAATGTGCCCCACGCCATCCGCCGCGCGTCGCTCGCGGAGCGCATCGCCTGGGGCGAGAAGCCGGCCAACCTGAAGAAGCGCAGGCTCGCCCGGCGCACGGTCAACGCCAAGGGTCTAGGCTCGATCTCGGCCGCGCTTATGATGGCCGAGAAGCTGGGGCACATCGCCGTCAACCCCTGCAGCAAGATGGGCTTGAAGCTAACCGAGGCGGACGTAATCAGGCGCGAGCCGTACAGCTTGGGGGACCTCCGGCGCATCTTTTCGACGTCGGTCTACGGGACCCCAGCTGACATCCCGGTCAGCGGCTGCGGCGCCGCTGCCCACTGGCTGCCGCTGCTGGCGCTGTTCACCGGCGCGCGCCTGGAGGAACTCGGGCAGCTGCTGGTCGGCGACGTCAAGCAGGTCGACGGCGTGCCGTGCATCCACATCACCGACCTGCCGGACGAGGAAGACGAGGCGGACAGGAAGGTTTGGTGGGGCGAGGACGCGCCCGCTAAGGCGGTCAAGACGCTCGCGGCGCGTCGGTACGTCCCGGTGCATCCCGAACTGATCCGCTGCGGCTTCCTAGAGTTCGTGGCGGGGCGCAGGCGGGACGGCTTCAGGCGGCTGTTCCCGGAGCTGAAGGCCTACCGCGGCCGGACCACGAAGGCGTGGAGCAGGTTCTGGGGGCGGCACACGGACGAGCACGTGACCGACTCGCCCCGCAAGACGTTCCACAGCTTCCGCCACCTGTTCGTGGCGATGTTGCGCGCCGCGGGGGTGGACCGGGACGTGACCAAGGCGCTCGTGGGTCACGCGAACAGGGACGTGACGGCCGGCTACGGCGTGATCGACGGCGCCCTGTTCCCGGTCGCGGTCTTGTACGACGCGGTCCGGAAGGCCCGCGTGGACGGGCTCGACCTCGCGCACCTCTATGCATGTGCACCGGACGAGGCCAGAAGAGGTGGACCGAGGCCCGATCCGTCCGTTTGCCCTATTGCGTCCTGAGGCGTCGGCGCTTCGCAGTTACGCCCGCTCTGGAAGCTGCGTGTGCTGACTGGCAGCCGCTGCTCACGTCGACGATCTGCCGGCGACCAAGGCCCGGTTCGCCCGCACCAGCCCCGATCGGCCGGTCGATCCACCGCAGGCCGCCATCCTGGACCGCCTTCTCCACCACAGCCACGTGCTCACCATTCGTGGTGACAGCTACAGGTTGCGCGAGAAGAGGCGCTCAGGGCTGATCAAAGCGACACCCGCGCCGGCTCAGGCCGGGGCGTCAGGATAGCAGGGGTGGATGGGTTCTCGGTGGCGCCACCGGATGGGTTCCTGATGTCGTTTGACAACCCGGTCTGCTTCTCGATCCAGGCCGCCATCTCGGCCAGACCCTCGCCACCGTGGGCGAAGCCGCGCTCGCCCAACTTGCGGCCCTGGGCATCGATCGCAAACACGTGGTGCGTCTGCGATGCCCAGTCGACGCCCACGGACCCGTCCCGACCTCGATCCTCCATGACCCGCTCCATCGGCTTCGAGCCGCCGCAGTGCTTGCCAATCCCTGTACTGGCGCTCGATGGCGCGGACTCCCCACCAGGCATCCACCGTGGCATCCTGTCGAGGCACGGGTCCCCCCAGGAGCTCGAAGCGCAGGGGGGCGATGGATGGCTCTCGGAAGGCCGGCTCGATCCGAGCAGCCTAAAACGCGACCGACCGGATCGCTATGAGGAGTACAGGGGGCCGTGGTCCTCGCCGCGGCCGTGCCAGCGCCGC
>CAXTBR010000001.1:0-14920 GCA_964242785.1 uncultured Lichenihabitans sp. | reverse complement strand
GGTGTGGGGGGGGGGGGACGCCTTCAACAAATGAATGTCGCGGCCCGCATCTAAGCCGCGTCAGAGCGGCGGTGCGGCGCTATCGGGAGCTCGGCTGCGGCATCGTGCCGGATCGAGCGCGGTGCCAGCATGGGCGTCAACTACGGCGCTGACGCCAGCAGGGGCGGCGAGGCAACTCCCGGAGCCCGCCTGGGCAATCTTCGACCGGTGAGGAAGATAGGTTGGGGAGCTTCATCGCCGTCCCGCGACAGCCGCTTTGCGCCAATAGCCGGCGTTGGCACTCTGCCAGCTTCCAGACATTCGGCCCTGCACCCGGACCGGCCGGAGTCGACCCAATCCAGGCGTAGCGCCACGCTTCGACCCTGCCCCGAAGCAGCCATTCTTCGCCGCACCCTGCCGAGCTCGGTCGAACCCGCGGCTAGCCACTATCTGGTCCGTGCGGCGACCAGCTGCGGGCGAGTTTAGGGTCGACACCGCTACACCCTATCGGCGGTCGTAGCGCTGAACGGCCGCAGGCGGCGGTCCAGCTCCGTGAAATGGGCTACGCTCGGTATCAGCCATCCAGAACATGGCTGCCGGGCGCGGACCGACTCGCGGCACCGGAACGCGATGTTCGCCAGCATGCGAGCCGAGGCTCCCATCCCGGACGACATGTCGTTGTCAACGAGGGCGATGCTGGGCTGTGATACTAAAGCTGAAGCCTGGGATCAAACATCGAGCTGTTCTCGCTCGATCCGGGCTCCCGCTCTATTCAGTCAAGTCCGTCGTGCGTGCATCCAATCCATAGTTTCGGCGAATGATGCGATCCCGGCATCCGACCCCAGCCCCCCAGCCACGAGGGCGGCGGCGGCCTGCGCGAAGGACAGTGCCCGCTCGGGGTCCATGGCGTGGTGGAGCGCGGTGATGAAGCCCGCGTCGAAGGCGTCGCCGCAGCCGGTCGTGTCCACGACCTCGATCGGGTAGGCCGGCACATGGAGGCGGGTGCCATCGCGATGGGCGTAGTAGGCGCCCTCGCCGCCGAGCGTGAAGACGCAGGCCCCGGCCCCCTTGTCGAGGTAGAAGCGCGCGCAATCGCCGGGATCGGCGAAGCCCGACATGGCGGCGGCCTCCTCGATCGACGGCATGAAATAGTCGATGAAGGGGAGCAGCGGCTCCACCACGCGGATCTGCTCGGCCCGCGCGCCCAGGAGGTCGAAGGTGACGGTGCGGCCGCGCCGCTTGGCTTCGGCCAGCAGGATGCGGCTCGGCTCGCCATCGAGCCGCTTCAAGAGGCCGGTGCCGCCGAGATGCACGATGGGCGCGTCGAACACCTGGTCGTAGAGGCTCGCAGGAACGTCGAAATGGTCGGAGGCGCCGCGCACATGCAGGGCGGGCCGTTCGCCGTTGGGGCGCACGTTGAGGATGGAGGCCGAGGTCGGCACGCCGGGCAGCCGCTGCATGGCCGAGGCGTCCACCCCGAATTTGGCGAGCGTCGCCAGCACGAAGTCGGCCTTCTCGTCCTCCCCCACGGCGCCGACCGCCAGGCTCCGCAGCCCGAGCTTGGCGGTGTCGACCACGGTGCCGCCGGCGGTACCCGCGACGGTCAGGCGGATCTCGTCGATGAACTCCACCCCACCCCCGGCGGGGATCGCCGTCACCGGCCGCCCGAGGACATCTAGGATGAAGAGCCCGATCACGGAGACGTCGTAGCGCATGGCTGATCTCGGCTGGAATGAGGGAGCGCGGCGAAGCGGGATCAGGCTGTGAGCCGCACCCCGTCGCTGTAGAGCAGGATCTTGTCGGGGCGGGCGGCGAGATGCACCGTGCCGCCCAGCCCGGCGGGGGGGCGTCCGTCCGTCTTGACCTTCACGTCGACGTCCCCGCAGGCGACACGCGTGAGGTAGCGTCCGGCGATCCCCACGGTCTGGTCCTTCAGGATGCCCGCCACGGTGCCGGGTCGCGCCGCGCCGTGCATGGCGATCCATTCGGGGCGGATACCGATCTTCACCGGCGCGCCGGCCGACAGGGAGGGGGGTGCCGGCAGCGGCTCGGCGAGGATCGGCGATCGGATCAGCCCGTCCGTCACGCTGGCGGGCACGAAGTTCATGCCGGGATTACCCATGAACCAGCCACCGAACTCGGTGCGCGGATCGTTGTAGAGGTCGTGCGGCCTGTCATATTGGCTGATCTTGCCGCCGTACATCAAGGCGATGCGGTCGCTCAGCGTCATCGCCTCGGTCTGGTCGTGCGTCACGTAGACGATCGTCTGCCGCGTCCGTTGAATGACGCTCTTGATGGCGCGGATGAGATAAAGCTTGGCGTTCACCTCGACGTTGGTGGTCGGCTCGTCGAACAGCACGATGGCCGAGCCCCGCGCGATGGCCCGCCCCACAGCGACCTTCTGGCGGCTGCCCTGGTCGAGTTCGTCGATGTAGAGCCCGCCCTGGTGGCGCATGTCGAGCACGTCGAGCATCTCGGCCACGCGGCGGTCGCGCTCCCCGGCCGAGACGTCGCTGTCCTGACGGAGGGGCAGCGCGATATTCTCCGCGACCGAGAGCGTCGGGTACATCACGGGATACTGGAACACCATGCCGACGTTGCGACGGCTGGTGGACATGGCGGTGACGTCGGTGTCGCCGAACAGGATGCGACCCGAGGTCGGCCGCTCCAGTCCCGCGATCATGCGCATCAGCGTGGTCTTGCCGCATCCGGACGGACCCAGCAGGCAGGCCACCTCGCCGTCGCCGAAGCGGATGTCGAGATCCTCGACGGCGGTGAAGGAACCGAACCGCTTGGTGACGCGGTCGACGACGATCTCGACCATCAGGCGGCCCCTGCGCCGGGCGGCAGGCGGGCACCCGTGGCGGCGTCGAACAGCAGGATGTCGGCGGGGTCGACCGTGAAGCCGATCTCCCCGCCGAAGGTCGGCTCGGGCTCCCCCGCGAAGGGATAGGCCATGACCAGGGGCGTGCCGGCGGCCTCGATATAGACCACGAGTTCGCCCCCGAGATTCTCGACCAGCGTCACCCGGCCCTGGCCGTCGATGCCGCGACCCTGCCCCCGACGCAGTGCCTCCGGCCGCAGGCCGAAGGTGAGCGGCCCGTCGGGGCGCCGCGGCGCCGGAAACCGGAACGGTCCCGCCATCACGACGCCATCGGCGACCGTGCCGGCTACGACGTTGGCCTTCGGAAAGCCCACGAGTTCCAGCGCCTGGACGTGGCGGGGATCGTCGTAGAGCCGCACGGCCTCGTCGTGCTGCACCACGCGGCCCGCCTGCAACACCACGAGATCCTGCGCCATGGTCAGCGCCTCGAGGCTGTCCGAGGTGGCGTAGAGGAAGGTCGCCTTAAGGTCTTCGCGCAGCATCTTCAGCTCGTCCATCAGCCGCTCCCGCAGCTTGTAGTCGAGGCCGACCAGCGGATCGTCGAGGATGAAGAGTTCGGCGTCCTTGAGGAGGCCGCGCGCCAGGGCGGTGCGCTGCTTCTCGCCGCCCGAGAGCTGGTCCGGCGTCTTCTTGAGGAGGTGGGTGATCGACAGCAGCGTGGCGGCCCGCTCGATGCGCGCCGCGATCTCGGCGCGCGGCGCCCCCGCCAGGGTCAGCGCATAGGCGATGTTGTCCGACACCGTGAGATGGGGATAGAGCGCGAAGCTCTGCGGCACGTAGCCGATCGGCCGGGCGGCGGGCGGTAGGGCCGTGATGTCGCGCCCCGCGAGGGCGATCGTGCCCGTGTCGGGCTTTTCCAGGCCGACCAGCAGCCGGCCCAGCACCGACTTGCCCGATTTCGGCGGCCCGCACAGCACCGTGAAGCTGCCGGGCCGGACGTCGAGGTCGAGCCGGTCGAGCGCGGGGCGTCCCTTGTAGCTCTTGGATACGCCCTTGAAGGAGACCGAGGCCATCAGCGTCCGAGCCCCGAAAGCGTCGGGACCAGCCACACTCCGGCAGCGAAGATCAGCGCCACCAGACCCAGGATCATGACGATGCGGGCGAGGCTTCGCGTGACCGAGCCCTGCTTTGGGATGTTGCCGACCGCGATCTGCAGCAGTGTGGCAACCACCAGGATCGACAGCCCCGCCTTGAACAGGTCGAGGTCGATGCGCTGCATGATGAGCACGATGCCCACCACCATGGCGCCGATGAGGAGGCGTTCGGCCCGCTCGGGAAAACTCGCCCGTGCCATCACACCTCACCCCGCACCGTGCCGAAGGTCATGCCGACCAGGAGGTATTTCTGGAAGAAGTAGATGAACAGGATCGGCGGTATGACGTAGACAGTGGTCATGGTGGCGATGAAGGTCCAGTTGACGCCACCATCCGCATAGGTGCCGACCGACAGGGCATAGGGTATGTTCTGCGTCGAAACCCCGCCGATGATGAAGTTGAAGAGAAACTCGTTCCACACGAAGATCATGTTAAAGATGAAGGCGGCGATCAGGCCTGGCTTTACCTGCGGCATCACGACCTTGAAGATGACGTGGAACCAGGAGCCGCCATTGACGATGCCGGTCTCGTCGAAGCGCACCGACACGCCGTCGAGGAAGCCCTTCAGGATCCACACCGAGAAGGGGATGGAGAACATCGCGTAGAACAGGATCAGCCAGAGATGGCTGTCCTTCCAGCCGAAGCCCGCATACATCAGGTAGACCGGCAGGATCACCGCAGGGCCGGGCAGCATGCGGATCGACAACAGCAGGAACATCAGGAAATCGGTGCCCCGGGGCCTGAACCGCGAGAAGCAGAAGGCGGCCAGGAACGACACCACGACCGCGATGCACACCGCCGCCACGGAAAGCAGGACCGAATTGCCGATCTGCAGCAGCAGAGATTGGCGGTGGAACAGGTCGACGTAGTTCTGCAATGTCGGCTCGAAGACGAGCTTCGGCGGCACCGCCAGGATGTCGGCGCGCGTCTTGAAGGAGGCCAGCACGATCCAGGCGACGGGCGCCACGAACAGCAGCGAGATCGCCCAGAGGAGGGTGTAGTAGAGGGCGCGCTTCAAGCGGTCCGTCGTCACGCGGCCCTCCGCCGTCGGAGGTTGAGGATGAAGATGAACACCGAGGTCATGGCGATCGAGATCAGCAGGAGCAGGACCGAATAGGCTGAGGACCAGCCCATGTTGAAGCTCTCGAAGGCCTGCTTGTTGACCTCCAGGGCGACCAGCCGCGTGTCCTGGCCGGGGCCGCCCTTGGTCATGGCGAGGACGAGGTCGAGTGTCTTGAAGCTGTCGATCGTGCGCAGCAGGATGCCGAGCATCAGGATGAACTTGCCGTGGTGCCAGATCACCAGGGTGATGCGCTTGCGCCAGGGCAGCCGGTCGATCTCGGCGGCTTCGAGTTCGGCCTTGGGCACCGAGCCCAGAGCCGCCAGGGTCATCAGCGTCATGAAGGGCGTCCACATCCAGCAGTCGACCGCCAGCACGCTCCAATAGGCCTTGCCGGGCTCGCTCAGGAAGTTGACGGGACGGGTGCCGAACAGCCCGTGCAGGATCACGTTGAGGACCCCGAAGTCGGGATCGTACATGAAGCGCCAAAAGGTGCCGGTGGCGACGGGGGTGAGCACCATCGGGGCGAACAGCAGCGTCAGGGCCACGCGCCGGCCCGGCATCTCCTTGGAGCCCCAGAACAGGAAGCCGAGCAGCAGGCCCAGGCAGGTCTGGATGCCGACGCCGTAGACTACGAAGAAGAAGGTGCGGCTGAGATCGGCCCACACGTTGTTCTTGTTGCCGAACAACTGGATGAAGTTGCGGAAACCCACATATTGGGGTGGCGATCCGCTGGTCAGCGAATAATTATAAAACGAGAGCCCGAGCAGCCACAGCGTCGGGATGGTGTTGAACACCACGAAGAACACCAGCACGGGGAGGAGCAGCGTCGTCACCAGGGTGGCGCGATCGTCGAGCGCGCGGGCGAACACGCTGCGCCGCGCGACATGTGTCGACCGATCGACGATGGTGGTCATGCGCGAACCTCGCTGCGCGGGTCGCCGCCGGACAGGGCCGGCGGTCCCGATCGTTCCGATGGGCGCGGCGGGCCGCCGTAGCCGCCCCGCCGCCTCCGGCCACTACGCTCCGGCCCGACGTCAGCAGTCTCGACCGGATGGGACCGCCGGGGCGATCCTATCCGGTGCGATGCTGATCAGAGCGAGACGTTGCCGCAAACGCCGGACGGCTCCTTCTTGGCAGAGCCGGCGTCATACAGGATCTGCTGCTGGCCGCAGGCGATGTAGTTCAGCACGCCCTTGGCATCCTTGGACTGGCCCGTCATGAAGGAGGTGAAGCCTTCCTGCTGCAACGCCAGCATCTCCGAATATTTCGGATCGTGCCAGAAGTCGCGGCTGGTGCCGGGCTCCAGCATGAGCTTGTAGGCCCGGTTCCAAGGGTTGATCGTGTCGAAGTCGGCCCGCGACATCGTCGCCTTGTCGCAAGGGTTGCCGCCGCGCTTGGCGTATTCGAGCGACGTCTCGGGCAGATACCACCAGTTCATGAAGTCGATGGCGACCCGCATCTTCGCATCATCGTTGTAGGCGTTGATGACCCAGGGCTGGCCGCCCATGCAGTAGATGCGCTTCTCGGCGCCCTTGGCTCCGAACTTCGGCGGCGGCATCACGGCGACCTTGCTCTTGTTCTCGGCCGTGATCATGGCCGAGCCGACCGCCGCCCATTGCAGGCAGGTGGCGACCTTGCCCTGCGTGAACACGTCGATCTCCTCAGCGATGCCGTAGTTGGTGGCGCCCGGAGGCATGTACTGGAGCCAGGACTTGTAGCGTTCCATCACCTTGGCGTTTGCGTCGGTGTTCAGCACGCCCTCGACCTGGCTGTTCGCGGCGTCCCAGATCTCGTTGCCGGAACTCCACATCATCGAGAACAGCGGGCAGGTGCAGAAGTCGTAGACGCGGCTGTACTGCCACGCGGCGCCCCACAGCCCCTTGTCGGGACGGGTGAAGAACGCCATCACCTTCTCGTAATCGTCGGCGTTGAGGTTCTCGAAGTCCTCGAACGTGACGGGCAGCTTCATGTTGTACTTGGCCTGGAAGGCCTGCTGCTCCTTGGGGTCCTCGAACAGGTCCTTGCGGATATACAGCGCCTTGGTGTCGCCTTCCTGCGGCAGGCCGTAGATCTCCTGGCTGCCGTCGGGGTAGCGCATATAGGTGTCGACCACCGTCTGCGAGTACCAGTCGACCTGAAGGTTCTTGTTCTTGGCGATGATGTCGTTGAGCTTCAGGATCCAGCCCGGCTTGGCGAGAGCGCCCAGCCACTGCGAATCCGAGATGATGATGTTGTATTCCTGGCTCTTGGTGGCGAGCGAGGTCGCCGCCTTCTGGAACAGGTCCGAGAAGGGTGCCTCGGCGAAGCCGAAGCTCACCTCGTAGCCGTAGCGGTCCTTCACGTAGTCGGAGAACATCGGCGACATCTTCACGCCGAGCGAGGACGGCACCCAGCCGGCGATGCCCAGGATGTTCATGTCGATCTTCTTGCCGGCGAGCGGATGCGCTTCGCGGGCCGCGAGCCGGTTGATGAAGGGCGCGCCCACCGCACCCGACAGGCCGACCGTGGCCGCGCCCTTCAACAGAGTCCGGCGTGGCAGAAGCAGTTTGGATCGAGAATCGTCTGATGCGGCCATGGTGTCCCTCCCGTTGGTCCGTCGACCGTGTGCCCGTTCTTTGCGGGTTCCGATGTGTCCGATGAGCCCTCCCGTTCGGGGAGGAAACCCATTGCAATCACCGTTGCTTCCGACATAATTCAGAATAAACCTGACAGATGTCAATGCTGAAAAAAACCACGAGACACGCCCGGGCGGCTGGAGACGAAGGCGGGGCGCTGGCGATCCCGTTGCGCTTTCGCGACGAGCCGCTGGTCTGGGCGAGCTGGCTGTATTTCCAGGACGGGATGACCCAGCACGACATCGCCGGGGTGATGGGCGTGTCGCGCGCCACGGTGAACAGCTATCTCGCGGAAGCGCGCGGGCGGGGCATCGTCCGCGTCACCATCGATCCCCAGCGGCTGCGGGCGGTGGAACTCGCCCAGGCGCTCAGGCGCCGCTTCGGCCTCGGCGATTGCGTGGTGATCCCGACCGGCAACGGCGAGCGGGCGCTGCTGCCCCGCCTCGGGGCCGCGGGGGCCGGCGCCCTGCGGGCGCTGCTCAAGCCCGGCGATGCGTTGGGCGTCGCCTGGAGCCGCACCGTGCTGGCGGTGGCGGATTTCGCGGGGCCGCCCACCCTGCCGGATCTGTCGGTGGTGCAGATGTCCGGCAGCACGGCGGCCGGGTTCGACGTGTCGCCCGAACTCTGCGCCTCGCGCCTCGCCGCATCACTGGGCGCGCGCTGCATCAACCTGACGGCGCCCGCCGTCGTGTCCAACGCGGCACTGCGGGAGATGCTGCTGGAGGAGCCGATCGTGCGCGAGCGGCTGGACCTCATCCGCGGCGTCGACATCCTGCTCTTCGGCATCTGCACGACGCGGCGCGACAGCCTCGTCTTCGCCAGCGGCCTCGTGGACGCGGCCTCGGCGCGCCACTACATGGCGCGGCGCGCCACCGCCTCCGTCGCGGGCCGCTTCATGGACGAGGCCGGCCGACCCCTGCATGGCCCCCTCGACGAGCGCATGATCGGCTTCGCGCTGGAGGACCTGCCCGCCATCAAGACCCGCATCGCGGTGGCGGGCGGGCTCGACAAGGTGCCGGCGATCCTGGCCTGTCTGCGCGGGGGCCATGCCACCGTGATGGTGACGGACGAGGCGGCCGCGCGCGGCGTGCTGGCGGCGGACGGCTTCGTCGCCGGCGACGCCTCGGCTGAAACCGACAACAACAACCACGAGGGAGGCAGTGCTGTGAAGACCAAGAAGCTCATCAACGATCCCAAAGTCATCATTGAGGAGATGCTGGAAGGTATCGTCGCCGCCCATCCCCGTCACATCCGCCAGCTTCCCCACAGCCTCCGCTCGGTGGTGGCCCGGGAAGGGCCGCGCAAGGGCAAGGTCGGGCTGGTGGTGGGCGGGGGCTCGGGCCACGAACCGAGCTTCCTCGGCTTCGTCGGTCGCGGGCTGGCCGACGCGGCGGCCGTCGGCAACGTGTTCGCCTCCCCGCCGCCCGATCCCATCGTTGAATGCGCCAAGGCGGTCGATGGCGGCGCCGGCGTGCTGTTCTGCTACGGCAATTATGCCGGGGACGTGATGAACTTCGACATGGCGGCCGAGATGGCCGCGATGGACGACATCGTGGTGCGCACGGTGCTGTCGACCGACGACATCGCCTCCGCCCCGCTCGACCAGCGCGAGAAGCGACGCGGCGTCGCCGGCAATTTCTTCATCTTCAAGATCGCGGGCGCGGCCTGCGACCTGATGATGCCCATCGACGAATGCGAGCGGCTGACCCGCAAGGCCAACGACCACACCTTCACGATCGGCGTCGCGCTGGAGCCCTGCTCTCTGCCCCAGACCCTGAAACACAATTTCGAGCTCGGCGCCGACGAGATCGAGATCGGCATCGGCATCCATGGCGAACCCGGCATCTCGCGCGAGCCGCTGAAGTCCGCCGACGCGGTAGTCGACGACATCATGGACCGGCTATTGGCCGAAATGCCGGGCGGACGGGGCGACAAAGTGGCGGTGCTGGTCAATTCGATGGGCGCGACCCCGCTGATGGAACTCTACATCCTCAACCGTCGCGTCCACCAGCGGCTCGCCGCGCGGGGCATCTCGGTGCACGCCACCTGGGTCGGCACCTACTGCACCTCGCTGGAGATGGCGGGCGCATCCATCACGCTGATCCTGCTCGACGATGAGTTGACTCCCTTGCTCGACCGGCCGTGCGACTGCGCCATGTTCCGCGCCGGCTGATCCCCCGCCCCCCGTTCCACCCCTCTTGACGCCCCCGGGAGACCGGCATGTCCGACATCAACACCCGCGACTTGATCGACCTGTTCACCGCCCTCGATGTCGCCATCGAAAGCGACAAGGACCGGCTTTGCCAACTCGACGGCATGATCGGGGATGCCGATCATGGCATCACCATGGCGATCGGCTTTTCGGCCGTCACGGCGGCGCTGCGCAAGCTCGATCCTGCCACCGCCGATCCGACCCTGGTGTTCAACACGGCGGCGAAGTCCTTCCTCAATGCGGTGGGGGCATCCTCCGGCCCCCTCTACGCGACCGCCTTCATGCGCGCCGGAGCCGCCGTGAAAGGTCGTGCGAGCCTGGATCGGGAGGCCATCGTCGCTGCCGTCGCGGCGATGGCGAAAGGCATCCAGGAGCGAGGGAAGGGCGAGCGAGGCGACAAGACCATGCTGGATGCCTGGCTTCCGGCGACCGAGGCGCTGGAAGCCGCCGCCGCCGAGGGCAAGGACCTGAAAGCCTGCTTCGCGGCTGCGGTAGACGCCGCCGTAGCCGGCGCCGAGGCCACCAAATCGATGGTGGCGGCCAGAGGTCGTGCATCGCGATTGGGGGAGCGTGCTCTGGGGCATATGGATCCCGGCGCCGCCTCTGCCGTGACGATCCTGTCGACGATGGCGGCCTGGAGGCCGTAGCCGCCGGGTTAACGATGCGTCAGACTGGAGCGGATCGAAGAAGCTGAAGTCGGGCCGCAGCCGCCACCGTCGTCAAGGTTATGATCTCGCAGCCCCTCGCGGCTCCTGCGCCGACCGTTACAAACGGCAGTTCGTCGCGTGTCCCGTTACAACGGCGCCCTCCCGCTTTCTGCAACCTACCTCCAAGACCGAATGTCCGTTCCGGTCGTAGATCCGCCAGAGAGCGGCCGGTCCGCTCTCCATCTTACTTTGCCGTGGCCAGGAGCCCCCTTTCGCTGGTCGCGGCGGCACTGAGCCGCCGCGCCTCATGTCAGAGATCGGTCTGTTCGGACAGGATCAGGGCGTCATCGACCTCGACCCCGAGGTAGCGGACGGTGCTCTCCAGCTTGGAATGACCGAGCAGGAGCTGGCAGGCTCGCAGATTGCCCGTTCGCTTGTAGACGAGGGCGACCTTGGTCCGGCGCAGGCTATGGGTGCCGTAGTTGGACGGGTCGAGGCCGGCCAGCGTGACCCAGTCGTCGACGAGGCGGTCGTACTGCCGCGTCGTGATATGGTCGCCGGCATGGCTCCGGCTCGGGAACAGCCAGTCGGTCGACCGCGAGCCCCGCTTCTTCAGCCAAGCGGTGAGAGCGTCGCGGGTGGGCTCGGTCATCTCGAACGGCACGGGTCGGCCGGTCTTCTGCTGAACGATGGTCGTCCGGAGGCGCACGCCTTCGCCAAGGTGGATGTCGGACACCCGGAGCTTGACGAGGTCGCAGCCGCGGAGCTTGCTGTCGATCGCGACGTTGAACATGGCGAGGTCGCGGACATGGCCCTCATGCTGGAGGCGGGTCCGAATGGCCCAGATGTGTTTGGGCTTGAGGGCCGGCTTCGGGCCGATGATTCGCCCGCGGTTCCAGGGCACGCGGGTGAGCGATTGAGGCGCTGTCGTCTGGGTCATGGTGAGCTCCCTTGAGGAGCCCATCACGCTCAACCTCCTCACGAAAGAGGGCCAGTCACGGTCAGCGCCAGGAGCAGATATCTGCTTGCTGCCAAACTGCGGGCTTTCGGGATCACGCCCTTCAGGGCTGCTTGGAAGCGTTCGTTGGCATCCCTGAAGAGGACGAATCCATCCTCGGTGACATGGTAGCAGGCGTGATCAGTTAAATCGGAGCCCGAACAAACCGCCCGATTCGGTGGCATCGGTCAGCTTGGTCGGGCGCACGAAAGCGCCGACATCGAATCCTGGCCGAAAGCCGTCTCGGGGCAGCGCATCTGAGTTCATCGTGACGATATATTGATAACCGACCGACGCCGCGTGGTCGGCTCCGAGCTGGAGCGCCTTGGCCACTTGGCGCTCGTCCACGCCATCAAACAGATGGCTGTCATGGACAAGGAAGCCCGGACCCATGCCGCGCCGGGTCGCGAGATCGGCGAGCATCAGGTCGAAACAGAAGATCTGCATGTTGGTGATGCCCTTGCTCCGCTGGGAGTCAATACGGACGTCAAAGGTCGGGCCGTTTGGGGTTGCGCTGATCGTTAAGCTCCCCGCCTTCTCATAGAGGGCGTTCGAGAGCTCTTCGAAGGTAAGGATCGCTTCGGAGATGACCTCTGACCGCTCGTGAAGATCGGTCTGGAGCGCTTTGAGCAAGCGCGCACGCTCGATCTCCAGCTCGACCTTGGTGCTCTCAATCCGTTCGGCGCTGACGAGGCGCTGGCGCAGGCCCTCGGCCTCCGCCTCGGCCCGGCCAGCCTCCTCCTGAAGTCGAGCATAATGCTCCAGCGCGCCACCTGATCGCAGGATGCCCATAATCTGACGACGGCGACCGTCGAGCTGCTCGCGTCTGCGGTCCCGTTCGGCGATGCGTGCCTCGGCCGTCTCGACCTCGTTCGCCAAGTGTGCGCGACGATTCTGGACCACGGCTTGGTGAAAGGCGGCCACCTCATTAAAACGCCGGCCGACTGTGCCCGGCAAAATCACGCCAGCCTCGCGGTAGAGCCGGTCGAGGTTGTCAACCGCAGGCGGCTGCTCGCTGCTGACAGCGTCCCGCAGCTGGAGGATCAGCTCGCGGTCGATCGTATTATCGTCGTTGAGGCCCGAGATGTCCCGCGTGAGCACGGAGGCTTCCCGCTCGAGCTCAGAATATTCGGGAACGACGTTGAACGAAGCGAGCTGCTCGGCAAGGCGCCGCGATCGAGCCTCGGCGATGGTCAGCCGGGTGCGCAAATCCGCCGCCGTCCCGAAGTAGCGCCCGAGGCCGCCATCCTTCGCGGCTTTGCGTAGCTCGGCCATGGCTTTTTCCTGCGTGCGGACTTCCTGGAACTCCTGCGGAACACGGGCGTCGAGGCCGAGCAGGTAGGATACGGCGACCTGCTGGTCCCAAGTCTGCTGCATGCTCGATTGTTGGGTAGGTCCGACGAGCCCGCCGCTGTTCTGGCGCCGCGCGAAGTAGGAGAACAGCGACCTGAACGTCGGTCGGAACCGCAGCGGATCATCGGCCTCGTTGGTGTCGCTCAGGCCGAAGAACACGCTCCCGAGGAGCACGCGCCATTGCTCGTTGGTGAAGACCAAGTCGCCTGCTTTGGCGTCGAGGCTGGGTTGCAGCGGCCATGCTGACGTGTCGCCCTGGAGGCGGATGCGCGACGGCTTCGTACCCGAGCGGGTTGCGTCGACGATCGCTCCGCCGACGTCGACGCGCGCTTCGAACGACCAACACGTTATTTCGGGTGAGCGAAAGATGCTGTCTTTGTCGGCGTTCCCGCCGAAAAGGAAGTGGATCAGCTCCACGAAGCTCGTTTTACCCGCGCCGTTGCGCGACTGGCGGTCGTTGGCGCCCTCGCTCTTATCGGCGAGGAGAATGTTCAACCCCGGCCCGAAAGTCAGGGCTTTGAAGCTGGTCAGGTCGCTACTGATGCTGTGGATCATGGGGTAGTCTTCCGGAGAAGACCGCGGTCGAGCTCGATAACTCCGATCATGAAAAGGAGATCGAGCGCGAGGACGAACCAGTCGTAATTGATGGGGGCAGGCTCGCCAGAGTCGCCGCGTTTCGCGCGGACGTCGTCCCACAAACCCGACACGGTTCTCGGCTCGTACAGAGAGACGAGGAGATCACCACCCACGGCGAGGAGCGCGCGGTCAGGGCGGATATGCTTGGTCGGCAGGATCATGCGCTCGTGTCCTGAACGACATCCTCGAAAATGTCGCAACGCTCAAAGAAGTAGGAGAGGACGGCGAGCACTGACCCCTGGTGCGACGGCTCGCCCTCCATGCCGCCGGCGAAAGATTGGAGTTCGCCGAAGATCTGGTCGGGGCTCAGATCAACCGCCTTTAAGGCTTGATATCGGGCGCGGAAAGCCTCTGCGACATCTTCACCGAAGCTCGGGTCGGGCCAGGCGTCGAAGAAGTCCTGCACGAGCTTCTCGCGACGCCGTCCCTGACGGAGCAGCAGCGCCGCATCGGGTGAAAGCGCGTTGTGCTGCAGCTTGGTCGGAGACGGGGCGACGAGCGGCGGCTCTGCCCCCGGGTCGCGCCGCTCGATCGCGATCAGGACCGGGCGCAGGTTCGTGAAGTCGAGCCGCTCGAGGGTTCGCCGCGAGGGCACGGCGCCGAACAGGTCTTCGAGTTGGTGGAGCGCGAGGCGCATGGCGACCGCACGCATTTCCGCCTCGCCGAAAACGGCGATGGTGACTGCAGGGTTAGCGGCGCGTAGCTCGTTGAGCCTGTGCGCCGCCTCGGCGGGCAGGCCGCGCACGTCATTATGGACAAGCTCCCAGCGCCGCATGTTCGCGCCCCAATGGCTGAGGGCGCCGGTGAAGTCCTTGTCGATCTTGGCAAGCAGGTCGGCGAGCTTGGTCGAGTCGGGCGCGTAGGACTGGAACACGGTGCCGTCGCTCGGCCGAAAGCCGTCGCATTTCAGGTCGCCCTGCGAGCCATAGGGACGCACCGGCTCGAAGTCGCCAGTATAACCGTGGGCCATCACGCGCGCGAACAAGCTCTCGAACGCCTTGCCTTTCTCGCGAAGGAAAGCGTTCTCAAACTTCAGCCCGTAAAAGCTGCGTTGCGTGTCGTCCAAGCCGTCCCTCATGCCTCCGAACCGTTTTGCGCGATCCCCATCTCTCCTCGTGCAGGGGCCGGGTCCGCCGCCGTCGAGAAAGATAGCGGACCTCCTGGCTCCTTGTCTCCTGCCGTTATCGACCGCCCTCCGGCGCATCTGCTGCGCGAAGAAGCGAGCCCAGCGTTCCCCCGCCGATCCGCCAATTCACGATCATGCAGTTATGACCCGTCCGTCAGACTTCCCACGAGCAGACACTCCCAAGGTCCGCAAAGGGTCAGGACCAGTCATCGATGAGCCGCCGGTGCATCGACCGCGGCGCCCTCACTCCAGCGCACCGTACACGACCGCGCGCATCGCGATCTCGGGCACGTCGAAGCTCATCAGCGACTGCG